>NZ_JADBQO010000069.1:0-4701 GCF_014895875.1 Enterobacter cloacae complex sp. P12RS
AAAGTACACATCAAAAGTACATCATATTATATATCTATTTGTTCTATCAATTTTCTCCCCTGATTTTTTACATTTCCTACTTCACGGGTCACAGCATGCCAGACAAACATCTCAGCTGGTACAGAGCCGTCAGATACAATCTCTTCCGCTTCTTTTCCTCCAACATCCTGGCGCATCCATTCCCGGGCCGCTTCTGGCGATAGGACCAGGGGCCGGCGGTCATGAATATCCACTAGGCCTTTGTCAGCGGCAGACGTTACTATCAGAAAACCTTCTGCTTCATCGCCTCGCTCAAACGGTATGCTGCCGATCGCGGCCATAAATATCGGCTGACCGTCTGCCCGGTGAATAAAATATGGTTGCTTCTTGTCGCCTTCCTTCTTCCACTCGAACCATCCATCAGCAAAGCAGATTGCCCGGCCATGCTGCCAGAGAGGTTTGAACATCCTGCTGGTGGCCGCTGTCTCGACGCGCGCGTTAATCAGTGGCGGCTTATCCCACCACCCGGGTGCGTAACCCCAGAAAACAGGATCAAGGTGCAGTTGTTCGTCACGTTCGCTAAGCAACAGAACTTTGGTACCGGGCGCCACGTTATAACGTCCAATAGGTTCCGGGTCGTATGGAATATTGCGATCAGCTTCATCGGCCAGGTAAGCCAGATATTCTTCACGCGTTTGAGCTTGTGCAAAACGTCCACACATAGAAACCTCGAGCCAGATGTCACACTGAAAGTATAGGGCAGGGAGAGGAAGGGGGAGCACTGGCTAAAGTTAGGGGCAAATTTAGGGGCAAAAAAGCGAAAAAGGGGCAAAAAAAGGGCACAAAAAATGTAGTTCTGGGTAGCTTTAGGGAGAAGTTATTATGCTATAACTAATTGAATTAAATGATAAATCAAATGACATCAATGGGTTGGCAAAATCAGCGTAGCTTATTCAGGTTGTATTGTTCTTTCTTTGTATTTTGTTGATTTTCTTGCATTTATTACTACCTTCGGAGCCAGTAGCGGCGAAAGACGGGTTAGCGCCGGCAGATAATAGCCAGCAGGCAAAAGTATGCCGCGTATGGTACGGATTCCGGCGGCGAATGCCAGCACGTTTTACACTCTGCGCAATAGCTAATAAAGCGTAGTCGGCTTTCTGTTCGCCATCCGGGAGGGGGGATCAAAACAAACTGGCGTTATCGTTGAACGCGGAAGCCATAAGGAACTGCTTGCTCATGATGGCGCGTATGCGCAGCTTCACAAAATGCAATTCGGTGCGTCGAAGAGGTCATTCATTTTGAGGCCCGCATGCAATAGCGGGCTGATAGCACCTGACCGGATACATGCGTAAGATAGCGTATAATGCTTTCCCGACATACGCTTACATATTCCGTGACTGACCCTATGACATTGAATCGCTTTTGTTTTGTTCTGCTGATCTTCGCTGCGATCGGCAGCTTTTTTTCCTCGTATCCTTTTGCCATGTGGTTTCTGCTGATTAATATGCTGACGATAGCGATTTATGGTGTCGACAAAACGGCGGCACGAAAAGCGATGCGCAGGATACCGGAAGTCACTTTACTGACGTTTGGTACTGTGGGAGGGTGGCCAGGCGCCATATTGGGCCAACAGCTCTTTCGCCATAAAACGCAGAAGCAACCCTTCAAAACCTGGTTTTTGCTGAGCATCGTCGTGAATATTTCAGCCACGGCGGCGCTTTATCATTTCTGTCCCTTTATTCTTTTTTGAACATCATCAGGACCGCACAAATTCACCGTTGACCTCAAGTTAACTTGAGCTTTTAAGATGGCTACGACATGTTGATACAGGAGTAACATCTTAAAATGAAAGACATTGATATAGGATTCACTCATGTTGCGTTTATGGTCAGGGATCTGGAGAAGAGCCTTGCTTTCTATCGCCGATATGCCGGGATGGACGTCATCCATTCGCGTGAGCCCGATCTTCCAACTGCCCGTAAAGTGGCGTGGCTAACTGACCATACGCGTCCTTTTGCGCTGGTTCTGGTGCAGGCGGACACCGTGACCGATACGCCGCTGGGGCATTTTGGCCACCTTGGGATTGCCTGCGCCACGCGCGAAGAAATTGACAGAAAAACTGCGATGGCCGCTAAAGAAGGGGTGTTGAGGAAAGCGCCGGAAGATCTGGGTGACCCCGTCGGTTATTATGTATTTTTTGCCGATCCTGACGGTAATACCTTAGAGCTCTCATACGGCCAGCGTGTCGGAATAACAGCGATCCAGGCGAAATAGTAAAACGCCTGAAAACGGTCTGAAAAATCCTGCTACGCTTGTTTGTTGTATCAGGAGCATGAGTATGAAGAACAAAGACGAACAAACAGGATTAGTGGGGCTGGCGATTGGGGCCGCCGTTATAGGGCTGGTTTCATCGCAAAAAACGATCGATCGTGACAGCATTGTCAACGAACTTGTCAGGCTGGGCAGGCAGAAAGGCGATGGTGTAGAAGATGAGGTTTTTCTCAAAGCTGCCGAACTGGTAAGAAAAGGGGTATAGCCAATGGCTGACATTCGTCATGCACAGTGCCACTGTGGTGCGGTGGCTTTTACCGTCGAACTGACTGACGGCTTGAATACCGCGCGGCGCTGCAGCTGCTCTTTTTGCCGTATGCGGGGCGCGGTTGTGGTCTCTGCACCGCTGTCGGGTATCACCGTGACCAGAGGTGAGGATAAGCTGACGGAGTACCGGTTCAACACGGGGACGGCGCGGCATTTCTTCTGCTCGGTCTGCGGGATTTACACGTTCCATCAGCGTCGCTCTAACCCAAATGAATACGGCGTCAATGTGGCCTGTTTTAAAAATGTGTCGCCGTTTGATTTCCCAGAAGTGACGGTGATGGATGGCGTAAACCATCCGAGCGACGGCGAAAGCGGTGTTTTTGGCTATCTCTCGTTTCGCAAAAAAGAGACCAATCAAGATTAATTACCGCCTGGCCTTTTTTTTATCAGCCTGGCTATAGTGGAAGTGGGTTTCTAAAACAGGAGAAATTATGCTCTGTGTAGAAAAAGACGATCCGCGTGAGGCCCCGGAATCAGGGGATAAAAAACCGCAACCCGTGAAAAAATAACGCTCGAAATGCGTATGACCGCCACCGGCACTGCTGGTGGCTTTTTTCTGGGAATCACTGTTAATGGTGATCCAGATGGTTTAGCAGCGTGCCGAGATGCCCGACAATATCTCGAAAATCAAAGATTAACGCCATCCACAAGCATGCTAAAAGTGTCAGAATGGTAACAGATATACGACCAAACAACGCAGGTATCCTTAATGAAGAGGGGGATATCGGCGCAGTCTAACCCGCTTTCTTTCAACTTATCCTCAACAATATCGCGATAAAGCGCTGTTGCGAGACAAACATCAAAAAAAGGAGAGCCCGCATGACGCTGCGGGCTCTGACCATCAGAACTGGTAAACCAGGCCTAATGCAACGACATCGTCGGTGCTGATACCGTTGTTTTTGTAGAAGCTGTCATCTTCATCCAGCAGGTTGATTTTATAATCAACGTAGGTGGACATGTTCTTGTTGAAATAGTAGGTCGCGCCTACGTCCGCATATTTAACCAGGTCCTGATCGCCCTGACCGTTGCCCAGGTCTTTCCCTTTAGACTGCAGGTAAGAAATGGCCGGACGCAGACCGAAATCGAACTGGTACTGTGCGGTCACTTCGAAGTTCTGAGTTTTGTTGGCAATACCGCCGCCTGATTTGCTATCACCTGAACCGTACGGCGTCATATTACGGGTTTCAGAATACATCGCCGCCAGGTAGATATTATTTGCGTCATATTTGAGGCCTGCAGTCCAGGCATCCGCTTTATCACCACCCGCATATTGAGACGCAGCGCCAGTACCTGCGCTTACCTGGTCATTTGTACGGTCAGATGAGGCGTAGGCGGCACCGGCACTGAACCCCATACCGAAATCATAGGTGGTTGAAATACCGAAGCCGTCGCCATTCTCATAACGCATGTCGCGGCCGTTGTTGGTGCCTTCCTGATTGTTGCTGGCATCTTCATTGTTGCCCTGATACTGCAGCGCGAAGTTCAGACCCTGCACCAGACCATAGAAGTCAGTGTTGCGGTAGGTTGCCACGCCGTTGGCGCGGCCGGTCATAAAGTTATCCGCATAGGTGTAAGAGTCGCCGCCGAACTCAGGCAGCATATCGGTCCAGCCTTCCACGTCGTACAGCACGCCATAGTTACGACCATAATCGAAGGAACCGTAGTCACCCACTTTGACACCCGCGAAGGCCAGACGCGTCCAGGACTGATTATCAGACCCTTCGGTGTTATTCGCCTGAATGTTATATTCCCACTGCGCGTAGCCGGTCATCATGTCGTTAATCTGCGTTTCACCTTTGAAACCCAGACGCATGTAGGTTTGATCGCCGTCTTTTGAGGCATCATCGGAGAAATAGTGCAGACCATCTACTTTTCCGTACAGATCTAATTTGTTGCCGTCTTTATTATAAATTTCTGCCGCATGCGCGGCGCCAGCCATTAACAGAGCTGGAATCATCAGAGCCAGTACTTTTCTTTGCATCGTGATATTCCTTTGCAGTTGTTTTTATTTGATTACCTGTTGAACTTTCTGAAACCGAAAGTTGTCCCATGCTAAATCACTCCTGCGAAAGAGTAATAAAATATAATTGTTACTAATTGAGTAAAATCTCAAAGGAATAAATC
>NZ_JADBQO010000007.1:0-564915 GCF_014895875.1 Enterobacter cloacae complex sp. P12RS
TTTATTAGAAGGAGATAAAGAATTAATGTTTTTAGTTAATACTTCTAATTTCCATTCAGAATATTTTATTAACCCAATAGCCAGCAGCCAGCTAACCAATCCTACATATAGGCTATAGTTCATCAACCATACAGTTTCCTTGACGAAACCTATAAAAAAAAGCGTAGCGCAAACCGGAGCAATGGAGCTTGCGGTGAGCAGTAATCGCGCTAACTTGTTCATAGCACCACCTCTCTAACTGTATTTATATACAGTACTTTACTCCGAGAAGTTCAAAATTTCTACGGTTGATGATAGATCTCTAAAGCTAACACTAACTTATTGAAAATAGTATTAACGCGTACGCATTTTTCTCATTAATGTGATAAGAGTTGTCATGCAGCTGTTGCTTACATTAGTCATGAGAGCATAATCCAAATCTTTGAAGAAGCAGCAGAAATTGTTCACTCAGGTAGAAATTGAGAAACTCCGCGCTTCTTAACTCAAAGCACCACACCACCAGTTGGTGGCTCTGTGGCATTCGTTGAATCGCAAATATTCAGAGCTGCTCGAAGAGTACAAATCACTTCGGCGGCATTTCTCTGTGACAGCTACCGTGCCATATACGGACGTATGGACCCATAAACCAGTCCAGTTCTATCCAGGTAAACACCCGTGCGAAAAACCCGCTGATATGTTGCGGCAAATCATCAACGCCAGCAGCAGGCCCGGCGATGTAGTAGCAGACTTCTTTATGGGCTCGGGATCAACAGTTAAAGCAGCCTTTGAACTGGGCCGCCAGGCTATCGGTGTTGAACTCGAAGAGGACAGGTTTAATCAGACGATGGAGGAAATACGGGCGTTAGCAGGGGAGTAAACGTGAGGTTGCCCAAGCTTTTGTTCCCCTTATTCTAAGAGGACTAAGGGCAATGATGCATTGATCATATGAATGGATTCATCGTAACGTATTCCTGTGGTGAATCCTTTCTAAGCGAAAGGGCGTTCCAGCCAACTGCTATCTGCAGGTATGCGCGCGACTTTGCTGGCTGGAATAAAGTCACCGGGAGGCACCCGGCACCATGACAACAACAATACGGTTTCAAATTCCTTGAGAGCCTGCCCTAAAAAGCAGGCCTTTTTTTATGTGTTTGCGAACTGCTGCTACGCTTGCAATGTGTGTTGAAGGTAACTGCCTGATGGTTCTCCTGAACCATTGTGAATCAGCCCGATACTGTCTCACTCTGGTCAGTTAGCAAAACTCACGACTACCTACCTTACTTACAAATAGTCAACTCATTAGCCCGCCTTCAAAAGCGGGCTTTTTTTATTTCCTTCACACAGCACCCGCACACAGCGAGGTGAGAGACGATGAAAATGAATGATTCAGGGAACATCTTCACGCAGTTCTTCGCGTGGGTAGCGGCTCTGGCGTCAGCCATTGGATTTACCACTCAGGATCTGGTGTTCATGTTCTTTGGCGCAGCCGGTTTGCTTATCTCGCTTGCCTCCTACGTTAACGGGCGGGTGGACGCACACCGCAGGCGTAGAGAAGACGAGAAGCGAACAAAAATGGTCAATGACTACCTGAAAGGAGTCGGTGATAAACCACTTCACGAACGTCCAGCTGCGGCAAGCGTGGTTGTCGAGGCCTTACGAAAGGAAGGAGATTAATGGGATCCAGAGCAAAATTGAGTGCTGCTGTTCTGGGGTTGGTTCTGGCTGGTGCGCCAGCATCCGTCATTCTCGATCAGTTTCTGGATGAGAAAGAGGGGAACAGCCTCACTGCATACAAAGACGGTGGTGGCATCTGGACGATTTGCAGCGGTGCCACGATGGTTGATGGTAAACCGGTGGTGCAGGGTATGAAGTTGACGCATGAGAAATGTGACCAGGTAAACGCCATCGAACGGGATAAGGCGCTTGCGTGGGTTGACCGCAATATTACGGTACCGCTTACCGAACCGCAGAAAGCCGGGATCGCATCTTTCTGCCCGTACAACATCGGGCCGGGTAAATGCTTCCCGTCCACGTTCTATAAGCGCATCAATGCTGGTGACCGGAAAGGAGCCTGTGAAGCTATCCGCTGGTGGGTTAAAGACGGTGGCCGTGATTGCCGACTAACTAAAGGCCAGAAGAATGGCTGCTATGGTCAGGTTGAACGACGGGACCAGGAAAGCGCGCTGGCGTGCTGGGGGCTGGATCAGTGAAATTTAATCTTGGTCTTATCGCTATAGGCGTTATTGCTGGTCTCTCAATAGCGCTTGTTAAGAGTTGCGCAGATGCAACAAGCCTACAGAGTGATAACGATGTTCTGCGAAGTGACAACGCTTTGCAGGGGCTGGTAATCACCACCCAGGCATTCAACTTCAATCGATTCAATCAGGTTGCAGAACATGCCAATAGGCTTAACTCCCTGATAGACACCAGCACCGAAGAAACCATAATCGAATACCGGGAGATTCTCCGCCGTGAAAAGACCTGTGATCTGCCTGTTCCTGCTGACATTGCTGGTGGGCTGCTCGAGTACGCGTACCGTTTACGTGCCAGCGCCATGCACTCCGATACCGGCAGATCTTATGAAACCAATGATCGTGCCGCTGCCTCCAGCTCAATGACTTTCTGCCAGGCTGTTTTATGGATCAAGCCACTACTTTCCACTATCGAGAAAGCGAATAACCAACTTGCAGGAATTCGCGATATCGAACAACTGCGCCCAACCAAATAAAAAGCGGGGACGAATCCCCGCTTGTGTTTATCCTACTTTACGGTAGGGAAATGAATGCTTAATGCGTGCAGCAAAATACTGACCTTTTGACCCGGCGTTAATCAAAGCCTGATGCACTGCCGAAGGTACGCCTGAGTATTGATAGACTCCACCATTATGAAAGGCGATTTCAAGCACGCTGGAGGATGGATCATAGCCTACTGACTGGAGGTTTGAAGACGAAACAGGTTGACGAATCAATGTAGTTTCCTCGATTGAATGGGAAGAGTCCCGAGGAAATCGTAGATCTGTCCTTACATTACATCTTTGTCGATGATCATGTTATTCATCAAGCAGTGCGACAAATTATAGCTGTTGATGCATTTTAGCTTTACTAAATGGCTTTCAGAATTATCCTAATAGCTCTTTAATAAAAGGAGTTAGGTTAATGAAAATCCTCTGGGCTATTTGTATTGTTTTTGGGGTTATTGGTTTTGTTCAAGGTATTGTTGAGGTTTTCGGCGCTGTGAGCGCGCCTCAGCAAGCAGCAGGAGCAGCAATGGGCGTTGCTTGGGCGGTAATTCCTTACTGCATAGTCCGGGCCATTCAGCAGATGCGACCGCAGGAAGTTGTGATTAAAAAAGAAGATTGATTGCCATTATCCATATCAAATTCAGCCTCGCGTAAGCGGGGCTTTTTTTACGAAGCGAATCTCGCCGTAAGGAGATGGCATTCAGGTCACGAAAGATTGCTCCCCTATGCGTTACCCCATCGCGGAACAGATCTCTTTCATCGATAGCGAGGTGCCTATTAATGATGGCAGAGAAGGCGAGAAGCCTTGGTCGACTAAAAGCCTAAATTCATTAAAACAAGCGCCTTTTGGGAAGTGATAATCATTTTCATATTGGGTCCTCCTGGCTGGGGGGCCTGCCACGGGGCGGCTGGCTCGCGGGAAACGGCTAGTTTTTCGGATCCAGGGTCATCATCATCATATGCGCAGGTCTTTGATTTAATTAGAGGCCATTTTCTCAAGATGTCGAATCGTTTAAAAAGTGTTCACCATCATGGACCAGGAAATTGCCACTTTAAAACTCAATATCAACCAGCTGGCAGGGATAACCGGCGTACACCGTCAGACGGTTGCCGCGAGACTGAAAAATGTTGAACCAGCTCCAGGCAGCAACAGCAAGTTAAAGCTCTATCTGGTGACCGACATTCTGACCGAACTGATGATCCCTACCGTTTCGGCCAACATCGATGATATGCCCCCCTCTGACAGGCTGTCCCACTGGAAAGCAGAGAACGAGAGGCTGAAGTTCGAACAGGATACGGGGCAGTTAATACCCGCAGATGAAGTGGCGCGAGAATTCTCATTGATGGCGAAAGCTGTCGTCATGGTACTTGAAACCCTCCCGGATGTGCTCGAGCGCGACTGTGCTTTAACGCCTGCTGCGGTAGTTCGTGTGCAAAGCGTTATCGATGATCTTCGCGACCAGATGGCGGAGAGGGTGCAGGACGCTGAAAAAGAGGAGGAAGAGCCTGAGGAGGACTGATGGCAAAGCGGGCATCCGCCAGGGACATCCGCCGCGATGTTTCCGGTATTTTACGAGCCCCGCGTCGTATGCCGGTGGCCGATGCGGTCAGTACTCATATGCGCGTGCCGATGGGGGCGGGAAACTCAGTTCCGTGGGATCCGGATCTGGCACCCTATGTGATTGAGCCGATGAACTGCCTGGCATCGCGTGAATACGATGCGGTGGTGTTTGTGGGCCCGGCGCGAACGGGTAAAACCATCGGGCTGATTGACGGCTGGATTGTTTATAACATTGTCTGCGATCCGGCAGATATGCTTGTGATTCAGGTATCTGAGGAAAAAGCGCGCGAGCATTCCAAAAAACGCCTCGACCGCACTTTTCGCTGTAGCCCTGAAGTTAAAACCCGACTAAGCCCAAGACGTAACGATAACAACGTCTACGACCGTACATTCCGCGCCGGTAACTATCTGAAGCTGGGCTGGCCATCCGTCAATATCATGTCGTCCTCGGACTATAAGAGTGTGGCGCTGACGGATTATGACCGCTTTCCGGAAGATATCGACGGGGAGGGGGATGCTTTTTCACTGGCATCTAAACGTACCACGACATTCATGTCCTCCGGGATGACGCTGGTTGAGAGCTCGCCCGGGAGAGATATCAGAGACACAAAATGGCGGCGCTCCACGCCCCATGAAGCCCCTCCGACCACCGGAATTTTATCGCTCTATAACCGTGGTGACCGCCGTCGTCTTTACTGGCCATGCCCACATTGCGGCGAATTTTTCCAGCCGGAAATGGACAATATGACCGGATACCGCGACAGCAGCGATCCTGTGCTTGCCAGCGAAGCGGCGTTTCTTCAGTGCCCTGCCTGTAAAGGCAGGATAACGCCGGACATGAAGCGTGCGCTGAACATGAAATGTGTCTGGCTCCGGGACGGGCAAACCATCGACAGTAAAGGCCAGGTTAGCGGTGATGGCCGTCGTTCCCGTATTGCCTCCTTCTGGATGGAAGGTCCGGCAGCTGCTTACCAGACCTGGGCGCAGCTTATTTATAAGTTCCTGACCGCCGAGCAGGAATATGAATCCACGCGCAGCGAAGAGACCCTCAAGACGGTGATCAACACCGATTTCGGCAGGCCCTATTTGCCGCGGGCCAGCATGGAGCAGCGTAAAAGTGAATTGCTTGAGCAGCGTGCCGAAGAAGTCCCAAAACGTTCGGTACCGGACGGCGTGCAGTTTCTCACTGCGACCGTGGACGTGCAGGCCGGGCGCAACCGGCGCTTTGTTGTGCAGATTACGGGTTATGGAAGTATGGGTGAGCGCTGGATAGTTGACCGTTACAACATCCGGCATTCGCTGCGCTGCGACGGCAACGGGGAAAGTTTACAGGTGGATCCGGCGAGCTACCCGGAGGACTGGGATCTTTTACTCACCGATGTCTTTGATAAAACGTGGCCACTCGCAACTGACCCGTCAAAGGGCATGCGGCTGATGTCGATGGCCGTGGACTCAGGGGGTGAAGATGGCGTGACGGATAATGCCTACAAATTCTGGCGCAGATGTCGTCGTGAAGGGCTGGGTAAACGTATCTACCTCTTCAAGGGGGACAGCGTCAGGCGCAGCAAACTTATCCAGCGAACGTTTCCCGACAACACGGGCAGATCAACGCGTCGCGCACAGGCGACGGGTGATGTGCCTCTTTATCTTCTCCAGACCGATGCCCTTAAAGACCGGGTGAATAATGCGCTGTGGCGTGATTCACCCGGCCCTGGCTATGTGCATTTCCCCGCCTGGCTGGGCAGCTGGTTCTATGACGAACTGACGTATGAGGAACGCTCGAATGAAGGTAAATGGAGTAAGCCCGGCCGGGGCGCAAACGAAGCATTTGACCTACTCGTTTATGCCGACGCGCTCGCCATCCTTAGTGGTTACGAAAAAATCAAATGGCCGTCAGCTCCTGAGTGGGCACGGCGGGAAACGTGGATCGAGGACACGCAGACGGAAGCTGGCGAAATGCCATCCCCGCCGCCTGCGCCGAAATCTAAATCAAAACCAAAACGTGAGAAGCCTGTAACCGAGCAGGCTAATCCGTGGTCTTCGTCAGGAGGTTGGGTGTGAATCCAGCAGATATTCAAAACATGATCGACCGCTACGCTGCAGCCGAGCTGTCTGTTCTGGAGGGGAAATCAATCACTTTCTACGGGCAGCAGATGACGCTCGAAAACCTGTCGGAAATCAGAAAAGGCCGTCAGGAATGGGAGCGACGACTGGCAACGCTCAATAACAAACGCCGCGGGCGACCCGGCTACAGGCTGGCGAGGTTTGGATGAGTTTTTTAGATGATGCGATTGGCCTGTTTTCACCAGGCTGGAAAGCCTCACGCCTGCGTGCCCGCGCGGTTATTAAGGCGTATGAGGCGGTAAAGCAAACGCGTACCCACAAAGCCCAGAAGGAAAATCGTTCAGCCGATCAGCTCAGCCAGATGGGGGCGGTTTCACTGAGGCAGCAGGCGCGCTGGCTGGACAACAACCACGATCTGGTGATTGGCGTTTTCGACAAGCTGGAAGAAAGGGTGGTGGGTGCGAAGGGCATCATAGTTGAACCGCATCCGATGCTGACTAACGGGAAGATAGCTAAAAAGCTGGCCACTGATATCCGCAGAAAGTGGGGCGAATGGTCCGTAAGACCCGATGTTACAACCCAGTTTACCCGCCCCATGCTGGAGCGGCTGATGCTGCGAACGTGGCTCCGGGACGGTGAGGTATTTGCTCAGCTGGTTCGCGGTACCGGAAATGGTCTTCAGCCGGTTGCTGGCGTGCCGTTCTGGCTGGAAGCGCTGGAGCCGGACTTCGTGCCGATGAACAGCGATGCCGCCACCCAGCTCAATCAGGGCGTTTTTGTCGATAACTGGGGGCGGCCGAAAAAATATCAGGTCTATAAAAGCCTGCCAGTATCCGGGCGTCAGTTCGATACCAAAGAGATAGATGCAGAAAACATGCTTCATCTCAAATTCACACGACGCCTGCACCAGACCCGCGGAACGTCTCTTTTGTCAGGTGTTCTGATGCGCCTGAGCGCGCTGAAAGAGTACGAGGACTCGGAGCTTACCGCTGCCAGAATTGCTGCCGCACTCGGCATGTATATCAAAAAAGGCGACGGACAGAGCTTCGAGTCTGATTCCAGCAGCGATGACCGCGAGCTGATGATTCAGCCCGGTATGCTCTATGACGAGCTGCAGGCCGGGGAAGAAATAGGGATGATTAAATCCGATCGCCCGAACCCTAACCTCGAGTCGTTTCGTAACGGACAGCTGCGTGCCGTGTCCGCCGGCAGTCGCCTCAGCTTTTCCAGCACATCCAGAAACTACAACGGAACGTACAGTGCCCAGCGGCAGGAGCTTGTCGAGTCAACCGACGGATATCTGATTCTTCAGGACTGGTTCATCGGTTCAGTGACCCGGCCCATGTACCGGGCCTGGCTGAAGATGGCTATTGCTGCCGGAGAAATCAAGCTGCCGAGAGGCATCGATATGGACTCGCTTTATAACGCGGTTTATTCGGGGCCCGTTATGCCGTGGATTGATCCCGTTAAAGAAGCGAATGCCTGGAAAACGCAGATCCGCGGCGGTGCTGCTACTGAATCCGACTGGATACGTGCCAGCGGTCGCAACCCGGATGATGTTAAGTCACGCCGTAAAGCGGAGGTTGACGAGAACCGTGAACAGGGCCTGGTGTTTGACACCGACCCCGCCAATGATAAAGGAGGCACCAGTGCCGAAGTCAAAGAACCGGGCGCGCCACCGTCCGAAAGCCAGCGCAAAAAGTAATTCGTGGTTCCGCATGCAGGCCAGCAATAACAGCGAAGCCGACATTTTTATTTATGACGAAATCGGGTACTGGGGCGTAACGGCGAAACAGTTCGTCAATGATCTCCGGGCACTTGGGGACGTCACCCACATCAACCTTTATATCAACTCCCCCGGTGGTGATGTCTTCGACGGTATTGCTATTTATAACGCGCTAAAGCATCACGGCGCGGCGATTACCGTGCATATCGACGGTCTGGCGGCCTCCATGGCCTCGGTGATTGCGATGGTAGGCAATCCGGTCATCATGCCTGAAAACACGATGATGATGATCCATAAGCCCTGGGGGTTTGCTGGTGGTGACGCGAGCGATATGCGCGACTATGCGGATCTTCTCGACAAGGTTGAATCCGTTCTTATCCCGGCTTATGCGCAGAAAACCGGAAAATCCACCGAAGAAATTGCGGCAATGCTGGAGGACGAAACCTGGATGAACGGCAGCGAGTGCCTTGAACTGGGTTTTGCCGACCAGGTGACACCATCCCTTCAGGCTATGGCCTGTATTCATTCAAAACGTATTGAGGAATTTGAAAAAATGCCAAAAAGCATTCGCAACATGATCACCCCGCCGCGCAACACTACCCAGCGTGACCCGGTTATTACCCAGCCTCAGGCACCGCAGGCAAAAACAGACCCGGCGCCGGATGAAAATGTGATCCGCGCGCAGGTGTTAGCTGAGCAGAAAGCCCGTGTTAACGCTATCGGCGATCTCTTTGCCATGTTCGGCAATAAGCACATGGAACTGCAGAATCAGTGTGTGGCCGACCCTGATTGTTCCGTCGATAAGGCGAAAGATTTGCTGCTGGCAGAACTCGGTAAAACGGCCACGCCGTCCAATAAAACCACCCAGCCGCATATTCATGCGGGCAATGGTAACTTCGTCGCGGATGGTATTCGCCAGGCACTGATGGCGCGTGCGGGGTTCGAAGGTCAGGAGCGGGATAACGTTTATAACGGTATGACGCTGCGCGAGTATGCGCGTATGGCCCTGACTGAAAAAGGTATCGGCGTGGCCAGCTACAACCCGATGCAGATGGTTGGCCTGGCACTGACCCACAGCACCTCTGACTTTGGCAACATTCTGCTTGATGTTGCGAACAAAGCGCTGATTCAGGGCTGGGACGAGGCGCAGGAAACCTTCGAGCAGTGGACCAAAAAAGGCCAGCTGTCGGACTTCAAAACGGCGCATCGTGTCGGTATGGGTGGTTTCCCTTCGCTGCGAAAAGTTCGCGAAGGGGCTGAGTACAAGTACATTACTACCAGTGATAAAGGCGAAACAATCGCGCTTGCCACGTATGGTGAAATCTTCTCAGTAACCCGCCAGGCGATCATCAACGACGATCTGAACCAGCTTACCGACGTACCGATGAAGATGGGGCGCGCGGCGAAAGCAACGATTGGCGATCTGGTTTACGCCATTTTGACTAAAAACCCGAAACTCTCAGACGGAAAGGCGCTGTTCCATGCCGATCACAAGAACCTGAGCGCGGGCGCAATTTCTGTGGCCAGCCTGGACGAATCGCGCAAGCTGATGCGTCTGCAGAAGGAGGGGGAGCGAACCCTGAATATCCGTCCGGCCTACATGCTGGTGCCCGTCGCCCTGGAAACTCTGGCAAATCAGACCATCAAGTCGGCCAGTGTTAAAGGTGCAGACATCAATGCCGGGATCGTTAACCCTATCCAGAACTTTGCAGAAGTCATTGCCGAACCACGCCTGGATGAAGCTGATGCGAAAGCCTGGTATCTGGCTGCCGCGAAGGGCACCGACACCATCGAGGTCGCTTATCTCAACGGCGTCGACACGCCATACATCGATCAGCAGGAAGGCTTCACCACTGATGGTATCGCCACGAAAGTGCGTATTGATGCAGGTGTGGCGCCGCTGGACTATCGCGGCATGACCAAATCCTCTGGTCAGTAAAAAACAGTCCTGACAAACAGACGCCCGTAAGGGCTTTTTTTATACCTGAAACCAGCCCCGCAAGGGGCTGAATGGAGAAGTTATGGCTAAGAACTATGCGCAGGACGGGAAAACGATCCCTCTGGTAAGCGGCGGTGCAACCGATGTTCACAGCGGCGACCCGGTTGTTGTTGGAAAACTTATCGCGGTGGCAATTACCGATATCCCGGCTGGCGATACCGGGGACGGTTTTACCGAGGGTGTTTTCCTTCTGCCAAAAGTATCCGCAGATGCGGTTACTGCCGGGGCGCAGGTGTATCTGAAGGACGGCAAAATCACGATCGAAGAAACGGACGCCGTTGCCGCGGGCATTGCCTGGGAAGATGCAGGGGCAAACACCACCGTTGTTGAAGTTAAGATCAATGCCTAACCCCTTTGACCGGATGGCGGCGCGCATGGACGCGGCCACCATAAAAAAGATGGGAAAGACAGCGATCATCAATGGCAGCAGCTATGACGTTGTTCCAGCCGATCAACTCGAGGAAATGGGACCATTGTCGGGAACAGGTACTTCGCTGGTGGTTTTCTCTGAGCTTTACCAGCCACGCCGAAACGACAGTGTCGACTACGACGGTAAGAACCTGACAGTTACCCGCTATGACATGTTCAACGGAAAACCCCGCATCCATCTCGAATGAGGAGGCGCTATGTCTGTGAAAGGACTGGAAAGGGCTATTCAGAACCTGAACAGCCTCAGCCGGTTAATCGTTCCTGAGGCAACCGCAAAAGCACTAAACCGGGTGGCCAGCAGAACGATAAGCCAGGGGAGCAAAGCTGTAGCGAAAGAAGCAACAGTTGATGATAACCGGAAAAAGGGGCTTCCGGTTCGTCTGGTCCGCCAGCGTTCCCGTCTGCGCAAGGCCCGTCACGATCGCCCGGTCGCGTCGATAAAAATCAACCGCGGTAATCTTCCTGCGATAAAGCTCGGCACGGCGCGCGTCCGGCTCTCGCGTAAAAAAGGGGCCAGAAACGGAGCGGGCAGCGTCCTTAAAATCGGGCCCTATACCTTTCGTAATGCTTTTATCCAACAGCTCTCGAACGGGCGCTGGCAGGTCATGCGGCGCGTAGGTCAGGCCCGTTATCCGATTGATGTGGTCAAAGTTCCTCTTGAGACACCGCTCACCGTGGCCTTCACCGCTATTTCAAAGCGCCTTATTGAAAGCGATATGCCCAAAGAACTTTCCGCAGCCCTGAAAAACCAACTGAGGATCCACCTGAAGCGATGAACAGACACAGCGCAATTCGTGCAGCCATTCTGGCAAAACTGAAAGCCGAGATCACCGACACGGTCACCTGGTTTGACGGGCGCCCTGTTTTTCTTGAAGAGCAGGATCTCCCTGCCGTGGCTGTATACCTTTCTGACGCGGAGTACACCGGCGATTCGCTTGACGAAGATTCGTGGCAGGCGGTTGTTCACATCGAGGTATTTCTTAAAGCCTCCAGCCCCGACAGCGCGCTTGATTCCTGGATGGAAGAGAAAGTGTATCCGGCAATGTCCTTCATCCCGGATCTGACCGAACTGGTCGAGACGTTCACCCCGCAGAGTTATGACTATCAGCGGGATGATGAAATGGCCACCTGGGGTTCAGTCGATTTCACGTACTTAATCACCTATTCAATTTAAGAGGTACTTATGCCTACTCCAAACCCGCTGGCCCCCGTGAAAGGTGCCGGTACCACCCTCTGGCTTTACACCGGAACGGGCAACGCTTTCGCTAACCCACTCTCGGATATCGACTGGAACCGCCTGGCGAAAATTAAAGAGCTGACGCCGGGCGAAATGACCGCCGAATCGTATGACGACACTTACCTTGACGACGAGGATGCCGACTGGAACGCCACCGCCCAGGGGGCAAAATCTGCTGGCGATACCTCGTTCACCCTCGCCTGGAAACCGGGCGAAGAAGGGCAAAAAGACCTGGTCGCATGGTTTATTGATGGCTCAGTGCGCTATTACAAAATCAAATACCCGAACGGTACCGTCGACGTTTTCCGCGGCTGGTGCAGCAGCCTGGGTAAAGCCATTCCGGCAAAAGAGGTCATTACCCGTACAGCGAAAATCACCAATACCGGCAAGCCGGAGCTGGCTGAAGAAAGCGGGACCCCGAATATCCCCGTGACCGGCGTTACGCTCGATAAAGCCACGGCAAGCGTGGCCGTCGGCGCAACCACAACGCTTAATGTGACGGTTAACCCTGCCAGCGCGTCAGATACCTCGTTCCGCGTGGCAACCTCTGACGGGGCAAAAGCAACGGTCACCGTTAGCGGCAATGCGATCACCGTCACCGGCGTGGCGGCGGGCACCGCTGACATTATTGTTATGACCAGTGACGGTAATTTCGTTGCGGTCTGCAAAGTCACCGTAACAGCAGCGTAAGGAAGGCCGCATGTTTCTGAAAAAAGAGAAGTTCACCTGGCAAAAAGAGTCCCTGACCATCTTTGAGCTGTCGGCGCTGCAGCGTATTGAGCTCCTTACGTTTATGGCCGCAGAGGAAAAGGCCGTCAGCGCTGAGAGCGACGGCATCAGCGATCAGGAAATGACGGCCAGGCTGATTGGCTCAAATATTCGCTGCGGTGCGCGGGTGATCGCAATGTCTTTGTGGCATAACGATCCGGCTGGCACTGATGTGGAAACGTTATATCAGCAGGTCCTGAATGGCTGGCCGCCGGAGGCGATCGGTAAAGCCGAAATGGAGATAAAGCTGCTCTCCGGCATGCTCGTTCCGGTTGAGGATGACAATCCTGCCGATCCGGATGCCTCCGCGGAGGCCGAGAGCGCAGAACCCGTTACGGCGGAAAAGCCCTTGCCAGCGAGCTGACGTTTGTCCTGAATCTGGCGCGCGAGTTTGGGCGACCCGACTGGCGCGCCATGCTGGCTGGAATGACTTCCAGTGAGCTGGGCGACTGGCACCAGTTCTATCGGGAGCATTATTTTCAGGACGCGCAGCTCGATGCACATTTCTCAGAGCTGCTTTATTCCATCTCCACTCTTTTCTTCCGCGACCCGGAACTTACCCCCGCACATTTCAGCCTGCTTTCTCCTTCCGGTATCGTCATCAGCGATGATGAGCCGGATGATGATGCGCTGATGACCGCCGCTGAGGGGATCACAGGAGGTATCCGATATGGCCCAGCAAATTAGCGACCTGGTTATTAAGCTGGATGTTGACCGCGCAACCTTCAGCGAGCAGGTCGCCCGAATCAAAGGGCAACTGACAGGAATGGCGGATGAGTCTGATAAAGTTCAGGCGCGAATGCAGCGTGCTGCGGACCGTCAGAGCGCTGCACTAAAGAGTGTGGGCGACGCTGGCGCGGCGGCGGCCGAAGACATGAAAGCCCGTCAGTCGGCCGCAACGGAAGGGCTGACCAAAGACTGGCAGAGTGTTTCCAGGTCCGTTGATGAAACTCACCGCCGCGTGACCGAGCTTAATCAGCGCATGCGTGAGAATGACGGGCAGGCCGCAGCGCTTGCCCGTCGACAGGATGAACTGGCGGCATCATTTTTCCGCCAGATTGACGGCGTTCGCCAGCTCAATGGTGAGACACAGTCGCTTGCGAACGTGCAGGCGCGCTTTCGCGCAGCGAGGGCACAGGGCAACATCACCCAGCAGGATTATCTCGCCCTTATTTCCCGCACCACGGCCCGGCAAAAAGAACTACAGATCGTGGAGGAAAAATCGGCCGCAGCGCGCACGCGATTCCTCAGCCAGCTGAAGCAACAGGTTGCAGAGCAAAAGCTCTCCGGTACCGAGCTGCTGCGCATGAAGGCGGCGCAGGTCGGTGCCAGCGATGCGGCTGAGGTCTATATCCGCAAGCTTGAAGCTGCCAAAGTGGCCACGCACGGTCTGGGGCTGCAAAGTGCTGCTGCCCGGCAGGAGCTGGGGGTACTTATCGGCGAGGTCATGCGCGGTAACTTCGGTGCGCTGCGCGGCTCCGGGATCACGCTGGCGAACCGGGCAGGATGGATAGACCAGCTGCTGTCGCTGCGCGGACTGGGGATCGCCGGCCTGGTTGGTGGGATTGCCGCGGCGGTATTCGGGCTGGGTAAGGCCTGGTATGACGGCAGCAAAGAGTCTGAGGAATTTAACAGGCAGCTGATCCTGACCGGGAACTACGCGGGGAAAACGTCAGGGCAGCTTCAGGCGCTGGCGCGCTCGCTGGCCGGTAATGGCATCACGCAGCATGCCGCTGCAGGCGTGCTGGCGCAGGTCGTTGGAAGCGGCGTGTTCAGCGGGAATGACGTCAGCATGGTCAGCAATGTTGCCGCCAGGCTGCAGCAGGCTACCGGGCAGGCCGTCGACGAAACCATAAATCAGTTTAAACGCCTGAAGGATGATCCGGTTAACGCGGTCGCGACGCTCAACGATTCCCTTCACTTTCTGACGGCCACCCAGTATGAACAGATAGCTTCTGCTCAGGCGCTGGGGGATTCGCAGAAAGCTGCCGAGCTGGCAATGCGGGCATATTCCGACGCGGTCATTCAGCGCGCCGGTGCGGTCGAGGATAATCTCGGAACCCTCGAAAAAGCCTGGAACTGGGTGAAGAATGCCGCCTCCGGTGCATGGGATGCGATGCTTGGCATAGGGCGTAATCCTGACACCGCGATGAAGCGCCAGGACTCTTTTGCTGAATGGCAGGCAGCAGAGAAAGAGTACCGCGCGCTGTCCAGCAATCTTAAGGTCGACCCGGATTATGCCGGTAACAACGTTCTGCAAAAAGCGGATGCGGACAGGCTGAGAAACGCGCGCCAGCAGGTGGAGCTGAAAAAGCAGGCTTACGATCTTGCCGATCAGCAATACGCCCAGGAAGGTCTGGCAGCCGCGCGGGAAAAAATGCGGACGGACCAGCAGGCTCAGGCAATCCGGAACCAGCAGCAGTTTAACCAGCTGGTGGAGTCCGGCGCGACGGCGGCAGAAAAGCGGGCTTCAGCAGAGAAAAAGCTCAGTCAGCTTATTGAGAAAAACCGCCAGGATGCGAAAGACGGTGTCGCCACGCTGTGGACTGAAAAGGACATTGCCGCGGCCCGCGCCGGGATTGAAAAGCAGTGGAAAGATCCAAAAACGCCGAAAGGCAAAAGCTACTCAACGCCCGCCGGCGACAAGGCCGAGGAAAAGGCCCAGGCCGAACTCCGCACCCTTCAGGCCCAGCTTAAAACGCTTGAGCAGCACACCAGCGTGAACGACGTCATAAGTAAACAGCGTCAGGATCTCTGGCAGACTGAAAATCAGTTCACCGTTCTGCAGGAGGCCGCGGGGCGTCGTCAGCTTACGGCGCAGGAAAAATCCCTGCTGGCGCACAAGGAAGAAACGCTCGAGTACAAGCGGCAGCTGGCCGACCTGGGCGATAAGGTTGCCAGCCAGCAAAAGCTCAACCAGCTGGCCGATCAGGCCGTGAAGTTTGAGCAGCAGCAAAAAGCCGCCAGGGCGGGCCTGCAGGCTCAGTCTGAGGGGGTATCCACCCGGGAAGCCGGGCGACAAACTACGCTGCAGCGTCTCAGCGAAAGCTATTCGTACAACCCTCAGGCGCAGCAAAAGGTTCTGGAAGAGCAAAGGGCGACGTTCGAGGCTGAAGATGCCCTGCGTGCAAACTGGCTGGCCGGTGCGAAACAGGGCTGGGCCGAATATCAGGATTCAGCGACAAACGTTTTCAGCTCTGTTCAGCAGATTTCGCAGGCTACGTTCAGCGGGCTGGCGGGCCAGCTTACCAGCCTGACGACAACCGGGAAGGCGAGCTTCAGGGACTTCACCAGCTCGATCCTTAAAATGATTGTTTCCGTTATCAACCAGCTTCTGGTGGCTTACGCAATCCAGAGTGCAATGGGCTGGATAAGTAGCGGAACTAATACGGCCTCTGCAGGCCAGTCATTTTCGGTACCGTCTTTCCGCCCTACGGGCTTTGACGCAGGCGGCTTTACCGGGCACGGCGGCAAGTATGAGCCAGCCGGTATCGTTCACCGCGGGGAGTTCGTCTTCACCAAAGAGTCAACCAGCCGCATCGGCGTGGCCAATCTTTATCGGCTGATGCGCGGGTATGCCTCCGGTGGTCTGGTCGGCGGGGGGAGCGCAGCAGCTTCTGGTATCGGTGGGATTAGCGTTTACGCACCCGTTTCAGTGACTACAGCGCAGTCTAACAATACGAAGCAGCAACAGAGTGGCGATGGTGCACTTGCTCAGGCTTATCAGAAAGTGGTTGATCGTTCGGTCCGCGAAGGCATCGCGCGCGAAACAAGGCCTGGAGGAATCATCTGGAATGCCACTAAACAGAGGTAAATGATGGCCATAGAGCATTTTGCATGGAAGATTCAGGCAGCAAGCCAGCCCACTCTGAGCAGCAAAGATACAGTCAGAACGGCGCAGTTCGGTGATGGGTACAAGCAGGTAAGTGGTTCTGGCCTGAACGATGAAGTTCTAAATTATGCCTTTTCTTTTACTGGCGATCCGGTAATAGCCAGAGAGATTCATTCATTTCTGCGGAGGCATAAAACAAAGTCTTTCACATTCACTCCACCTGGTGGTGATTTAGCCCTCTGGCGTGTTGAGGCTGACAGCCTTCAGCGAGTCACCCTGAATAAAAAAGTGGAAACCGTAACCGCAACGTTTGAACAGGCATTTGCACCATGAGCCTTAATGCTGATTATCAAAAACTCGAGCCGGGCAATGAAGTCCGGCTTTTTTCTGTCGATGGTACGGCCTTCGGCATGTCAGATGTGCTTTTCTTCCATGCGCATAATATCGCGCATACACCAGAAGAGATTGATGCTGCTGGTGGGGATGAAAGCAAACTGCCTGCGAAATCCATCTGGTGGCAGGAGCAGGAATATAAAGCGTGGCCCTGCCAGATTGAGGGGATTGAGGTTTCCACCAGTGGGAGCAGCGCGCAGCCTAAATTATCGGTTGCTAACCTCGACAGCTCTATAACTGCGCTCTGTCTTGCCTATGATGACCTGCTGCAGGCGAAGGTCACGATCCATGATACGTTGGCCAGCTACCTTGATGCCCGAAATTTTCCAGGCGGGAACCCCACTGCAGACCCTACGCAGGAAAAGGTGAAAGTATTTTACATCGATGCCAAAAGCGCAGAGACAAACGAGGCCGTGGAATTCTCACTTTCAAGTCCGATGGACCTGCAGGGACTGATGATTCCGACGCGTCAGCTGCATTCGCTCTGTACCTGGTGCATCCGGAACAAGTATCGCACCGGCGACGGCTGCGACTATGCCGGGACCAACTATTTCGACAAAAACAATAACCCGGTCAGCGATCCGTCCCTGGATGAATGCAGCGGCACTCTGACGGCCTGTAAGCTCCGGCATGGAGACGGCAACGAACTGCCGTTCGGTGGGTTCCCTGGGACGTCTTTGATCAGGAGCTGATATGCGTCAGAAAACCATCGATGCGATTATGGCTCATGCTGCAGCTGAGTATCCTCGCGAGTGTTGCGGCGTGGTGGCGCAGAAAAGCCGTGTTGAACGTTATTTCCCGTGCCGTAATCTTGCAGCGGCGCCAGAGGACAATTTTGTCCTTTGTCCGGAAGATTACGCATCAGCTGAAGACTGGGGAACTGTGATCGCCATCGTTCACAGTCACCCTGATGCCACGACGCAACCAAGCGAACTGGATAAAGCGCAATGCGATGCAACGCTTTTACCCTGGCACATCGTGAGCTGGCCGGAGGGGGATTTACGTACCATCCAGCCGCGCGGAGAGCTGCCGCTGCTGGAGCGTCCGTTTGTGCTTGGACACTATGACTGCTGGGGGCTGGTCATGAGTTATTTCAGGCAAACGCATGGTATTGAGCTCAACGACTATCGGGTGGACTATCCCTGGTGGGAAAACAATTATCCGGACAACTTCTATCAGGATTGCTGGTACGAGTGCGGTTTCAGAGAGTTCGACGGCCCGCCGAGGCCAGGCGATATGGTGATCATGCAGGTCCAGGCCGATAAGTGGAATCACGCGGGAATTTTGCTGGAGGGCAATATGCTGTTGCATCACCTGTACGGACACATAAGCCAGCGTGTGCCGTACGGCGGCTACTGGCAGGAACGAACAGTTAAGTTATTGCGCTATAAAGATTTATTTGTATATTAAATTATGTCATCAAAAAATAATTCTTATATTGCAGCCAGATTGAATGGTGTTAAGATATTTCCGATTGTAATTAAGGGAAATAAATGATGAAGAAAATAGTCCTGATAGTTTTAACTACCATGATTTTATCTGGTTGCGCGGTTCGAAAGGAGATGGTCCCTATGGGGGGAAGCAAGGCCGATGGTACTGTGAGAATGGGTTATACAGTCGGTCAATTTGAAAAGCCTGTTGTTGACCTTAATCAAGCCGCATCTTTAGCCGCCCAAAAATGTAAAACCTGGGGATATGAAGGTGCAGAACCTTTTGGCGGACAAACTAGCCAGTGTGGACAGATGGATGGTTTTGGGAGTTGTATTATGTCCAACGTATCTGTCGAATATCAGTGTACCGGCGGTAAAGCTGCACAAAATTGATATTTAAACCGCTTCGGCGGTTTTTTTATGTGTGGAAATTGTATGAAAGAGGTTATGAGTCGAATTGAACTTGGCGGAGTTCTTGGTAAAACATTTGGAAAAGTTCACCATCGCCTGATTTCCCGTGTGAGCGAGGCTGGTGTTGCACTCGCGAAGACCATTCCTGGATTTGAGCAGTTTATGATTTCAAGCCAGCGTCGCGGGCTCACATATTCTGTGTTTAAGGGTAAAAGAAACATTGGTGAGGATGATCTTGGTTTTCCGGTAACCGGTGACGTTATCCGTATTGTTCCAGTAATTATTGGCAGTAAAAAAGCGGGGATATTGCAAACAATCCTTGGTGCAGTGCTGGTCGTTGTCGGGGTGGCTGTTGGCTATTTTTCAGCAGGTACGTTATCTGCAGCCGGGTATGGTGTCGCACAATTTGGTGCGGCAATGATGGTCGGCGGGGTTGTGCAAATGCTTTCTCCTCAGCCAACCGGACTGGCCAGTAAACAAAGCGCAGATAACCGCGCCTCATACGCATTCGGTGGAGTAACAAACA
The DNA here is from genome assembly GCF_014895875.1 of Enterobacter cloacae complex sp. P12RS. Lineage (NCBI taxonomy): Bacteria > Pseudomonadati > Pseudomonadota > Gammaproteobacteria > Enterobacterales > Enterobacteriaceae > Enterobacter > Enterobacter cloacae complex sp. P12RS. The sequence goes on from NZ_JADBQO010000007.1 coordinate 19,093, forward strand.
CTGCTGCTCAGGGCTACCCGGTACCGCTTCTTTATGGCCGTCGGCGAATCGGCGGAGCGATTATCTCAGCCGGAATTTATGTCGAAGATCAGCAGTAGATAACAAACTTTTTTTCAGGCCACCTTCGGGTGGCTTTTTTATGGGCGCAATATGGCTACAGAAAAAGTTTTAAAGGGCCGCAAGGGCGGCAGCTCCAGTTCCCGAACCCCTACTGAGCAGCCAGATGATCTGCAATCTGTAGCGAAGGCTAAAATCCTCGTTGCGCTTGGGGAAGGGGAATTTGCAGGGCAGCTAACCGGCAAAGATATCTACCTGGACGGAACGGCGCTTGAGAACGCCGACGGCTCCCAAAACTTCAGCGGTGTGACGTGGGAGTTTCGTGCGGGGTCGCAGGCGCAAAATTACATTCAGGGCATTCCCGGTACCGAAAATGAAATCAGCGTGGGTACAGAAGTATCAAGCGCTACAGCATGGACACGCACGTTCACCAATACGCAGCTATCAGCGGTTCGTCTGCGTCTGAAATGGCCCTCACTTTTCAAGCAGGAGGACGACGGGGATTTGGTCGGCTATTCGATCAACTATGCGATTGACCTGCAGACTGACGGCGGAACATGGCTGACGGTACTCAATACCAGCGTGACCGGGAAAACAACCTCTGGTTACGAGCGTAGCCACCGAATTGATTTACCTCAGGCTGGCAGTACCTGGACCATAAGACTGCGTAAAATTACCGCCGATGCCAACAGCGCGAAGATCGGCGATACGATGACCCTGCAGAGCTTCACTGAGGTGATTGACGCCAAGTTACGTTATCCAAACACAGCGCTACTCTACATCGAATTCGACTCCAGCCAGTTTAACGGCTCTATCCCTCAGATCTCCTGCGAGCCCCGCGGCCGCGTAATCCGCGTGCCAGATACTTACGACCCAGAAACCCGTACCTACAGCGGCACATGGACCGGTGTGTTTAAATGGGCATGGACGGACAATCCCGCGTGGATTTTTTACGATCTGGTTGTTTCTGATCGGTTCGGCCTCGGCCACCGCTTAACAGCTGCTAACATCGATAAATGGACGCTTTATCAGGTTGCCCAGTATTGTGATCAGATGGTACCTGACGGCAAAGGGGGTAACGGTACCGAACCGCGTTATACCTGCAACGTGTACATTCAGGACCGGAATGATGCTTACACAGTCCTCCGCGATTTTGCTGCCATCTTCCGTGGCATGACCTACTGGGGCGGGGATCAGATTGTGGCCCTGGCAGACATGCCGCGCGATGTAGATTACAGCTATACGCGCGCTAACGTTATTGAAGGGCGTTTTACCTATTCGAGCAGTACCACGAAAACCCGCTATACCACGGCGCTGGTGTCATGGTCCGATCCGGGCAACGCCTACGCCGATGCTATGGAGCCCGTATTTGAGCAGGCGCTGGTTGCGCGGTACGGTTTTAACCAACTGGAAATGACCGCCATCGGCTGCACCAGACAGTCAGAGGCGAACCGAAAGGGGCGCTGGGGCATTCTCACCAACAACAAGGATCGTGTTGTTTCGTTTGATGTCGGTCTGGACGGAAACATACCACAGCCGGGGTACATCATTGCCGTGGCAGACGAGCTGCTGTCCGGAAAGGTTATGGGCGGCCGCATCAGTGCCGTAAACGGTCGCGTTATCAAACTTGACCGCGTTGCTGATGCAGAAGCTGGTGATCGCCTGATTCTCAACCTTCCCTCAGGAGCGTCACAGAGCAGGACCATTCAGGCTGTGAACGGCCAATCAGTCACAGTCACTACTGCATACAGTGAGACCCCACAGACCGAAGCTGTTTGGGTGGTTGAATCTGACGAGCTTTACGCGCAGCAGTATCGTGTTGTCAGCGTTTCTGATAACGATAATGGCACTTTCTCGATTACCGCCGCATGGCACGACCCGGATAAATATGACCGTATTGATACCGGAGCCATCATTGACCAGCGGCCGGTGAGTGTGATCCCGCCGGGTAACCAGTCGCCGCCTTCGAACATCGTGATCAGCTCGTTTTCCGTGGTGCAGCAAAATATCAGCGTTGAGACCATGCGCGTGAGCTGGGACCAGGCGCAGAACGCTATCGCCTATGAAGCGCAATGGCGCCGCAATGACGGGAACTGGGTTAACGTGCCGCGCAGCTCCACCACGTCATTCGACGTCCCGGGGATTTACGCCGGACGCTATCTGGTGCGCGTGCGTGCTATCAATGCCGCTGAAATTTCCTCAGGATGGGGATATTCGGAAGAGAAGACACTGACGGGCAAAGTAGGAAACCCACCTAAGCCAGTAGGATTCACGGCCACGGGTATTAACTGGGGCATTCGTCTTAACTGGGGCTTCCCGGCAAACACTGGCGATACGCTAAAAACGGAAATTCAGTATACCGCCAACAGTGACTTTTCGGATCCACTCCTGCTCTCAGACGTGCCTTATCCATCTGCGGAATACACCCAGCTCGGCCTTAAAGCCGGGCAGGAATTCTGGTACCGCGCGCAGCTGGTCGACAGAACAGGTAACGAGTCCGGATATACCGACTGGGTAAGGGGTATGTCAAACGATAACGCCGATGATTATCTGGGGGATATCGCAGACGATTTTCTTACCTCTGCTGATGGGGAGCGCCTCACTGGAGACATCGATACCAACATTGAGGGAATTCTGCAGAACGCCCTCGCGAACCACGGAACAGTTGAGCATCAGTGGGCACAATACGGGGAAGTGCGTGCCGATATTCTGGTTGTAAAAACGACTATTGCTGAAGTTGATAAGGCAATGGCTGAAATGTCCACCCAGGTGCAGGCGCAGTTTAACGATGTGACGGCAGCTCTTGAAGACAAGCTGACTGCAGTCGTTGACGCCACCGGCGCATCAGCCATTTATACGCTGAAAACGGGGGTCAGGATTAATGGCGTAATGTACAACGCAGGGATGTCGATTGCCGTTCTGGCGGAGGCAGGGAAACCGGTAATAACCAGGGTTGGCTTTAACGCTAATCAGTTCGTTCTGATGAGCGGCAGCGGTGACAGTCAGTATTCACCCTTCGCGGTGGTTAATGGTCAGGTCTTTATCAGCTCAGGTTTTATTCAGGATGGCACGATCACGAATGCCAAGATTGGCAATGTCATTCAGTCGAATAATTACGGTGCGGGCACAGCAGGCTGGACTATCAACAAGAATGGTTCTGCTGAATTCAATAATGTGACGGTTCGTGGCGGGGTTTATGCCCAAAATGGTCAGTTTGGATTTACCAACTCAACTGGAGGCGTCACGATCAATAACAACGGTGTCACTGTCAGTTTGTCGAACGGCGGACGCATTGTTCTGGGGGAATTTTGATGGCCAGGGGGCTTTATATTGATTTGAATGACGGGCGTCCCGCAATGACCATCACTGCCGGAATGAAATGTCCGTCGTATGGCGGGGAGGCGGTAGAGGCATGGGGCCAGCAGACCATGACTGTTCAGGGCTTTGTTGCCGGGGCGACCCCATTTTTCATTCCATCAAACTCGGTTGTGAATGTGACTCGCTCGCCGAATCTGATCACAACGATTATGGTTCTTGACGGGATAACCAATAACGGCAACGGAACCCTGACTCAGAGAGTCTGGTCATCAGATGGTTGGGGAAAAGATAAAACATTTCCCGGCACAGTTTGGCAGATTTTACCGGCAGGGCAGAGTGGAAACCGTGGTTTGCTCATTGAGGACTCGACAGACTTTATTGCGATCACTGATGTCAGCCGCGTTGCTTCCTGTGTTTTCAGTGGGACGGTCAATGTAAATGGTACTTACACGCTTCCGGCCAAAGGGCTCGTTTTTGCTCGCTGGAATGACAGCGCAGCTACGCTTGAATGTGATGGCAATAATATTTACTCCCGGCAGGATTATACGGGCTATGACGATATTGCCCGTTCTGTAAATGTCGATATTGCAATTTTTGCGGTTCAGGCACCTGTACCGGGGAGAGGATTAAATTTCATCAACGCCGCTGGTCAGTGCACCTTCTCCACCACTCGCCGTCCATTTATATTCCGCAATCAGTTTTATTCACCGGGCAATAGCTGGGTCGATATTGGCAACAGCATGATTGCGCTTGGCTGCTATGGTTTCAACTCGTCAACAGCCAGCGGGTGGTGCAACATGCGCTCCAAGGGACTGGTGATGAGTGGGAACTCGGTAAAATGTGGGAATGGCCGTGTCCGTTCCCGTTGGACCGACAAGTATTCTGTGACCGGCGAGAGATTTACGGGAATGAGTATTCCCATTATCCCCGCAATGTATTGATACAACCCCACCCAAAAGCCCCGCTTTGGCGGGGCTTTTATTATCTGAATTAAGGAGTCCTATATGTCGGCAGGAACAATAACTCTGACAAATGGTTCCGCTATTGTTGGCGGTTCCGGAACCTCTTTTACTACCGAACTTGCCGCAGGTGACTTCATTGTCTCAACTGTGGGCGGTGTGCCCTATACGCTGCCAGTGAAAACGGTAGACAGTGGCACGCAGCTCACGCTTGTCAGTAACTTCACCGGGCCAACGCAATCCGGTGCAGCCTGGTCAGCAGTCCCGCGTGTGGCCTTGAATATGGTCACAGCAGTGCTGGTTGCTCAGAGTGCAGAAGCGCTGCGTGGACTGAATTACGACAAACAGAACTGGCAGCAGGTTTTCAGTGCAGCCGGAAACATCACAGTGAAGCTTCCAGATGGAACAACTTTTAAAGGTCCATCGTGGTCATCCGTAATAAGCCAGACAAGCACGTTAAATGGAAAAACGGGTGGAAATGTAACTGGTACTTTGATGGTAACTCAGGGTAGCAGCATTGGCGTATCTACTCAGGAAGGTGGTGATAAGACCGTTAAGCTATACAACATCACAGGGGATGGGAGTGTAGGAGGTTATGTAAACGCTGTGGGAGGGGCGTGGTATAACGGAAATTGGTCTCTTGGCGGTGTTCGGGGGAGCGGAACTAATTTAGACAGAGCGCAGTTAAATGTTAATAGCGGAACTGGTACGGCAGGTTCATTTTTGTTTTACCCCGATGAGAGATTCAAATCATCTTCGTGTGGAGCAAATGGAGCTGGATATGGTGGCTCCTGGTCAGACATTAATACATGGCAAAGAAATATCTCTTTTTTTAGGGGTAATGTTGCAGTTAATAATGATGCTGGTTTCATTCCCTTTGCCCGCTGGCATAGTCAATGCAGTGGCGGATATTCTTCAACGGTAGGGCTTGGTTCTATAGCTACCGGGCCTAGTTCGTGGGCGGATGTGGCAATAACAACACTTGGGGATGGTGGCTCTGCCGGTCAGCGTATATTTCAATTCACGACAGCAAACGGTGATATATATGCCAACGCTGGTGGGAATCTTTCCGGGAACTATATTTTCCAGAAGCAGCCTAACTGTGACATTACGCTGAAGCACGATATTAAATATGATGATGGTTATCAGTCATACGAGAATATAAAGAAATTCCTGCCAGCAACTTACGTCTACAATGATGACCCTCGTGAGAGAGTTCGCCGGGGCGTAATTGCTCAGGATGTAATGAAAATTGACAGTGAGTATGTAAAGCTGGTCCCTGCAGCACCGAAATTTGATGATGAAGGCAACAGGATTGATGCTGATGATACGTTGGCACTGGATAACAACGTTATCATGCTTGATACCTTGCTGGCACTGAACTACGTCATTAAACAGCTAGAGACAACACAGAAAGAGATCCTGGAGCTTAAGCAAAAAATAGCGGAATCATGAAGCCTAGTTTTCAGCCGCAGCCCGTGCCAGCATTCAACGGGCTTTGTCCCCCTCAGATCTGCTTACATAGCGCCATTATGGAAAAATTTACAAAAGCCATAATTCGAAGCTGCATAGAAACTTAGAAACGAAACGGCGAAGCTTCAAGCAGTGACGGTACGGCCTGCATCTTGCGGACACTTACAAATAAAACTACTGTATATAAAAACAGTATTTGAGGTATGTGTCATGGAATTCATCAGGCCAACAGAACTGAGAGAAATTATTGCTCTCCCGCTTTTCAGTGACTTAGTACAGTGTGGTTTCCCGAGCCCCGCGGCTGATTACGTTGAACAGCGCATCGACCTCAATGAGTTACTTGTTGCTCACCCGAGCTCAACATACTTCGTCAAAGCAGCGGGTGATTCAATGATCGAAGCCGGGATCAGCGACGGTGATTTGCTGGTGGTGGACAGTTCGCGCACGGCTGAGCACGGTGACATTGTCATTGCCGCGGTGGAAGGGGAATTTACTGTTAAACGCCTGCAGCTACGTCCAACTGTCCAACTCATCCCAATGAATAGCGCCTACAGTCCGATTGTTGTAGGCAGCGAAGATACGCTGGACGTTTTTGGCGTTGTTACTTTCATCGTGAAATCGGTGAGCTGAACATGTTTGCGCTCTGTGATGTGAATTCGTTCTATGCATCATGCGAGACGGTGTTTCGGCCCGACTTAAAAGGGCGGCCAGTGGTTGTTCTCTCGAATAACGATGGCTGTGTAATCGCACGCAGTGCCGAGGCCAAGGTCGCTGGAATTACAATGGGAGAGCCGTTCTTCAAGCAAAAAGAGCTTTTCCGGCGAGCTGGCGTTGTTTGTTTCAGCAGCAACTATGAGCTGTATGCTGATATGTCTAACCGGGTAATGACAACGATTGAGGAAATGAGCCCCCGCGTCGAAATTTACAGTATCGATGAAGCTTTTTGTGACCTGACGGGCGTTCGCAACTGCCGGGACCTGACTGACTTCGGGAAAGAGATCCGCGCTACAGTTCTGAAGCGTACGCACCTGACGGTCGGTGTTGGCATCGCGCAGACGAAAACACTCGCTAAGCTGGCAAATCACGCCGCCAAGAAATGGCAGAGGCAGACGGGTGGAGTTGTTGATTTGTCCAATATCGACCGCCGGCGCCGATTGCTCGCTATCGTGCCGGTAGAGGACGTATGGGGCGTCGGCAGGCGAATCAGCAAGAAGCTGAATGCCATGGGCATCAAAACGGCTCTGGACCTCTCTGAGCAGAGTACATGGATTATTCGCAAACACTTCAATGTCGTCCTGGAGCGAACTGTCCGGGAGCTGCGCGGCGAACCATGTCTGGATCTGGAGGAGTTTGCACCAGATAAACAGGAAATCGTCTGCAGCCGGTCATTCGGCGAACGCGTTACTGAGTATGAACAGATGCGCCAGGCTATCTGCAGCTATGCTGCCCGTGGTGCTGAAAAACTGCGGGGTGAACATCAGTACTGCCGCTTTATCTCTGCGTTCGTGAAAACCTCTCCCTTTGCGCTTAACGAGCCGTATTATGGTAACAGTGCGTCCATGAAGCTTCTTACCCCCACTCAGGATTCACGCGACATCATTAACGCCGCGGTAAAGTGCCTGGACAAAATCTGGAAGGATGGCCACCGGTACCAGAAGGCAGGGATCATGCTTGGGGATTTTTTCAGCCAAGGCGTGGCCCAGCTCAACCTGTTCGATGAGAACGCGCCGCGTGCTGGTAGCGAGAGGTTGATGGAAGTTCTGGATTATCTGAACGGGAAAGATGGAAAGGGAACGCTTTATTTTGCCGGGCAGGGCATACAGCAGCAGTGGCAAATGAAGCGAGAAATGTTGTCGCCTCGATATACGACGAGATATTCAGACCTGCTTAGGGTCCGATAAATTTTCCTGATGTCTTGGGCCGCGTCAGGAGGAAAATTATTGCCGAACGTCTAGCCCTTCTGCCTCCTGTCAACAAGCTTAGCTTTCTGAGATACGCCAGGCGCAAGGAAATCAATATTAACATCAAACGATTAATGCAACAAAAATACGATTAAAGATATTTTATTGCGTGCCGATAGTGCTTTTTTAAAAGGAGAAATCTATGTCTGTCACAATTCAGGGGAATGCCTCAACTGCCATTTTAAACAACTCCGCCCCGGAAGGAACATCAAAAATAGCCAAAATCATGAGACAAATTCAAGTGCTGACTGAAAAGCTTGGGAAAATCTCATCGGAAGAGGGGATGACGCCAGAGCAGAAAAAAGAAATGGCTGCACTAGTACAGAAGCAAATTGAAAGCCTCAGAGTTCAACTTGAACAGTTGTTACGGCAGCAGGCAGAGAAACAGAATAAGGATGCGAAAGTTCAGCCTGATAACAAAGTAGAGAGAAAGGACGATACAAATACTGCCGGCACCATTGATATTTACGTCTGAGTGGTTGCCGTCTCGACACGCGCATTAATCAGTGGCGTATTATCTCACCATTCGGGCGCGTAAGACCACAGGACTGGATCAAGATGCAGCTGCTCGTTGCGTTTGCTCAGGAGCAGCACCTTGGTACCGGGCGAGACGTTGTTCCTGCCTATAGGTTCCGGGTCGTATGGAATGTCGCGATCGACTTCATCGGCCAGATAGGTCAGATATTCTTCACGCGTTTGAGCTTGTGCAAAACGTCCGCACATAGAAACCTCCAGCCAAGTCTCAAACTCAAAGTATAGAGCAGGGAGAGAAAGAGGAGCGTAGCGAACCCATTAAGAGATTAATCAATAAAACCAAAAAGTGGTTATCAAAACCCAAAAATCATCGTAACTAATCAATAGGTTAGCTTGTGGTCAAAAAAGTGTGATGAACGCGCCAATTATGAGTTTTTGATTGAAAAATCAATGCATCATGATTGATTTAATGAAATACTGCTGCGTCATATGGAATGGTTCGAAGCCGCAGACCTGATCGTGAAGGGTATGGAAGGCGCAATCAACGCGAAAACCGTAACGTACGATTTCGAACGTCTGATGGAAGGCGCTAAGCTGCTGAAATGCTCAGAGTTTGGCGACGCGATTATCGCGAACATGTAATCCAGATTCTGGGTTAAACAAGAGCGGGGGCCTGAGGGTTCCCGTTTTTTTTGCCTCTGCCTGCGGGAAATAACACGATGCTCGCTACTGTTCTTATCGCTGTCGTTGCATTCATCCATATCTACATTCTTGTGCTGGAAATGTTCCTGTGGAACACCAGAACAGGGCACAAGGCCTTTAATCTGCGTCCCGATTTTGCGCGCGACACCCGCGTGCTGGCCGCGAATCAGGGGCTGTATAATGGTTTTCTGGCTGCGGGTCTGCTCTGGAGCCTCTGGCTTGGTGAAAAGGGTATATCTGTGGCCATCTTCTTCCTGACCTGCGTGTTGATTGCCGGACTCTTTGGCGCAGCGACCGCCAGCCGAAAGATACTGTACGTTCAGGCCATACCTGCTCTTGCAGCCCTGCTTGCCCTGCTTATCTGACGCAACGCGTTGGTTAACCGTACGTCGTCGGATATACTTGTGGCTTCACCCTCAAAGGTTAACGCTGTTATGAATAACGAAATCCCACTGAAGTATTATGACATCGTCGAAGAGTACGCGACGGAAGCCACAAAGCCCGTGAGTGAGTCAGAGCAGGACTCGTTGGCGCATTATTTCCAGCTGCTTCTCACGCGTTTGTCGAATAATGAGGAGATCGATGAGGAAGCTCAGCAGGAGATGGCGCGTGAAGCCGGGGTTCGTGCCGAACGTATTGATGATATTGCGAACTTTCTCAATCAGTGGGGAAACGAGTAACCTACCGCGCGATCCCAGCGAGTCGCTTCGCAAGCTCGCTTCGGGTGACGGATTTTGAGAAATACCATCCCTGAATCAGCGCCTCGGGGTATCTTTCAGCAATAAAGCGATACTGTATTTCGCTCTCTACGCCTTCGAAAACAAGCGTTTTATTCAGTTTTGCGAGGGCGTCGCTAAAGATGACAAAAATGTTCTGCTTGTAATGTTCACTGATGCCATCGACCAGCGACTTGTCGATTTTGATCTCATCATATTCAAGCAGCGAAAGCCTTGCCAGGTTTGAGTTTTGCACCCCGAAGTCATCAATGGATATTCTCACGTCAAGGTTTTTTAAATCCTTGCAGAAATCTTCCAGAATATTCCCCGTTGAAATGGCTTTTTCAGAAAGCTCGATTTTGATCAGAGAGAGTGGAATGTTATTAGCTAAACAGCTACGGCGCAAAATGCTGATAAACTGTCCGTCTTCAATTTCCGTTCGGCCAACATTGAGCGAAACAACCAGATGATATTTAATAATAAGTGGCGCGATATCCGAAAGGGATTTTTGGAGAATATTAATATAGTAATTTTTATACAGGCCAATTTTTTTGATTAATGGAATAAACAGTTCCGGGGAGACGTCACCGTATCTTGCGTCACGCCATCTCGACAAGACCTCCACACCTACAATTTTTTTATCCTCAATCCGAACAATGGGCTGGTAATGAACGCCGATAGTATTAGTGATAACAGCTTTGACCAGCGTCCGCTCCAGGGAGAACCGGTCCTCGTTGAGTCGAAAGAAAAAGAGCGTTATCGCAATCCAGATAAAACATAAAATGACCGCGAGAACGATAAATACAACGGGAGATAACGAGGCCAGTCCCGCGTTGTGATGCTTCACAATGACGCACAAATCCCACGTGGTGCTGCACCGGGTGAGGGTCAGGGTAAACAAGGAGGAATTCAGTTCGCTCTGTTGGTTTAATTCAGGCGTAGCCGAAAAAAACGTTCTGCTTAAGTCCCTGGTGGTGGTGCTCAGAGAATAGCTCTCCGTAACCGGGGTGAATTTATCGTAAGCATAGCGGGAGGTGAAGATAATGTGATTATTATAGATGGCCGCATTGCCGGTAAAAAAATCTTTTCTCGAAAATTGCGCGAGGAGAAATCCTCTGGGCGTTTCATGGAGCTCTTCAGGAAGCGGGACAGGATTAACGAGTTTACCCCAAAAAGCGGTACAGACTATTTTTCCCTTTTCAATAAAACCGACGTCAGCGACATAGCGGCTTTCGAGCTTGACCTGCCGGTAGCGATCGAGGCTGTCTCTGTCGCATCCCTGTGTGGTCAGGTTTTTGAGCGTCTGCGCCATGCTCTGGGTCAGACCTTCTGAATGCTGTAAAAGGGTTCGGGAAATCTCAAGCTGTTTGCTTTTCTGCTGGCTCCCGATAACTGCATTAACCGCAAAAAGAGACAGGAAGACCAGAAACGCTGAAACGATAGTAACGGCAATGATCTTTTTCATTTTCCAGATACCCTGTCCGCTCCCTCATCTCTCAAATCTTATCACAGGCAGTGCAAGCTACAAGCCTGATAATAACGGCAGCCGTTATGCTTAAGTGCAATTTGTTTTCCTCTTAACCTGAGCTTTGTTACAGTGACAAGAGTTGTCAGCCAGGGATGCCAGGCGTGATAAGGTGGAAAAGCTCGTGCATGTGAAAAATACTTTTTACACAACAACCATTACCGTCATCATTGTCTCATTGATTGTTTCATTGTCGCTTGCCGTCCAGATTGCCACGTCCCGACAGCAGTCAATCCAGCAAATCAATACCAGCGTTGCCAACCTTAGCCATACCCTTAACGTCTACACGGAAGGGATCATTCGCCAAAGTGAAATGTTGATTACCACCGTTTCCGACACAATCGAAATTTATGGTATGACCCCGCAACAGGCGATCAATATTCAGCGAATGATAAGCAATCAGGATAATCTTCTTACTCAGATTAATAATGTGGTTGTCTATGATGCGCATGGGGATATCTTCACTGCATTGCACAAAAATTTTGCGGGCCCCCATAATGGCGCGGACAGGGCATTTTTTGTTTATCACAAGGAAAATAAAAGTCAGCAGATTTATATTGGTGAGCCGGTGATAAGCAGAACCAATGGTAAATGGGTTATTACTCTTAGCCGACGCCTTGAAACCCACACCGGTGCATTTAACGGTGTTGTGGTGGTGACGCTGGGTATCGAAAATTTTCTGGCACTTTATGGACAGATTAATATTGGTCACGCGGGCGTTATTGGTTTAACGACGCAAGCAGGCGTTTTACTGATTCGTTATCCCTTTAAAAATAACTATATCGGTACGATTTTTTCTGACTCACCTCTCTTCAGAAAATACCTCAAGGTACAAAATACAGGGATAGCCAGCTCTGTCTCCAGGTTTGATAAAATCGAACGCATTTATGCCTATGAGAAAAACAGGCGCTACGGACTGGTTACGACGGTAGCGGTAAGCATTGATGAAGCCCTTTCACCGTGGCGCAAGCAGGCGATTCAGCTTGCCGCACTTATTTTGGTGTTTACCGCGACGCTCATCGTGGCGTCCTGTTTCCTCTATTCCGACTTATCCAGAAAAGCACGGGATAACAAAGCGCTAAAGATTATTGCCTCGGAGGATGCGCTGACAGGGCTTTATAACAGGCGCATCTTTGATGAAAAAATCGTCTCGGAAATTGCGGCGTGTGCGGCAAAGGACGCGCCGGTTTCGCTGCTCCTTGTGGATGTGGATTACTTCAAAAAGTACAACGATAACTACGGTCATCCGGAAGGGGACAGATGCCTGGCGTTGCTGGGGAACTGCCTCAGGGAAAGTCTCACCCGCGACAACCAGATTGTGGCGCGCTATGGCGGGGAGGAGTTTGCGCTGATTTTGCCTGAAACGGATATCCAGGAGGCGCTCCGCCTTGCGCAGACGATTATTCGCTATGTTTTCTCTCAGCAAATTGAACACGCGTTTAGCCCCTTCGGGCGGGTCACGGTAAGCGTAGGGGTCTCCAGTGCGCGTGCTGTCAACATCGCGGGTAGCCAGCAGAATATTATTAATGCTGCCGACCAGGCGCTCTATCAGGCAAAACGCGGCGGGCGCAACCGGCACGCTTTCGTTGGGGCTTGATCAAAAAAAAGCCCACTCATGAGTGGGCAAGAAATACTGGAAGCAATGTGAGCAATGTCGTACTGAATACCTGAGTGTTTATCTCAACTATTCAGTGTTGAGAAAGATAATCTTTCTCAATAAAAGATGCAACCCCACAGTTCTTGTGGAAGGGCATGTTGATGAAGAAATGCGCAGACTCTCTCTGTGAGGCTTATCACAAATTTCCTTTCTCAGATCCTGTGCTATCCTTTTTGTGTCGTTGATTTAATGACAAAAACCATACAGAGAGGAAAGTTATGGGAATTTTATCCTGGATTATCTTTGGGCTTATTGCGGGTATTCTGGCGAAGTGGATCATGCCGGGCAAAGATGGCGGTGGGTTTATCGTCACCATAATACTGGGTATTGTCGGCGCGGTAGTCGGCGGTTGGATCAGTACGCTGTTCGGTTTTGGTAAAGTCGATGGCTTTAACTTCGGCAGTTTCGCGGTCGCGGTGATCGGCGCGCTGGTTGTGCTGTTTATCTACAGAAAGATCAAAAGCTAATACTGAAGCGTTAAAAAGGCTGCCATATGGCGGCCTTTTTACGTAACGGGTTTACCACCAGCCAAACTGCGTGCCGGCAAACGCCACGACGGCAACGATCAACATAATGAGGGTGGTTTTTCTCATTTATGCCCCCGGAGCAGCGTAACCACCGACAAAAAACCACGCCAGAAATACCACCGCCGTTATAAAAATAACGACCGGGAAGAGGATCCCTATTCTCATATCATCACCTGTTTCGGTTTTATAACGCCGTAGAGTGTACGGGGTTAATCCATCGCGAGAAAGCCTGTTTTGCTTTTTCCTTTCTTATCCTGATACATCGCGATATCTGCGGCACGTAACGCACTGTCCGGATCGGTTACGCCGGGATCCACTTCGATAACGCCGAGGCTGGCGCCAGGATAAATGATGCTGATGCTACCCAGCCAGTATTCCCCCGCAATTCGGGCGCTGAGGCGCGTTCTGAGAAGGTGAATTTGCTCCTCATTCTCGACGTTGCTCAGACTGGCCACCAGGAACTCATCGCCGCCCAGCCGGCCGATGATATCGTCCTGCTGTTTTTCTGCGGTCAAACGCTTGCCCACTTCAATCAGGAACTGGTCGCCTGCTTCATGCCCGTATCGATCGTTAATCAGTTTAAAATCATCCAGATCGATAAAGGCAATGATGGCGTTACGTTTCAGATGCCGTGCCAGCGAAAACAGGGTGCTCAGATCCTCAAAAATGGCGCGACGGTTGGGTAACCCTGTAAGAGCATCTGTGTAGGAGTGGGCGATAAGCGCCGCGTTGGCTTCACGGAGCTGGGTCACCAGAGACTCTTTCTGAATGTACTGACTAATCAACCCGGCGAAGAGTTTTAGCATCTGCTCGCCGCGCGCGCTGAGCGGTTTTTTTGCCGTGCTGGTGGCGCAGAGCGTACCGTAAAGTGAGCCATCGGCAAGATGAACGGGGATGCTCATATATGTGGTGATGCCGAGAGCTTTCGCCGCTTCACACTCCGGCCAACGCTCGGGGACATCGTTACTGAATAATGTGTCGCTATCCAGCGCGCGCTTACACAGCGTTTCATCCCATGGCACGCTTAACCCTTCCGGGATAGTCATCTGCTTGCTGTTTCGGGCATAGAGGATATGCTGCAGCCGGGCTGTTATATCCACCTTCGTCAGATACGTCGACTCCATGTCGGTGACGATTTCCAGCATCTCCAGCAACTGACGAACGAGGCTTTCAAGGGATTGCTCGGTGGCAAGGGTTTCTGAAACGCGAGCGAGGATAAGATCCGACATGACGTAGAATGACTCCCAGGCAGAAGACGTCTGCATCTGCATGTTATGCTGAATTTTTAGGCTTCCGGCATAGTAAAACATGAATATAGAAAATTTAATATATGCAGAGGTAGGCAGCAGGCGGGAAAAAAAGCCCCGTTGTTGAGAACGGGGCAAAGACATCTTGATTACGGAATGATGTTCTCTGGTCAAAGTGAGAACATGCCAGACTGTAGCGTTGAAAAGTGCAGTTAGAATGGAGAAATCATGGAGAAAGCGGCGACAAGCCGTTACCCTTAGCCAATGATGATGTCAAAAGGATCAACAAGATGAGATTTCTGCTACTGGCGCTGGCGCTCCCCCTGGTTGCCTGCACCACAAAAACAACCCCACCCGACGCCCCGAAACCGCCGCACGCCGTGGGCATGGCGAACCCGGCTTCCGTTTACTGCCTGGAAAAGGGCGGGGAACAGGTCCCAATTCAAAGCCCGCAGGGGGTCCGCACCGAGTGCAAGCTGCCCGGTGGCGAAGTGATCGACGAATGGACGCTCTATCGTCGCGATCATCCGCAACCTGCCAGGTGACAGAGGGACAGTAGCTGCGATACACTTCTCTTTAGGATTATTCTTAGCCAATTTCTGGCTACCGTTACCGCGAGAGAAGTATGTTTCAGCTTAAACCGGGCAGCGTGGCGATGATCGTCGGTGCCCGCACGGCGTCAGGCCGTCGCAATATTGGTAAATCTGTGGAGCTATTTGGTCTCTGCCAACCCGGCCAGCGTTTCGTTAACCCGGTCAATGGCGTGATGACGCAGTTACCCGCAAGCGCGGACCGCGCGCTCTGGCTGGTGACGGGAGACGTCTACGCCTTTGACAATCAGCACGGCTTTGCGTTTGTTCGCGCCGAACACCTGATGCCGCTCACCCCGGACGAAGCTCCGCAAATTCAGGATGAGCTGACGGTCGGCTGATCATAGATGGCGCAGCCAGTCGGCTAAGACCAGAGCGTGATTCTGCTTCGTGTCCTTCGCGCCGTAGAGCAGGGTTACGGTCTGCTTTTTCGCCAGCGCCGCCAGACGTTCTCCTTCGTCCTTATGCTGCGCCAGCTCTTCCTTGTAGGCTTTAGCGAAGGCCGCGAAATCAATCGCTTCGCTATGAAAGTCCTTGCGTAACGCGCTGGACGGTGTGAGCGTTTTACACCATTCGTCATACGCGAGGTCCGTTTTTTTCACCCCGCGGGGCCAGAGCCTGTCCACCAGAACCCGATAGCCATCGCCCGGGCTCGCCTGTTCATAGACGCGTTTGCACTGAATCATGATTCCACCCTCCCAATTTAAGGTATTGTGATAATTGCAGAAGATCGGTAGTCTGAGGTTCCTTATGTTATCTGATAATACTCTGGCATAAGGAACCTTTCATGGAACACCTCCCGGTTAAAACGACGCTGCGCATTGCGCTGGTTGGCGATTACAATCCTGATGTTATTGCACACAAGGCGATCCCGCTGGCCATTGACGACGCCGCCGCGGTCCTTGACCTCACCGCCGATTACGACTGGCTTGCCACCACGGAATTAACCAGTTCTGAGGATCTGGTGGGCTACGATGCCATCTGGCTGGTTCCCGCAAGCCCCTATAAAAATACCGAGGCGGCCTTTATTGCCGCACGCTACGCGCGTGAAAACAGCATTCCGTTCCTGGGCACCTGCGGTGGGTTCCAGCATGCGTTAATCGAGTATGCCCGTAACGTGCTGGGCTGGAGCGACGCGGCACATGCTGAGACGGATACCGAAGGCACGATGGTGATTGCGCCGCTGACCTGCTCGCTGGTGGAAAAAACCGATGCCATTGAGCTGCGCAATAATACGCTGATCGCGAAGGCCTACGGAAAGCCGGAAATCGTAGAGGGTTATCACTGTAACTATGGCGTATCGGCGGCGTTTGCTCAGGAACTGGAGAGCGGTGATATGCGCGTGACGGGCTGGGACGAGCAGGGGGAAATTCGCGCTGCGGAGCTGGTGACCCATCCGTTCTTTGTGATCACCTTATTCCAGCACGAGCGTGCTGCGCTGGAAGGGCGTCCGGTGGTGCTGGTGCAGGCAATGCTGCGCGCCGCGCGCGGGTAAAAAAGGCAGACCCGATGGTCTGCCACCGTGTTTATCGGGGCGCGATTTCCCGGTCGCGCCCGGCAAGTACGCCGCAGATGGCCATGACGACAGCGGCCAGCGCGCAGGCGAGAAGCGGGATCCGCCAGTCTCCAGCCGAATCGTGAATTTTACCCATCAGCGGCGGACCGCAGGCGGCGAGCAGATAACCAATAGACTGTGCCATACCGGACAACGCTGCCGCCTGGTGTGCGGAGCTGGCGCGCAGGCCGATGAACGTCAGGCCGAGGATCATCGTTGCCCCGGTACCAAAGCCAAACACCAGCGTCCACATCACCGCCATCTCAGGCATAAACCACAAACCCGCCGCGCTAACCGCGCACATCAGCCCAACCGCTCCGGCGATGGTTCGCTGATCCTTCAGGCGCTGGAGGACGAGCGGAACGGCAAGCCCCGGCACGGCCGTGGCAAGCTGTAAAAGACCGTGCACCGAGCCGGCCTGCGCTTCGCTAAAGCCATGGCTGAGTAATATGGCCGGCAGCCAGCCGATGATGACGTAATAAATCAGCGAGTTAATCCCCAGAAAGAGCGTCACCTGCCAGGCGAGTGCCGAGCGCCAGATCGCTCGGTTATGCAGCGCGCCTGCGCCCGTTACCGTTGCGACGTGTTTTTGACGCCACTGCGGCAGCCAGAGCAACAGCGCGATCAGCGGAAACGCCATCAGCATCAGCAGCGCGCCATGCCAGCCCGCATCACCCTGCGCCAGGGGAACAATCAGCGCCGAGCCTAACGCGGCAGAGACACCCATCGTCAGGGAATAGGCGCCGGTGAGTTTTGCCACCTGACCCGGGAAGTCACGCTTAATTAAGCCGGGCAGCAGCACATTCCCCAGCGCGATCCCGCAACCAATCACCGCCGTTCCGATGAAAAGCAGGGTAGCGGAGGGCAGGGAGCGAACCGCAATCCCGATGCAAATCAGCATCAGGGCGATAAACAGGCTGCGCTCCATGCCGATACGCCGGGCAACGCCCGCCGCGAGCGGGGAGACAAGAGCAAAGGCCAGCAGGGGCAGGGTGGTCAGCAGACCGGTTTGCGCCGTGCTTAAGCCATAATCAAGGCGAATAGTGTCGAGCAGCGGCGCTGCGCCGGTAAAGGTGACGCGAAGCGTGGTGGCAATCATCAGGATGCCTGCGATCAACAGCGCGCCCTGTTTTCCTGAGGTGCGAAGAGCAGTAGTCATTGTGTTCTCATACGTTCAAGCGAGCGCACACAATACCGATTTTCTCAGCGGTTGAAATCAGGCTAAAATGACAGTTTATCGCTAATATCGGACAACCTGATGATTGGTCTGGGACTGGACGGCTACGATCCTGATAGTCAGCACGATGCGGCCGTCGCGTTTCGCATCCGCGTGGTGACGGAAGAACAATATATTCCGCAGCATCAACACCGTAAGGGGCAGCTGATTCTGGCCCTTGGCGGCGCGATCACCTGCGAAGTGGAAAATGCGATGCTGATGGTACCGCCCCAGTATGCCGTCTGGATCCCAGGCCAAATGCCGCACAGCAACAGGGCCACGCCGGGGGCGCAGCTCTGCTTTTTGTTTATTGAGCCTGGTGCCGCCAGCCTGCCCGACCGCTGCTGCACCCTGAAAATCTCTCCTCTGGTGCGGGAGCTGATTTTATACCTGGCGGAGAAATCACGTGAACAGCTGCATCTTGCGGCCACATCGCGTCTGGTGGACGTCCTGTTTGACGAGCTGCCGCTCCAGCGCCAGGAGCATCTGCAGCTGCCCGTCTCTCCCCATCCTAAAATCCGGCTGATGAGCGAGAAGATGGCGGAAGAGCCCGCCGCCTGGCAGACGCTGGCGCAGTGGGCGAGCCATTTCGCGATGAGTGAACGCAACCTGGCGCGGCTGGTGGTCAAAGAGACCGGTTTAAGCTTTCGCCGCTGGCGTCACCAGCTTCAGCTGATCGTGGCGTTACAGCATTTGATTAGCGGGAAATCGGTGCAGCAGGTGGCACAGTCTCTGGGCTATGACTCTACCACCGCGTTTATCACCATGTTCAAAAAGGGGCTGGGCCAGACGCCGGCGCGTTACATGGCCAGCCTGACTATGACTTCCCGATAAACAGGGACACCAGCCCTGCCGCAATCAGCGGGCCTACCGGCACGCCGCGGAAGAGCGCCACGCCGAGTACCGTGCCCACCAGCAGGCCCGCCACCAGCGAGGGCTGGCTGCTCATCAGCGTCACGCCGCGTCCGCCCAGCCACGAAACAAAAATCCCTACCGCGATCGCCACCAGTGATTTCCAGTTCACAAACGAGTGCAGCAGCGTTGAGGCGGGAAGGGTGCCGCTGGCGATGGGAGCCATCACCCCGATGGTTAAAATGATGATCCCGATGGTGAGGCCTTGTTTTTCTATCCACGGGAAAAAGGTATTTAACGGGGTCACGCGCACAATAATCAGCACCAGAATCGAGATGGCGACGGTGGTGTTATGGCTGATAAAGCCGAGCGCGGCGAGCGCCAGAAGAATGAGCAGAGTCGGGTCAAACATGGGGGGATCCTTGCCAGAATAATTATCCTGCTTACTGTACGCGCAAACGCGGCGGAGGACAGCGTTTAAAAGATTTTATCGCTGTCATTACCCTGTCATTTACGCGGATTAAAACAAAGGCAGGTATCGCAAAGGGATCGCCATCATGAACGATCACATGTTTGTTGAAACGCTCATTATCTCCTCATCGTTTTTCGCTATTGCCGTGATTCTCGTCGCCTCCGTGCTGTTTCTGGAAAGAAGAGGCTAGCGCCGTCACGACGACGCCTTATGGAAGTTTACAAGCTCAGGACGGGCGATGCGCAGGTAATCCTGGGTGTCCATGATCACGGATTTCTCCAGTAAACCGGCGTTAAAGGCAATTTCGTCGAAACGCTCGAACAGCAGCGGGTCGGCCACCAGCGCCAAATCAGGATGGAAGCTAAAGGGCGGGATCGCGCCAAAAACGCAGGCGGTAAGGGTATCGACCTCGGCCGGGCTGGCGAGGGAGGCTTTAAGCCCGCCAAAATGGCTGGCAAGCTGGCTCAGATCGGCCTGCAGGTCGGCGGCCAGAATCGCCAGTACGTGTTTTTTAACGCCGTTGCCCTTCACCTTGCAGACCAGGGCTTTTGCCCCCTGGCGAAGATCGGTCCCGCGAATTTCACTCACCGCTTCGCATTTCCCCACCGCCTCGTGCTCCATGACGCGAAAACGCGCGCCCTGCTCGGTGAGTAAGGTAATCAGCTGATGGTGGGTACTTGTCCCCATAACGTCGTCAGTCATCATAGTTTTCCCGGTGATAATCCAGTATTCAGCTTGCTACATTAGCACGGGATAAACGGGGTCGAAAGAAAACAGCCAGCGGATTCGCTGGCTGTTGGGTTATGCGTTGCTGGTAGCGGATTGCTTATGGAACAGCTCCCTGAATACAGGATAAATATCATCCTGATCGCGGATATGCTGCATGGCAAAGTTATCGAACATGGACTGCAGATGTTCATATTCCCGCCACAGGGTCTGGTGGGCACGACGGGTGATTTCGATATAGCTGTAGTAACGCACCACCGGCAGAATTTTCTTCGCCAGGATCTCGTGACACAGCGGTGAGTCGTCGGCCCAGTTGTCGCCATCCGACGCTTGCGCGGCATAAATGTTCCACTGCGCCGGGTCGTAACGCTCTTTCACTACTTCATCCATCAGCTTCAGGGCGCTTGATACGATGGTCCCCCCGGTCTCCTGGGAGTAGAAGAACTCATGTTCATCCACCTCTTTGGCCTGGGTGTGATGGCGGATATAAACCACTTCCACGTTCTTATAGGTTCTGCTCAGGAACAGGTAGAGCAGGATATAGAAACGCTTCGCCATATCCTTGGTGGCCTGGTCCATCGAGCCGGAGACGTCCATCAGACAGAACATCACCGCCTGGCTGGAGGGTTCAGGACGTTTTTCGTAGTTCTTGTAGCGCAGGTCGAAGGTATCGATAAACGGCACGCGGTCGATCTTCGCTCTTAGCTCGGCAATCTCTTTACGCAGGCGCTCCTCTTCCAGCAGCTGCGCCGGCTCCGTGTTTTCCACGACCTTCAGGCTGCTCTCCAGCTCGCGCAGTTCGCGACGTTTGCCCGCTGTCATGGCCGTGCGGCGCGCCAGAGAATTCTGCAACGAACGCACAACGCTGATATTGGCGGGCACGCCGTTAGCGGTATAGCCCGCGCGATGGGTTTTATACTCGTTAAGCTGACGATGCTGATTCTTTTTCAGATTCGGCAGCGCAAGGTCCTCAAACAGCAGGTCGAGATATTCATCTTTCGAAATCTGGAAAACGAACTCATCCTGGCCTTCACCGTCCTGGCTGGCCTGCCCCTGACCGCTTCCTGAACCGCCGCCGCCGCCCTGAGGGCGCTCAATTCTGTCGTTCTGAACGAAGTGGTCGTTACCTGGATGAACGCGATGGCGCAGGCCGCCGCGCCCCTGATGAAACATCGGTTCGCTGATGTCATCGGTAGGGATGGAGACAGACTCGCCGCTGTCGACGTCGGTCACCGAGCGTTTGTTGATGGCCTCGGAGATCGACTGTTTAATTTGCGCTTTATAACGGCGCAAGAAGCGCTGGCGGTTCACCGTGCTCTTGTTTTTGCCGTTAAGACGCCGGTCAATAAACCAGGTCATATACCCCCCGTACTGCATTTGCCAACTTGCGTTTTTGTTGGCCCGGCAGGCGCAGGCGCTACCGGGCACTTGTTTTAGGACGATTTACGCACGCGCAGATACCATTCGCAGAGCAGGCGAACCTGTTTGCGGGTGTAGCCTTTTTCCATCATACGGTCGACAAAATCGTCGTGTTTCTTCTGCTCGTCGGTTGAGGTTTTGGTGTTAAACGAGATCACCGGCAGCAGCTCTTCGGTATTGGAGAACATTTTCTTCTCAATAACCGTGCGCAGCTTCTCGTAGCTGGTCCAGTTCGGATTGCGCCCGTTATTATGCGCTCTGGCGCGCAGAACGAAGTTCACAATCTCATTACGGAAGTCTTTCGGGTTGCTGATCCCGGCAGGCTTCTCGATTTTTTCCAGCTCCGCGTTCAGGGATTCACGATCAAACAGCTGGCCGGTATCCGGGTCGCGGTACTCCTGATCCTGGATCCAGAAGTCAGCATAGGTGACATAGCGGTCAAAAATGTTCTGCCCGTATTCTGAATAGGATTCCAGATAGGCCGTCTGGATCTCTTTGCCAATGAACTCGGCGTATTTCGGGATCAGGTAGCCTTTCAGGAACTCAAGGTAGCGTTCAGCCTGCTCCTGCGGGAACTGCTCGCGCTCGATTTGCTGCTCCAGGACGTAGAACAGATGAACCGGGTTGGCCGCCACTTCCGCGTGGTCGAAGTTAAAGACCCGGGAGAGGATCTTAAACGCGAAACGCGTGGAGAGGCCGTTCATCCCTTCATCAACCCCGGCGTAATCGCGGTATTCCTGGTACGATTTCGCTTTCGGGTCGGTATCTTTCAGGCTTTCACCGTCGTAGACGCGCATTTTCGAATAGATGCTGGAGTTTTCCGGCTCTTTCAGACGCGACAGGATGGAGAAGCGCGAGAGCGTTTCCAGCGTGCCCGGAGCGCATGGCGCATGCACCAGCTCACTGTGGTTAAGCAGTTTTTCGTAAATTTTGATCTCTTCGGAGATCCGCAGGCAATAAGGCACCTTGACGATGTACACGCGGTCAAGGAAGGCCTCATTGTTTTTGTTATTACGGAAGGTTACCCATTCCGATTCGTTCGAGTGGGCGAGAATAATCCCGTTAAACGGCAGGGCGGAGATACCTTCCGTCCCGTTGTAGTTCCCTTCCTGGGTCGCTGTCAGCAGAGGATGCAGCACTTTGATCGGTGCTTTAAACATCTCGACGAATTCCATAATCCCCTGGTTGGCGCGGCACAGCGCACCGGAATAGCCATAGGCATCCGGGTCGTTTTGTGCGAAGTTTTCCAGCTTACGGATATCGACTTTACCCACCAGCGCCGAGATATCCTGGTTGTTCTCATCACCCGGTTCCGTTTTGGCGATAGCGATCTGCTCCAGTATGGATGGCCACACTTTCACGACGCGGAATTTGGTGATATCACCGCCAAATTCGTGCAGGCGTTTTGCCGCCCACGGCGACATAATGGTGCCGAGGTAGCGACGCGGGATGCCAAACTCTTTATCCAGAATTTGCGCATCTTCCTGCGGGTTAAACAGGCACAGCGGATGGTCGTTCACCGGGCTGCGTTCGCCGTTGGCGCTCAGCACGTAAATCGGTACGCGCTGCATCAGCGACTTCAGGCGTTCAGCCAGCGAGGATTTACCGCCGCCGACGGGGCCGAGTAAATAGAGGATCTGTTTCTTCTCTTCCAGACCCTGGGCGGCATGCTTCAGATAGGAGACAATCTGTTCAATGGCATCTTCCATACCATAGAACTCTTCGAACGCCGGATATCGGGCGACCACCCGATTCGAAAATAGACGGGAAAGCCGTGGCTCCAGGGCAGTATCAACCATGTTTGGCTCACCGATAGCCATCAATAGCCGTTCTGCCGCATTGGCATAGGCACTGCGATCTTGCCGACAAATGGTAAGAAACTCCTGCAGTGTGAACTCTTCGTCCTTGGCAGCTTCGTAGCGCTGGCGATAGTGATCGAATATATTCATGGCATGCCGTCCTTTCGTTTTTTAGCACAGGATAAGAGCCGTTCGTATGAGTAGTGGAGGCTCCCGGAAGAGAATCTCTCGCACCCCACTGCCAGAGCAGCAACCTGTGTGCCAGGTCAGACGCTAAGAACCGCAGGTGTTCAGGAAAACTCTTCTTAAATTTAAGCGTAGATGGCATTTGCCAAACTTGCATGCTGAGAAAAACTAATTTCAATGACATATCAATAACTCATCCAAAAATTTCCACCCTGGTTATAAGGCTTAAGCACGTTTTTCATGCATCGGTCATATAAATGAAAGCGGGTTGTCATCTGAAAAGTTAAAAATAATGGGTTAATCAGACTGATTAGCAGGCAAAAAATTTTGGGATGTACGGGAATGGCGGTTACACTTCACCCGCTGATTATTTGACTACAGGAAAGAATGGATTGTGACCAAACTCAAACTTCTGGCATTGGGCATCCTTGCCGCGACCGCAGTTAGCACCGCTCAGGCGGAAAGTCAGTGGACGGTGGGTGCGGGCGTTGGCGTCATTAACAGCCCATACAAACAGTATGACCGCGATGTTTATCCTGTACCCGTTATCACCTATGAAGGCGATAACTTCTGGTTCCGCGGTCTCGGCGGCGGCTACTATCTGTGGAACGATACGGCCGATAAGCTCTCTATCATGGCCTACTACGATCCAACGCACTTCAAGCCAGGCGACAGCGACAGCCACGCGCTTCGCCAGCTCGACAAGCGCAAAAGCTCCATGATGGCCGGGCTTTCATACGTGCATAACACCCAGTATGGCTTCCTCCGTACGGCCCTGGCGGGTGATACGCTGGATAACAGCAACGGCTTTATCTGGGATCTGGCGTGGTTGTATCGCTATACCAATGGTGGGCTCACCCTGACGCCGGGTATCGGCGTGCAGTACAACAGTGAAAACTACAACGACTATTACTACGGCGTCTCTAAAAACGAGTCCCGTCGCAGTGGGCTGAAAAGCTACAGCGCCGATGATGGCTGGGATCCTTACCTGGAGCTGACCGCGAGCTATAACTTCCTTGGCGACTGGAACGTCTACGGTACCGGCCGTTACGAGCGTCTGAGCGACGAAGTGAAGGATAGCCCGATGGTTGATAAGTCCTGGGCTGGCATCTTCTCGGTGGGTGTGACCTACAAGTTCTGATTGTGCATTATAGTGGTGCAATCATTGCATCAAAACGGGGCGCGTGCGCCCCGTTTGCTTTGGTGTGGTGCAGCGACCTTATCGCTTAACGATGCGAATTGTCTGCCCTAAACGAGACGGCTTTTCCTCGCTCGCTTTCTGCGGGGTGGTTACGCAGGCCGTTTCCACGCAGACGAACGTTTTGTAACCGTCATCAGGGATGTCGGCCATGCTGATGGAGAGTGCAGGCCCCGGGTTCCAGCCCACCACGTTGCTGTGATGGTGATGAACCACCTCAATGCCGCGGTTCAGAGCACCGTCGTGGATCACGCTGCACGCTTCCGGATGCAGATAGACGCGGTCAGTACGGTCAGGGAACGCCTGAACGCCGTCGCTCAGCTTACCTTCCTTCGCGTTATCAACTTTGTCGATAAAGGTATCGCCCAGGCCGCTCACCTTCACTGCATTGATGTCACCCACGTTGAAGTAGGTATGCAGGGCAGAGGTGGTCTCGAACTCGCCGTGGGCTTCCAGCTCAATCTCGCAGCTCTGACCCAGTTTGAAGCGGGCATACAGGGTGAAATCATGCGGCCACAGGGCGCGGGTTTCATCATTAGCCTGCAGCTCAAAGGTCAGCACTGCGCCGTTGTCATCTTCGTTATGCGCTTTCAGCGTCCACTGCTGGTTACGGGCGAAACCGTGAGAAGGCAAACCCGGCTGTACGGACGGGCCAAACCACGGCCAGCAGATCGGTACGCCGCCGCGAATCGCATCCCCTTTTTTGAACGAGGTGGCGTCACTCAGCCACAGCGCTTCCGCTTCGCCTTCCGGTTTCCAGGAGAGCAGGTGTGCGCCGTTCAGCGCCACGGAGGCTTTAACGCGCGGGTGGTCAACGACGATAACGTCGGCACCGTCAATCTGACGGCGGGAGAGCACAGGGGTAAGTTGTTCGACTACCGGAAGTGCAAAAATTTTATTTATCATTAAGCAATCCTCTGTCTAAAAAACAATAAAAAAGGCGACCGAAGTCGCCTTTTTGGATCAATCACTCATCTCAACTTATTTGGAGATGTGAGCGATCAGGTCCAGTACTTTGTTAGAGTAGCCGGTTTCGTTGTCGTACCAGGAAACCAGTTTCACGAAGTTGTCGTTCAGTGCGATACCTGCTTTAGCATCGAACACGGAAGTGCACACTTCGCCGTTGAAATCGGTAGATACAACGTCGTCTTCGGTGTAACCCAGAACGCCTTTCATTGGGCCTTCGGAAGCAGCTTTGATTGCTTTCTTAATTTCTTCATAAGAAGCAGCTTTTTCCAGACGAACGGTCAGGTCAACAACGGATACGTTAGGAGTTGGAACGCGGAACGCCATACCAGTCAGTTTGCCATTCAGTTCTGGCAGTACTTTACCTACAGCTTTAGCAGCACCGGTAGAGGATGGGATGATGTTCTGAGCCGCGCCACGGCCGCCGCGCCAGTCTTTGTGAGACGGGCCGTCAACGGTTTTCTGAGTAGCGGTGGTCGCGTGAACGGTAGTCATCAGACCTTCGATGATGCCGAAGTTGTCGTTGATTACTTTAGCCAGCGGTGCCAGGCAGTTGGTGGTGCAGGATGCGTTAGAAACGATGTCCTGGCCAGCGTAAGTTTCGAAGTTTGCACCGCGAACGAACATTGGGGTGTTGTCTTTGGAAGGACCAGTCAGAACAACTTTCTTCGCACCCGCAGTGATGTGTTTACGTGCAGTTTCGTCGGTCAGGAAGATACCGGTTGCTTCAGCAACAACGTCAACACCGATTTCGTTCCATTTCAGGTTAGCTGGGTCTTTCTCAGCAGTAACGCGGATGGTTTTGCCGTTAACAACCAGGTGGCCGTCTTTCACTTCAACGGTGCCGTCGAAACGACCGTGAGTTGAGTCGTACTTCAGCATGTACGCCATGTATTCAGCGTCCAGGAGATCGTTGATACCAACGATTTCGATGTCAGAACGTTTCTGAGCAGCACGGAAAACAATACGGCCGATACGGCCAAAACCGTTGATACCTACTTTGATAGTCATATATTCCACCAGCTATTTGTTAGTGAATAAAAGGTTGCCTGTAAAATTACAAAAACCTTACGCAGCGTCAAGCGGAATCGTGTCAATCATTGCGACAAATCAATCCTGTGACTAACGTTTGTGCGACTGACTCGCCTCACTTTCCCTTTGAGCTTGCAACCACATGGGGGCTGCGCCCGGAATTTTAAAGTCCTCGCAGGATAAAAATGTGAACGTGATCACAATTGCCTGACCGCCTTTTCGCGACACATAAGTTTAGAACAAAAGTGCACGCAAGGGTGTTAATGTTTTGTTAGAATCCGGGTTAAAAGATGTCTGTTTCTACAGCGAGATGTAAGCATATGTCGAACCAACATAACCCTGACGATCTGAAAAAAAACCTCACCGAAATGCAGTTTTACGTGACCCAGAATCACGGCACGGAGCCGCCATTTACCGGGCGATTACTGCACAACAAGCGAGACGGTGTCTATCACTGTCTGGTCTGCGATGCCCCGCTGTTCAATTCACAAACGAAATACGACTCCGGCTGCGGCTGGCCGAGCTTTTACGAGCCGGTGAGCGATGACGCAATTCGCTATCTGACCGACTCGTCGCACGGTATGGTGCGCACGGAAATTCGCTGCGGTAACTGCGACGCGCACCTGGGGCACGTCTTCCCGGACGGTCCTCAGCCAACGGGTGAGCGTTTCTGCGTGAATTCAGCCTCAATGAGCTTCACCGATGATGAAAACGGCGACCAGATTAAGGGTTGAAAAAACGATTCAGCAAATTATTCCTTTGAAAGGGAGAGATCGTGAATATTGAGGACATGATTAACGGGATGACCCCGGAAGTTTATCAACGCCTGGTGACCGCCGTTGAGCTGGGAAAATGGCCGGACGGTGTGGCGCTCACGCCTGAGCAAAAAGAGAACAGTTTGCAGCTGGTGATGCTTTGGCAGGCGCGCAATAACACCGATGCGCAACACATGACAATCGACACTAACGGTCAGATGGTGATGAAGAGCAAGCGCGAGCTGAAGGAAGATTTTGGCATCACGCCGAAGCCGATTGCGACGATCAAAATGCAATAACTGTGCGGGTTGATGCCCTCACCAGGCCCTCTCTCTGTGGGAGAGGGCCTGTGTCTTACTACTTATGCGGGATCCCTAGCGACTCCGCCAGCTGTTTCGCTAACTGATTATTGTCGTCTGCACCGTACTCCCAGAACATCGCCCCGGCGAGACCCTTCTCTTTGATGTAGTCCGCCTTGATCGCGACAGAACGCGGATTCTCATACGAAATCGCAAACAGCGCGTTGCCATCGGCACCCTTTACCGAGAGCCACGGTACCTTCGCCTGGTCGTCCCAGTGTTCGGTAAAACGCTTCTGCGGATCGTTCAGCAGCTTCTTCACGATATCGTTGTACTTCACGTAGGTATCTTTAGTCAGGTCATAGCCGAGCGACTTAAACAGGGCGATCTCCTGCGGTCCAAAGTAGGGCTGTGTGACCGGATTTTTTTGCGCGTCCGGCTTGCTCCAGTCAATGCCCGGTTCAACCGCACGTTTCGGTACGCGGCCGTAAAAACCGATCCCGAGGTTCATCTGCTTCGGCTTAAGTCCGGCGGCCAGATAGTTGTTCACCACAAAATCGACGCTGTATTTGTCGGCGGCAGCCACCGTTGGCCAGGCGCTGGAGTCATACAGGTTCGCGTTGAAGTACTGTGTCCCGTACGCCATGTCGTAGGTCATCAGGTTGATGTAGTCGAGGAGCGGGGCGATGGCTTTGACATCCACCCAGCTTTTCGGACTTTCCGCATTCGCGCCCACCGCAATGGTCACCAGCTTTTTCTGCCCGAACGCGTCGCGCATCTCTTTCAGCAGGGCGGTGAAGTTATCCCTGTCGGCGGGCTGGCTTGCAACCAGCCCCCACGCGCCGTTGACCGGATATTCCCAGTCGAGATCGATCCCGTCCAGACCGTATTTCTCAACAATTTCCTTCGCAGAGCGGATAAACACCGCGCGACTCTCATGGGTTGCCGCTGCGCCAGAGAAACCGCGCGCCCCCCAGCCGCCAACGGAGAGCAGGACTTTCAGGTTCGGGTTTTGTTTACGCAGGGTCGGGATAAGGGCCAGATCGGATGCCACTTTTGGCGACAGCCAGATTTGATGCAGCTTCGCCGGATCTTTCAGCGCAGGGTTGGTCTCATCTTTCTCGTTGTTATAAACAAGACCAAACGAGTAGTTCAGATGGGTGATCTGACGAACGTCCAGTTTATTGATATCGCCACCCGGTCCGGCGGTGACGTCGCCACCCCCGTTAAAGTAGCCCACGGACATCAGAGGTGCGGCGGAAGCAAGCGACGCGCAAAGCAAGGGTAATGCTGCCAGCAGGGGCAAACGTTTCATACAAGTTCCTCTTTGACTTAATAAAAATAACCACGCCACAGAAAAGGCGTGGCGAAAAAACAGCCTGAAGAGAATAGCATTGCCGCTTCGCTGAGGATGCGAGGGAGTTCACTTTATGGGGATTGGTGAGGGGTTTTGCCGGGTAAGCATCAGCGCCACCCGGCCTAAAAGGCTACGCCTGCGTTTCCTGCCAGTCTGCCAGCGTATACAGCGTGGCACCTTCGGCGGCCATATCCATAAATGCCTGAGCGCTGTCCTGTGGTTGGATGTTCACCCCACGACAGCCGTCGGTGATGACGCTAACGGTATAACCCAGCTGGAGCGCGTCCAGCACGGTAAATTTCACGCAGTAATCCGTCGCCAGACCCAGCACGATCAGCTCCGTGATTTCATGGTGACGTAACCACGCGTCCAGCGCCGTCTTCTGGCGATGCCCGTTATCGAAAAACGCGCTGTAGCTGTCGATAGCCGGGTTTTCACCTTTATGGAACACCGCGTCGATGGCCTTCTGATTCAGGAGCGGGTGCAGCTCCGCTCCTTCGGTCTGCTGCACGCAGTGATCCGGCCAGAAGGTTTGCGCCAGACCGTCGAGTTCACCCTGGGTGAAAGGCTCAACGTTGTGCTGGCTGGCAAAGCTGCCGTGGTTCGCCGGGTGCCAGTCCTGGCTGGCGACAACCGCTTCACCGCGGGCTTTGCACCAGTCAATCAGGGTATTTGCCACGTCAACGGTGCTGTCACCTTCGGCGACGGCCAGCGCGCCGCCCGCGCAGAAATCATTTTGCAAATCGACCAGTAGCAGGGCGCGTTGCTTCATGAGAGCTCCTTATTCGTCCGGGGTCAGCTCGCCGCGAAGGTTTTGCATCATTGCGCGGCGAATGGACTGAATGTCCAGATCCTGACTCAGTAAATAGTGAAGTTTAGTCAGCGTCGCCTCAACGGTCATATCGAAGCCGCTGATCACCCCCGCGTGCGCCAGCGCGTTGCCGGTGGCATAGCCGCCCATATTGACCTTGCCAGACATGCACTGGGTCAGGTTTACCACCACAATTCCGCGCTCGCTGGCTTCCTGAAGCTCCTTCAGAAATTCGCCGTTCTGCGGAGCGTTGCCGACGCCATAGGAACGGAGGATCAGCGCTTTCACCGGCTGGCGCAGGAAGTTGCGCACCACGTCCGCGGAGATGCCCGGATAAATGGTGACCACGCCAATCGGCTGCGGGGTAATCGGATGCACAATCAGCTCGCCGGCGGTGTTCGGTGCCGGAGGCGTTCCCAGACGACGGATATGAATACCCGCTTCCAGCAGCGGCTGCAGGTTAGGGGAGGCAAAGGCATCAAAACCGTCGGCATGGGCTTTGGTGGTGCGGTTGCCGCGATACAGGCGATTGTTAAAGAACAGCGACACTTCGTTGATCGGGTAATTCGCCGCCACGTACAGGGAGTTCAGCAGGTTGATCTGCCCGTCCGAGCGCAGCTCCGCCAACGGTATTTGCGACCCGGTGACGATCACCGGCTTGCTCAGGTTCTCCAGCATGAAGGAGAGCGCCGAAGCGGTGAACGCCATGGTGTCGGTGCCGTGCAGGATCACGAAGCCGTCGTACTGGTCGTAATGGGCTTTAATGTCATCCGCGATGTGCTGCCAGTCTTCCGGCGTCATGTCGGAGGAGTCCATCAGCGGCTCGTATTCATGGATGGTGAAGTCAGGCATTTCCGGACGGTGGAATTCAGGCATCAGCGCAAGCTGACGCTGCAGATGGCCGGAGACGGGGATATAGCCATTTTCAGAGCGCTGCATACCGATGGTACCGCCAGTGTAGGCTACATAAATCGATTTCTTCTGCATGGTAGTGAGTTCTTGTTCTTCAAAAGAAAAAAATCCCCTCTTCACGGGAAGAGGGGACGGTTTTTAACGGACGTTCGCGCAGGTCAGGCAAAACGCGTAACGACTTTGTGGATCGTTAAAGGCCGCAAGCTTATCGCTTTCCGCCTTCATCGCTTTCGCAGCCGTGGTCACCGGGGCCGGCAGGTACGCCTGCAGCGCCTCCGGCAGCATGGCGCGTACGGAAACGGACATACTGTCCATCACCATATCGAAGAACGACGGTTCGTCCTGATAATACTCAACGTGCCACTGCTTGAGCTTCGCCAGTTCGGCGGCTTTCTTCACCGCGTCGTCGAAGTCGCCCAGGCTGTCGACCAGACCGTTACTCTTCGCATCCTGTCCGGTCCAGACGTGGCCCTGAGCAATCTGGTCGATCTGTTCCGGCGTCTTCTTACGCGAGTCGGCAACCAGCGTGATAAAGCGTTTATAGCCGTTCTCAATGCTCAGCTGCATCATCTCTGAAACTTCCGGCGGCAGAGATTTGGTCATCGACACATCCGCCAGCGGCGACGTGGAAACACCATCGGTATGCACGCCCAGATAATCCAGGCTGTTTTCCACGGTGTTAATCACCCCGAAGATGCCAATCGAGCCGGTCAGCGTGCTTGGGTTCGCCACAATATAGTTGGCAGGCGTGGAGATCCAGTACCCGCCAGACGCGGCCATGCCGCCCATGGATACGACGATCGGCTTGCCAGCGGCACGCGCTGCGGCCAGCTCGGCGCGGATCACTTCGGAAGCGCTAACGCTGCCGCCAGGGCTGTTCACCCGCAGGACAATCGCTTTCACTTTCGGGTCAAGGCGTGCATCGCGGATTTGCGACGCGGTAGTATCACCCCCGACGTTCCCCGGGGTTTCCTGACCGTCCATGATAGCGCCGTTAGCAAACACCACGGCTACGCTGTCGCCGCTGTCGTCCGGCTTTTTCGCAGCATAGTCATACATGCTGATGGCGCTGTAGTTTTTGTCCTCTTTGCTCCAGCCAAACTGTTTGGTCAGGGCTTTTTCGATATCTGCACTGGTGCCCAGCGCGTCAACCAGCTTGTTGTCGAGGGCATATTTCGCGGTATCACCGTCGACCTTGCGCAGTCCATCCAGCACGCCGCGAGCGCCAGGGAACACCTGCTCAGCGGTAATTTGACGGTTAGCGGCAACGGTACCCAGATAGTTCTGCCACAGCTCGCCAATCCAGCGGCTGTCCGCTTCACGGGCGGCAGGGGACATATCGTCGCGGATAAACGGCTCCACGGCAGATTTATAGGTGCCGACGCGGAAGACGTGGGTGGTGACCTTCAGCTTGTCGAGCAGCGATTTGTAGTACAGGCCGTTGGTGGCAAAACCGTGCAGATCGACCGTTCCCTGTGGCGAAAGCCAGATCTTATTGGCGAAGCTTGCCAGATAATATTGTCCCTGGCTGTAGCTGTCGCCCACGGCAATCACCGGCTTGCCGCTGTCGCGGAACTCGCGCAGCGCTTTACCGATGTACTGCATAGAAGGCTGGTCGCCGCCGGCAAAATCTTTCAGATCCAGCACGATCCCGGTGATGTTTCGGTCGTCTTTGGCCTGACGGATAGTATCGACGATATCGAACAGGGAGTTCTCCTGCAGGCGGTCTGACGTCGCGCCAAACAGCTGGCGGCCGATCACCCCCAGACGATTGCTGGTGGACGGTTTATCAACGATCACGCCGGTGATATCGAGTAACAGGGCCCCACGAGTCGAATGCTGCGCCTGATTCGCGTTGCTGATATGCATCCAGATGCCCGCGCAAACCAGAACCAGCAGGATGAAGAAGATGTTCATCACCAGGTTGCGGACGAAGTTGAGCAGTCGCCACGTCCATTTAAAGAAACCGGCAAAGATTCGCCAAAGGGTTCGCATGTATTCTCCCTAACCAGAAAATGACTGTTTCCGTCGCCACTGGACGGTAATGTTGGGTTATCGTAATGACCCAACCGCCACTTGTCAGCAGGAATCGCCTGCCAGGCTGTAACAAAATCTGCCGTCGTGTTAATTTTGTGAGTAAATTTCAAGAAAGGAGTTAACCAATGGATGCACTCGAACTGCTTGTTAACCGTCGTAGCGCGTCTCGTCTGGCCGAACCCGCCCCTGCTGGCGAGCAACTGGAAAACATTCTGCGTGCCGGCATGCGTGCGCCGGATCATGGCACGCTGCAGCCGTGGCACTTCTTTGTGATTGAAGGCGAAGGCCGCGATCGCTTCAGTCAGCTGCTGGAGCAGGGGGCAGTTGCCGCCGGGCAGGATGAGAAAGGTATCGACAAGGCGCGTAACGCGCCGTTCCGCGCCCCGATGATTATCGCTGTCGTGGCGAAATGCCAGGCCGACCATAAGGTGCCGGTCTGGGAGCAGGAAATGTCTGCCGGCTGTGCGGTGATGGCGATGCAGATGGCCGCCGTTGCGCAGGGTTTTAACGGTATCTGGCGCACCGGGCCGCTGACCGAGAGCGCCGCAGTGCGGGCAGGATTCTCCTGCGGTGAGCACGATAAAATTGTCGGTTTCCTTTACCTCGGCACCCCGCAGCTTAAAGCCTCCAGCACCATTAGCGTGCCGGACACCACGCCTTTCGTCAGCCGTTTTTAATTACACGCGCTAAACTGTCTGGATTCTGAGCATCCGCCGCAGAATTCAGACAGTCATACTTACCTCTTTATGGAATGAGCGCTACCATAGCGCGATTGAGATGACAGGAGACGTCCATGAGCGAGCAAACCATTCGTTTAACGCAGTACAGCCACGGAGCCGGTTGCGGTTGTAAAATTTCCCCGAAAGTGCTGGAGACCATTCTGCACAGTGAACAGGCGAAGTTTGTCGACCCGAACCTGCTTGTCGGCAACGAAACGCGTGACGATGCGGCGGTTTATGACTTAGGTAACGGCACCAGCATTATCAGCACCACTGACTTCTTTATGCCGATTGTTGATAACCCGTTCGACTTCGGGCGCATCGCGGCCACCAACGCCATCAGCGATATCTTCGCCATGGGCGGTAAGCCGATCATGGCCATCGCCATTCTGGGCTGGCCGATCAACACCATTCCACCGGAAATCGCCCGCGAGGTGATTGATGGCGGGCGTTTCGCCTGCCAGCAGGCGGGGATTGCCCTGGCTGGGGGCCACTCGATTGATGCGCCAGAGCCGATCTTCGGCCTGGCCGTTACCGGCGTGGTGCCGACCGAGCGCGTGAAGCGCAACAGCACCGCGCAGGCGGGCTGCAAGCTGTTCCTCACCAAGCCGCTGGGCATTGGCGTGCTCACCACCGCTGAGAAAAAATCCCTGCTCAAACCGGAGCACAAAGGGCTGGCGACGGAGGTCATGTGCCAGATGAACCTCGCCGGCGCGGCGTTCGCCAATATCGACGGCGTAAAGGCGATGACCGACGTCACCGGTTTTGGCCTGCTGGGGCACCTCTCTGAAGTCTGTCAGGGGGCGGGCGTGCAGGCGCAGGTCTGGTATCAGGATGTGCCGAAGCTGCCTGGCGTGGAAGAGTACATTGCCCAGGGCGCGGTTCCGGGCGGTACCCAGCGCAACTTCGCCAGCTACGGTCACCTGATGGGCGAAATGCCTGAGGCGTGGCGCAACCTGCTATGTGATCCGCAAACCTCCGGAGGCCTGCTGCTGGCCGTCACGCCGGAATCCGAAGCCGAGGTTCAGGCAACCGCCGCCGAGTTTGGCATCACCCTGACGGCGATCGGCGAACTGGTGACCGCCCGCGGCGGCCGACCGATGATTGAGATCCGTTAATTCGATGCGGTTGTTTATTGCCGAAAAGCCGAGCCTGGCCCGTGCCATCGCCGACGTGTTGCCTAAACCGCATCGTAAAGGCGACGGCTTTATCGAATGCGGTAACGGGCAGGTGGTCACCTGGTGTATCGGCCACCTGCTTGAACAGGCGCAGCCGGACGTCTACGACAGCCGCTACGCCCGCTGGAACCTCAACGACCTGCCCATCGTGCCGGAAAAGTGGCGTCTTCAGCCTCGTCCGTCCGTCACCAAACAGCTTAACGTCATCAAGCGCTTCCTGCATGAGGCGACGGAAGTGGTCCACGCAGGTGACCCGGACAGAGAAGGGCAGCTGCTGGTGGACGAAGTGCTGGACTATCTTGAGCTGGCGCGGGAAAAGCGCCAGCAGGTGCAGCGCTGCCTGATCAACGACCTCAACCCGCAGGCCGTTGAGCGGGCGATCTCGCGCCTGCGTTCCAACAGCGAGTTTATTCCGCTGTGCGTCTCTGCTTTAGCGCGCGCCCGCGCCGACTGGCTGTACGGCATCAACATGACCCGCGCCTACACTATCCTCGGGCGTAACGCGGGCTATCAGGGCGTACTCTCCGTGGGCCGCGTGCAGACGCCGGTGCTGGGGCTGGTGGTGCGTCGCGACGAAGAGATCGAGAACTTCGTCGCCAAAGATTTCTTTGAAGTGAAAGCGCATATCGTCACGCCTAAAGACGAGCGCTTTACCGCCGTCTGGCAGCCGAGCGACGCTTGCGAGTCGTACCAGGATGAAGAGGGGCGCCTGCTGCACCGTCCGCTGGCGGAGCATGTGGTTAATCGTATTACCGGCCAGCCGGCCATCGTTACCAGCTATAACGATAAACGGGAATCAGAACCCGCGCCGCTGCCGTTCTCCCTTTCTGCTCTGCAGATTGAGGCCGCGAAGCGCTTTGGCCTCAGCGCGCAGAACGTGCTGGATATCTGCCAGAAACTCTACGAAACTCACAAGCTGATCACCTATCCGCGTTCGGACAGCCGCTATCTGCCGGAAGAGCACTTTGCCGGACGTCATTCGGTGATGAACGCCATTAGCGTGCACGCGCCGGATTTGCTGCCGCAGCCGGTGGTGAACCCAGATACCCATAACCGCTGCTGGGATGATAAAAAGGTGGACGCCCACCACGCGATTATCCCGACGGCGCGCGCCAGCAGCGTCAACCTGACCGACAACGAAGCGAAGGTCTATAACCTGATCGCCCGTCAGTACCTGATGCAGTTCTGCCCGGACGCGGTGTTCCGCAAGTGCGTCATCGAGCTGGAAATTGCCAAAGGCAAGTTTATCGCTAAAGCGCGTTTCCTCGCGGAAGCGGGCTGGCGCACGCTCCTCGGTAACAAAGAGCGCGATGAGGAGAACGACGGCACGCCGCTGCCGGTGGTCGCTAAAGACGACGAACTGCTGTGCGAGAAGGGCGAAGTGGTTGAACGTCAGACCCAGCCGCCGCGCCACTTCACCGATGCGACGCTGCTGTCAGCCATGACCGGGATCGCCCGCTTTGTGCAGGATAAAGATCTGAAGAAGATCCTGCGCGCCACCGATGGACTGGGTACGGAAGCAACCCGCGCGGGGATCATCGAGCTGCTCTTTAAGCGAGGTTTTCTTGAGAAAAAGGGGCGCTACATCCACTCAACGGAACCGGGCCGGGCGCTCATACACTCCCTGCCGGAGCTGGCCGCAAGGCCGGACATGACCGCGCACTGGGAATCCGTGCTGACGCAAATCAGCGAAAAGCAGTGCCGCTATCAGGACTTTATGCAGCCGCTGGTGGGGACGCTTTACCAGCTGATCGATCAGGCGCGCAGCACGCCGGTGAAGCGGTTCAGAGGCATGGTTGCACCCGGTGGTGGCGCGAAGAAACCGTTCAAAAAGAAAAAGAGCGCGGCCTGATACGCCCGGTTTTCTCCCTCTCCCCGTGGGAGAGGGCACCCGGCCGCACGATATAAACCTTAAATCACGCCCTGCCCAATCATCGCATCCGCCACCTTCACGAACCCGGCGATATTCGCCCCGCGCACGTAGTTGGTTTGCGATGCCTCGCCGCCGTACTCGACGCAGGCATGGTGAATATCCAGCATGATGTGGTGCAAACGGGCATCCACTTTCTCCGCCTTCCAGCCGAGCCGCGCCGCGTTTTGCGCCATCTCCAGGCCGGAGGTCGCCACGCCGCCCGCGTTTGCCGCCTTGCCTGGCGCAAACAGCACGCCCGCCTCCAGGAACAGATCCGTCGCCTCGATAGTGGTCGGCATATTCGCCCCTTCCGCTACCGCCTTCACGCCGTTGCTAATTAGCGTGCGCGCGGCGTCCGCGTCCAGTTCGTTTTGCGTGGCGCACGGCAGGGCGATATCCACCGGCACGCCCCACGGCTGTTTGCCTTCCAGATACGTCAGGCCAAACTCCGCGGCATAATCGACAAGTCGGCCATCGCGGCTGGCTTTGATTTCGCACAGGCGCGCCAGTTTCTCCGCCGTAAAGCCCGCTTCGTCCACTACCGTGCCTTTAGAGTCGGAGGCCGTCACCACGCGGGCACCAAACTGCATCACTTTTTCGATAGCGTACTGCGCCACGTTACCGGAGCCGGAGACCGCCACGCGCATCCCCTCGAAACCTAAGCCGTGACGCTTGAGCATTGCCTCGGTGAAATAAACCAGGCCGTAGCCGGTCGCCTCCGGGCGGATCAGGCTGCCGCCAAACGATAGCCCTTTGCCGGTAAAGACGCAGGCGCTGTTGTTGGAGAGCTTTTTCATCATCCCGGCCATAAAGCCCACTTCGCGGGCCCCCACGCCGATATCCCCCGCCGGTACGTCGGTGTCCGGGCCGAGGTGGCGGTAGAGCTCGGTCATTAGCGCCTGACAGAAACGCATCACTTCGCCTTCGCTTTTGCCTTTCGGGTCGAAATCGCTCCCGCCTTTACCGCCGCCCATTGGCAGGGTGGTGAGCGCGTTTTTAAACGTCTGTTCAAAGCCAAGGAATTTCAGAATCGACAGGTTCACGGAAGGGTGGAAGCGCATGCCGCCCTTAAACGGGCCGATGGCGGAGTTAAACTGCACGCGCCAGGCACGGTTGACCTGTACCTGGTTGCGGTCATCCACCCAGGTCACGCGGAACTGGATCACACGCTCTGGTTCAACCAGACGTTCCAGCAGCGACAGTTGACGATAGCGCGGGTTTTCTTCAAGGAACGGCCAGAGGGTAGTCATTACTTCACGAACGGCCTGAGCAAATTCGCTTTGGTGCGGGTCGCGCTGCTGAACATAGGCAAGGAAACTTTCCAGAGAGCGTGTCTGATCCATAAATATAAGAACTTCTTATAGTCATTAATGTATGTTGCTTATGCGATTTGTGTTGTTTTTTTGACTATACCACCCGTACCGCTTTGTGAAGCAAGCAGAAATGTGGACCGAAAGGGAAATTAATGACCCGGGCCGCGTCATAACAAAAAGCGATGGCGCGCTAAATTAAAGATTCTGCCCGATTTACCGTTATAGTCATTATCAGGACACAACAGGAAGAGAAGTCTATGAACCGTTACGTGATGGCCGCGTTATCATTGATGTTGACCGCAGGCGCGCAGGCTGACCGCATTCGCCCGGATGTAGAAGTGAACGTGCCGCCGGAGGTGTTTAGCTCCAGCGGCCAGCGCGCGCAGCCGTGTAACCAATGCTGCATCTACCAGGATCAAAACTATTCTGAAGGGGCCGTCGTGAAGGCGGATGGCGTGCTGCTGCAGTGCCAGCGCGATGAACGTACCATCAGCACGAATCCGCTGGTCTGGCGTCGCGTAAAAGAATAAACGCCTCCAGCAGCGGAATATCCGCCGGAGCTAACTCATAACTGAAAGCCTCTTCCGGCGTACACCACGCCAGCGCGCTGTGGTAGTGCGCCGTTAACTCCCCGCTGAAGTGGGGTACGTGCCAGGCGTGCAGGTTGATTAACCGCTGTGATACCTCGCGCTGATGGCTCGCCACGTACTGCTCAGGCTGAGCCTCGATACCCAGCTCTTCACGCAGCTCGCGGATAAGCGCCTCAGGCTGGGTTTCTCCGGCCTCCACTTTGCCGCCAGCGAACTCCCACATTCCCGGCTGGTCGGCGTGAGCAGGGCGCTGCGCCAGTAAAATTTTGTCGTCTTTTTCGATGATGGCCGCAACGACATCGACTGTTTTTAGCATGGTCGTCAATACTTGATAGCGAAAAACGCCATATTATCGTGCCCTTTCAAAGAGTCCAGCCATCAGGAGAATCAGGTGAAAGAGACGTCCACCTGGGTAGAGCCCATCCCAACCCTTCCGGCGAGCGTAAAACCCATTGCCGCCATGCAGCAAAAACACTTCGGCGCCGTGCTGAACCCCACGCGCTGGTGGGGACGCATGCCGCGTCTGTTCTGGCTGGTCGCTTTGTTTGTGGGGTTTCTGGAGCGCAGAAAAGCGCGCCTGACGCCAGTGCTGCGCTCGCTGCTCATGACGCGCGTATCGCAGCTGTGCCACTGTGCGTTCTGTATTGACGCCAACAGCCTGCGCCTGGCCGAGCGCTGCGGCGCGCTGGATAAAGTCCAGGCCGTAAGCGGCTGGGCTGATTCTGACGTGTTCAGTGAACAGGAACGCGCGGCGCTGGCCTATGCGGAGGCGGTGACCGCCACGCCGCCCCGGGTGGATGAAGCAATCAAAACGGCGATGAAACGCCACTTTACGGATGATGCCATCACTGAAATAACGGCGCTCATTGCCTTTCAGAATCTCTCGGCCCGGTTTAATGCCGCGCTGGATATACCGGCACAGGGGCTGTGCGCCACGTTTAAAGGGAAGCCTGATGCTTGACCGTCACCTGCACCCGCGGGTAAAGCCCGCTCTGGACCGTCTGGTATCCGTGCTGGATAAGCCGGGCGTTACGCCCGACGGATTAACGCTTGCCGGGTTTGCCATCGGCCTGCTGGCGCTGCCGTTTCTGGCCCTCGGCTGGTATCCGGCGGCGCTGGCCGCCATCGTCCTGAACCGCCTGCTTGATGGTCTGGACGGCGCGCTGGCGCGTCGGAGAGGGCTGACGGATGCGGGAGGGTTTCTCGATATCGCCCTCGATTTTCTGTTCTATGCGCTGGTGCCGTTTGGTTTTGCGCTGGCTGCACCCGCAGAGAATGCGCTGGCTGCGGCCTGGCTGTTGTTTGCGTTTATCGGCACCGGCAGCAGTTTTCTCGCCTTTGCCGCGCTGGCGGCGAAGCACGATATCGACAACCCCGGCTATGCGCATAAGTCTTTTTACTATATCGGCGGGTTAACGGAAGGGACGGAGACCATCGCGCTGTTCGTGCTGTGCTGCCTGTTTCCGGCACAGTTTACGTTGTTCGCGTGGATATTCGGCGCGTTGTGCTGGCTGACCACCACAACGCGCATCTGGAGCGGCTACGTGACGCTGAAGTCACTCACCCGTTAGAGAGCACTCTCTGGTCCGCGCTCTCCGTCGGTGACCGGGTTCTGCGGGTGGCTGCTCCATTCGTACCAGCCGCCGTCATAGACGGCGATATTTTTCCAGCCCATCGCCCGGGCGTACATAAAGGTTTCGGACGCCCGCCAGCCGGTGCCGCAGTAAAACGCGACCTGCTGTTCCGGCAGAATATTCCAGCGCTTCCACTGGGCGGCGATGTCGTCAGCGCTGCGCATGGTGCCATCCGGGTTATGGAAATCCTCCATGTGGGTGGCATCGCTGCCCGCATGGCCCCAGCGGGCGCCGGCAATTTCACCTTTTGGCTTGATGTAGCTGTAGCCGCTGGTTTCGCCGATAAACTCCGGCCATGAACGAATGCTGACCAGGGAGGCATCCTGACGGTGCAGCATGCCGCGCGCCTGTTCCATATCCACCATCAGCTGCGGCTGGCCGGGGATCGGCGCGCCAAAATCAGGGGCAGGAGCCACTTTGCCGGGCGTACCGCGCTCAACCGGCAGACCGGCATCTG
The DNA here is from genome assembly GCF_014895875.1 of Enterobacter cloacae complex sp. P12RS. NCBI lineage: Bacteria > Pseudomonadati > Pseudomonadota > Gammaproteobacteria > Enterobacterales > Enterobacteriaceae > Enterobacter > Enterobacter cloacae complex sp. P12RS. The sequence continues at coordinate 59,694 of NZ_JADBQO010000007.1, forward strand.
ACCACGCCTTCCAGCCGCCATCGAGAAGGCGCACATCCTTCACGCCCGCGTAGAGCATGATCTGCGCCACGCGCGCGGCGGCGTAAACGTCGCGCCCGTACAGAATGACGGTGGTATCGTGACGGATCCCGTGCTTTGCCAGCATTGCTTTCAGCCTGTCGTCGGAGACTTTGTTCCACAGCGGCTCGCTTTCCACCTCGTTGGTGTCAATGTAGCCCGCGCCGGGAATGTGGTTAAGCAGGTAAAACTTCGGCGCGCCCCAGGCCGCCTCTATGACTTTCCATTCGCCCGCTGGCGCGGCGGTTACCGGCTTGCCCTGCTGAAGCCGGTGGATCCACTGCGGGTAGACCAGCTGTTCAAAGTGGGGCAGGCGCTGAAGGCGGTGGGGCGTCCGCAGAGCATCGCTGAGCAGCGAAACGTGGCGGTAACCAGCTTTCTCCAGACGGGCTTTCACCGCCTGGTTATCGTTCTCGTCGCCATACAGCGCGATGGACGTCGCAGGGGTAAGCTGATGCTGTTTTGCCCAAAGTGCAATCTGCTCGTCGCTCATGGCGCTAAGCCAGGCGGCTGCCAGGTTGAGCGCAGCGGGTTCGTGCCCGGAAGGACCGCTGAGGGTCTGCGGCCAGCCGTTATAGAAGGCGCTGGGGCGGGTGTCGATTGCCGCGCCGTGCTGCGCCTGAAGCTGAGACAGCGTCATCGCGTTGGCCATATCAGCAGCCTGAGAGGAAAAAGAGGCGAGGCCGCAGATCAGGGCCAGCGCGGTCAGTTGAGAAACACGTTTCATCGAATAACCTGACGTCAGTAAAAGAGGGGGGCATTGTCGTCTCTCCCGAAACGGAAAACATTGCGTTAGCACATTATTGCCAGCGAGAAATCTCCATCACCTTGCCGCCGGGCGGAATATCGTCCTCGTCATGGGTGACCAGCACCACCGGAATATTGCGCGCGCGGACGGCGTCAAATACCCATGCCCGGAACGTCGTGCGTAACGCTTTATCAAGGCGGCTGAACGGTTCGTCCAGCAGCAGCGCCTGCGGCTCTGCGAGCAGGGCGCGCAGCAGGCTCACCCGGGCGCGCTCTCCGCCGGAAAGGGTGGCCGGATCGCTGGCGTAATGACCGCCAAGCCCGGCAGAATCCAGCGCCTGCTCGACCGCTTCCCGCCGTGCGCGTCCCGCGATCCGCTCAGGCAAGGCCAGCAGCAAATTTTGCCCAACGCTGAAAGGGTCGAACAGCAGCGCGTCCTGAAAAAGAATCCCCAGACCGCGGGATTCGACGGGCAGACCGTCGCAGCGGCGTTCGCCGATCCACAGTTCGCCCCGCGCCTGAAAATCCTCTGACAACGCGCCGACCATCCAGGCAAAGAGGGTCGATTTGCCGCTGCCGGACGGCCCCATCAGGGTGACAATCTCCCCGCGGGGTACGCAAAAATTGACCTCGCGGAAAAGCGGTTCGATGGTGAGATCGTTGACCTTGAGCATTAGCGTAATCCTTGACGGTAGCGGCCCGCGAGCCGGGATAACAGCGCAGCAAGACCGAATACGACGCCCGTGACCAGCAGTAATCCCAGGGCACGGTTAGCGAGAACCGGGATGCTGCCTCCGCTGCTGAGCGCGACGGTCTCGGTGGTCAGCGTGGCGAAACGTCCCGCGCCAAGCCACAGGGTCGGCATATATTGGGCCATGCTGACGGAAAAGCCGGTGGCAAAGGCCAGCAGCGCAGGACGCACCAGCAGGGGACATTTCAGCAGGCAGAAAATTTTTGCCCGCCGCCAGCCGAGCGTTCTGGCGGTAAGGATAAGCCGGGGATCAATCCGCCGCCAGGCGGGCTGCAGCACCAGCAGCATCCACGGTAGCACCCACAGCAGATGGCTCCAGAGGACGGCGATAAAGCCTCCGTCGAGACCCAGATGCAAAGCAATCGCGTATTGCCCGGTGACGAGCGGCAGTGCCGGAAGGGCGAGCGGTAGCCACACCCACGCCGCGCCGCGCTGCGGCCCCCATTCCAGCCAGAGAAAAATGACGATCAGGGCGATAAGGCTCGAAAGCAGACCGAAGGAGAGGCTGGTTCCCACGGGACCTACGTCGTCCCGCTGCGCCAGCATCAACAGCACGGCGGCGCAAAGGAGGCCGCATGCGGGCAAAAAGCCGCTGAATGCGCGTTCAGGCAGGACGAGATGCAACCTGCGGCGCGTCCCGCTCAGGTCCGGAATCGCGCGACGCCAGACCTTCCACAGGCCGTACCCCAGCGCGGCAAGCGCGGCCAGCAAAAGAAGGAGCACCAGGCACAGCAGTGTCCCTTTCACCTGCTGCTGCGCGTCGCCCTGGCTCAGCCACTGCCAGGCCAGCACGGCCAGCGTGGGCGGGTTGCCGGGCCCAAGAACGATCGCTACGTCCACAACCGACAGCGACCACGCCAGCACCGCCAGCATCACCGCCCCGAGGACGGGCGCGATCGCCGGAAGGATCAGCCAGCTGAGCGTCTGAAAACGCCCGTAGCCAAAGGTTTGCAGGACGATCTTCTGCTGCGCGAGCCCTTTTTCCGGCAGCACGGCGTAAATGGCCCACAGCACGAATGCGCTCTCTTTGACCGCGAGCGTCAGGCCCAGCCCTACGCCGTAGCGGTCAAACGGCGGCGAACAGACGGTACAAACCTGATAAAACAGCCCGCCCTCGGCAAACAGCAGTAGCGCGCTGGTGGCGAAGGCCACGTGGGGGATCGCCAGCAGCCACGGCAGGCGCGTGCTGAGGCGCCGCCAGCGGGTGCCGGGCCAGAAAAGAGCCACGAGGGAAAGGGCGATAAACAAGGCCCCCAGCGTAGCGATAAGCGTTGAGACCAGCGTGGCAACGGCTGCCTGCGGCAGCTGAGGATCGTTTAGCAGCCGCTGCCAGTTCGTCACGGAAAAGGCCGGCGCGAACAGCACGGTGCCAGCGGGCAGGATCGGCAGATAAATCACCGTCATCGCCAGCCAGACAAGCCAGCCTAACGGGTGCCGTAACGACGCAGCCATTCCTGCTCCAGCGCGTTCACCCACGCGGACTGCGGCTCCGGGAGCACCTTCGGCAGCCCCTGAGGCGTGTGGGCCTGCAGCTGTTTCGCTTCACCTTCGGGCAGCGTTTTCGCATCCAGCACGCTCGGATCCCCCCAAATGGCCGGGTCGGCCTTGCGGATCTGCGCCTGCGGCGACAGCAGGAAATTGGCGACCACTTTCGCCCCCGCGCTCGCGCTGGCATTAGCCGGAATAGCTACAAAATGCACGTTGCCGAGCATCCCGTCCTGAAAACCAAAGCTGTAGCTGTCGGCAGGCAGTTCGCCGCTCGCCACTTTTTGCTGCGCATGCGCCGGGTTAAAGGTCAGCGACAGGTTCAGACTTCCGCTGGCGAGCAGGGCATCCATCCGGGCGGGTGAGGGAGGGAAGTCTTTTCCTTCACGCCACAGCAGCGGGTGCAGTTTATCGAGGTAGGCCCAGAGCGGCGCCGTAACCTGGGCAAACGTATCATCAGGCGCTTTTTGTAACGCCTCGGGATGCGCCGTAAGCGTCAGCAGCAGCTGCTCAAGAAAGGCCGTGCCGGTAAAATCCGGTGTGCGAGGATAGCTCACCTTGCCCGGGTGCTGCTGCGCGTACGCCAGCAGCGCCTGCGGATCCTCCGGCGGCATTGGCATGCTGGCTTTGCGGGCAATAAAAGTCAGCTGCGCGCCGCCCCACGGCGATTCCGCCCCGTCGGTTGGAATCGCAAAATCTTCCGTAACGGGTTTACGGGTATCGACATAGCGCCAGTTGGGCAGACTCTGCGCCCACCCGGTTTGCAGCAGGTTCGCCTCTTTTAGCGTGCGGAAGTTCTCGCCGTTCACCCACAGGAGGTCGACCGAGCCGTTGGTCTTACGCCCTGCGGCGGCTTCCGTCTGAATACGTTTGACCGCATCGGCGGCATCCGCCAGCGGGACGATTTTTAGGGTGATGGCATAGTGCGTTTGCATCTCACCGCTGACCCACTCAAGGTAGCGGTTAACCGCCGGATCGCCGCCCCAGGCGTTAAACCAGACGGTCTGGCCTTTGGCCTGCTGTTGAATAGCTTGCCAGCCGTCGGCGGCATAGAGGGGGGCTGCCAGCAGCAGACCGGTCAGAAACGTGCAAAAACGCACACGGCGCATAATGCCTCACTTTTTATCAGCAGGGAGATAGCGGGAAAACAGCCGGCGCGTAACCAGCGGTAATAACCCCAGTAGTGTAAAGGCGAATACCACGCCCGGCGACAAAATATCGCGCAGCGATGCCACTTTTCCCAGCTCCCGCCCGGCGTTCAGAAAGATAACCGTCGCGGGCAGCATGGCGAGCTGGCTGACCCACCAGTAGCGCCGGACCGTGATGCGGGTCAGCCCCATCAGTAAATTCACCAGGAAAAACGGGAACAGCGGCATCAGGCGCAGGGCAAAAAGATAGCCCGCGCCGTCGCGCGCCATGCCCGCATTTACCGTTGCCATCTGTCGGGCAAACCGCCGCTGCACCCAGTCGCGCAGCAGGTAACGGCTGGCGAGCATCGCCAGCGTGGCCCCGAGCGTGGAGGCAAACGAAACCAGCACGGTGCCTTCCCACAGCGTAAATAACGCCCCGCCCAGCAGGGTCAGAACCGCCGCGCCGGGTATCGAGAGAGCGGAAACCGCCACGTAAAGCGCAAAGAAGATCAGCGCGCTACGCAGCGGCGCGTGGTCGACATGGGAGAGTAGCGTCTGCTGGTGGGTTTTAATTCCTGCCAGAGAGAGCGTGTCAGGCGGCAGAATGACAAATGTCATAAGAAATGCGCCCAGAAGGGCGCACAGGAAGAGTGTTTTTCGTATGTTCACGCGCGATTACAGCTTGAATTTAGCCCACACCGGCGCGTGGTCCGACGGTTTTTCCATGCTGCGGATGTCGTAGTCGATCCCGGTTTCGATGCAGCGCTCCGCCAGCGGCGTACTCGCCAGCAGCAGATCGATACGCAGGCCGCGGTTGTCGTCAAAGCCCTTCGAGCGGTAGTCAAACCACGAGAAGCGATCCTGCGTTTCCGGGTTGGCATTGCGGAAGGTATCCACCAGGCCCCAGCCCAGCAGGCGCTCCATCCACTCACGCTCTTCCGGCAGGAAGGAGCATTTGCCGGTGCGCAGCCAGCGCTTGCGGTTCTCTTCGCCGATGCCGATATCCAGATCCGTCGGGCTGATGTTCATGTCGCCCATGATCAGCACCGGATTCTCTTTTTTCAGTTCGGTCGTCAAATAGTTCTGCAGATCCTGGTAAAACTTCGCTTTGGCCGGGAATTTTGTCTCGTGATCGCGGCTCTCACCCTGCGGGAAATAGCCGTTAATGACCGTAATATTCCCGAGCGCGGAGGGTACTTCCGCCATGATGATGCGGCGCTGGGCTTCTTCACCGTCGCCGGGGAAGCCGCGGCGCACGGAAACCGGCGTGTCTTTGGTGAGCAGCGCGACGCCATAGTGACCTTTCTGACCGTGGTAAAAGACGTTGTAGCCGAGTTTCGCCACCTCTTCGAGGGGGAACATGTCGTCGTGAACCTTGGTCTCCTGCAGGCCTATCACATCTGGCTGATGTTGCTCAACGATGGCTTCTAGCTGATGAGGGCGGGCGCGCAGGCCGTTGATATTAAAAGAGACAAATTTCATAGTCGCTGCCAGTGCAAGGTGAATAGTGCATGGATGGTAGCAGAATTTGCGTCAACTGTTACCGGGTTCGACCAATAACTGCGACAGATATTGCCGGTGGTGCAATATTTGCACCATTCTGACGCGCTTCGCCCTCAAACAGGGCGTAAAGGGCCGATAAATTTCGCGAGCGATCACAATTCCAGAATTATATTTGGCCTGTGCATACTCTTTCTGATTTTCATGCGGCAAAGCGCCGCTTGTCGTAAAAATATTCACTTTTTATGCACTAACAGTGAATAACTCCATATTGTAACCTATTGATATTCTGTTACCTCACCCCGTTTATGCATTTTTATCGCTGGCTGGCACGAAGGCTGCAATCTACATTCACAGTGCAAACACTCAATTATTTAACATTCAAATAACTTTTTATTTACCGGATGAGGTCGCTATGTCTCTGTCAATTACGCGTGAAAATTTCGATGAATGGATGATGCCGGTTTACGCTCCGGCGGCTTTTATTCCAGTTCGCGGGGAAGGCTCACGCCTGTGGGATCAGCAGGGTAAAGAGTATATCGACTTTGCCGGGGGGATTGCGGTGAATGCGCTGGGTCATGCCCACCCGGCGCTGCGTCAGGCGCTGAATGACCAGGCGGCGAAGTTCTGGCATACCGGCAACGGCTTTACCAACGAGCCCGCACTGCGCCTGGCGAAAAAGCTGATTGATGCGACCTTCGCTGAAAAAGTCTTTTTCTGTAACTCCGGCGCGGAAGCCAACGAAGCGGCGCTGAAGCTGGCGCGCAAATATGCCCACGACAATTTTGGGACGCACAAGAGCGGGATTGTGGCGTTTAAAAATGCTTTCCACGGGCGCACGCTCTTTACCGTGAGCGCGGGCGGCCAGCCTTCTTATTCGCAGGATTTCGCTCCGCTGCCGCCAGATATTCGCCACGGCATTTATAACGATCTGCAGTCCGCCAGCGAGCTGATTAACGACACCACCTGCGCGGTGATTGTCGAACCGATGCAGGGCGAGGGTGGCGTGCTTCCGGCGCAAAAGGCATTCCTGCAGGGGCTGCGCGAGCTGTGCGACCGTCACGACGCGGTCCTGATTTTCGACGAAGTGCAGACCGGCGTGGGCCGCACCGGCGAGCTGTATGCCTATATGCACTACGGCGTGACGCCGGACGTTCTCTCTACCGCCAAAGCGCTGGGCGGCGGCTTCCCGATTGGCGCGACGCTGACCACCGATAAATTCGCCAGCGTGATGACCGTGGGCACCCACGGCACCACCTACGGCGGCAACCCGCTGGCAACCGCCGTCGCCGGACAGGTTCTCGACATCATTAACACCCCTGAGGTGCTGAAGGGTGTTAAGCAGCGTCACGAGTGGTTCGTTGAGCGCCTGAACGCCATCAACGGCAAGCTTGGCCTGTTTAAAGAAATTCGCGGCCTGGGGCTGTTGATCGGCTGCGAACTCACGGCTGAGTTTGCCGGAAAAGCGAAGCTTATTTCACAGGAAGCGGCAAAAGCGGGCGTGATGGTGCTGATTGCCGGTGCCAACGTGGTGCGTTTTGCCCCTGCGCTGATCGTCAGCGAGGAAGAGGTGCAAACCGGTCTGGATCGTTTTGCGCTGGCGTGTGAGAAGGTGAAATCCGGGGTGTCATCATGATGGTCATCCGTCCCGTTGAGCGCGGCGATATTGCCGGGCTTATGCAGCTTGCCGGTAAGACGGGAGGCGGGCTGACCTCGCTTCCTGCCGATGAAAAAACGCTGTCGGCGCGCATTGAGCGCGCCCTGCAAACCTGGCAGGGGACGTTGCCAAAAAGCGAACAGGGTTACGTGTTCGTGCTGGAAGACACCGAAACGGGGAGCGTGGCCGGGATCTGCGCCATTGAAGTGGCCGTCGGGCTTAACGACCCGTGGTACAACTACCGCGTCGGCACCATGGTTCACGCCTCGAAAGAGCTGAACGTCTATAACGCGCTGCCCACGCTGTTTCTCTGTAATGACCACACGGGCGCCAGCGAGCTCTGCACGCTGTTCCTCGACCCAGCGTGGCGCAAAGAGGGCAACGGCTATCTGCTCTCCAAATCGCGCTTTATGTTTATGGCCGCTTTCCGCGATCGCTTTAACGAAAAAGTGGTGGCAGAGATGCGCGGCGTGATCGACGACAAAGGCTACTCGCCCTTCTGGGAGAGCCTGGGCGAGCGCTTCTTCTCGATGGAGTTCAGCCGGGCGGACTATCTCTGCGGCACCGGCCAGAAAGCGTTTATCGCGGAGCTGATGCCTAAACATCCTATCTATACCCATTTCTTAACACCGGAAGCGCAGGCGGTAATTGGCGAAGTGCATCCGCAAACCGCGCCTGCCCGCGCGGTGCTGGAGAAAGAGGGCTTCCGCTACCGTAACTATGTCGACATCTTTGACGGCGGGCCAACGCTTGAGTGCGATATCGACCGCGTGCGCGCCATCCGCAAAAGCCGCCTGGTTGAGGTATCCGAAGGCCAGCCCGCGCCGGGTGACTGGCCGGCATGCCTGGTAGCGAACGAAAATTACGCCAACTTCCGCGCCATGCTGGTGCGGACCAACCCGAAATGTGAACGTCTGGTGCTGACGGCTGCAGAGCTGGATGCCCTGAAATGTAACGCCGGCGATACGGTTCGCCTGGTGCGTCTCTGCCCTGAGGAGAAAACAGCATGACATTATGGATTAACGGTGACTGGGTAACGGGCGAAGGCGAACAGCGCGTAAAAACCAATCCAGTAGGAAAAGAGGTGCTGTGGAAGGGAAATGACGCCAGCGCCGCGCAGGTCGAGCAGGCCTGCCGTTCCGCACGACACGCGTTTCCCGCGTGGGCAAAACGGCCATTCGCCGAGCGGCAGGCGCTTATTGAAAAATTTGGCGGACTGCTGGAGGCCAACAAGGCCGAGCTGACGCGCATCATCGCGTCCGAAACCAGCAAACCGCGCTGGGAAGCGGCGACCGAAGTGACGGCGATGATCAATAAAATCGCTATTTCGGTTAAGGCGTACCACACCCGCACCGGCGAGCAGCATACTGAGATGCCGGAGGGCGCGGCCACGCTGCGCCACCGTCCGCACGGCGTGCTGGCGGTGTTTGGCCCGTATAACTTCCCTGGGCATCTGCCGAATGGTCACATTGTGCCCGCGCTGCTGGCGGGCAATACCGTCATCTTCAAACCGAGCGAGCTTACGCCGTTAACCGGCGAGGCGGTGGTGAAGCTGTGGGAGCAGGCCGGGATGCCGCCGGGCGTGCTGAACCTCGTGCAGGGCGGGAGGGAAACCGGTCAGGCGCTGAGCGCGCTGAGCGATATCGATGGCCTGCTGTTTACCGGCAGCGCCGGAACGGGCTATCAGCTGCACCGCCAGCTGGCGGGGCAGCCGGAGAAAATTCTGGCGCTGGAGATGGGCGGCAACAACCCGCTGATTGTCGAAGATCCTGATGATATCGACGCTGCGGTGCACCTGACGATCCAGTCCGCCTTTATTACCGCCGGACAGCGCTGCACCTGCGCCCGCCGCCTGCTGGTCAAGCGCGGCGCGCAGGGGGATGCCTTCCTGAAGCGTCTGGTAGAGGTGAGCGCGCGGCTGGTGCCTGCAGCGTGGGATGCCGATCCGCAGCCGTTTATCGGCGGGCTGATCTCCGAACAGGCCGCGCTGAACGTGCTCAACGCCTGGCAGGACCACGTAGCGCGCGGGGCGAAAACCCTGCTGGAGCCGAAGCAGGTTCAGCCGGGTACCTCGCTGCTGACGCCGGGCATCGTAGAGATGAGCGGTGCGAGCAGCGTGCCGGATGAAGAGGTGTTTGGCCCGCTGCTATGCGTCTGGCGTTACGACGATTTTGATGCGGCCATTGCGATGGCGAATAACACCCGCTACGGCCTGTCGAGCGGGCTGATATCGCCGCATCGCGAGAAGTTTGAACAACTGCTGCTGGAAGCGCGTGCCGGGATCGTGAACTGGAATAAACCGCTGACCGGGGCGGCGAGCACCGCACCGTTCGGCGGCGTGGGCGCCTCGGGCAACCATCGCGCCAGCGCCTGGTATGCCGCCGATTACTGCGCGTGGCCGATGGCGAGTCTGGAAACCCCGGCGCTGACGCTGCCGGCGACGCTTAATCCGGGGCTCGATTTTACGAAGGGAGAAGGCCATGAAAGCGCGTGAAGTCAACTTTGACGGGCTGGTGGGGCTGACGCACCACTATGCCGGTCTCTCCTTTGGTAATGAAGCCTCGACGAAGCACCGCTTTCAGGTCTCCAACCCGAAGCTGGCGGCGAAGCAGGGGCTGCTAAAAATGAAGGCGCTGGCGGATGCCGGCTTCCCGCAGGCGGTGATCCCGCCGCAGGAACGCCCTAACGTGGCGGTGCTGCGCCAGCTGGGATTTAGCGGTACGGACGAGCAGGTCGTCGAAAAAGCGGGTACGCAGACGCCGCATTTGCTCTCTGCGGCAAGCTCTGCCTCTTCAATGTGGGTGGCCAACGCGGCCACCGTCGCGCCGTCAGCCGATACGCTGGATGGTAAAGTCCATCTGACGGTGGCGAACCTGAATAATAAGTTTCATCGCGCCACCGAAGCGGACACCACCGAGCGCGTGCTGCGCGCTATTTTCAAGCATGACGCCCATTTTGAGATCCATCAGGCCCTGCCGCAGGTGGCGATGTTTGGCGACGAAGGCGCGGCCAACCATAACCGGCTGGGTGGCGATTACGGCGATCCCGCCGTGCAGCTGTTTATCTACGGGCGGGAAGAGGGCGGCCACGCCGCGCCAACCCGTTATCCAGCGCGTCAGACGCTCGCGGCCAGCCAGGCGGTTGCGCGCCTGAACCAGGTCAATCCTTCCCAGGTGATTTTTGCCCAGCAGAACCCGCACGTGATCGACCAGGGCGTGTTCCATAACGACGTGATTGCCGTGTCCAACCGCCAGGTGCTGTTCTGCCATGAGCAGGCCTTTGCCCATCAGGATAAGCTGCTCGCCACGCTGCACGAACGCGTGCCCGGCTTTATGCCGATCCAGGTGCCAACGCAGGCGGTCAGCGTGCAGGACGCGGTCGAAACCTATCTGTTCAACAGCCAGCTGCTGAGCCGCGATGACGGCAGCATGATGCTGGTGCTGCCGCAGGAGTCCCGGGATCATCGGGGTGTGTGGCGCTACCTCACCGAACTGGTGAAGGCCGATAACCCGATTGACGAGCTGCGCGTGTTTGACCTGCGCGAAAGCATGGCTAACGGCGGTGGTCCCGCCTGTCTGCGCCTGCGGGTCGTGTTAACGCCAAATGAAATACAGGCCGTTAACCCGGCAGTCATGATGAATGAGACGCTCTTTAACGCCCTGAACGACTGGGTGGACCGCTACTATCGCGACCGGTTGACGCAGGCCGATCTGGTTGACCCGCAGCTGCTGCGCGAAGGGCGCGAGGCGCTGGACGCATTATCGTCAATCCTGCAGCTGGGCTCGGTTTACCCGTTCCAGCGCTAAAGGAGTGGATATGGAAAATTTACTGGCGCTGACCCTGGCCGATGAAACGCCGGACCAGAGTGAGGGGGAAGGCCCCTCATTCCGCTGGCGGTGGCTGGGGCGCGGGGTGCTTGAGCTGACGCCGAAGGCCAGCAGCGTGTTATCGCTGCTGCTTTCCACGGGGATCCACGGGAATGAAACCGCACCCGTTGAGATCGTCGATGGGCTGCTGCGCGCGCTGTATCGCGGCGAGATCGCCCTTGCGTGCCGCGTGCTGGTGGTGCTTGGCAATCCGCCTGCGCTGGCGCAAAACAAACGGTACCTGGTCAGCGACATTAACCGCATGTTCGGCGGTCGCTGGTCGCAGTTTCCGCAGAGTGACGAAACGGCGCGCGCGCAGTGGTTGGAGAATGTCGTGACGACGTTTTTTGCCGCGGCGGGACCGGCGCGCTGGCATCTGGATCTGCATACGGCGATCCGCGCCTCTTACCATGTCAGATTCGGCGTTCTGCCGCAGCGCAATCAGCCGTGGGATGAAGCGTTTCTGAGCTGGCTGGGGGATGCCGGGCTGGAGGCGCTGGTGTTTCATCAGTCGCCGGGCGGGACCTTTACTCACTTCACTTGCGAACGGTTTGGCACGCTGTCCTGTACGCTGGAGCTGGGAAAAGCGCTACCGTTCGGACAGAACGATCTCAAGCGCTTTGCGCCAACGGAGCTCGCGCTTCGGGCGCTGCTCGGTGGGACGGCTACCGAGCACGCACACCAGCCCGTTGAGCGGTACCGGGTCGTTCAGCAGATCACCCGCCGCAGCGAGGCTTTCCAGCTTCACATGGCCGCGCACACCCTGAACTTCACACCGTTTCGCAAAGGGGCTCTACTGGCGGAAGATGGCGAAGAGCGTTACGAGGTGCAGAAAACCACCGAATATGTGCTGTTCCCCAACCCCTCCGTAGCGTTTGGCCTGCGGGCCGGTCTGATGCTGGAAAAACTCACCTGAACCTTTCCCCTCTCACCATCCGGGAGGGGAAGCAAAAATGTTTTCTTAGCGATTAAAGCGCTCTGATTTCTTTTACGGAATATTCCTGGCGAATTGCTTTATTATTCACCGTCACTTCGTTATACTTCTGCTAAATAGCTTTAAAATCATCGTATTGAATATTTCTTGTTGCAACTCTCCACGCTTTATCCTTATTTCCTCCACATTTGGCGAAAAAATGTTTTTTACACTTTCATTGTTTTACCGTTGCTCTGATTAATTGACGATAAACCCCGTAAAGTTAATCTCGTCAACACGGCATAGCGCCGAAGAATAACTGAAAGAAAGGAAATAAATTATGCGTAAGTTTACTGCACTGTTTGTTGCTTCTACCCTGGCTCTGGGCGCTACCAGCATGGCGTTCGCCGCAGATACCGCAACCACCACCGCCGCGCCAGCTGAAGGCAAAATGATGATGCATCATAAAGGCAAGCCGGGTATGCACCACGAGATGATGATGTTCAAAGATTTGAACCTGACGGACGCGCAGAAGCAGCAGATCCGCGACATCATGAAAAGCCAGCGTGACCAGATGAAGCGTCCTCCGCTGGAAGAGCGCCGCGCAATGCATGACATCATTGCCAGCGACAGCTTCGATAAGGCGAAAGCCGAAGCGCAGATCGACAAAATGGCCGAGCAGCACAAAGCCCGCATGCTGGCCCACATGGAAACCCAGAACAAGATCTACAACATTCTGACCCCGGAACAGAAAAAACAGTTTAATGCCAATTTTGAGAAGCGTCTGACAGAACGTCCGGCGATGGAAGGTAAAATGCCAGCACCAACCGAATAATCGGTTCACTCTCTTAAGACCGCCGGGATCCTGTCCACAAAAGCGAAATCGCTGTGGACAGGACCGGCGGTTTTTCTATTCTGCCCTCTTGCCTGCCGCCGCCAGCGCGGTATTCTCCTGTAGTCGCGTCAGAGAATGTCTGTAGAGTCATGGCGTTAGCATTTTTATTAACGTTCCGCTAAGGCCTGCCCGCTCTGCTGCCGATACTGTGTCTGTGAATACCTAACGATAACAAACAAGACTGCAGGGGTAGCGATATCCTTGCCCTGGCACGGGTTGTGCCATTCAGGAGTGGTGATGGAGTTCTTTGATATTCGTAAGATGCCGGTCAGCCTCTGGCGCAATGGTGCCGGCGAAACGCGAGAAATTTGCTGTATCCCTCCCGCGACGCGCGATTTTTACTGGCGTGCCAGTATCGCGACCATCGCCAGCAACGGCGAATTCTCCTCGTTTCCCGGTGTCGACCGGGTCATTACCCTGCTGGAAGGCGGGGAGGTGACGCTGGATGCCGGTCAGGCGTTCTGCCATACCCTTAAACAGCATCAGCCTTACAGTTTTGCTGGCGATTTGCCGGTGAAGGCGCTGCTTTCCGATGGCAGGATGGCGATGGATTTCAACATCATGACCCGGCGCGATTGCTGTCAGGCGAAGGTGCGGGTTGCCGATCGTACTTTTACCACCTTTGGTTCGCGCGGGGGCGTGGTGTTTGTATTAAGCGGGGCGTGGCAATTGGGTGATAAATTGCTCACGGCCGATCAGGGCGCCAGCTGGCAGGAGGGGACCCATACTCTGCGTCTGCTGGAGTCTCAGGGCACCCTGCTGTTCAGTGAAATTAACTGGCTGCCGGGTCACTGAGCGCGATGATCTCGAACTTGCCCGCTAATACGGGCTTGCAGAGGATTTTGTAGCCGTCGTGGTCGAATCCCGCGGGGGTGCGCAGCAGGGTTGCCGCGTCGCTTAAATCATCGACCGCCCCCAGCCAGAGCCAGTTATTGACGATGTGATACTGCGTCATGGTTTCACCCACTTCTTTTAGCGCAACGGCGCCGTCCCACGGCCAGCAGTTGACGCTGATCCCGGCCAGTCCCGCGAGAAGCCGGGCGTGATGCGCCTCAACGCTCTCTTTTCCGCAGCAGGCGCCCGCGCAGCGCTTCAGAGCGGAGCGGAAACAGGCGCGGCCCCGCGTGGTGCCCTCTAGCCCTAAAAGGCTATAGCAAAGCTGCAGCTCGTCCGCGAGCGCCTGCAGAGACTGCAGGGCGGCACGCTTGTTTGCGAACAGCCCGAAGAGATTCGGGGCGTGGGAGAAATCGACCTCGCGGGCATAGACGACCTGCGGCTTGCCGTCGGCGATCTGCAGGGAGCAGAGCTGGCGGTTGCGGCGCAGGCGCTTATTGAAGAGCGGCTGCTGCTCTTTTATCAGCCGGGCTTCCAGCAACAGCGCGCCCATTTCTCCCGCCGTCTGGAACCAGGTAATGCGTCGCGACTGGCGCAGCATGGCGGCCTCGTCCGGGGTGCGCAGGTGGGATAACACCCGGCTGCGAATGTTAACGCTTTTGCCGATGTAGAGCGGCAGGGTCTCGCTTTCACCGTGAAAGATGTACACACCCGGCTGTTTGGGCAGCGCCTCAAGCCAGGGGCGAAGATGTTCGGGATATTCATAGATAGCCGCCGCTTCAAACTCAAGACGCGGGGCTGATTGACGCCTGCTCACATACTGCTCCATATACTGTTCAGGTATACAGTGTAGCAGGTGTGCTGTGGTTAAAAAAGAGCCGGGTGGCCTGATGCCCTCTCCCTAAAGGGGAGAGGGAGCAAAGATTAACGTTTTGCGTTTATTTCCAGAAATCGTCAAACACCGTAATTGGCGTGTGGCGCTTGTGCTCGGTTTTCAGGTACCAGCCCTCGATAATTTTCGCGGTACCTTCATCCAGCGTTTTGCCTTCCAGATAATCATCAATGTTGTCATAGGTGACGCCAAGGGCCGCTTCATCCGGCAGGGAAGGGCGATCGTCTTCCAGATCCGCTGTTGGCGCTTTCTTGTACAGGTGCTCAGGGCAGCCCAGCGCGGCGAGCAGCTGCTTGCCCTGACGCTTGTTGAGACGGAAAATCGGGTTGATGTCGGTGCCGCCATCGCCGTATTTGGTGAAGAAACCGGTGATCGCTTCTGCCGCATGGTCGGTGCCTACCACAACGCCTTTGGTCATCCCGGCGATGCTGTACTGCGCTTTCATGCGCTCGCGCGCTTTCTCGTTGCCGCGCACAAAATCACTTAATTCAATGCCCGCTTCGCGCAGCGCCTGCTCGCTTGCCAGCACCGAGGCTTTGATATTGACGGTAAGCACGCGGTCGGGCTGGATGAACGCGATGGCGTCCTGGCAGTCCTGTTCGTCCGCCTGAACCCCGTAAGGCAGACGCACGGCGATAAACTGCAGCGCTTCGTCGCCCGTCTCTTCACGAAGCTCTGAAATCGCCATCTGGCAGAGTTTACCCGTCAGGGTAGAGTCCTGCCCGCCGCTGATGCCCAGCACCAGGGATTTCAGGAAAGCGTTCTTTTTTAAGTACGACTTTAAAAAATCCACGCTGCGGCGGATCTCTTCCTGTGCATCTATCGCAGGCTTAGCGCCCAGCGCCTGAATAATCTCTTGTTGCAGAGCCATCATGCCCTCCGTATGCAGAACATAAACAGAATGTGTTAACTGTTAAAACTAACCCTTTGGGCGGAAAACGACAAGGATCACAGTTTCGAGTGCGTTAATTTGCGGCGATTTAGCAGCTTATCGTTGTTTTATTAGAATTTTCCGAAATTCGTCTGGCGTAAATCACAAAGTTGAACAATAGTACTTTTTATCCCATGCTTAGATAACACGCTGATAAACAAGAGGACGGAATATGAACAAGAACGTAGCAGGAATTCTTAGCGCAGCGGCGGTACTGACGATGCTGGCAGGGTGTACGGCTTACGATCGCACTAAGGATCAGTTTACCCAGCCCGTGGTTAAAGACGTTAAAAAAGGGATGACACGTTCGCAGGTAGCTGCGATCGCCGGCAAGCCTTCTTCTGAAGTGACCATGATTCACGCGCGCGGTACGTGTCAGACTTATATCCTGGGTCAACGTGATGGTAAGGCAGAAACCTACTTCGTCGCGCTGGATGATACCGGACATGTGATTAACTCCGGCTATCAGACCTGTGCTGAATACGACACCGATCCGCAGGCACCTAAGGCGCAGTAACCCTGCTTGCCTGAAGATGTTAACAAACCGGCCTCTGGGCCGGTTTTTTTTATTCATACGTTAATCTTATTTCTTTGCGCGAATTATTTGCCTGAAATGTGAAGGTAGTCAACAAGCCAGGTCAATGAGAGACAATTTAGGCCTATCCAGAATTATCTCCCCTCTGTACCATTGCGTATACTCACTTCAACGATAAACAACAGTACGCAAGCTACCTGTCTGCCGGGACAGCGAGTCGAGTGATAGCGCGACGGCAGGTAGTCATACAAGAGGGAAATTATGATGGAAAAGAAACATATCTACCTGTTCTGCTCAGCGGGCATGTCAACCTCGCTTCTGGTGTCAAAGATGCGCGCGCAGGCTGAAAAGTATGAAGTTCCTGTGGTGATTGAAGCGTTTCCGGAAACGCTGGCGGGCGAAAAAGGCCAGAAAGCCGATGTTGTGTTACTGGGGCCGCAAATTGCCTATATGTTGCCCGAAATTCAACGACTGCTACCGAATAAACCGGTCGAGGTGATCGACTCGGGGCTGTACGGCAAGATCGATGGTTTAGGTGTACTTAAAGCTGCTGTGGCAGCCATTAAAAAAGCTGCTAATTAATTTTTATTTTTCCCGTCAAAGAGTTATTTCACACACAATTACGCCGTAACATGCGTTACGGCATTTAAGGGTATTTTCCTATGAGTAAAGTCATCGCTTCACTTGAAAAGGTACTCCTTCCTTTTGCTGTTAAAATAGGAAAGCAGCCTCACGTTAATGCCATCAAAAATGGTTTTATTAAATTAATGCCGTTGACGCTGGCCGGGGCCATGTTCGTTTTAATTAACAACGTTTTTCTGAGCTTTGGTGAAGGTTCCTTCTTTTATTCATTAGGAATTCGGTTAGACGCTTCCACTATTGAAACCCTTAATGGTTTTAAAGCCATCGGCGGCAACGTATATAACGGTACGTTGGGTATTATGTCGCTGATGGCGCCTTTCTTTATTGGGATGGCGCTGGCTGAAGAGCGGAAAGTGGATCCGCTGGCCGCCGGATTATTATCCGTTGCCGCGTTTATGACCGTCACGCCTTACAGCGTGGGTGAAGCCTACGCCGTTGGCGCAAACTGGCTGGGCGGAGCCAACATCATCTCCGGTATTGTTATCGGCCTGGTGGTGGCAGAAATGTTCACCTTTATTATCCGTCGCAACTGGGTTATCCGCCTGCCGGATAGCGTGCCGGCCTCCGTTTCTCGTTCATTTTCCGCGTTGATCCCAGGCTTCATTATCCTCTCCATCATGGGGATTATCGCCTGGGCGTTCTCTCACTGGGGCACGAACTTCCACCAGATCATCATGGACTCTATCTCTACGCCGCTGGCGTCGATGGGTGGCGTGGTCGGTTGGGCGTATGTGATTTTCACCTCTCTGCTGTGGTTCTTCGGCGTGCATGGTTCACTGGCACTGGCCGCGCTGGACAGCGGAATTATGACCCCATGGGCACTGGAAAACGTTGCGCTTTACCAGCAGTACGGTTCCGTTGACGCGGCGCTGGCGGCAGGTAAAACCTTCCATGTGTGGGCGAAGCCGATGCTTGACTCCTATATCTTCCTGGGTGGTACCGGGGCGACCCTGGGTCTGATCATCGCGGTCTTTATTGTCTCTCGTCGCGCTGACTATCGTCAGGTGGCGAAACTGGCCCTGCCATCAGGCATCTTCCAGATTAACGAGCCGATTCTGTTCGGTCTGCCAATTATCATGAACCCGGTAATGTTTATCCCGTTCATCCTGGTGCAGCCGCTGCTGGCAGCGATCACCCTGACGGCTTACTACATGGGTATTATTCCACCGATCACCAACATTGCTCCGTGGACCATGCCGGCAGGTCTGGGTGCCTTCTTTAACACCAACGGTAGCGTCGCGGCCTTCCTGCTGGCGATATTCAACCTCGGGATTGCCACCCTGCTGTACATGCCGTTCGTGGCGATTGCGAACAAAGCTGCCACCATCATTGATGAAGAAGAGAGCGAAGAGGAAATTGCCCTCTCACTGAAATTCTAAGATTGACCGGCGCGGGGAAGCCCGCGCCAGCCACAAGGAGCTAAAACATGTTAGATTTGGATAGTATCGTCGCAGACGAAGCCGCAGAGAACGATCTCGAAGAAGTGGTGATGGGCCTCATCATCAACTCCGGGCAGGCGCGCAGCCTGGCGTATGCCGCACTGAAGCAGGCCAAGCAGGGCGATTTCGCCGCCGCGAAAACCATGATGGAGCAGTCCCGCACGGCACTGAACGAAGCGCACCTGGTGCAGACAAAGCTGATTGAAAGCGACCAGGGCGAAGGGAAGATGAAGGTCAGCCTGGTGCTGGTACACGCTCAGGATCACCTGATGACGTCCATGCTGGCGCGTGAGCTGGTGGCGGAGTTGATTGAGCTTCACGAGAAAATGCACTAGGTCGGATTGAGCAGCAGGAGGTCAGCACGATGGAAATCAAAACCGCATTTGAACAGCAACTGTTTAATGGCAAAAATTTTCACGTGGTTATCTACAACAAGACGGAGAGCGCCAGCGGTCTGCACCAGCATGACTACTATGAGTTCACGATTGTTCTGACCGGCCGCTACTACCAGGAGATCAACGGTAAGCGCGTCCTGCTGGAGCGAGGGGATTTTGTCTTCCTGCCGATGGGTTCCTATCACCAGAGCTTTTACGAATTTGGCGCGACCCGCATTCTGAACGTGGGCGTCAGCAGACGCTTCTTTGAGAAGCACTATCTGCCGCTGGTGCCGTTCTGCTTTGTGGCGTCCCAGGTATATCGTGTGAAAAACGAGTTCATGACCTGGATTGAAACGGTCATCGCCTCGCTTAACTTCCGCGACAATGAGTTTGATGAATTTATTGAAACGGTGACCTTCTACGTGATGAACCGGTTGCGGCATCACCGTGAAGAGCAGCAGGTGACGGATGACGTTCCACAGTGGCTGCGCAGCACCGTGGAACTGATGCACGATAAAGGCCAGTTCAGCGAAAATGCGCTGGAAAATATGGTATCCCTCTCGGGGAAATCCCAGGAATATCTGACCCGCGCGACGCAGCGTTATTATCGTAAAACGCCGGTGCAAATAATTAATGAAATCCGCATTAATTTTGCCAAAAAACAGCTGGAGATTACCAACTATTCTGTCACCGATATTGCCTATGAGTCAGGATATAGCAGTCCCAGCCTGTTTATTAAAACTTTTAAGAAGTTGACCTCATTCACACCGAACAGCTAC
This sequence comes from Enterobacter cloacae complex sp. P12RS, assembly GCF_014895875.1. Taxonomy (NCBI): domain Bacteria; kingdom Pseudomonadati; phylum Pseudomonadota; class Gammaproteobacteria; order Enterobacterales; family Enterobacteriaceae; genus Enterobacter; species Enterobacter cloacae complex sp. P12RS. The sequence continues at coordinate 79,124 of NZ_JADBQO010000007.1, forward strand.
CGGAAGAATTTAACGGTAATTAATTAACTTTCGGCGGATTACCCGCCATAAATATTGCTTTAATGGCTTGCCCAAATAGCGGGAAGAGTACGCTATACCCTGCAGGCGATTAACCTGATACGCTAAGGGAGATATTATGCAAAAGAAATTAAAAGTCGTAACCATTGGTGGCGGCAGCAGCTATACCCCGGAATTACTCGAAGGTTTTCTGAAACGTTATCATGAATTACCGGTCAGCGAATTATGGCTGGTGGACGTTGAGGAAGGTCAGGAGAAGCTGGATATTATTTTCGACCTGTGCAAGCGCATGGTTGAGAAAGCGGGCGTGCCTATGACCGTGCATAAATCCCTCGATCGTCGCCTGGCGCTGAAAGATGCGGATTTCGTTACCACTCAGCTGCGCGTCGGCCAGCTAAAAGCGCGCGAGCTGGACGAGCGTATTCCGCTGAGTCACGGCTACCTGGGGCAGGAGACCAACGGCGCGGGCGGCCTGTTCAAAGGCCTGCGTACCATTCCGGTGATTTTCGACATCGTCAAAGATGTGCAAGAGATCTGCCCGAACGCGTGGGTGATTAACTTCACTAACCCGGCCGGAATGGTAACCGAGGCGGTTTATCGTCATACCAATTTCAAACGCTTTATCGGCGTCTGTAATATCCCGATCGGCATGAAGATGTTTATCCGCGACGTGCTGGAGCTGACCGACAGTGACGATCTCTCAATCGATCTGTTCGGCCTGAACCACATGGTGTTCATTAAAGACGTCATCGTGAACGGAAAATCGCGCTTTGCCGAACTGCTCGACGGCGTGGCTTCCGGTCGCCTGACCGCGGCCTCCGTGAAGAACATCTTTGACCTGCCGTTCAGCGAAGGGCTGATTCGCTCGCTGAATCTGCTGCCGTGCTCGTACCTGCTTTACTACTTCAAGCAGAAAGAGATGCTGGCTATCGAAATGGGCGAGTACTATAAGGGCGGCGCGCGTGCGCAAATCGTTCAGAAAGTTGAGAAACAGCTGTTCGATTTATATAAAGATCCGAACCTGAACGTCAAACCGAAAGCGCTTGAGCAGCGCGGTGGGGCCTATTACTCCGATGCAGCGTGTGAAGTGATCAACGCCATCTACAACGACAAGCAGGCGGAGCACTATGTTAACGTGCCGCATCACGGCCATATCGACAATATCCCGGCGGACTGGGCCGTCGAGATGACCTGCATTCTGGGGCGCGAGGGGGCTAAACCGCATCCACGTATCACCCACTTCGACGACAAAGTTATGGGCCTGATCCACACCATCAAAGGCTTTGAAGTGGCGGCGAGCAACGCGGCGCTGAGCGGTGAACTCAATGACGTGCTTCTGGCGCTGAACCTCAGCCCGCTGGTGCATTCCGACCGCGATGCGGAGCAGCTGGCCAGCGAGATGATCCTGGCGCATGAAAAATGGTTGCCGAACTTTGCCGCCACGATTGAGAAGCTGAAGTTCAAACAACACTGAGAGGACGCACAATGGAAAACCTGCTGATCGTTAATGCTGATGACTTTGGCCTTTCGAAAGGCCAGAACTACGGCATTATTGAAGCCTGTCGCCGCGGGGTAGTGACCTCTACAACGGCACTGGTGAACGGTGAAGCGGTTGAACACGCGGCGCAGTTGAGCCGCGAGGTGCCAGAGCTGGGTGTCGGCATGCATTTTGTGCTGACGCTCGGGATGCCGCTTTCGCCCATGCCGGGCCTGACGCGTGACGGTCTGCTGGGCAAATGGATTTGGGATCTGGCGGAGCAGGACGCTCTGCCGCTCGAAGAGATTGCCCGTGAGCTGGACTGCCAGTACAACCGCTTTGTTGATCTTTTTGGCAAGGTGCCGACGCACATCGACAGCCACCATCATGTGCACATGATCCCGGCGATTTTCCCGATTGTTGCGGCATTTGCCCAACGCAAAGGCGTGGCGATGCGCGTGGATCGTGAGGCGCAGGGCGTGCAGGACTGTGCCGTGACAACAACTGAGGGGTTCAGCAGCGCCTTTTACGGTGACGAGATCGACGAAGCGCTGTTCCTCAAGGTGCTGGATGATTCCGCCGCGCGGGGGGAACGGTCGCTGGAGGTCATGGCGCATCCTGCCTTTGTCGATAACACCGTGCGTAAGAGCGCCTACTGCTGGCCGCGCCTGGCGGAGCTGGATGTCCTGACGTCGCCGTCGCTGAAATACGCCATTGCCGAGCGTGGGTATCGGTTGGGGACGTTTGGGGATCTGTAAGAAGTGCCGGGTGGCGAGGTAAAAGCAAAACGGTAACCTGGGTTACCGTTTTTATTGTTTTCTCCCTCTCCCGTAGGAGAGGGGCGAGGCCGCACAACCGGGAATGGTTTTTACGCCGGAATCTGATCAATCTTACTGCTGCGCGACCAGACGCGGTGCGCGGCGAGCAAATCAAACAGCTTCGTCATAAAGGCATCGTCAACGCTATCGCCCTCGACAATGCCGTCCTCACCCTGATCGGCCACCTTCAGCTGTGCTTTAAACTGTCGTGCGTCGCCGGACAGCGCAATGGGCTTCAGGTGCTTATAGGCTTCCAGCAGATAATAGACGGCGTCGCCGTTGGTCAGCAGGCTGGCAATATCCCCGCACGGCACGATCACCGCATCGACGGTCAGCGATGGCGCACCGGCAAATGTCGCCGCGACCGGCAGCACGGAGCCGTCATCAGCCGTCACTTCACCCATGCGGGAATAGAGCAGTTTGGCGTGTACGCCCTGGGTTTTTAGCGCCTGCATAATCCCCAGCACGTCGCTGGCGCGGGTTTTGTCGTTCAGCAGGATGGCGACCACGCGGCCTTTAATTGAACCCCCCGGCACCGCATACAGGCTCAGCGATGGATCTTTCTTCACGCCGTTAACCTCTTTCGGTGGCGCAAGGTTGCGCTGTTCGTCCGTTAGTGTGATACCAAGGTTATCCGCCACGCTCTGGGCAAGCTGAATATCAATGTGCGCCAGCTGATCGACCACGCGCTCGCGGATGTAGGTGCGCACCACTTTGCTCAGTTCGAAGCTAAAGCCGCCGATGATGTGCTGTTGCTCAATCGGCGTCTGGCTGTTCCAGAACAGGCGAGGGTGGGCGTAATACTCACCGAACGAGGGGCTGCGCTCGCGAATTTTGTTGCCGTCGATACGCTCCTGGTACGATTCGAATCCGCCGCGTTTCGGCCCCGGCGGGGTTTCTCGCGGCCAGTTGTCGTTGATGGAGTTCGGCTCATAGTTTGCCGGGTTGGTATCAATATCCTGACGGTGCATCCCGTCGCGCTGGAAGTTATGGTACGGGCAGGTTGGGCGGTTAATCGGGATCTCGTGGAAGTTCGGCCCGCCAAGACGGCTAATCTGCGTATCGGTATACGAGAACAGACGTCCCTGTAAGAGTGGATCGTTGGTGAAATCCAGTCCGGGGACGATGTGGCCCGGGTGGAATGCGGCCTGCTCGTTTTCGGCAAAGAAATTATCCGGGTTGCGGTTAAGCACCATTTTCCCCACCAGCTGAACGGGCACCAGCTCCTCAGGGATGAGTTTTGTCGGGTCAAGCAGGTCGAAATCGAACTTAAACTCGTCTTCTTCCGGGATCAGCTGTAAGCCCAGTTCATATTCCGGGAAGTCACCCGCTTCAATGGATTCCCACAGTTCGCGGCGATGGAAGTCCGGATCGCGTCCGGTGAGCTTCTGCGCCTCGTCCCATACCAGCGAGGCTTTGCCCGCTACCGGCTTCCAGTGGAAGCGCACAAACGTGGCTTTTCCTTCCGCGTTGATCATGCGGAAGGTATGAATACCGAACCCTTCCATCGTGCGATAGCTGCGCGGGATCCCACGGTCGGACATCGCCCACATCACGTTGTGTAAGGTTTCAGGCTGCAGGGAGACATAGTCCCAGAAGGTATCGTGCGCACTTTGTCCCTGGGGTATGGCCCAGTGGGGCTCCGGTTTTACCGCATGGACAAAGTCAGGAAATTTATGCGCATCCTGAATGAAAAACACCGGGGTGTTATTGCCCACCAGATCGAAAATACCCTCTTCGGTATAAAACTTGGTGGCAAAGCCGCGGATATCACGCACCGTATCTGCCGAACCTGCGCCACCCTGCACGGTGGAGAAACGCACAAAGACCGGCGTGATTTTATCCGGGTCGGAGAGGAAATCCGCTTTGGTGATCGCTTTCAGGCTTTTATAGGGCTGGAAGAAGCCGTGCGCCGCAGAACCGCGCGCGTGAACGATGCGTTCCGGAATTCGCTCGTGGTCAAAATGGGTAATTTTTTCCCGCAGGATGAAATCTTCCAGCAGGGTCGGTCCGCGCGTGCCTGCGCGAAGGGAGTTTTGATCGTCAGCAATGCGCACGCCCTGATTGGTGGTGAGTGCAAAACCTTCGCCGCCTTTACGGTGTGACTCAAGTGATTTCAGCTTCTCGTTTCCGGTGTCCGGCGATTTCATGCTTCCCGGCGCGGTTGGTTGTTCGCCAGGGGCTGATGGGCCCGGCGAGGGGCGGTGAGAGCCGTCAGCAGGGGCGAGAGAGTCCATACCCGGTTGAGATTCTTCAGTGCCATGAATCGGTGATTGATGTGATTTATCTTTGTTCGACATTGCACGCTTCTCCTTTATCCATTGCTAAAAACCCTATTAAGGATAGAACAATGTCGTGAGATAGCTCGCTAACTAAGCGTTTTTCACATGACGTTATTAACGAAGGAGCCATCTCACCCACTCGGAGCGCGACGTAAGGCAGCAGGATCGGCTATCATAGAATTTTCCTGCTTCAAGAATTTGCTTTAGTGAATCCGTCGCTTATGAAACCTCTTCGTCAACAAAACCGCCAGGTTATTAGCTATGTGCCCCGCGTTGAGCCCGCGCCGCCTGACCATGCCCTGAAAGTGGATGGTTTTCGTGATGTCTGGCTGCTTCGCGGTAAATATGTGGCTTTTGTCCTGATGGGGGAACATTTCCGCCGGTCGCCGGCGTTTTCCGTGCCGGAGTCAGCCCAGCGATGGGCGACGCAAATCCGCCAGGATGAAGAGGTTGAAGAATAACAGCCATAAAAAAACCGCCATCAGGCGGTTTTTTTATTTCTATCGAGATTAACGGTGCGCCAGCTCGGCGTCGTCTTCACTTTCCAGAATGGCTTTGTCGGTCTGCTTCAGCCACTGGCTGGTCAGCGTACCGGCAGTCATGGAGCCGCTCACGTTCAGCGCGGTACGGCCCATATCGATCAGCGGTTCAACGGAGATCAGCAGGGCGACCAGCGTGACGGGCAGGCCCAGCGCGGGCAGCACAATCAGCGCGGCGAAGGTTGCACCGCCGCCGACACCTGCAACGCCGGCGGAGCTGATGGTAACAATCCCGACTAGCGTGGCGATCCAGACCGGATCCAGCGGGTTGATACCCACGGTTGGGGCAACCATCACCGCCAGCATCGCCGGGTAGAGCCCCGCACAGCCGTTCTGACCGATGGTAGCACCAAAGGAGGCAGAGAAGCTGGCGATAGATTCCGGCACGCCCAGACGACGGGTCTGTGCTTCAACGTTCAGCGGAATAGACGCTGCGCTGGAACGGCTGGTGAAGGCAAAGGTCAGTACCGGCCATACTTTGCGGAAGTATTTCAGCGGGCTGACGCCGTTCACGCCCAGCAGGATACCGTGCACCACGAACATAATGCCCAGGCCCAGATAAGAGGCGACAACGAAGCTGCCCAGCTTAATGATGTCCTGCAGGTTAGAGCCGGCTACCACTTTGGTCATCAGTGCCAGAACGCCGTATGGCGTCAGCTGCATGACCAGACGGACCAGCTTCATCACCCAGCTTTGCAGGGTATCAATCGCCATCAGCACGCGTTCGCCTTTCGGCGCGTCGTCTTTCAGCAGCTTAAGCGCAGCCACGCCCAGGAATGCCGCGAAGATCACCACGCTGATGATAGAGGTTGGGCTTGCACCGGTCAGGTCAGCAAACGGGTTCTTCGGAATGAAGGAGAGGACCATCTGCGGAACCGTCAGATCAGCCACTTTACCCACGTAGTTGGTTTGAATTGCGGTCAGACGCGCCGTTTCAGCGGTACCCTGAACCAGACCTTCGGCCGTCAGGCCAAACAGGTTGGTAACCAGCACCCCCACCAGCGCGGCAATCAGCGTGGTAAAGAGCAGCGTACCAATAGTCAGAAAGCTGATTTTACCCAGCTGAGTTGCGTTGTGCAGACGGGCTACGGCGCTCAGAATAGAGGCGAACACCAGCGGCATAACGATCATCTGCAGCAGTTGGACGTAGCCGTTACCGACAATGTTGAACCACTGAATGGACTCTTTCAGTACCGGATTATCGGAGCCGTAGACGGCGTGTAAGGCCAGACCAAACGCCACACCCATGACCAGACCGACCAGTACTTTTTTCGCCAGGCTCCACTGTTTGTGGCGCGCCTGCGCGAGAAGCAATAGTAATACGACGAACACGACTATGTTCGCGATGAGTGGAAAGTTCATCCCCGTTCTCCTGATTTATTATGTGGGATCGGTTTTTCCCGATCCTGTTGGCGGAAGGTTAGCAGAAGTGTGATGTGGCGCTTATATCCAAATGGAATGGTTTATGACAAATGGAATGATTTTGTTGGTTTACTGTTCAATCTGGTGATGAATAAAACGATTGAACTGAAATTGCAGCGAATTGATCATCTGGGAAGACCAGCGCACTGCACTGTTTTCGGGCAAGGTTTGCGGCATCCAGACGGCGTAGGCGAACAGCGCCATGCACAGCACGCGTTCAAGCTGATTCCCTTTCTGCGGCGCAAGGATCGGAAAACGGAAACGCCAGCGGCAGGGCCAAAGCAACGGCACGCCCGCGGGCGTCAGCATATCGGCGAGGATATGGCTTAAATAACCCAGCACCATGCCCTGAATGGCATCGCCCGGCACTATCCAGCTTTCAGGGACTTTTAAATAGAAAAGCGTGAGCAGGCCAAAAACGGCCAGCAGGCTGTGGGTAAACCCGCGGTGGCCGAACGCGCGGGCGATGGGCTTCGACACCCACTTCAGGCGCTGTCCGAGGAAGGATTTTGGGTGGTCAATGTCGGGCAGGAGACAGGTTAAAACGGCGGAAGGGACAATATGCCACCAGTCTCCCTGTGCAAGCACGGGAGTAAGTTCTGCGTTTTTGGCAAATACTGCGCACGCAATTGAAAAAAGCAGGTGGCCTTCCGCCGTCATGATAAAACCCACGAAACTGTCAATTTATACAGTATAGGGTTTTTATACAGTGGGCGAAAGAGGTGACGGTGTAACTGTTTGTCACAAACGCGCCTCAGCGCACCAGCCAGCCGCCGTCGACGGCTAAGGTGTGACCATTCACGTAATCTGATGCGGGGGAGGCTAAAAAGACGACCGGCCCCTGAAGGTCATCCGGTACTCCCCATCGACCCGCCGGGATGCGGTCAAGGATCTCCGCGTTACGCTGTTCGTTATCGCGCAGCTGCTGCGTGTTGTTCGTCGCCATGTAGCCCGGCGCGATGGCATTCACGTTGATGCCATGTAGCGCCCACTCATTTGCCAGCAGGCGCGTGATCCCCAGTACGCCACTTTTCGAGGCGGTATACGACGGCACGCGAATGCCGCCCTGAAAGGAGAGCATAGAGGCGATATTGATAATTTTGCCGCCCTGGCCCTGGGTGATAAATCGCTTAGCGACCGCCTGAGAGAGGAAAAAGAGCGACTTGAGATTCAGGTTCATAACGTCATCCCAGTCTTTTTCGCTGAACGTCAGAGCCTCCTCCCGGCGAATCGTCCCAGCATTGTTCACCAGAATATCAATTCGTCCCATCTCCGCCACGGCGGTGTCCACGACGTACTGAAGATTTTCCTGCTGGCTCAGATCGGCCCGAATAGCCACAAAACGTCTTCCCAGGGCGGTGACGGCGCTGGCCGTTTTCTCTGGAGCTTTGCGATTTACCCCAACGATATCGCAACCTGCCTGCGCCAGCGCAATAGCCATACCTTGCCCCAGCCCGGTATCGCACCCGGTGATGAGGGCTACTTTGCCTGAAAGAGTAAAGGTGTCCAGTATCATACGCGCCTCAGAAGCTGGTTATCGTCGTGTTGACGTTAAAGATAGGAGGCCGGGATGAGAAAAGCAAACAAAATGAAACTGTGTTTTGTTTTTATCAGGCAGCATGACGCTGCCTGTAGGAGGGGCGCTATTCGCCGCGCAGGTGTTGTACCGTCAGTTCAGCCAGCGAATTCAGCTTAACGTCGGCAAGAGCATACCGCGGATCGTGGCGGTTTTCTTCATCGGGAACCACAATGGAGCGCATACGCGCGGCTTTGGAGGCCACCATGCCGTTTACTGAATCTTCCAGCGCGACGCAGGTAAGCGGATCAAGACCCAGCTTCGCGGCACAGTCCATATAGACCTGCGGATGTGGCTTGCTGTAGGGCAGTTTTTCCGCAGACGCCAGGGCGTCAAAACTGTCGCGCAGCTCAAACATGATCAGCACTTTTTCCAGCATATGCAGCGGTGAAGCGGAAGCCAGGCCAACCTTCAGCCCCTGAGATTTGCACAGCGCGATAGCCTCATGTACGCCCGGCAAGAGCGGCTTGTTCTCCTCCACCAGCGCGATGGCGCGGCTGATAATTCGCGAGGTGACTTCGTCGCGATCGGGCCCAACCCACGGCTGTTGGGCGTACCACAGGTCAACGACCATATCAATACGCAGGCCCAGCGTGTCGGGAAGTTCATTACGGCGACTGATATCAACGCCCAGGCTGGCCATCACGTCCAGCTCGGCGCGATCCCACAACGGCTCGGAATCAATCAGTAATCCATCCATGTCAAAAATAGCGGCAAGTATCTGGCGCGGTGTCGACATCACAACGTCTCCTTATCCAGGTGTTCGACAGACGATAAGTGCTAAGCACAGTCTGCAATTTAGCATATTGCTTTTAAAGAGCGGGCGAAATTGATGTCCAGCAGGTAGACTTAGGCTCAAATCACGCGTCTTTATGAAGAGGAACTGATGACGTATCAACAAGCTGGACGCATTGCTGTCTTAAAACGTATTGCAGGCTGGGTGATTTTTATTCCTGCCGTCATTTCTACGCTGATATCCGTGCTGAAGTTTATGTACGATCACAGCGAAAAACAGCCGGGCATTAATGCGGTAATGCTTGATTTTGCGCATGTCATGATTGAGATGGTGCGGTTTAACACCCCGTTCCTGAACGTCTTCTGGTTCAACTCGCCAACGCCGGACTTTCACCAGCAGCTGAATGTTGGGTTCTGGATTATCTATGCGCTGATTTTTATTGCGATGGCGCTGCAGGCATCGGGCGCACGAATGAGTCGCCAGACCCGTTTTTTACGCGAAGGGGTGGAAGATCAGCTTATCCTTGAGAAGGCGAAAGGTCCTGAAGGAATGAGCCGGGAGCAGATTGAATCCCGCATTGTGGTGCCTCGTCACACCATTTTCCTGCAAATTTTCCCGCTCTATATCCTGCCGGTTATCATCATCGTGGCGGGATATTTCTTCTTCTCACTGCTCGGTTTTCTGTAACGAATTAGGGTGGCGGCAAGGCCACCCGTTTTGTCTTTAAGCCGCAAGCACGCGTTCAAGCGCGCGCTGGGCGTTGACCAGATGTTGCCCGCCAAAAAGAATGGCTCGGTTCATCAGCGTATAGAGCTGATACACGGGCTGGCGCTCAAGGAAGTCCGGCGGCAGGGGGGAGACAGACTGATAGCCATCGTATATTTGCGGCGGTTGTTCGGGATGCAGGGGCAACATGGCCAAATCGCACTCTCTGTCGCCCCAGTAGCAGGCCGGGTCGAAGATATACGGGCCGTTGGGGCCCAGCGCGCAGTTATCGGACCATAAATCACCGTGTAGCAAAGACGCCTGAGGCTGGTGGGAGGCCAGGCGCTGTTGCACATGCTCGACGATGGCATCAATGTTGCCAAATTCCAGCCCTTTCTCTGCTGCCAGTTCAAGCTGCCATCCGATGCGCTGCTCGGCAAAGAACGTCGACCAGCGGCGCTGCCAGGCATTGGGCTGCGGCGTGGTGGAAAGGTCGTTGTCGAAGTCGAGACCAAACTGGGGCTGGTCGCTCCACTGGTGCAGGCGCGCTAACTGTTGCCCGAGAATAAAGGCATTATGGGCGTCCAACGGGCGGGCAGGGAGATAGTCCATCACCAGAAAGCTGTAGTCCCGGTCACTGCCCACGGCCAGCACCTCAGGTACCGTCACCGTTTTACTGCGGGACAACAGTTCAAGCTGATCGGCTTCAGCGGTAAAAATCGGGAGCAGCTCTCGCTCGTCGCATTTAACGAACAGATCGCGTCCTGCGTAGCGTAAATGCCACGCGGCGTGAATTTCCCCGCCCGGCAGCTCGTTACGCAGTTCAATTTCACCTTCACCCAATTGCTCATGTAAAAGATGACTGATAGCCTGCCACATGTTGACTCTCCCATGTTGTCTGCCAGATCATAAAGTTAGCGCATAACTGCGGTAAAAAAATACGAACTAACGCACACCTGAGCGGATTAATTTCATGCAGGGCACTTATTGTTCTTTTTTCTGCCAGCGTTCCCACGTCTCCACGGTGATGTCGGCAGGCTTGTCGGTCACGCTTTCCACCAGGCTGGCGGCCAGCGCATGCACCTCTTCTTCACTCAGGGCTGCGATCAGGCCAAACGCCAGGGTGCCTAAATCATGAATATGACCTTCGTCATCCGTTAGCGTGAACAGGAAATTCGCCCGTGTAAAGGCATTGTTGAGCTCGTTAAGCTCGGTCAGCGATGCTTCATGAAGGCTGATGGTCACGACGTAGCGGGTGATATCACCACTGCTCATAATTCACCTCGTTGTTATCCTGAAAGTTTTTTTAGCATAGTCGATACGCCATATTTGGCGACTTCCACAGATATCCCCCCCTCCGTCAGGAGGGGGATATATCGGTTAGCTTCGTGACAGGTAATCGACGATTTTCTGCGTATCGGCAAGCGAACACAGGCGCGTTCCCTGATTGATGGTGGCGGCACTCCCCGCCGCGACGCCATAGCGCGTCATCTCCAGAAGTGATGCGCCCTGCGCCAGCTTCAGCGCCATCGCGCCGACCATACTGTCGCCTGCGCCGACGGTGCTCTGGCTCTTCATTGGGGGCGGAACAACCTGCACAAAGCCCGTCTTGTCGACGGCCAGCGCACCCTGAGGACCGAGAGAGACGACAACGCGGTGCGCTTTGCCGCTGCGAACCAGTTCTTCTGCGGCAGTACGCACGTCATCCGGCTGGCTAAGTTCGCGATTAACAAGCGCACTCAGTTCTTTCTGGTTAGGCTTAACGAGCTCAAGCTGTCCGGGTTCTAATGCCGCCTGCAGGGCTTCGCCTGAACTGTCGACAATGCAGCGAATGCCGCGCTGAAGTACGGCATCAACCAGTGCTGTCAGCTTTTCTGTTTTGACGCCTGGCGGCAGGCTACCGCTGATGACCAGCAGCGAGCCGCTTTCAATGGTTAGCACCTTCTCTTCCAGCTGACGAAACTCATCATCGCTCAGCCTGGCGCCTGGCATAACGAAACGATACTGTTCCCCGCTGGACTCAACGTGGACATGCAGGTTCTGCCGGGTCCAGTCTTTGGCGTCAACGGTATCCACGGCAACCTGTTCATCGGCCAGCAAGGCAACAAGATGCTCCCCCGTTGCACCACCGGCCGGAAAGATGGCAGTCGCTTTACCACCGAGGTGGGTAATCGCGCGCGCAACGTTAATCCCGCCACCGCCCGGCTCAAATACGGGTGCGCTACAGCGTAGTTTACCTTCCGGGTAAATCTGCGGCGTTATGGTCGCGGAGTCGAGGGAAGGGGAGAGCGTCAGCGTATAAATAGAAGCCATCATAACCTCCTTTTAGCATGGGTTCTTTTAAGCCTGGCACCGATCGACAGGAAGGCAATGTAAATAACAGTATGATTTTAAAAATGAATGCTGACATAAATGCGATGAGGGATATATAAAATAAAACGCGTTTTGAGATCGTTCTTATTCAAAAAATGAAATAAGAAAATATTGCTATGTTATTTGCGCCTTTTTATAATTTGTTACCTTTCTCTGGACGCCTTGTCATTGATCCTCAAGAAAGTTTCCGAGACCGTGGTGGTCTCTTTTTTTGTTGTACGGACTCCTTAAATAAAATGAAGCTTTTGAAGACAGTACCCGCAGCACTGATGCTGGCGGGTGGCGTTTTTGCATCACTGAATGCAGCCGCCGATGACACCGTTTTTACTGTCATGGACGATCCCTCCACTGCCAAAAAACCGTTTGAAGGTAACCTGAACGCCGGGTATCTCGCGCAATCGGGTAATACGAAAAGCTCTTCTCTGACGGCGGACAGCACCCTGACCTGGTACGGCAATACCACTGCATGGTCGCTGTGGGGGAATGCCAGCAACACGTCCGCTAACGATGAACGCTCATCCGAGAAATACACGGTCGGTGGACGTAGCCGTTACAACATGACCGACTATGACTACATCTTTGGTCAGGCAAGTTGGTTAACCGACCGCTTCAACGGCTATCGCCAGCGCGATGTGTTCACCGCCGGTTATGGTCGTCAGTTCCTGAATGGTCCGGTACACAGCCTCCGTTTCGAATTCGGTCCTGGTGTCCGCTATGACGAGTACACCAATGGCGAAAATGAAACCCAGCCGCTGGGCTATGCTTCCGGCACGTATGCCTGGCAGATGACCGACAACACCAAATTTACGCAGGGTGTTTCTGTGTTTGGTGCCGAGGATACGACGCTGAATTCCGAAAGTGCTTTGAATGTGGCTATCAATGAACACTTCGGTTTGAAATTGGCCTACAACGTGACCTGGAACTCTTCACCGCCAGAAACGGCACCGGATCATACCGATCGCAGAACCACGATTTCGCTGGGCTATAAAATGTAATCATAGCGGGCCGATGAAAGTGTCGGCCCGTTTTCATTATTATGGTTAACCCGCGCCAATAAATTTTCATCACGCGCAACGGCATTTATTTTTATTTGTACTTAGCCCCAAATCATTGCCGCCCACCGAAATAACAGCATTGCACCGCAGATGGCAACCAGCACCAGCACCATTTTCCAGTGTTTTACGGCAAATCGTTTTGTTGGCATAACTTAATCCTTGTTCGTTGATACGCATAGTCTATCAAACGGGGCCAAAAGATGCGCCTTCCCGGGAGCGATCGAGTTATGCCAACAAGGGGTCGGCTTAGAACCAGTGGAATCGTTCGGCGAGGATCAACACTAGACCTGTTGCGGAAAGGATGTTCAAAATCACAACCGTTCTACTGGATACATTCATGGTATGCACCTGTTGATATAAAAGGCATGTTCAAGAGTAGCCCAGCATGTCTGAAATGCGAGCGCCGGAGAGATGCAATCTGCAAATTTACGCTACGTGCCAGCCCATCATTCTGGCTGCAGAGGGTGCAATCTCCTTGCTGATAGTGTTAACATTACGTCGCTTGCCGTAAATCCGCATTAATCTGAATTCGGCAGGTGCATGATGACGAACCAATTTGACGATTGTTGGTCAGATGGTGTCGTAATCTATTGTCAAATCACGATTATTTTCTTTGTATATGCTCTTATGTGTGGGGCATCACTGCAAATAAGGATATAAAATGCCTGTAATTACTCTTCCTGATGGCAGCCAACGCCATTTCGACCACGCTGTTAGCCCTATGGATGTCGCCCTTGACATCGGTCCTGGCCTCGCGAAAGCGACCATCGCCGGCCGTGTTAACGGTGAACTGGTTGATGCGTCCGATCTGATTGAAAACGATGCGACGCTTGCAATCATCACCGCGAAAGACGAAGAAGGTCTGGAGATCATTCGTCACTCCTGCGCACACCTGTTGGGTCATGCTATCAAGCAGCTGTGGCCAAACACCAAAATGGCGATCGGTCCGGTTATCGACAACGGTTTCTACTACGACGTTGATCTTGACCACACCCTGACCCAGGAAGATATCGACGCGCTCGAAAAACGTATGCACGAGCTCGCCGAGACCAACTATGACGTCATCAAGAAGAAAGTCAGCTGGCACGAAGCGCGTGAAACCTTCGTCAAGCGTGGCGAGAGCTATAAAGTCTCTATTCTCGATGAAAACATTGCTCATGATGACAAGCCTGGCTTGTACCATCACGAAGAATACGTCGACATGTGCCGTGGACCGCACGTGCCGAACATGCGCTTCTGTCATCATTTCAAACTGATGAAGATCGCCGGCGCCTACTGGCGTGGCGACAGCAACAACAAGATGTTGCAGCGTATCTATGGTACCGCATGGGCGGATAAGAAAGCCCTGAACGCGTACCTGCAGCGCCTGGAAGAGGCCGCGAAGCGTGACCACCGTAAAATCGGTAAGCAGCTTGACCTGTACCACATGCAGGAAGAAGCGCCGGGTATGGTGTTCTGGCATAACGATGGCTGGACTATCTTCCGTGAACTGGAAACGTTCGTACGTTCCAAGCTGAAAGAGTACCAGTATCAGGAAGTGAAAGGCCCGTTCATGATGGACCGTGTGCTGTGGGAAAAAACCGGCCACTGGGACAACTACAAAGATGCGATGTTCACCACCTCGTCCGAGAACCGTGAATACTGCATCAAGCCAATGAACTGCCCGGGGCACGTTCAGATCTTCAACCAGGGTCTGAAATCCTACCGCGACCTGCCGCTGCGTATGGCGGAGTTCGGTAGCTGCCACCGTAACGAGCCATCAGGCGCGCTGCACGGTCTGATGCGCGTGCGTGGCTTTACGCAGGATGATGCGCATATCTTCTGTACTGAAGATCAGGTTCGTGATGAAGTTAACGCCTGTATTCGTATGGTCTACGATATGTACAGCACCTTTGGCTTCGAGAAGATCGTGGTCAAACTCTCAACGCGTCCGGAAAAACGTATCGGTAGCGATGAGACCTGGGATCGCGCAGAAGCGGATCTCGCCGTAGCGCTGGAAGAGAACGGTATTCCGTTCGAATACCAGCTGGGCGAGGGTGCATTCTACGGTCCGAAAATTGAATTTACCCTGTATGACTGCCTCGATCGCGCATGGCAGTGCGGTACTGTACAGCTGGACTTCTCCCTGCCGCAGCGTTTAAGCGCCTCTTATGTTGGCGAAGACAACGAGCGTCAGGTACCGGTCATGATTCACCGTGCTATTCTCGGTTCTCTGGAGCGCTTCATCGGCATCCTGACCGAAGAGTTCGCGGGCTTCTTCCCAACCTGGCTTGCGCCAGTGCAGGTCGTGGTGATGAACATTACCGATTCTCAGGCAGATTACGTTAAAGAATTGACGCAGAAACTACAAAATGCGGGCATTCGCGTAAAAGCAGACTTGAGAAATGAGAAGATTGGCTTTAAAATCCGCGAGCACACTTTACGTCGTGTCCCGTATATGTTGGTCTGTGGTGATAAAGAGGTGGAAGCAGGCAAAGTTGCCGTTCGCACCCGCCGTGGTAAAGACCTGGGCAGCCTGGACGTAAGTGAAGTGATTGAGAAGCTGCAACACGAGATTCGCAGCCGCAGTCTTCAACAACTGGAGGAATAAGGTATTAAAGGCGGAAAACGAGTTCAAACGGCACGTCCGAATCGTATCAATGGCGAGATTCGCGCCCAGGAAGTTCGCTTAACAGGTCTGGAAGGCGAGCAGCTGGGGATTGTGAGTCTGAGAGAAGCGATCGAAAAGGCTGAAGAAGCTGGAGTAGATTTAGTTGAAATCAGCCCTAACGCCGAACCGCCAGTTTGTCGTATCATGGACTACGGCAAGTTCCTTTATGAAAAGAGTAAGTCTTCTAAGGAACAGAAGAAGAAGCAAAAAGTTATCCAGGTTAAGGAAATCAAATTCCGTCCTGGTACCGACGATGGCGATTATCAGGTAAAACTCCGCAGCCTGATTCGCTTTCTGGAAGATGGCGATAAGGCCAAGATCACACTGCGTTTCCGCGGTCGTGAGATGGCCCACCAACAGATTGGTATGGAAGTGCTTAACCGCGTCCGTGACGATCTGAGTGAACTGGCAGTAGTCGAATCCTTCCCTACGAAGATCGAAGGCCGCCAGATGATCATGGTGCTCGCTCCTAAGAAGAAACAGTAAGGCCTTCAAGCAGCAAAATCTGTGGAGCCTTCGGGTTTCATAGGTTTTGTTCGCCTATGTTTCGTTTATTTAACAATGCGAAGTGGAAGTTATTAAGATGCCAAAAATTAAGACCGTACGCGGTGCTGCTAAGCGCTTCAAAAAAACCGGTGGTGGTGGATTTAAGCGTAAGCACGCAAACCTGCGTCATATTCTGACCAAAAAATCTACTAAGCGTAAACGTCACCTGCGTCCAAAAGGCCTTGTTTCTAAAGGCGATCTGGGTCTGGTTATCGCGTGCCTGCCGTACGCATAAGCCGTTAACGTTTAATTTTTTACTAAGAATATAGATACAGGAGAGCACATATGGCTCGCGTAAAACGTGGTGTAATTGCACGTGCACGTCACAAGAAAATTTTGAAACAAGCTAAAGGCTACTACGGTGCGCGTTCACGCGTATACCGCGTTGCCTTCCAGGCTGTTATCAAAGCAGGTCAGTACGCTTACCGTGACCGTCGTCAGCGTAAGCGTCAGTTCCGTCAACTGTGGATTGCGCGTATCAACGCAGCAGCACGTCAGAACGGTATTTCTTACAGCAAATTCATCAACGGCCTGAAAAAAGCCTCTGTTGAAATCGACCGTAAGATCCTGGCTGACATCGCAGTATTCGACAAAGTAGCGTTCACCGCTCTGGTCGAAAAAGCGAAAGCAGCACTGGCATAAGCCAGTTGAGAGAGGGGGCCTGGCTCCCTCTTTTCATTTAACACCATCAGAAGATTGACATTTATCCGTGCAGGCTTTTCAATAAGGTCTTACCGGTTTTTACCCAACAAGGTAACGCAAGCATGAATGCTGCTATTTTCCGCTTCTTCTTTTACTTTAGCACCTGACTCCAGGAGGCTAGCGCGTGAAAGATGAAACGAAAAACAGCGCCAGATAAGCCTCCCGATGGAGGCTTTTTTTGTGCCTGAATTTGAGAGAATAACTCCACCAAATCGGTGTCTGCACCGACATAATGAGGAAAATCATGTCACATCTCGCAGAGCTGGTTGCCAGTGCAACAGCCGCCATTAATCAGGCCTCAGATGTTGCCGCGTTAGACAATGTCCGCGTCGAATATCTTGGGAAGAAAGGGCACCTGACCCTTCAAATGACAACCCTGCGTGAACTGCCGCCAGAAGAACGCCCGGCAGCGGGTGCGGTGATTAACGAAGCCAAAGAGCAGGTTCAGCAGGCGCTGAACGCGCGTAAGGCCGAACTGGAGAGCGCGGTACTAAACGCGCGTCTTGCGGCAGAAACCATCGACGTTTCTCTGCCGGGTCGCCGTATTGAAAACGGTGGTCTGCATCCGGTTACCCGTACTATCGATCGTATTGAAAGTTTCTTCGGTGAGCTCGGCTTTACCGTGGCGACTGGCCCGGAAATCGAAGATGATTACCACAACTTCGACGCCCTGAACATTCCTGGCCATCATCCGGCACGCGCTGACCACGACACTTTCTGGTTTGACGCGACGCGTCTGCTGCGTACCCAGACCTCTGGCGTTCAGATCCGTACCATGAAGGATCAGGAACCGCCAATCCGCATCATCGCGCCGGGCCGCGTGTATCGTAACGACTACGATCAGACCCACACCCCAATGTTCCACCAGATGGAAGGTCTGATTGTTGATAAAAACATCAGCTTCACCAACCTGAAGGGCACGCTGCACGATTTCCTGAACAACTTCTTTGAGGAAGATTTGCAGGTTCGTTTCCGTCCGTCCTACTTCCCGTTCACCGAACCGTCTGCGGAAGTTGACGTGATGGGTAAAAACGGCAAATGGCTGGAAGTGCTGGGCTGCGGCATGGTGCATCCAAACGTGCTGCGCAACGTGGGCATCGATCCGGAAGTTTATTCCGGCTTTGCGTTCGGCATGGGCATGGAGCGTTTGACCATGTTGCGCTACGGCGTGACCGACTTACGTGCATTCTTCGAAAACGATCTGCGTTTCCTCAAACAGTTTAAATAAGGGCAGGACAGAACAATGAAATTCAGTGAACTGTGGTTACGCGAATGGGTTAACACCACGCTGGACAGCGAAGCGCTTTCCAACCAGATCACCATGGCGGGCCTGGAAGTTGACGGCGTTGAGCCGGTTTCCGGTGCCTTCAACGGCGTCGTGGTGGGTGAAGTAGTCGAGTGCGGCCAGCACCCTAACGCTGACAAACTGCGCGTGACAAAAGTGAACGTAGGCGGCGACCGTCTGCTGGACATCGTCTGCGGTGCGCCAAACTGCCGTCAGGGCCTGAAGGTGGCCGTGGCGACCGTCGGTGCCGTGCTGCCGGGTGATTTCAAAATCAAAGCGGCCAAGCTGCGCGGTGAGCCGTCTGAAGGCATGCTGTGCTCGTTCTCCGAGCTGGGTATTTCCGACGACCACAACGGCATCATCGAGCTGCCGCTGGATGCGCCAGTTGGCACCGATATCCGTGAATACCTGAAGCTTGATGACAATACTATCGAAATCAGCGTCACGCCAAACCGTGCCGACTGCTTAGGTATCATCGGCGTGGCGCGCGACGTTGCCGTACTGAACCAGACCGAACTCAACGCGCCGGAGATTGTGCCGGTTGAAGCGACCATCAGTGACGTGCTGCCGATTCAGGTTGACGCTGCTGATGCCTGCCCGCGCTACCTCGGTCGCGTGGTAAAAGGCATTAACGTTAAAGCGCCAACCCCGCTTTGGATGAAAGAGAAGCTGCGCCGCTGCGGTATCCGCTCAATCGACGCCGTGGTTGACGTCACTAACTACGTTCTGCTGGAGCTGGGCCAGCCGATGCACGCGTTCGATAAAGATCGTATCGACGGCGGCATCGTTGTGCGCATGGCGAAAGAGGGGGAAACCCTGGTGCTGCTGGACGGCACAGAAGCCAAACTAAACGCCGACACCCTGGTGATTGCTGACCACAGCAAAGCGCTGGCGATGGGCGGTATCTTTGGTGGCGAACACTCTGGCGTCAACGACGAAACGCAAAACGTCCTGCTGGAGTGTGCGTTCTTCAGCCCGCTCTCCATCACCGGCCGCGCGCGCCGTCACGGCCTGCACACCGACGCGTCTCACCGCTACGAGCGCGGCGTTGATCCGGCGCTGCAGTACAAAGCGATGGAGCGTGCAACCCGCCTGCTGATCGACATCTGCGGCGGCGAAGCGGGTCCGGTTATCGACGTCACCAACGAAGCGACCCTGCCGAAGCGTGCGACCATTACCCTGCGCCGCAGCAAGCTGGATCGCCTGATTGGTCACCACGTTGCCGACGCGCAGGTGACCGACATCCTGACGCGCCTGGGCTGCGAAGTGACCGAAGGTCAGGACGAGTGGAAGGCCGTTGCGCCATCATGGCGTTTCGACATGGAAATTGAAGAAGATCTGGTGGAAGAAGTGGCCCGTGTTTACGGCTACAACAACATCCCTGACGAGCCTGTGCAGGCGGGTCTGGTGATGGGCGCCCACCGTGAAGCCGACCTGTCCCTGAAGCGTGTGAAAACCATGCTGAACGACAAAGGCTACCAGGAAGTGATCACCTACAGCTTCGTTGATCCTAAGCTGCAGCAGCTGATCCACCCGGGTCAGGAAGCGCTGATCCTGCCAAGCCCAATCTCCAGCGAAATGTCTGCGATGCGTCTGTCCCTGTGGACGGGCCTGCTGGGGACTATCGTTTACAACCAGAACCGCCAGCAAAACCGCGTGCGCATTTTCGAAAGCGGTTTGCGCTTTGTGCCGGATAATCAGGCAAATTTAGGCATCCGTCAGGATCTCATGCTGGCTGGCGCCATCAGCGGTAACCGCTACGAAGAGCACTGGGACCTGGCAAAAGGCACGGTTGATTTCTACGATATGAAGGGCGATCTGGAAGCGATTCTGGATCTGACCGGTAAATTATCTGAAATTGAGTTCCGCGCGGAAGCGATTCCTGCGCTCCATCCGGGCCAGAGCGCGGCGATTTATTTAGACGGCAAACGCGTTGGTTTCATTGGCGTTGTCCACCCGGAGCTGGAGCGTAAGCTGGACCTGAACGGCCGTACCATCGTGTTCGAGCTGGAGTGGAGCCCGGTTGCAGACCGCGTCATTCCTCAGGCGCAGGACGTCTCCCGCTTCCCGGCGAACCGCCGTGATATCGCGGTTGTGGTCGCTGAAAACGTGCCCGCAGCAGATATTTTGGCCGAATGTAAGAAAGTTGGCGTAAATCAGGTAGTTGGCGTAAACTTATTTGACGTGTACCGCGGCAAGGGCGTAGCAGAAGGTTTCAAGAGCCTCGCTATCAGCCTTATCCTTCAGGATACCAGCCGTACACTCGAAGAAGAGGAGATTGCCGCTACCGTCGCCAAATGTGTAGAGGCATTAAAAGAGCGATTCCAGGCATCATTGAGGGATTGAACCTATGGCGCTTACAAAAGCTGAAATGTCAGAATATCTGTTTGATAAGCTTGGGCTTAGCAAACGGGATGCCAAAGAGCTGGTAGAGCTGTTTTTCGAAGAGATCCGTCGTGCTCTGGAAAATGGTGAGCAGGTAAAACTCTCCGGTTTTGGCAATTTTGATTTGCGAGACAAAAACCAACGTCCGGGCCGTAACCCGAAGACGGGGGAAGATATTCCCATTACAGCCCGCCGCGTGGTGACCTTCAGACCCGGCCAGAAGTTAAAGAGCCGCGTCGAAAACGCAACGCCTAAAGCAGAGTAATATGAACTAACCAAAAAGGCCGCCCACGCGGCCTTTTTTCTTTGCGCTCTCCGGCAAACACGCCGTAAAATCAATTACATCACTCGCTAACAAACCGTACACATGCTTGATTATGCTCATCGCCAGCACCGTTCCGATCGGCGTCGCCTGCTTCTGCTGGTGCTGCTGCTTATTCTTGCCGCGGGTATTAGCCTCTGCGCAGGCGACAGCTGGATCGGGCCTGAAAGCTGGCTGGGGCCTGACGGGCAGCTCTTCGTCTGGCAAATTCGCCTGCCGCGCACCGTCGCGGTGATCCTGGTCGGCGCCGCGCTGGCGCTGTCTGGCACCATTATGCAGGCGCTGTTCGAAAACCCGCTGGCGGAGCCCGGCCTGCTGGGGGTGTCGAACGGTGCAGGCGTCGGGCTGATTGCGGCGGTGATGCTGGGCGGGGGAGAACTCTCCGGCTGGAGCATTAGCCTGAGCGCCATTCTCGGCGCACTGCTGATCACAGTCATTCTTCTTCGCTTCGCCAGACGTCACCTGTCGACCAGCCGGCTGCTGCTTGCCGGCGTCGCGCTGGGGATCATCTGTAGCGCGCTGATGACCTGGGCGGTCTACTTCTCGACCTCCTTTGACCTGCGTCAGCTCATGTACTGGATGATGGGCGGCTTTGGCGGCGTTGATTGGCACCAGGGCTGGCTAATGGCGCTGCTGGTGCCGGTCATCGCGTGGGCTGCGCTGCAGGCCCAGCCGCTGAATCGGCTCGCGCTGGGGGAAATCTCTGCCCGCCAGCTCGGCATGCCGATTGGTTTCTGGCGTAACGTACTGGTCATTGCCATTGGCTGGCTGGTAGGCGTGAGCGTGGCCCTGGCGGGGGCGATTGGCTTTATCGGGCTGGTCATTCCGCACATGCTGCGTCTTTGCGGCTTCACGGATCATCGAACCTTGCTTCCGGCCTCGGCGGTTGCCGGGGCAGCCACGCTGCTGGTGGCCGACATCATCGCCCGTCTCGCCCTGACGGCCGCAGAATTGCCTGTTGGCGTGGTGACCGCAACGCTGGGCGCGCCAGTCTTTATCTGGCTACTATTAAAAGCTGGACGTTAAATCGACAACCTGAGGAAATGCTATGCAGTCAGATATCCTGAATACCGAAGTGACCACCATTGATGGGGATAACACCACGCTGGAAAGCTACAAAGGCAAGGTGTTGCTCATCGTCAACGTGGCATCGAAATGCGGCCTGACGCCGCAGTACGAGCAGTTGGAGAATATTCAGAAGGCCTGGGAGAAAGACGGTTTTACCGTGCTGGGCTTCCCGTGCAACCAGTTCCTGGGCCAGGAGCCGGGCAGCGAAGAAGAGATCAAAACCTTCTGCAGCACCACTTATGGCGTGACGTTCCCGATGTTCAGCAAAATTGACGTCAACGGTGAAGACCGCCATCCGCTGTATGCGAAGCTGATTGCCGCCGCGCCGAAGGCCGTTGCGCCGGAAGATAGCGGTTTTTACGAGCGCATGGCCAGCAAAGGCCGCGCGCCGCTCTATCCGGACGATATTCTGTGGAACTTCGAAAAATTCCTGATTGGTCGTGACGGCCAGGTCGTTCAGCGTTTTTCGCCGGATATGACGCCTGAGGACCCGATCGTCATGGAATCTATTAAGCTGGCGCTGGCGAAATAATGTCGCTGCTGATGCAGCTCACGGACGTCGCCGAGAAGGGGCGTCTGGAGCCGGTAACCTGCGACATCAATTCGGGTGAAATCCTGCATCTCGTCGGGCCAAACGGCGCGGGTAAAAGTACGCTGCTGGCGCGGATGGCGGGGCTGACCACCGGGCCAGGGCAGATTACGCTGCTGGAACATGCTTTGGTCGACTGGTCACCCGCCTCGCTGGCCCACCGGCGCAGCTACCTGGTGCAGCAGCAGGTACCGCCTTTTGCGATGCCGGTCTGGCATTATCTGATGCTGCATCTGCACGACAAACAGCATACGGCACTGCTGGAGGAAGTGGCTGCAGCGTTAGGGCTGGAAGATAAACTGTCCCGGCATGCCAGCCAGCTTTCCGGGGGGGAATGGCAGCGGGTGCGTCTGGCGGCGGTCATTCTGCAGATCCATCCCGCGGGCAATCCTCACGGGAGGATGCTGCTGCTGGATGAACCGATGAGCGGTCTGGATGTTGCCCAGCAGGCGGCGCTGGATAGCCTGCTAAGCGCTCTGAGCAGGAAAGGTATCGCCGTAGTGATGAGCAGCCACGATCTTAACCATACGTTACGTCACGCCCATCGCGTGTGGCTCCTGTCGCGCGGCAGGATGATCGCCAGCGGTACGCGGGATCGGGTCCTTACGCCGCCAAATCTTGCCCGCGCCTACAACATGTCGTTCCGCAGGCTGGATATAGAGGGACATAAGATGCTGATTTCTACCGGGCAGGAGTAACCGTTTCTTGCCTGTGAACACAATTGCACGCTAAATTACCAAAAGAACAATAAAAGCAGAGGATTCGTCTGAAAATGCGATTCTGGTTTCTCTTCGTGGCGGCACTCTTTCTTGCGGGATGCAGCAGCCATCGTGCACCGCCGCCTAATCCGCGGCTATCGGATTCTATCACTGTTATTGCCAGCCTTAACGATCAGCTGAGCAACTGGCGCGGCACGCCTTACCGCTACGGCGGCATGAGCCGCGGCGGGGTGGACTGCTCAGGCTTTGTCCTGATGACGTTTCGTGACAAGTTTGATTTACAGCTTCCGCGAGACACGCGCAAGCAGGCGGAAATAGGCACTGAAATTGATAAAGACGATCTCCTTCCCGGTGATCTGGTCTTTTTCAAAACCGGATCGGGAGAAAGCGGCCTGCATGTTGGGATATATGATACAGACAATCAGTTTATTCATGCCTCTACCAGCCGCGGCGTGATGCGCTCTTCTCTCGATAACGTGTACTGGCGTAAAAATTTCTGGCAGGCGCGACGTATTTAGACTGCCCGAACACGTTTCTTATGTCGGCATGGTAACTATTAAACCATGCCGTTTTTCTCAAATAAGCTGATTAAAGTTAAATTTACCTAAATTAGCAACATCCTTATGTGTCTGTTTTATCTAAAACTGGCTATTACTCAGTAACCAGGATAAGATTATTTTAGATTCAGGGATAAATCTGAAAATTAATACGGAACTAATGAAATTAAACTTATTAAAATCAAGACAGTGGAATTGTGTCAGCAATTGCTCCAGGATGTCCTCTCTCATCTTTAATGCGGGGCGAGTGCAATGATTATTACGCTAGATAATGCTTACCAGTCTGAACTGATGCTTCTGCCTGCCCGTAATAGCGCAGGCGAGCTAAAAGGTTTAGAAATACTGGTTAACTTTACTGGCGTCGGCACCGATGTGAGGATCCCCACTGAGCTCGTTATCCCTCGGCTTTCAGCGGCAGAGGAGTTAGCGCTGTTTAACGAAAAACTGCAATTGCTTGATACCTGTAAACTGTTTTTTATTCAGCATCAGTTAATTGCATGGATCAATATTACACCAGCAATTGTTGAATTTTTATTAAGTAATGGGAATGCTGTTTCAATTCTTGAGCGTTATCCGTTTCTTGAGTTTACTGTTAATGAGAACTATCCAGGTTTAAATAACGGAAAGGACGATCTGCAGCTGGCAAGAATGGCGATCCATTTTCCGCTGGTGCTGGCAAACTTTGGAGCCGGTGCTGCATCGCTCAAGGCCGTCTATGATGGATTATTTAAACGGGTTATTCTTGATAAAGGATTCATCCAGCAGCGTGCTTCTGAGCTTTCTTTCGAGCCTTTTATGCGCGCGATCCTC
This sequence comes from Enterobacter cloacae complex sp. P12RS, assembly GCF_014895875.1. Taxonomy (NCBI): domain Bacteria; kingdom Pseudomonadati; phylum Pseudomonadota; class Gammaproteobacteria; order Enterobacterales; family Enterobacteriaceae; genus Enterobacter; species Enterobacter cloacae complex sp. P12RS. The sequence continues at coordinate 103,758 of NZ_JADBQO010000007.1, forward strand.
TGGCAAATAACGCCGCACTGCCAGTCGGTGATCGTCTCCGGCATTGACGACCACGGTTTGCTGCAGCGCGTTCTGTCCTTCAATTTTGGTGCCATGCAGGGTGCGCTCTGGCCAGCCGTCTCGGCGGAGCACGTCACGACGCTGGTTCAACAGCGATAACCCTGCCTTTCGCCCGTGTTTAAGTCCGGGTAAACCCTCTACACTAAAGGCAGGAGGACTTATGACCCTGTCTTTTACTGCTCACTGGCATGACGAGTTGCCTGGCTTTTACACCGCACTCAAACCAACACCGTTACATAATTCACGTCTTATCTGGCATAACGAACGGCTGGCCGATGAGCTGGCTATTCCGCCCGATCTGTTTCAGCGTTCAGACAGTGCTGGCGTCTGGGGAGGCGAGACGCTTCTCCCCGGTATGCAGCCTCTGGCCCAGGTCTATAGCGGACACCAGTTTGGCGTCTGGGCGGGGCAGCTGGGTGACGGCAGGGGGATCCTGCTCGGCGAACAACGGCTTCCCAACGGGGAGACGGTTGACTGGCATCTGAAAGGCGCAGGTCTTACCCCTTACTCACGAATGGGCGACGGGCGCGCGGTATTGCGGTCAACGATACGCGAAAGTCTGGCATCCGAAGCGATGCATGCGCTGGGGATTCCCACCACCCGCGCGCTGTCGATCGTCACCAGCGACACGCCGGTGACGCGCGAAACGGTGGAAAAGGGGGCGATGCTGATGCGCATAGCGCAAAGCCATCTCCGCTTTGGTCATTTTGAGCACTTTTACTATCGCCGCGAGCCGGACAAGGTTCGCCAGCTCGCGGACTTCGCCATTCGCCACCACTGGGCGCATCTGCAGGATGAGGCGGATAAATACGTTCTCTGGTTCCGGGACGTGGTTGCCCGTACCGCCACGATGATTGCGCGCTGGCAAACGGTGGGCTTTGCTCACGGGGTCATGAATACGGACAACATGTCGATTCTCGGCCTGACCTTTGATTACGGTCCGTTTGGTTTCCTGGACGATTATCAGCCGGGGTATATCTGCAACCATTCTGACTATCAGGGGCGTTACAGCTTTGACAATCAGCCGGCGGTTGGGCTGTGGAACCTCCAGCGGCTCGCACAAACCTTATCGCCGTTTATTGACGTTGATGCCCTGAACGATGCGCTCGACAGCTATCAGGACCTTTTGCTACGGGAATACGGCACGCTGATGCGTAACAAGCTGGGGCTGATGACCCAGGAGAAGGGCGACAACGACATCCTCAACGGCCTGTTTACCCTGATGGCGCGTGAAGGGAGCGATTACACCCGCACCTTCCGAATGCTGGGCCAGACGGAGCAGCACAGCGCCGCCTCGCCGCTGCGCGACGAGTTTATTGACCGTCAGGCGTTTGACGACTGGTTTGCACAGTACCGCACGCGGCTGCAGCAGGAGCAGGTAGACGACGCTACCCGTCAGGCGCAGATGAACGCAGCGAATCCCGCGATGGTATTACGCAACTGGCTGGCGCAGCGGGCGATTGAGCAGGCAGAGCAGGGTGAGTACGACGAGTTACACCGGCTGCATCTGGCGTTGCGCACGCCGTTTGCCGACCGGGATGATGACTACGTCAGCCGCCCGCCCGACTGGGGCAAGCGGCTGGAGGTCAGCTGCTCAAGCTAGCGATTTTAGCCGGGCGGCGACGTTGCCTTACCCGGCCTGTTCATCACTGAGCAACCCAGCCGCCATCCATATTCCACGCAGCGCCGCGAACGTTCACGGCGCCGTCGCTGCACAAAAACAGCGCCAGCTCGCCCAGCTGTTCCGGGGTAACAAACTCCCCTGAAGGCTGTTTCTCCGCCAGAAGCTGTTCGCGAGCCTGCTCCGGCGGTACGCCGTCCGCGATACGTTTGTCGATTTGCTGCTGCACCAGCGGGGTCAGTACCCAGCCGGGGCAAATAGTATTGGCGGTAATACCCGTGCGGGCGGTTTCCAGCGCCAGGGATTTGGTAAAGCCCACCACGCCGTGCTTGGCCGCAACGTAGGCCGATTTCTCTTTCGACGCGACCAGCCCGTGAACGGAGGCGATATTGATGACGCGCCCCCAGTTTTTATCCCGCATGGTCGGCAGCGCCAGCCGGCTGGTGTGAAACACCGCGGAAAGATTAATGGCGATAATGTCGTTCCATTTCTCTACCGGGAAGGCGTCAACCGGGGCCACGTGCTGGATCCCGGCGTTGTTCACAAGAATGTCCACGCCGCCAAACTGCGATTCGGCGTAGCGCATCATGGCCTCAATCTGCAATACGTCCCGCAGATCCGCATCGTGATAGCCCGGCTTTTTGCCCAGTTGCGCAATCTCTTCTCGTGCCGATCCGCTGTCGCCGAAGCCGTTGAGGATCAGCTGCGCGCCCGCCTTCGCCAGCACGCGGGCGATCCCCAGACCAATGCCGCTGGTTGAGCCGGTGACCAGGGCGGTTTTACCGTTCAGATTCATTTTTCTCTCCTTACACAATGCCGGTCAGATAGAACACGGCAATGACAAAAAGTACTGCCAGACTTTTAATGATGGTGATAGCGAAAATGCCGCCGTAGGCCTGGCGATGGCTCAGGCCGGTGATAGCCAGCAGGGTAATCACCGCGCCGTTATGGGGAAGGGTATCCATCCCGCCGCTCGCCATCGAGGCCACGCGGTGCAGCACCTCAAGCGGGATATTGGCCGCATGGGCGGCGGCGACAAACGAGTCGGACATGGCGGCAAGGGCAATACTCATCCCGCCGGACGCCGAACCGGTGATCCCCGCGAGCACGGTCACGCTGATGGCCTCATTCAGCAGCGGATTCGGAATGGCCGCCAGCGCTTTGGATAACACCAGGAACCCAGGCAGCGCCGCGATAACCGCGCCGAAACCGTATTCCGAGGCGGTATTCATCGCCGCCAGAATGGCTCCGCTCACCGCCGTTCGGCTGCCTTCAGCCAGACGCCCCCGGATATTGCGAAAGCCAAAAACCAGCACCAGCACGATACCGGCGATCAGCGCCGCCTCCACGGCCCAGATGGCGGTGATCTTGCCCACCTCGGTCACAATCGGTTTCGCCAGGCCGGGCAGGGTAAGCTCGTGACTCACGCCGTACCAGCCGGGGATCCAGCGGGTAAACAGCAGGTTCAGTATGCCCACTACCAGCAGCGGGGAGATAGCAATCAGCGGATGCGGGAGATTAATGTTATCCGGCGTCTCGGGTTCATTTTTCAGATCCGTGCCGTAACCCTCGTTGTTGCTGAGCGCCTTACGCCGCTGGCGCTCCAGCCAGAGCAGGCCAAAGACGATAATAAACAGAGAGCCGATAAGCCCCAGCCATGGGGCCGCCCAGGCGTTCGTGCCGAAGAAGCTGGTGGGGATGATATTCTGGATCTGCGGTGTGCCGGGCAGGGCGTCCATGGTAAACGAGAATGCCCCCAGCGCCACGGTGGCCGGTATCAGCCGCTTAGGGATGCCGCTCTGGCGAAACAGCTCGGCGGCAAACGGGTACACCGCAAACGCCACCACGAACAGCGAAACGCCGCCGTAGGTTAACAGCGCGCATACCAGGACAATCACCGGGATGGCGTGTCGACGCCCGAGGATCTGGATTGCGGCGGCGACGATGGAGCGTGAGAAGCCGGAAAGCTCAATCAGCTTGCCAAACACCGCACCCAGCAGGAACACCGGGAAGTAGAGCTTGACGAAGCCCACCATCTTTTCCATAAACAGGCCGGTAAACGTCGGGCCGACGGCACCCGGATCGGTCAGCAGCACGGCACCGAGCGCCGCGATCGGCGCAAACAAAATAACGCTGTATCCGCGGTAGGCCGCCAGCATCAGCAGTGCCAGCGCCGCCAGGGCTATTAACACACTCATTATGACTCCTCACTTTACTTATTATTCGGGTACCAACGAGAGGTTTAACGCTCGACGGTCAGGGCAATGCCTTGTCCGCCGCCTACGCACAGGGTGACGAGCCCTTTTTTAACGTCACGGCGCTGCATTTCGTACAGCAGGGTCACGAGAATTCGGCAGCCGGAAGCACCAATCGGATGGCCCAGGGCGATGGCACCGCCGTTAACGTTGACCTTGTGCTCATCCCAGCCGAGCTGCTGGCCCACCGCCAGCGCCTGGGCGGCAAAGGCTTCATTGGCTTCAATGAGGTCCACCTCGTCGAGCGTCCAGCCCGCCCGCGCCAGCGCCGTCCGGCAGGCGCTGACCGGGCCCATGCCCATTACTGACGGGTCAACGCCCGTCACGGCGTAACTCACGATGCGGCCAAGGACAGGCAATCCGCTCTCCCGCGCCTTTTCCTCGCTCATCAGCAGCACCGCGGCGGCACCGTCGTTGAGCGTGGAGGCATTCCCCGCCGTGACGGTGCCTTCCTCGTGCAAAAAGGCGGGACGCAACTGCGCAAGCTGCTCTGCGGTAGTGCCTGGTCGGGGCTGTTCGTCACGATCAATAACCAGCGGCGGCTTTTTACCCTGTTTCACCGTCACCGGCGCTATCTCGGCGTCAAGCCGGCCGGACTCAATGGCGGACGCCGCTTTTTGCTGCGAGCGGGCGGCGAAGGCGTCCTGCTGCTCGCGGGAAATGTCATACTCGCGGGCGACGTTTTCAGCGGTGATCCCCATGTGGTAATCGTTGAATGCATCCCACAGGCCGTCGGTAATCATGCTGTCCTTGAGGCCGGCATGCCCGAAACGCAGCCCGGCACGTGCGCCGTCCAGCAGATACGGGGCGTTGCTCATGCTCTCCTGACCGCCGGCGATAACCATCTCCGCGTCGCCGCAGCGGATCGCCTGGGCGGCGAGCTGGACCGCTTTTAAGCCCGCGCCGCACACCAGGTTGACGGTGGTCGCCGGCGTGCTGACGGGCAATCCGGCGCCGATGGCCGTCTGGCGGGCGGGGTTTTGCCCGCATCCGGCCGTCAGAACCTGGCCGAAAATCGTTTCATCTACCTGTTCGGCGCTGAGACCACTGTTCTCCAGCAGACGCCGTACCGTGACGGCCCCAAGCTCAACCGCAGAAAGGGACGAGAGCGATCCGCGAAAACTGCCAATGGGGGTTCGCGTTGCCCCGATAATCATGACCTTTTTCATGCTGACCCCTCAGGTGAAGCGCATCTCGCGCACGTCGTCCGCCACAATGATTTTCCCTGCTGTTTTACGCACGATCTCGTCAATACTGACGCCCGGGGCGTATTCCCGCAGGATGAACGCGCCGTCCTGAATTTCCAGCAGCGCGAGATCGGTCAGGACCCGACGGATACAGCCCGCGCCCGTGAGCGGCAGCGTGCAGCGCGGCAGCAGCTTCGACTCACCGCTCTTTGAGGCGTGGGTCATCACCACAATGATGTTCTGCGCCCCGGCAACGAGATCCATCGCGCCGCCCATGCCCTTCACCATCTTTCCGGGGATCATCCACGATGCGATGTTGCCCTCCACGTCCACTTCAAATGCGCCCAGCACGGTCAGGTCCACGTGGCCGCCGCGGATCATGGCAAACGACTGGGCCGAGTCGAAAATGGCCGCGCCGGTCCGCGCGGTCACGGTCTGTTTACCGGCGTTGATCATGTCAGGATCAAGGGTTTGCTCGTCGGGAAAAGCCCCCATCCCCAGCAGGCCGTTTTCCGACTGCAGCATCACGTCCATCCCGTCCGGAATGTAGTTCGCCACCAGGGTAGGGATGCCGATCCCCAGGTTGACGTAATAACCGTCGCGCAGCTCGCGGGCGACGCGCATGGCCATCTGTTCACGGGTTAACATCGTCACACTCCTTGCGCGCGCAAGGTGCGCTGCTCAATGCGTTTTTCAAACTGGCCGACAATCAGCCTGTCGACGTAAATTCCCGGGGTGTGAATGGCCGACGGGGGCAGTTCACCCGGCGGAACAATCTCTTCCACCTCCACCACCGTGATCCGGCCCGCCGTTGCCATCAGCGGATTAAAGTTTTGCGCGGTATGGCGATAGATGACGTTGCCGTACCAGTCCGCTTTCCACCCCTTGATCAGCGCGAAATCGCCGACGATCGCCTCCTCGAGGATGTAGTGCTTCCCCGCGAACTGGCGCACGTCCTTGCCGGTCGCCACGGGCGTGCCGTAGCCGGTGGCCGTATAAAACGCCGGAATACCGGCCCCGCCCGCGCGCACCTTTTCCGCCAGCGTGCCCTGCGGCGTAAGCTCAATTTCCAGCTCGCCGCTCAGCACCTGCTGCTCAAACAGCGCGTTCTCGCCGACGTAAGAGGCCACCACTTTGCGAACCTGCCGCGTTTCGAGCAGTATCCCCAGGCCGAATCCATCCACGCCGCAGTTGTTTGACACCAAGGTCAAATCTCTCACCTGACGGCGCCGGACCTCCGCAATCAGGTTCTCCGGAATGCCGCACAGGCCGAAGCCGCCCGCCAGCAAGGTCATTCCGTCCGTCAGCCCGTCCAGCGCCTGCGCATAGCTGCCGACGCGCTTATCCAGTCCTGCCATAGTCATCCCTCCCGTTAACCGTGCCGGTATCATTAGGGGCGGCGACTCATTTGTTAATTTTGAATTTGTGACCCACTCATTTGGTTTTCTTATTAATTTCCTGCTAACTAATTCTTTTCAATTAGTTAACAGGATGAAAAATGAGAATGAGTGTCAAACAGTTACGCGCGTTTTTAGCGGTAGCTCACACTCTCAATTTCGCGCACGCCAGCGAACGCTTAAATCTCTCCCAGCCGGCCCTGAGCCTGACGATTAAAAGTCTGGAAGACGCGCTCGGCGGCCCGCTGCTGCAGCGGAGCACGCGCAAGGTTGCCCTCACGCAGGAAGGGGAGACGTTTCTGCCGATGGCGCGGCAGCTGCTTGCCGACTGGGATAATGTGGAGGAGGCGATGCACCAGTGCTTTACCCTGCAGCGCGGCAAAATCTCGGTCGCGGCGATGCCGTCATTTGCCGCCAACGTTTTACCGGAGGTGCTCAAGGCGTTTCGCGATCGCCACGCCGGGATCAACGTCACCGTGCATGACGTCATTAACGAGCAGGTGATTGAGATGGTGCGGGAAGGGCGGGTTGAGATGGGGATCGCCTTTGAGCCGGCCCCCACGCACAACCTGCTGTTTACGCCGCTGGGGCTCGACAGGTTTGTAGCCATTGTGCCGAAGGACTCTGCGCTGGCGGGCAAAAAGCGGCTGGCCTGGGAAGAGCTACTGACGCTGGATTTTATTACCCTGCAGCGCCCATCGGCGGTACGTCTGATGATGGAGGAGGAGCTGGCCCGAAGCGGCAGAAAGCTGGACGTGGCGCTGGAGAGTCATCAGCTGGTGACGGTAGGTCGCATGGTCGCCAGCGGGCTGGGCGGCAGTGCCGTACCGGCGCTCTGCGAAGCGCAGATGACGGCGCTGGGCGCGGTCTGTATACCGCTCGATAATCCGCCCATTGAAAAGTGCATCGGGGCAATCCATCCGGGGCACACGCAGCTCTCTAAAGCGGCGCATGCCCTGCTGGAAACGCTGAAGGATTTTTACCAGCCCGCTCACGGGGCGAGAAATACCTGCGGTACGGGGTGATCCGGATGGCTGCCGACGCGCACCTGTGCGCCGTACCAGCGCGCCAGCGTCCCGGCCTGCAGCACGTCCTCCGGTGTGCCACTGGAGACCAGCCTGCCGTTGTGTAACAGCAGAATGCGATCCGCCCACAGCGCCGCCAGATTGAGATCGTGCAGCACCACGCACACGTGGAGATGACCCCGACGGGTCAGGGATCTCATCAGGCGCAGCAGATGCTGCTGGTGGTAGAGATCCAGCGCGGAGGTGGGCTCATCAAGAAACAGCCAGCCGCGCGGGGCTCCGTCGCACCAGAGCTGGGCCAGCGCGCGGGCGAGCTGGATCCGCTGCTGCTCGCCGCCGGAGAGCGTCGAATAGCGTCTGCCCGCCAGCGGTAGACAGCCCGTTATCGCCATCACTTCCTCAACTACCGACGCTTCAGGGGAGCGAGTCCAGGGCGCGCGTCCCATACCGACCACCGCGTCCACCGGCCAGTCGAATCCGGGCTGAGTATTCTGGCGCATCACCGCCCGGTAGCGCGCGAGGGTATCCGGCGGCCAGTCCGCAAGCGGCGTTCCGGCCAGAGTGCAGCGTCCGCTTGCGGGCTTGAGATAGCCGGTAAGCAGCCGCAATAACGTCGATTTCCCGGCACCGTTGGGGCCAATCAGGGCGACCAGCTCACCCTGAGAGAGGGTAAGCGACACATCGTCGATCAGCGTCCGCTGCCCGGCGTGAAAGAAGATTTTCTCTGCACAATAACGTTCAGCCATGCGTACCTCCGCGACGAAAGATAAGCCACAGGAACCACGGCGCGCCGAGAAGGCTGGTCAATAACCCGACGGGCATCTCCGCCGGAGAGACCAGGGTGCGCGCCAGCGTGTCGGCAACCAGCAGCAGCAGCGCACCGGCCAGCACCGAGCCGGGTACGACGGCCCGGTGGTCGGCCCCCAGCCACATGCGCATCAGGTGCGGCACCACAAGGCCAATAAAGCCGATCACGCCGCTGACGGCTACCGCCGCGGCAACCAGCAGGGCGCTGCACAGCAGCAGGATCCGCTGTACCATCGCGACATCCACCCCGAGATAGTGCGCCTCTTCATCGCCCAGCTGCAGCAGGTTGAGCGGGGCGGCCTGCCGCCAGATAATCAGCACCGCGGGCACCATCAGCGATGTTACCGCCAGCAGGGTGGACCACTGCGCCTGCCCGAGGCTGCCCATTCCCCAGAGGGAAAGCTGGCGAAGCTGGGCATCGTTGCTGAGCCATGAGAGCACCCCGACGGCCGCGCCGCACAGGGCGTTGATGGCGATCCCCACCAGCAGCAGGCGGGACAGGGAGCCGTGACGCTGCTGGCTAAGCAGGAAGATAATGACGGTTGCGGCCAGCGCGCCGAGGAACGCCGCGAGCATCGGGGCATACAGCATCAGCAGGGCAGGTAACGCGGCGGGAATGACCACCCACAGCGCCACCGCCAGCGCCGCGCCGCTGCTGATCCCCAGCAGACCCGGGTCCGCCAGCGGGTTGCGGAACAGCCCCTGCATCACACAGCCGGCCAGCGCCAGCGCTCCGCCAATCACCAGCGCCAGCAGTACGCGGGGCAGGCGAATGGTAAGCCAGATCTGACGCATGGCCTCATCGCTGCCGCTCCACAGCAGGCTGACCGGCAGGTGCAGTGCCCCAAACCCGGTCGCGGTGAGCGTCATGATGCTCAGGATCGCGGCCAGCATCCACAACGACAAGGCGATCCGCCGGGACATCAGGGCAGTTGCTCCGCTTTGGCGCGCAGCTGCTGGATGGCATCCGGCGTTCGCACGCTGAAGCCCAGCAGCGCCATATCATCAATCGCCAGCATCTGCCTGTTCCGTCCCGCCGGGGTTTGCGCCAGACCGGGCAGCTTCCACAGGTTTTCTTCGCCGCCCAGCGCGTTCACGCCGTCCTGCGAAATCACCACCAGATCGGGCTGGCTGGCAATGACCCCTTCCTGAGACAGCGGCTGATAGCGGGTGAATCCCTGCATCGCGTTCTGCAGCCCGGCGGCACGGATGGCAGCGTCTGCGCCGGTCTGCTGCCCGGCGGCCATTGCGGTCATTCCCCCGTGGTTGAGGATAAACAGCACCCGCTTGTTGAGGGGCGCGGAGGGCAGGGCCGCCAGCGCCTGACGCAGCGTGTGGCGCAGGGCTTCCCCCTCGGCTTCACGGTGCGTAGCGTTGGCAATCACCCGAACCTTTTCGTCAATGACGCTCAGGTCGTTGCGGCCGGGAACGGTTACTACCCTGACGTGACTTTGTTCGACCTGCTTCAACGCCAGAGACGGCTGCGCCTGGTCGCTGGCCAGCACCAGCGTGGGGCGCATGGACAAAATGCCTTCGGCGTTAAGCTGGCGTAAATATCCCACGTCAGGCAGATCGTTTGCCGCCTGCGGCCACTGGCTGGTGCTGTCGCGCGCGACCAGCGAAGACTGCGCGCCAAGCGCGTAGACAATCTCCGTCACGTCGCCGCCAAGGGCGACAATTTTCTCCTGCGCGGCGGCAAACGCCACCAGAGGCAGGGCGCTCAGCAGGGCTAACCACGTTTTCATGCGGCCAGCCCTTTTGGCGTCAGGGCGTCAATCTGGCTGCGCCACTGGCTCTGCTCCGGCTCACCTTCGGTACGCTGGCCGTAAAGCTGGGCGATTTGCGTGCCGTCGGCGGCAAACAGCTCCAGGCTGGTGACGTGGCCGTCAGCCGTGGGCTTGCGCGTCACCCAGCTCTCTGCGATCGTCTCCTCCAGCAGATGCAGTGTAAAGGCAGGGTTAAAGACGTTCAGCCAGCCTTTCATCGGCACGACTTTTTCCACCGCGCCGGTGAAGATCTGCACGCAGCCGCGGTTGCCGACGAAGACCATGATTTCGTTGCCGTCCCGGCGAGCCGCTTCCAGCAGCTGTGCCAGCGCGCTGTTCTCCACCTTACAGGCCAGGTCGTCGCCCACCATGCGAAACGCCTGCTGACGGCTGAGATTGTGGCGCTTGAGCAGGCTGAAGAACTGATGCACGTCGGTCATGGCGCGCCACTCTTTGTCCACGAGAGCGGCATCCGCGTTTTCGGCGTGAGCCGGGACATCCCCAGCGCTCAGCTCAAGCGGCGGGTTATCGGCAAAGATAAAGCGGGTCAGCACGTCGCCCCAGGCGGCGAGGTCGGTGTTGTCCGTGGTGTAGACCTTCAGCACCGCATCGCCCTGACGATCGAAGAACTGAATGCTCTGTCGCTCGCCGCGGGCGGTGGTTTCGCTGAGGTGAAACGCGCTCGCCCACTGGTTGAGGAACAGGCGCAGATCCAGCGCGCGCGGGTTCAGCACCAGCCCGGCGTGGCCGTTCAGGTGCTGGTTGGTGAAGCTGCCCACCTGCTCGTGAACGGCATACTCGTTGCGGCAGATGCACTTGGTTTCACCCACGGCTTCCAGCGCGCCCAGAATATCGCGGATTTCGCCGCGCAGTCGCCAGGCGTCATGGCCCACGCGGGAAAAGGTCAGCTCCGCTTCGCTGATGTTCATTAACCCTGCGATGTCTCGCGCATACTTACCCGGATTTTCTTCTTTTAGCTCAAGCCAGCGTGCGTAGTGATGCATTGTCTTATCCTTCTGAAGAGTGGCCCCGAAGGGAATTACCACTGATAGCTTACGAAAATCTTGCCGTTACGACCGTCCTGCGGAATACCCTGCGGAGACCAGTACTCCTTATCGAAGGCGTTGCCGAGCACCAGCGTGGTGGTGACGCCCTTGAGCTGCTCCTGGCCCTTATAGCTGACGTAGAAATCGTTAACCGCATAGCCCGGCTGCTTGCTGTAGCTGCTGCTGACGTGGGTTGAGCGATCGGCAAAGGTGCCGATCCAGCCCACGGAGAAACCGCTTTGCGCCACCGGAACGTCCAGCTTGCTGGTGACGGTGTCCGGGTTGATGCTGGAGATGTACTCCCCGGTATCGGTGTCTTTCCCGCGGGTGCGGTTATAGGCCACGTCGAGGCTAAACAGATCGGCCGAGTATTTTGCCATCATGTCCCAGCCCCAGATTTTGGCGTCGGGTACGTTGTACGACATGGTGGTCGCGGCGGCAAAATCGACGGTTGTGGAGATATAGTCTTTGGCTTTGGTATCGAAATAGCTGGCTTTAAACTCCAGCGCATCGTTGGCGAGCATCAGATCGTCAAAGCGCAGGCCAAAACCAAACTCCTGCGTTTCGTTGGTTTCCGGGCGCAGGTTCGGGTTCGGCACCCAGTAGTTGGTGTAGAAGCGGCCAATGGAGAAGTGTTTGGCGTCGTTGTACATTTCGCCCATGGTCGGCGCGCGGAACGCCTGCGCGTAAGAGCCAAACAGCATCAGCCAGTCGGTCGGGCTGACGGTCAACCCGGCGCGGGAGGACCATTTATCGGCGTTGACGTCATCGTAGCCATTGCTGCTGCCGCGGTAGTTGTCATACCGCGTGCCGCCCAGCAAGGTGATCGGCAGATCGCGCAGGGTGATTTCATCCTGCAGCCAGCCGGAGCTGAAGTCGATTTTCGCCTCCGGGAAGCCGGTTGTGGACCCGCCCGGACGCTGCTCCTGACGATAGTATTCTCCGCCGTAGGTCAGAAGGTGAGAGGCAAAGGAGTCGCTGAACAGGCGGGTACGGTTTTCCACCTTGCCGCCTTTGGTGGTCTGCTTGCGGAACTCGCCGGTGCTGTCGATGTTCTGGGCATTAATGCGCGCTTCGGACCAGTAAACCTTCGCATCGGCGTTCAGCCAGTCGTATCCTTCCGGCGCAATGTGGTAGCCAACCTGCGCATCGCGCTGGATGGTGGAGCGGTCTGTCATCGGGTTGCTGCTATTGGCATCAGAGGTTTGCGGGTTTTTCGGCTCCTGCGCGGCATTGTTGTAGTAGCGCAGGGCGCCGCTCAGGGTCTGGGCCTGGTCGATTTTCCAGCTGCCTTTCGCCAGCATGTTATTGATGGATTCGTCGTTCGGCGCCGTCGCACCGTCGCTCTGGCGGATATCGCCGCGGTCGCGGCTGGACCACGATACCAGGCCGTCCAGGGTATCGGTACGGCCATAGGCGCTGGCCCCCAGGCCGAGGCTGTGGTCCCCCGTTGCGCCGGTACCAAACACGCGATAACCGCTGTTTTTGCCCGGTTCCAGCAGATCTTTGGCGTCGACGGTGTCATAGGAGATGACGCCACCCAGCGCGCCGCTGCCGTAGAGCAGAGCAGACGGACCGCGCACCACTTCAATACGTTTAATCAGCGCCGGATCGAGGAACGTGCTGTTGAGGTGCCCGGTGTCGGTACCCTGGCGCACGCCGTCGACCAGCACCAGAACGCCGCGGCGGTCATAGCCGCGCAGGTTAACGTCCTGACCGTTGGTGCGGCCGGTGCCGTCCAGCGTCAGACCGGGCACGTTGCGCAGCAGGTCGGCGGCAGAGCTGGCGGTCTGTTTTTCCGGGGCGGTGGCGTCAACCACGCTCACCATCATCGGGGCTTCGAAAGCGCTACGGGCGTTGCCTGTGGCGGTGACGGTTATTTCATCTGCGGCAGCAAACGCGGCGCCCGGCAGGGTGCTGACAATCGCCAGCGTCAGAAGGGACGGGCGTAAACGTGCGGTATGCAGGTGTAGCATAGCAACTCTCCATAAAGTATCGAAAGCGCTGGCTGCCTGGGGATCACCTGGGTGGCTGGCGAAAGTTTTGGTTTATTTTGTGAGGATCAATTTTCCGGCATTCGTCTGGCGCAGCAGATACTGCTGGCCGTCATGCTCGATAATCACCCGGCCTTCCTCACCCAACAGGCTTTTGCTGTCGATGCGGCGATCGGTGGAAGCAGGGGATGGCGCTGTGTGTGTTTTTACTGGCGTTGCCGCGCTGTTATCGGTCGGTGACATAATGTTTATAAATAACAATCAATGTAACAATGATAATCATTATCAATAAACTGCAAATTCACGGCAAGCGTTTTTGTGAAAATTGTGTGACGGGATCAAATTCAGGGGGAGGCGATGCGGCCTGATGCCCTCACCCCAACCCTCTCCCACGGGGAGAGGAAGAAGGGCGCGAACCGTAGGTCGGGTAAGCGCAGCGCCACCCGACAATAACATCAGAAGCGAGAATCAACCGCAGCTGCCAGCTTCTCCAGCAGCAGCTCGCTGTCTTCCCAGCTCAGACACGGGTCGGTGATCGACTGGCCGTATACCATCTGCTGTCCGGCAACGATTTTCTGCGTGCCTTCTTTGATGAAACTTTCGGCCATGATCCCGGCAACGGCGGTCGAGCCGCTGCGGATTTGCTGACAGACCTCATCGCAGACGTCAAGCTGGCGGCGATGCTGCTTCTGGCAGTTGCCGTGGCTGAAATCCACCACCAGATGTTCCGGCAGGTCGAATTCGGCCAGCGTTTCACAGGCGGCAGCGATGTCTTGTGCATGGTAATTAGGCTTCTTCCCGCCGCGCATAATGATATGCCCATACGGGTTACCGCTGGTCTGGTAGATGGTCATATGGCCGTTCTTGTCCGGCGACAGGAACATATGGCTGGCACGCGAGGCGCGAATCGCATCGACCGCAATCCGGGTGTTGCCGTCGGTCCCGTTTTTGAAGCCGACCGGACAGGAGAGGGCTGAGGCCATCTCGCGGTGGATTTGGCTTTCGGTAGTGCGCGCGCCAATCGCGCCCCAGCTGATCAGATCGGCGATAAACTGCCCGGTCACCATGTCGAGAAACTCGGTGGCCGTCGGCACGCCCAGCTCGTTGACCTGCAACAGCAGCTTCCGCGCCAGCTCAATGCCGTGGTTTACGCGATAGCTGCCGTTAAGGTCAGGGTCGGAAATCAGCCCCTTCCAGCCCACCACGGTACGCGGTTTTTCAAAGTAGGTGCGCATCACAATCTCAAGGCGATGCTGGTATTTTTCCCTCAGCCCCTGGAGCCGTTTTGCATAATCCATCGCGGCATCCAGATCGTGGATGGAGCAGGGCCCAATCACCACCAGAAGACGCTTGTCTTCACCATTGAGGATTTTTTCAATGCGGCGGCGGGAGGCCGTCACATGTTCCGCGACCGCGGCGGAAACGGGGTGCCGCTCGGCCAGTTCAGCCGGGGTGACCAGGCTGTCTATGCGCGCCGTGCGGAGTTCATCGGTTTTATTCATGACTTGTCTCAGAAAATTTTTGCTTCATCGGCAGACTACCGGGAAGTGATGGGCATCACATTAAACCAATCCCTGCTGATTTCAAGTTCGGGGCGACACCGCCCCGCTGTTGAAAAGGATGATACATGAATCCGAGCCAATGTACTAGCTTATTAGTACATGCGGCGATTAAGCCCCATGATGTCGAGAATTTTGGTGGCGATCTCTTCTACCGAATAGTTCGTGCTGTTCAGCCACGGGATCTGGTTTTTGCGGTACAGCGCTTCCACTTCGGAAACCTCCATGCGGCACTGACGCATCGAGGCGTAGCGGCTGTTCTCGCGGCGCTCTTCGCGGATCGCCGCGAGACGTTCCGGGTTAATCGTCAGGCCGAACAGCTTGTGCTGCAGCGGCTTGAGCGCAGCGGGCAGCACCAGGTTATCCATATCGTCGGCAATAAAGGGGTAGTTTGCGGCGCGGATGCCGAACTGCATCGCCAGATAGAGGCTGGTCGGCGTTTTGCCGCAGCGCGACACGCCGAGCAAAATCACCTGCGCCTGGTCGAGGTTGCGCAGCGAGATCCCGTCGTCGTGCGCCAGGGTGTAGTCGATGGCGGCAATACGCGCGTCATATTTGGTCAGGTTGCCGGGGTTCAGCCCGTGGGTGCGGTGCGCGATAGGCGTCGGGTCAAGCTTCAGTTCGCTCTGGAGTGGGGCCACCAGCGCCTGCACGATATCCTGGCAAAAGCCTTCACTTTGCAGAATGATGTGGCGAATCTCAGGAATAACGATGGAGTAGAACACCAGCGGGCGCACGCCGGTCTGCTGGAAGATGGCGTCAATCTGGTCTTTCACCGCTTTGGCACGGCTCTCATTTTCCACAAACGGCAGCGTGATGCTGTTAATCGAAACGGGGAATTGCGACATCACCGCGTGGCCCAGCACCTCGGCGGTGATCGCCGTACCATCAGAAATATAAAAAACGTGACGATCGACAGCATTATCCATTTTACCCACCCTGAATATCATACCTAATTGTCTGAAAGCATAAATTAAAAAAGTTAATTGCACAGCAAAGAAGTTATCTGAATTTAAAATGAAATGATGTTTTTGATTTTCCTGAAAAGCGGATTTCATTTTTCAAATAGCGACTTTATTTTTGTGGTTTCTGGCTGAATATAGAGGAATCATCAGCTTATTGGCTGGTGGGAAACTATCCGAAAAGTTGAAAATTTAAATTGCTTACACGATTCACCGTTTTTTTAGCGCAAATAATTATGCCAGTATAAATACGTAGTCAGGTGTTACTTACTCCGATCAAATATCACAAAAGGATTGTTTCGATGTCCAACAATGGCTCGTCACCGCTGGTGCTTTGGTATAACCAACTCGGCATGAATGATGTAGACAGAGTTGGGGGCAAAAATGCCTCCCTGGGTGAAATGATTACAAATCTGTCCGGTATGGGTGTCTCCGTACCAAACGGGTTTGCCACGACCGCCGACGCGTTTAACCTGTTTTTAGACCAGAGCGGTGTAAACCAGCGCATTTACGACCTGCTGGATAAAACGGATATTGATGACGTCACCGAGCTTGCCAAAGCCGGGGCGCAGATCCGCCAGTGGATCATCGACACACCTTTCCAGCCGGAACTGGAAAAAGCTATCCATGACGCGTACAACCAGCTCTCCGCTGACGACGCGCAGGCCTCCTTTGCCGTACGTTCTTCCGCGACCGCAGAAGACATGCCGGACGCGTCGTTTGCCGGGCAGCAGGAAACCTTCCTGAACGTTCAGGGCTACGATGCGGTGCTGGTGGCGGTGAAGCACGTATTTGCTTCCCTGTTCAACGACCGCGCCATCTCCTATCGCGTGCACCAGGGCTATGACCATCGCGGCGTGGCGCTCTCCGCGGGCGTGCAGCGTATGGTGCGCTCGGACGTGGGTTCCTCCGGCGTGATGTTCTCCATTGATACCGAATCCGGCTTCGACCAGGTGGTGTTCATCACCTCCGCGTGGGGCCTGGGTGAGATGGTCGTGCAGGGCGCGGTGAACCCTGACGAATTCTACGTACACAAGCCTACGCTTGCCGCGGGCCGTCCGGCGGTGGTGCGCCGCACCATGGGCTCGAAAAAAATCCGCATGATTTATGCCCCAACCCAGGAGCATGGCAAGCAGGTTAAGATTGAAGATGTGCCGCAGGAGCAGCGCGACCGCTTCTCCCTGACCGACGCCGAAGTGCAGGAGCTGGCGAAGCAGGCGGTGCAGATTGAGAAACACTATGGCCGTCCGATGGATATCGAATGGGCGAAAGACGGGAACACCGGCAAGCTGTTTATCGTTCAGGCGCGCCCGGAAACCGTTCGCTCTCGCGGCCAGGTGATGGAGCGTTATACGCTGCACGCGCAGGGTAAAATCGTGGCGGAAGGCCGCGCCATCGGTCACCGCATCGGTGCCGGTCCGGTCAAAGTGATCCACGACATCAGCGAGATGAACCGTATTGAGCCAGGCGATGTGCTGGTGACCGACATGACCGACCCGGACTGGGAACCGATCATGAAGAAAGCGTCGGCCATCGTCACCAACCGCGGCGGCCGTACCTGCCACGCGGCGATCATTGCCCGCGAGCTGGGGATCCCGGCGGTTGTCGGCTGCGGTGACGCCACCGAGCGCATGAAGGACGGGCAGAACGTGACCGTCTCCTGTGCCGAAGGCGACACCGGCTACGTCTACGCCGATATCCTTGACTTCAGCGTGAAGAGCTCCAGCGTGGATACCATGCCGGATCTGCCGCTGAAGATCATGATGAACGTCGGTAACCCGGACCGCGCGTTTGACTTCGCCTGCCTGCCGAACGAAGGCGTTGGTCTGGCGCGTCTGGAATTCATCATTAACCGCATGATCGGCGTTCACCCGCGCGCGCTGCTGGAGTTTGACGACCAGGACGCGAAGCTGCAGAACGAGATCCGCGAGATGATGAAAGGTTACGACTCGCCGAAAGAGTTTTACGTCGGCCGTCTGACCGAAGGGATCGCCACGCTGGGCGCAGCGTTCTACCCGAAACGCGTGATTGTGCGTCTGTCTGACTTTAAGTCTAACGAATACGCTAACCTTGTGGGCGGCGAGCGCTACGAGCCGGAAGAAGAGAACCCGATGCTGGGCTTCCGCGGGGCCGGACGCTACGTGTCCGATAGCTTCCGCGACTGCTTCGCGTTGGAGTGCGAGGCGGTGAAACGCGTGCGCAACGACATGGGGCTGACCAACGTTGAAATCATGATCCCGTTCGTGCGTACCGTGGATCAGGCGAAAGCGGTGGTGGACGAGCTGGCGCGTCAGGGCCTGAAGCGCGGCGAAAACGGGCTGAAGATCATCATGATGTGTGAGATCCCGTCCAACGCCCTGCTGGCCGAGCAGTTCCTGGAGCACTTCGACGGCTTCTCTATCGGCTCGAACGACATGACTCAGCTGACGCTGGGCCTGGACCGCGACTCCGGCGTGGTTTCCGAGCTGTTCGACGAGCGTAACGAGGCGGTGAAAGCGCTGCTTTCCATGTCCATCCGCGCGGCGAAGAAGCAGGGTAAATACGTCGGGATTTGCGGTCAGGGTCCATCCGACCATGAAGACTTTGCCGCCTGGCTGATGGAAGAGGGGATTGACAGCCTCTCCCTGAACCCGGACACGGTAGTGCAAACCTGGCTGAGCCTGGCGGAACTGAACAAGTAACGGCAACACGATCGCAAAAAGGCGAGGATTTTATTCCTCGCCTTTTTTATTTCACCTCTAATTTGCTCCCCATCACAAATAATCTAAAAAACCAAATATCATAATTTGTCTGTTAATTAAGACAATTGTTAGTGCGCAACGCGTTGCTAATACTTGAGCCTTACTGCGCATTTCCCTTCAGATGATGCGCAACTGGTTGAAATACGTTTTAACCTGATAAAAAGGCAAATAACAATGACACTTTCCTCTGTATTGCGTACCAAAGATAAAATAGGTTATGGCTTAGGTGATATGGCCAGCGCGCTGGTCTGGCAAACGGCCACATTATTTCTTGCTTATTTCTATACCGACGTTTTTGGTTTGCCTGCCGCGATCATGGGTACCATGTTTTTAGTGGTGCGCGTGGTTGATGCGTTTGTCGACCCATGTATTGGCGCGCTGGTTGACCGCACGCAGACGCGTCACGGCCGTTTCCGGCCCTGGCTGCTGTGGTTTGCTATTCCCTTTGGCGTAAGCTGCCTTATTACCTTCTACGTACCGGACGTCGGGCCGACGGCAAAAATTGTTTATGCCTGCGCGACCTACGCGATTTTAAGTCTGATTTACTCCGCCATTAACGTGCCTTACTGCGCCATGCCGGGCGCGCTGACGCTGGATCCGCGCGAGCGTCACTCCCTGCAGTCCTGGCGCTTTGGCCTGTCATTTATTGGCGGGTTGATCGTAACGGTTATCGCTCTGCCGCTGGTCTCATTGTTGGGCCAGGGCAACGTGCAGAAAGGCTATTTCTTTGCCATGAGCCTGATGGGGCTGCTGGGAATTGTGCTGTTCTTTTGCTGTTTCCTGATGACCCGTGAGCGTTATTCCCCGCGCAATGATACCTCCGGCTCCATGCTCACCGATTTAAAACTGCTGGCCGGTAACAGCCAGTGGCGCATTGTGTTTGTGTTTAATATTTTGCTGTTAACGGCGGTGGTGACGCGCGGCTCTGCCACCATGTATTACGTCAACTATGTACTGTTGCGCCCGGAGCTGGTTTTTGCCTTTATTGTTTCTGGCATGGTGGCCTCGTTAAGCGGCGCGTTATTATCTGAACGCCTGCTGGGGAAATTTGACCGCGTGCGCGCCTATCAGTGGACGATAATGTCCTTCGTCATTTTCGGCGCGCTGATTTTCTTCCTGCCGCCTTCGCAGGTGTGGCTAATCTTTGGCCTTAACATCGTCTTTAGCTTTATTCAAAACCTCACCACGCCGCTCCAGTGGACCATGTTCTCTGATGTGGTCGACTACGAAGAGCATCGTAGCGGCCGCCGTCTGGACGGGCTGGTCTTCTCTACCGCGCTGTTCGCCATCAAGTTTGGCCTTGCGCTGGGCGGGGCGGTGGTCGGCTGGGTGCTCGGCATGGTGGATTACGCCCCGGGCCAGGCAGCCCAGGCGCCGCACGTGCTTTCCACCATCAACGCGCTGTTCACCCTTATTCCGTGCGCGCTGTTCCTCTGCATGGTGGCGCTGCTTTCCATCTACAAGCTCAACAGCCGGCTGGTGGATTCCATCGCCCGGGAGCTGGCCAGCAAGCGTGAGGTAAGACCCGACGCGGGGCAGCTCAGCCCGGCAACCCCTTCCGCACTACAGGAGTAAAATATGACTGCTATCTATAAGGACGCGGGACGTCCCGTGCACGAGCGCGTCGCTGATTTACTGGCGCGCATGACCCCGGAAGAGAAGTTCGCCCAGATGCACGCCTACTGGCTGATCCTTGATGAAAACGGCAACCACCGGGAGCGCAGCGATTTGAGCGATGAATTTGCTGGCGTCAGCGAGCAGGCGGCGCTGAGCGAACGGCTAAAACTGGGCGTCGGGCAGATCACCCGTCCGCTCGGCACCCACATCGTTGACGCGAAAACCGGGGTGCGCGCGGCTAACCGCCTGCAGCGCATGATGATGGAAGAGACGCGGCTTGGCATTCCGGCGTTGTTCCACGAGGAGTGCCTGGTGGGGCTGCTGTGCAAAGACGCCACCCTGTTCCCGTCCTCGCTCAACTACGGCTCGACCTGGGACCCGGAGCTGGTGCAGCGCGCGGCAGAGCAGATCGGTAAAGAGGCGCGTTCCGTCGGTTGCCAGCAGGGGCTGGCCCCGGTGCTGGACGTTTCCCGCGACGTCCGGTGGGGGCGAACCGAAGAGACGTTCGGGGAAGATCCCTGGCTGGTGGGCGTGATGGCAACCGCCTGGGTGAAAGGGTTACAGGGCGACAAGCGCGATCTGCTGGCGACGCTCAAGCATTACGTGGGCCACTCGTTCAGCGAAGGGGCGCGCAACCACGCCCCGGTGCATCTTGGTTTTAGCGAGCTGAACGACACCTTCCTGCTGCCGTTTGAAATGGCGGTCAAGCTGGCAAACGCCGGTTCGGTCATGCCCGCCTACCACGACATCGATAACCAGCCGGGGCACAGCGACAGCTTCCTGTTGACCACCGTTCTGCGCGAACAGTGGGGCTTCGACGGCATTATTGTGGCGGACTACGGCGGCGTCAGCCTGCTGCACCAGCACCACGGGATTTCTCACGACGCAGCGGAGTCCGCCGCGCTGGCGTTTAACGCCGGGCTGGACGTTGAGCTGCCGAAAGATGACTGCGCACGCCATCTGGCGGAAGCGGTAGAGCGCGGGCTGATCTCTATGGCGAAAGTCGATGAGATCGTGGCGCGTACGCTGACCGAAAAATTCCGTCTCGGCCTGTTTGAGAACCCGTATGCCGATGAAAACGGCATCGATCTGCAAAATGAGATGACCCGCCAGGTGGCGCGGGAGGTGGCGACAAAATCGGTCACGCTGCTGGAAAACAACGGCATTCTGCCGCTGAACGGTAAACCCCGCGTGGCGGTAGTGGGGCCGACGGCAGACGATCCGCTGGCGTTACTCAGCGGGTATAGCTTCCCGGTCCATCTGATCATCAGCGATATGGTTGAGGAGACCTCGCAGGTGACGACCCCGCGCGCGGCGCTGGAGCAGTACCTGGGTGCATCGAACGTGCGCTACGCGAAAGGGTGCCACATTATCGAAAAACGGATGGCGGGTGCGCCGGTCTTCCCGGGCGACAGCGGCGGCAAGCCAATGCAGCAGTCTCCGGTGTCGCAAAGTACCGCACTTATCCCCGAGGCGGTCAGCGCCGCACAGGAGAGTGACGTGGTGGTGGCCTGCGTGGGCGATCTCGCCGGGCTGTTCCAGAGCGGCACGGTAGGGGAAGGCTCCGATACTGACTCCCTGAATCTGCCGGGCGTGCAGCAACAGCTGCTGGAGGCGCTGGTGGCGACGGGCAAACCGGTGATCGTCGTAATGACCGGCGGGCGTCCGTACAACCTTCAGGGGCTGGAGGAGAAGATTGCCGCGCTGATGATGGCCTGGGCGCCGGGACAGGAAGG
This sequence comes from Enterobacter cloacae complex sp. P12RS, assembly GCF_014895875.1. Lineage (NCBI taxonomy): Bacteria > Pseudomonadati > Pseudomonadota > Gammaproteobacteria > Enterobacterales > Enterobacteriaceae > Enterobacter > Enterobacter cloacae complex sp. P12RS. The sequence continues at coordinate 125,531 of NZ_JADBQO010000007.1, forward strand.
GGGCTGGGCGATTGCCGATGTGTTAACCGGTCGCGCGGAGCCGCAGGGCCGGCTGGTGGTCAGCGTGCCGAAAAGCGCCGGGGCGATGCCATTCTACTATAACCACAAGCTGAAAAGCGGCGGCACGCCGTTCGCGTTCCATTTCGGTGCGCGCTACCCGTTTGGTTTCGGCCTCGGCTGGGCGCAGTTTAGCTGGGGCACTGCCCGCGTCGCTGAAAGCAGCGTGCCGGTCGACGGTGAGGTGACGCTGAGCGTGGATATCACCAATACCGGCGAGCGCAGCGGCAGCGAGGTGGTGCAGGTCTACGTGCGGGACAAGGTCGCCACCCAGGTACGGCCGCTCCAGGAGCTGAAGGCCTTCCAGCGCGTCATGCTCTCGCCGGGCGAAACCGCCACGCTCACCTTCACGCTGCCGGTTGAGATGTTCAACTTTACCCGCCGGGACGGGAAACGCATCGTCGAGCCGGGCGAGTTTGAACTGCAGATTGGCGCATCGTCGGCAGATATCCACCAGGCGGTGACGGTCAATGTGACGGGGGAAACGCGGGTGCTGCCTGCTGAGTGGCGGATGCTCAGTACCTGTAAGGTTAAGCGCGCGTAGTCAGGATAAAAAAAAGCCCATCGTGGGAGATGGGCAAAGACTACACACAGCAATTCGTTGTTTCACTCAGGGGATTTCCATGCTTATAAATCAAGGTGTTGATTTATAACCTTGAGCTAATAGTAGGCATGTCATCTTTCAGCGTCGATCGGATTCGTCTCAATAGTTAAAGAGACGTAAAGATTTCTTGAGAATAATAGCGGACTTAATGCTGAAATGGCGGGTCTGACCAGTGTGCAGCGAATAAATACTTTAGCGGCGTTAAAGTATTGTGCGGGATAATGTAGGCCGGGTAAGCGTAAGCGCCACCCGGCAACAAGGCTTAATGGGTATTCTTTTCTTCCAGCTCTTCCAGCTCGCTCAGAATCACGTCCGGGTCGGTTCCAGGCGGCGGCACTTCATGAACCCAGGCGGAGAACAGACGCCAGGTAACGGCGAGCAGCACCGGGCCAATGAACAGACCGATCATCCCGAAAGCAATCAACCCGCCGATAACCCCGGAGAGGATCAGGATCAGCGGCAGGTCTGCGCCCATGCGGATGAGGATGGGGCGAATCACGTTATCCATGGTGCCAACCACGCAGCTCCAGACCAGCAGCACCGTTCCCCACGTGGTATCACCCGTCCAGTAAAGCCAGATAATGCTCGGAACCAGCACCAGCAGCGGCCCCAGTTGCGCAAGGCAGGTCATCAGCATGACTACGGTAAAGACGGTGGCGTACGGTACGCCGGAAATCGCCAGGCCGATACCGCCCAGCACCGCCTGCACCAGCGCCGTCACCACGACGCCCAGGGCGACCGCGCGCACGGCCTGCGCGGCCAGCAGCACCGCGGCGTCACCCCGTTTTCCCGCCAGGCGGGTGGCAAAGTGACGAACGCCTAAAGCCACCTGCTCACCGCGCCAGTAAAGCAGGGCGCTGAAGACCAGCATCAGGGTACAGTGCATCATAAAGCGGCCGATATGTGCGGCCTGACCGACAAACCAGGTGGTGGTGGTGCCAATATACGGACGTACTTTCGCCATCAGCGCGCTGCCGCCCATCTCCAGCAGGCTATGCCAGCCGCTGTAAAGTTTAGCGCCCACGACCGGAATGCTGTTCAGCCAGCCGAGGTCCGGCAGCGTCAGGTCGCCGCTTGTCACGGCGCGGATCACCGGGCCGCTGGAGTCGACAAGGCTGTTTACCAGCAGCGCAATTGGAATAATAAACAGCAGGAACAGCAGGAGCGTCATCACCAGCACGGCCAGCCCGCGGCGGCCAAACAGCAGTTTCTGCAAGCGCAGCAGCAAAGGCCACGTGGCGACGACAACGGTCGCAGCCCAGGCGAAGCCGAGAATAAAGGGTTGAACAATCCACAGACACGCAATAATCATGAGGGCCAGGAACAGCACCGACAGCAGAATTTGCGCAACATCCCTGGGCTGGCGAAGATTGACCATAAATGAAACTTTCCTTAAAAGAACGCCAGTACCACTGGCGGGAATGGAAAACCGCGTCTCTCTTATCATTAGCGATCGCAGCGGTTTTTGACAGGCGAATTCTGCCTGTAATTCAGCAGAGATTATAAGAAAAAAATGTGATAAAACTTTTAAGATACACGCAAACGATTCCCACAACTCTAATTAGGGTCGACAGTAATGATCCCACAGATTTCTCAGGCACCTGGCGTCGTTCAGCTGGTGCTTAATTTTTTGCAGGCACTGGAGCAACAGGGTTTTACAGGTGATACCGCCACGAACTATGCCGACAGGCTGACGATGGCAACCGATAACAGTATCTACCAGCTTCTTCCCGATGCGGTCGTTTTCCCTCGTTCCACGGCCGACGTGGCGCTTATCGCCCGGCTGGCAACGCAGGAGCGGTTTGCCTCTCTGGTCTTCACGCCGCGCGGCGGTGGCACCGGAACCAACGGTCAGGCGCTGAACCAGGGCATCATTATTGATATGTCGCGCTATATGAACTGCATCATTGAGATCAACCCCGAAGAGGGATGGGTGCGGGTTGAGGCGGGCGTTATCAAAGATCAGCTTAATCAGTACCTCAAGCCTTACGGCTACTTTTTTGCCCCTGAACTCTCCACCAGCAACCGCGCAACCATCGGGGGGATGATCAACACCGATGCCTCCGGGCAGGGGTCGCTGGTCTACGGTAAAACCTCCGATCACGTGCTGGGCGTGCGGGCAGTATTGTTAGGCGGCGATATCCTTGATACCCAGCCGATGCCGGTCGAACTGGCGGAAACGCTGGGTAAAGATAACACCACCAGCGGGCGCATCTACCGCACCGTGCTGGAGCGCTGCCGCGACAACCGCCAGCTTATTCTCGACAAATTCCCCAAACTGAACCGCTTCTTAACGGGCTACGACCTGCGCCACGTGTTTAACGATGACCTGACGCAGTTTGATTTAACCCGCGTGCTGACCGGCTCCGAAGGAACGCTGGCGTTTATTACCGAGGCGCGGCTGGATATCACCCGCCTGCCGAAGGTGCGTCGCCTGGTGAACGTCAAATATGACTCCTTCGACTCTGCGCTGCGCAATGCGCCGTTTATGGTGGAAGCGCAGGCGCTGTCGGTGGAAACCGTCGACTCTAAGGTGCTGAATCTGGCGCGGGAAGATATCGTCTGGCACTCCGTGCGCGAGCTGATTACCGACGTGCCGGACAAAGAGATGCTTGGCCTCAACATCGTGGAATTTGCCGGTGATGACGCGGAGCTGATTGAAAGCCAGGTGACGACGCTCTGCCAGCGCCTGGATGAGCTGATTGCTCATGGCGAAGGCGGCGTGATTGGCTGGCAGCTTTGTCACGATCTGGCCGGTATCGAGCGTATTTACGCCATGCGTAAAAAAGCCGTGGGCCTGCTTGGCAATGCGAAAGGGGCGGCGAAGCCGATTCCGTTTGCCGAGGACACCTGCGTGCCGCCCGAGCATCTGGCGGATTATATCGTCGAGTTTCGCGCCCTGCTGGATAGCCACGGCCTTAGCTATGGCATGTTCGGCCACGTGGATGCCGGGGTGCTGCACGTGCGTCCGGCGCTGGACATGTGCGACCCGCAGCAGGAGATCCTGATGAAGCAGATCTCCGACGACGTCGTGGCCTTGACCGCCAAATACGGCGGTCTGCTGTGGGGGGAGCACGGGAAAGGGTTCCGCGCGGAATACAGCCCGGCGTTCTTCGGGGAGCAGCTTTACGCGGAGCTGCGCAAGGTCAAAGCGGCGTTCGACCCGGATAACCGCCTCAATCCGGGGAAAATCTGCCCGCCTGAAGGGGTGGACGCGCCAATGCTCCAGGTGGATGCCGTTAAGCGCGGTACGTATGACAGACAGATCCCGATTGCGGTGCGCTCGTCCTGGCGCGGCGCGATGGAGTGTAACGGCAACGGCCTGTGCTTTAACTTTGACGTGAAAAGCCCGATGTGCCCGTCAATGAAAATCACCAGCAACCGCATTCACTCGCCGAAAGGGCGTGCGACGCTGGTGCGCGAATGGCTGCGTCTGCTGGCGGACCGTGGCGTCGATCCCCTGAAGCTGGAGCAGGAGCTGCCGGAAAAACGAGCCAGCCTGCGCTCGCTGATTGAGCGCACCCGCAACAGCTGGCATGCCAATAAGGGCGAGTATGATTTCTCCCATGAGGTGAAAGAGGCGATGTCCGGCTGTCTGGCCTGTAAAGCCTGCTCTACCCAGTGCCCGATTAAAATCGACGTGCCGGAATTCCGCTCGCGCTTCCTGCAGCTCTACCACACCCGCTATCTGCGCCCGGTGCGCGATCATCTGGTGGCGACGGTGGAAAGCTACGCGCCGCTGATGGCGCGCGCGCCGAAGACCTTCAACTTCTTTATCAATCAGCCGCTGGTGCGCAAGCTTTCCGAAAAGCATATCGGCATGGTCGATCTGCCGCTGCTGTCGGTGCCGTCGCTGCAGCGCCAGCTCGTCGGCCACCGCTCGGCGAACATGACCCTGGAGCAGCTCGAAGCGCTTACTCCTGAGCAAAAAGCGAAGGTGGTGCTGGTGGTCCAGGATCCGTTCACCAGCTACTACGACGCGCAGGTGGTCGCTGACTTCATCCGCCTGGTTGAAAAACTGGGCTATCAGCCGGTAGTGCTGCCGTTCTCGCCAAACGGCAAGGCGCAGCACATTAAAGGCTTCCTGAACCGCTTTGCGAAAACGGCGCAAAAAACCGCTGATTTTCTCAACCGGATCGCCGAACTTGGGATGCCGATGGTCGGCGTCGATCCGGCGCTGGTGCTTTGCTATCGCGATGAATACAAGCAGACGCTGGGTGATAAGCGCGGCGATTTCCACGTCATGCTGGTGCACGAGTGGCTGCCGGCAGCCCTGGAAGAGAAGGCCATTCAGGAGGCGGGCGGTGAACCGTGGTATCTGTTCGGACACTGTACGGAAGTGACGGCGCTGCCCGGCGCCCCGGCGCAATGGGCGTCTATTTTTGCGCGTTTCGGCGCGAAGCTGGAGAGCGTCAGCGTGGGCTGCTGCGGCATGGCGGGCACCTACGGCCACGAGGTGAAAAACCACGCCAACTCGCTCGGCATCTATGAGCTGTCGTGGCATCAGGCGATGCAGCGATTGCCAAGAAACCGCTGCCTGGCGACGGGCTACTCCTGCCGCAGCCAGGTGAAACGGGTTGAGGGTAACGGCGTACGCCACCCATTACAGGCTTTACTGGAGATAATTGGATGATCTGGAAACGTGCCGTCACGCTGCAGGCGCTAAACGCCATGGGCGAGGGGAATATGGTGGGGCTGCTGGATATCCAGTTCACCCGCATTGGGGAAGACGATCTGGAGGCGACGATGCCTGTCGATAGTCGCACCCATCAGCCGTTTGGCCTGTTGCACGGCGGGGCTTCCGTCGTACTGGCGGAAACCCTGGGCTCCGTCGCGGGATATCTCTGCACCGAAGGCGAACAGAAGGTGGTCGGGCTTGAGGTGAATGCCAACCACATTCGCTCGGTGCGCAGCGGGCGCGTGCGCGGTATCTGCCGCGCGCTGCACGCTGGCAGCCGCCACCAGGTGTGGCAGATTGATATTCTCGACGAGCAGGATCGCCTGTGCTGCTCGTCGCGTCTGACGACGGCGGTCGTGTAAAGTTTTCAGATGAATTGCCTTTGGTCAAAAACTAGCCAGCGTGTTGTGATATACTGGTCAGGATTTGTACATAAGCGAGGACATCATGGATACTGAAATAACCCCAACACAGCTGGCAATTGAATATTTACGTCGCGATAAGAGCAACCTGTCTCCGGCGCAGTACCTGAAAAAGCTGAAACAGCTTGAACTGGAGTTCACGGATCTGCTGGCGCTCTCTTCGAATGAACTGAAAGAAGAGATCTACTTTGCCTGGCGGTTGGGCGTTCACGTCCATTGAGTGAGTGTTGTTGAACAGGCCGCGAGTGCGGCCTTTTTTGTGTCTGACATTCAGTATTTAGCGGGGAGCTTGTTGATTTTAATAAGCCTGCCTTCTTCCATTTCGATAAATCCGCCGGTTTTTAAATCCGCCAGAATGCGCATTACGCCGCTGCGGGAGAGCTGGGTTTTCTCCCGAATATACCTTTCCGCCGTTACGCTGCTGCGATAACTTTCATCTTCCTCCATCAGCTTTATGAGCTGCTGGCGAATCATCTCATATGCCGTCGGTGCGCCCTGCGGCATCACGTTGTTATAAAGCCGGCTATAGACAAACATCAGTTGTCTGGAGAGCAGACCCCATAGCCCTTTTTCTTTGATAATGTCAGCCACCTGTTCAGTAGGGATACTGCCAATCAGGCAAGGGCTCACCGTGACGAGGTAATCATTGAAATAGATGTCCGTCAGGTTAGCAAGACCAAACAGGGCAGGGCTGCGGGCGGTAGAAAGCATCATGCTATCGCTGCTGCGGTAGATGGCAATCGTCCCCTCGAGGATTAAATAACAGAGCCCCTGACCGTTAACCTCAAGGTTAAGTCGTTCACCGCGGCCCGTTCGACGCACCGTGCAATAAGGCTCCAGATGCGCGATCAGTTCCTGGGCGTAAGGGGAGCCGCGAGACGATTTATCTGTAGAGGACATAGCCGTAAACCTGGAAGATAATCTTATGCTTATAGTTTCGCTCTTCTCTCGCGCTATCTCCAGATATTATTGTGCTTTCAGTACTTCCGGGGTAAATGGTTAACTTCTATCAGCACGCCACGGTCCATGGTGATGTATTTCCCCGTACGCAGTTCTGCCAGAATCCGCATAATTCCGCTGCGGGAAAGGTAGGTACGGCTTTTAATGTAAGCCGCTGCCGTGATGTTTTGTCGAATTGCCTCAGGCTCCTGCATTAATTCAACCAGCTGAAAGCGGATGATATCGTAGGCGGACATCTGTGATATTTGCGCGCAGTGCTCGTACACCCGCGATGCCGTGTAGATCAGCAATTTAGAAAAGTGTTCCCAGAGATCGTGCTGTGCAACCACATTGTTAAACGTTTCCAGCGGTACGCATGCTAATTCGGATGTCTCCAGCGCCCTAACGTAAAGATGTTCCGATGAAAACTGACTGCTGACACCCAGTATAAAAGGCGCTGATTCTGAATTTAACACAATGCCGTCGCCGCGGCGGTGCAGCGCCACGCTGCCGTGTAACAGCATAAAACATTGGCGTTCGTCATTTCGGTAATATTGTACGACTTCGCTTTTCGAAAGAATGATTTTCTCTGCACCAGGAAGGACATTATCAATTATACGCTCTATGTGCCTTAAGGGTTTTAATCCCAGCACTGACGATTTCTCATTGTCTAATACGGCTGCAATTCGCGTGTTCATAATATACCTCACTTCAACAGATGCGATCGTTTTTCAATCAGCGTGGAGAATTATCTTAAAAAGCAGCGAAGCAGGGAATAATACTCGGAAGTCTAATAATAGACCGGAAGAGTTGAGTATCTTAACGTTATGAATTTTATCGTTAAACGACGAAAGTCTAAAAGTAGACTGGCGATAAAGTGAACGATCAAAATGTTTGTTTTTTGTTAAACTCCAGTCTACAGCTAGACCTGAAAATAGATTGTCTCGCACAAAAGAGTTGTATAAATTTTGACTCGTCGACAAAAACACCCATCTGAAACGCTCGACACGATGAGAGTGATATTTTGTTTCTGATGGCCTCTAAAAAAGAATGGCAGAATGAGGAACGTCTGTTTTGCCTGAATATCAGTAATAAATAAAGTAATACAGGAAATGGCTTTATGAAAAAGAAAATTATTGTTGCCATGTTTGCGGCAGGCTCTGCATTGACAATGACTCAGGCTTTCGCGGCGGCAGGTACGGTTAATTTTAACGGTAATATTTTGGATAATGCCTGCGATGTGGATGTGGCATCCCAGAATCAGGTTGTAGTCCTCGGCGATTATTACAAAACGGAATTCCCGACAACGGGTTCGCGAACTGCAGCGACGCAGTTCAATATCGTACTGAAAAACTGCCCAGTGACCGTGACCTCCGCGAAGGTGCGTTTTGACGGCACGCCAGATTTAACCAACGCAAGCCTGCTGGCGATTGATTCCTCCGTTGTGGGAGCAGCAACGGGCGTGGCCATCAACCTGATGACGGCGGATAAGGCCGATCTGCCGCTGCATGGTAGCAACAACTATACCTATGCGCTGAGCAGCACCGCTGATAATACGCTCAACTTCTATGCCCAGTATATTTCGACTGCGGCATCAGTTACCGCAGGCCCGGCTAACTCGGTTGCTAACTTCTCTGTGGTTTATAACTAAGTCTTTTGCAGTAATCAGTATGGGGCCACCCGGCCCCTTTGTTTTATGAGGTATTCAATGCGTTTTATCACAACAATCGGTCTGGCCGCAGCAGCGTTACCGCTGACATTTTCAATCGCCAATGCCGTGGTCATTATTGGCGGCACCCGCGTTATTTTCGACGGTGCAAAAAAAGAAGCAACCATTAGCGTGGACAATGCCGATAGCGCGCCCTTTTTAATTCAGTCGTGGATTGATGCGCCGGAGGGAAAAAAAGATGCAGCGCCTTTTATCATTACGCCTCCGCTTTATCGACTGGATGGTGGTCAGAAAAATATCGAACGCATTGTTATGACTGGTTCACTCCCTCAGGAACAGGAAAGTTTATTCTGGCTCAATATAAAAGCCATTCCTTCTGCAACGAAACAGGCTAACGCACTGCAAATAGCGGTGAAAACGCGTATCAAGTTGATTTATCGCCCGGCTAATCTTCACGCGTCAACGCCTGAAGATCAGGCCGGAAAATTAACGTGGCAACGCAACGGGAATGAAATTCAGGTTACGAATCCGACACCTTATGTCATCAATTTTAATGAAATATCTGTGGGCGGAAAAAAGCTGGATGATGTTTCGTATGTATTACCTGGCGCGTCGGCCCGGTTCCCGTTATCTCATGGAACCAGCGGAAATACGTTGACGTTTAAAGTTATCAACGATTATGGAAGCCCCGGCGCGTTGCATCAAGCCAGTTTGTGATTTTGACAAACGGTAATACCCGCATTACTCAGGTTATCAGCAATGAAAAAACAGCATTATAAAGTACGTCCTCGACGTCTGGCGACACTCATCGCCCTGGCAATGACGGGGTCTTCTCCCACGCTTTATGCCAGCGAAACGTTTAATACCGAACTGGTCGAGCTGGACAACCCGGGGATGGGGAAAGCCGATTTATCCGCATTTGAATCAGGCTCTCAGGCACCGGGGACGTACCATGTTGATATTATTCTTGACGATCAGCTCATGGAGACCCGGGATATTACCTTTGCCGCAGCAAAAACGCCTGATGGAAATGACGTATTACAGCCATGCCTGAGCATTGAACAATTAAAACAGTGGGGCGTTAAGACAGCGCTCTTTCCACAGCTGGTCTCAGCGAAAAGCGACTGTGCCGATCTTAAGGCCATTCCACTGGCCTCGACGGATTTCCAGTTCAACGCGCAGCGTCTGGTTATCAGTATTCCGCAGGCGGCTATTGATATACCGGCGCGTGGCTATGTGCCACCAGAAATGTGGGACGAGGGCATCAATGCCGCCATGCTCAATTACAGCCTGAGCGGGGCCAACTCCTGGGCGAAGACCGGAGGGGCTGACAGAACGGACAGCCAGTATGCCAACCTGCGTCCGGGGATCAACATTGGGCCCTGGCGCCTGCGCAACTACACCACCTGGTCCCGGGATGCGTCGGGTCAGGATAAATGGGACACCGTTTACACCTATGCGCAGCGGGCCGTTATTCCTCTGAAAGCGCAGCTGACGCTCGGCGACAGCTCCTCCCCGGCTGACGTGTTTGACAGTATCCCTTTTCGCGGCGGCCAGCTGGCGTCCGACGATGACATGCTGCCGGATTCCCTGAAAGGCTACGCGCCCGTGGTTCGCGGTATTGCGCGCACGAATGCGCAGGTGGTGGTGCGCCAGAATGGCTATCAGATCTACCAGAGCTACGTCGCCCCGGGGGCGTTCGAGATAACCGACATGTACCCGACGGGCGGTGCCGGGGATCTGGATGTGACAATCAAAGAAGCGGATGGAAGCGAACAGCATTTCACCTTGCCTTACGCCTCTCTGCCGGTGCTGCAACGTGAAGGGGGTCTGAAGTATGCCATCACGGGCGGCCAGTATCGCGCCTATAACAGCAGCGTGGAAAAGACGCCTTTCGGGCAACTGACCGCTATTTATGGTCTCCCGCAGGGTCTGACGCTATACGGCGGCGTGCAGGGATCGGGCAAGTACCGGTCGCTCGCCGTTGGGGTGGGTAAAAACATGGGGGATTTTGGTGCGATCTCCACCGACGTAACCCAGGCCTGGTCTACGCCGGATAACACGGTCAAAACCAGCGGCCAGTCCTGGCGCGCGCGGTACAGCAAGAACTTTATTGATACCGGAACAAACTTTTCGATTGCGGGGTATCGCTATTCGACCAGCGGCTACTACGGAATGCAGGAAGTGCTGGACTCCTGGGGAGACAGTACCGCGCTGCAGGACAGGCGGCGTAACCGCGCCGAATTGACCATGAGCCAGACGCTGGGCGGGGATCTGGGGTCTCTGACCCTCAGCGCCGCGCGGGAAGACTACTGGAATTCGGGCAAATCAATGGCGTCCTGGAGCGTCGGGTATAACAACTACTGGCATAACATCAGTTATGGCGTGACCTGGACATACAGCAAAAACGCCAGCGAAGCCTCGTATGGCACCGGGAGCAGTAAAACGTACGACCACGACCAGCTTCTGGCATTTAACGTCAGCGTGCCGCTGGAGAAATTCCTCCCGCAGACGTGGGCGAACTATGGCATGAACGCCAGCAAGAATAACGGCACTACGCACAGCCTGGGCATGAACGGCGTGGCCCTGGAAAACAACGCCCTTAACTGGAACGTGCAGCAGGGCTACGGCACGGACGGCGTGGGATATACCGGCAACATGAACGGGGATTACAAAGGGACCTACGGCGAAGTGACGGCGGGCTATGGCTACGACAGGAACAGCGAGCGTCTGAACTACGGCCTGCAGGGGGGCATCTTGGCCCACGCGGACGGCATCACCTTTTCCCAGCCGCTGGGGGAAACCAATGCCCTGATTAAGGCACCCGGCGCCCACGGGGTGGATATTCGAAACCAGTCCGGTATGCGAACGGACTACCGGGGCTACACGGTGGTGAGCAACCTCTCCGTGTACCGCAAAAACGACCTCACGCTCGATCCGGAAAATATGCCTGACGACGTGGAACTGGAGATCAATACGCGCACGGTGACGCCAACGCGAGGCGCGGTGGTCAGGGCTGATTACCTCTCTAAAGTGGGGCGCAAGGTGCTGATGACCCTGATGGACGACGGTCGATTCGTTCCATTTGGGGCGATGGTGACGCTCGCCGGAGACGGTCACAGTAGTTTTATCGTCGGCGATCGCGGACAAGTCTATTTAACCGGCATGAGCGAGCAGGGGACGCTGATCGTGGCGTGGGGAAATCAGTCCGGCCAGCAGTGTCGCGCGGATTTCACGCTGCCGAAACAGGCCACCTATGGTGGCGTCACCCTCGTTAACGCCCTTTGTCGTCGGGAACATTAAGATGAAAACGATGAAATTTTTGCTGTTGCTCTGTTTATTGGCGGGCTGGAATGGTGCCTGGTCCGGGACGTGCACGACGATCGTGCCGCAAACGTCTTCGCTGTCGGTGGGCACCCTCAACGTGCAGCGCGATGCGCCTGTGGGAACGGTGATATTCTCCGGTGCGGCGTCAAATACGGGGTCCTATCTGACCGGCTGCAGCAATCCATTAATGCTGGGTTTTAGCATGCGGTATAACGGCGCCACGCTCAGCACCTATGGGAATCATGTTTACAATACCAACGTCAGCGGGATTGGGATTCGATTTTCATCGAACAACTATTTTGATAACCCGAGCAATACCTTCTCATACAACGCGCAAACCTCCTACGTCGACTGGTATGGCGGAAAAATTGAACTGGTGGTGACCGGGCCGGTTTCATCCGGGGCGCTCACGCCCGGTGTCATCGGCGTGGTAACCCTTCAGGGCAGCGACGCTATTTATCGCGATGGCCTGACAACGCAGTTGACCAGCGGCACGATCAATGCCCTGGCGTGTACGATTAATACGCCACAATTAACCTTCGCCATTGGAAATATACCCGCCTCTTCCTTTACTGGCGGTGTGGGAACGTCGCCGGCAGGCGCGCAAAATACGCAGAACCTCGGATTAAACTGCAGCGCCGGGACCAATATAAACGTCACGTTGAGCGGCATTCAAAATCCGGATAGCGGCAATACGAGCGTGATGGCCCTGACGGGGCAGGGTAATCCAGGAACGGCAAAAGGGGTGGGCGTTCAACTCATCTATAACGGTACGCCGCTGGCCATGAACAGTCGCCTGCTATTAAAACAGTCCGCGGGTGGAGTCGAAACGCTCCCGTTAACGGCCCGTTATTATCAAACGCTGGGGACCGTTCAGTCGGGAACGGCCAACGCCTCGGCCACGCTTAATATAACCTACCAGTAGCAGGTGAGAAGATGAAAATAGCGCACAAAAAAACGCTCCTGCTTGCCCTGTTGAGCTGGAAGGTGTTTTCCGGCGATGCGGTCAATATCGGCGTAACGGGGAATATCGTGGCATCGCCCTGCATATTTAATGGCGGGAATACGAATCTGGATATTAACCTCGGCAATATTCAGGCTTCCAATATGGCGACGCCAGGATCCACGTCCGATCCGGTTGCGTTCAATCTGCTCTTTACAAGCTGTCCGCTGGGAACCCGCAGCGTCACGGTGACGTTCGCAGGTAACCCGGATCCCGCAGCAGGCGCGGACTACTACATGAACAGCGGAACGGCCACTGGCGTTGCCGTCGCCATGAGTGACGCCGCGACCGGCTCGCTTAAAGGGACGGGCTCCAGTATCACAAAGGCTATTGCGGCAGACAGCACTGCCACGATGCCAATGCAGGCCTGGGTCAAATCCGCTTCAGGCGGTGTTACGCCCGGAAGCATCAGTGCCGTTGTTGTGATGACCATGCAGTACAACTAAATGACAGTGATACGTATCTCTTAAAGACATTGGTATGAACTATGTTAAATATTCTGATTCAGGAAACGGATCTGTTTTTTCAGGCTGGGCTACAGAACTTTTTAGAGAATTTTTTTAAGCAAAACTTTAATCGCGCCATCACCTTTAATCTTGACCTGACCCATGAAAACGTCAGTCAGGCTGATATTATTGTTCTGTCATTGTGTCAGGGTGAAACACTGACCTGTTTTCCCGAGTTACTGGCCCGGAAAAAAGGGATTGTGATAGGCTTCGTCGACGATGAGCTGCGATTTTCAGCGTCGTCCTCCTGCTTTCAGGACATCATTTTTCTCTCTCGCCGTGCATCGCTTGATCGTATCAGTGGTGAACTGTTTATCGCGTGGTTCAGGACGCAACTACCGGGTTACAAGTGGACTAAAAGGAACTGTTTCGACTGCCAGCATAAAGGTTTATCCCGGCAACAAATTCGCATTATGGTGAATTTTTACAGAGGGCTGTCGGTTGTGCAGATCGCGCACGCGCTGGAGATGAGCGAGAAAACGGTCTTTACCCATAAATATATGATGATGCAAAAATTTAATCTGCGCAGCGATTACGAGCTGATCGCATTGCTGAGAAGGTTGATGGAGAAAAAGAGCCAACCCAACCAGCTTCGCGATTTCCTGGAAAACGATTATGTATAACCTGGCAATGCTCTATCAAAATTTTTCAGGCAACTTAATAATATTAAGTAACACACCTCTTTGCATGTCGATATAGCCCCCTTCTTTTAATGCCGACAGTATACGCATCACGCCACTCCGGGACAGGTGGGTTTTATCTCTGATATAACTTTCAGCAGTAACACTGAGCCTGAACGAGGGTTCTTCGTTTGAGAGCGCATAAAGTTGGGCGATGACAATATCATAAGCGGAAGGGCCCGTTAAATCTTCATAACTGTGAAAGAGCTTACCTGCCAGGCTCATCAGATGATATGCAAGGGGCTCCCAAAGGTTATGACGCTTAACCGTCTCATTAACAAAATCCATTTTAAGGATGACGATGTCACAGTTATTGAATGTCTTGATATAGCCGCGCATCTGGGTCTGATACAAATTGCTGAGGCCGATCACCGCGGGCCCTTGAACCGTAGCCATCGCTAAATCGTGGTTGCTACGGTGTATCATGACACGTCCTTTGAGCAATACATAACAGAGACGATCATTGCCAACCACAAAATTTAATCGACGGCGTGGAAGCACTTTTTTCAAATCTGAACCGTGTTGAAGATAATCGATCAGCAATGTTGTCGCTGATGAAGGATCACATACCCATTTTGTGGAGAAGTCATCGAGCATACGCGCGCCTGTCCGTCAAACCTTCCAGTAGTCATGGGATTCAGTATAGCGTGGATCCTGCCGAGTCTCCCTAAGCGCCCGTTTTGTTCAGTATTTCAAAGGTAAGTGATTGATAGAAATCAAAATACCGCGTTTAAGTTCAACGCATCCGGTATCCCGAAGTTCTGCAAGGATCCGCATTATGCCGCTACGAGAAAGATACGTTCTGCTTTGGATGTAATTTGCTGCGGTAATATTGCTGCGGATACGCTCCGATTCGTTCATCAGTTCAAGCAACTGGAACCGGATTATTTCATATGAGGACATCTGTGATATCAATGTGCAGTGCTCGTAAACGCGAGAAGCGGTGTAAATCACTAATTTGCACAAACTCTCCCACAGTCCAAAACTCTCGATCAGCAGATTGAAACGTTCCAGAGAAAGGCGGCTCATCACAGCATTTTCATTCACTCTGACGTACAGGTTTTCGGTCTGTGAGAACTGATTACTGATACCCATAATGAAAGTCGCTTGTTCAGAGTTAAGCACCATACCATCCCCTCGTCGGTTCAGCGTGACACCACCTTGATGAAGTATGTAACAGGTTCTTTTTTTACCGGAATGATAGCGCAGGACTTCGCCTTTATTCGCATTAAAACGCGTGGCAAAGGGAGCGATTTGTTCAATAATTTTATTGATATCATCAACGGGCTTAAATGCATGTGCAGGAGTAACCTCAGTGATTTCTCCCGTTGACATTTTAGTATTCATATTAATCCCTCCAGACGCTCTTTATGTTTGTCAAAAGATGCGTCAGAGATTATCTATCCGATGGGAGTATAAATAAATAATAGGTTGATTTCATAATGGACTCAGCCATTAACAAATATTTAATAATTTGAAATAGACCAATTAAACAAGTTTTACGTGTTAAAGAATAGTTAAGATTAAAGTCTACTGTTGGGCTAAAAACCAATTGTCGAAAAAATTAAACTTCTGTAAATTTCGCTTCAGCAAGTGAGAGGGTGAAAACAAAGTTATCGAATAAATATCTTTGCGTTCTGCTTACTGCACGTTGGAAATGAGATGTCTGGCGCAAAAATAAATGGCCTAAATCCATCTGGATGTTGCTGCCTAAATTTCGGTAATTTATAAAGTTATTAAGGAAATTAAATCATGAAAAAGAATATTATTGCTGCTGCTTTCGCTGCGACTGCTGCTCTGACCATGTCTAATGCATTCGCTTCTGCTGGTACCGTTAATTTCACCGGTGAAATCATCGACGCAGCGTGCACCGTTGACGCGGGTTCTGTAAACCAGACCGTTGATCTGGGCCGTTACAGCAAATCTGAATTTACCGCTGCTGGCGATAAAACCGCTGCGACTAAATTCTCAATCGTGCTGACCAACTGCCCGGCAACCGTAACAGGCGCAACCATCAAGTTTGACGGTTCTGCGGACCCAGCAAACTCCAACCTGCTGGCTGTAACCGGTGGCGCAACGGGCGTTGCCATTAACCTGATGACGGCTGATAGCCAGGACCTGCCGCTGGCGGGCGTTAACTCCCACCTTTACAGCCTGGCTGAAACTGTACCAAACACGCTGGACTTCTTTGCTCAGTACGAAGCAACGTCAGCAACTGTTGGCGTAGGTCCAGCAAACGGTGTAGCTAACTTCTCCGTTAGCTACCAGTAATCTTCCTGACCGGAAAAATATATGAGGGCCGGTATACGGCCCTTTTTTATCGAGGTGTAAAATGAATTTTCTTAGCAAAACTTTAATTGCCTGCGCAGTGATTTCAGCAAGCGTATCCGCCGCCAATGCGGGTGTTATTATTGGCGGAACGCGTGTCGTCTATGATGGCAATAAAAAAGAAGCTTCCATTGATGTTAACAACCCGGATAAGACGCCGTACCTTATTCAGTCATGGGTTGAGACATTAAATGGTGGCGCTGAGAAAGCTCCTTTTATTATTACCCCTCCGTTGTATCGACTCGATGGCGGTCAGCAAAACATTGAGCGTGTCGTGGTGACTGGCAACTTGCCGCAGGATAAGGAAAGTCTCTACTGGCTGAATATTAAAGCGATACCGTCAGCGCCCAAAAAAGATAATACGCTGCAAATAGCGATTAAAACGCGCATTAAGCTGATATACCGTCCTGCAGGCTTAAAGTCTCAGCAGCCGCAGGAGTTGAGTCATCAGTTAACCTGGCGTCGAAATGGTAATCAACTTCAGGTTACCAACCCAACCAGCTATGTCATTAACTTTAATGAAATCAGTCTGGGCGGTAAAAAAATTGAAAATGTTTCGTATGTACTTCCTGGGGAATCAATGAATTTCACGCTACCTGCTGGCGCTAACTCAACCTCTGTTAATTATAAAGTCATTAATGATTATGGAGCGGTGAGTGACGTGCAAAGCGCAAGCTTGTGAAAATAATTGGTTTTGGAATGTCGTTTCCAAGGTGACGTGAATGATGATAGTAAGGGAATATAATAATTTTAAACCTGCGCGATTGGCTTTACTGATTGCATTTGCCCTTGCTGGCTCAATGCAGAATGCCATGGCGCGTGATTACTTCAACCCGGACCTGGTTGAGCTCGATAATCCGCAAAATGGAGGTAAAGCCGATCTCGCTGCGTTTGAAGCGGGCTCGCAGGCGCCGGGAACTTATCACGTCGATGTGATGCTGGATAACGAACTTGTTGATACGCGCGATATCGAATTCAAAATCTCTGGTGCTCCCAATGATGAGGGGAAATTAGAACCTTGTCTGACCGTGGAGCAGCTTAAAGAGTGGGGCGTAAAAACCGAGCTTTTTCCGGCGCTTGCGGTGAACAACGAACGTTGTGCAAACCTGCACGCGATACCTTCCGGATCCACTGAATTCCAGTTTGGCGCACAGCGTCTGCTCATCAGCATTCCGCAGGCGGCGATTTCTCGTCAGGCCCGCGGATACGTTCCACCAGAACAGTGGGATGACGGAATCACGGCTGCACTGCTCAACTACAGCCTGAGTGGCGCTAACAACCGCTCGCGCAACGGGAGCAGTGATACCAGCAACACGCAGTACGCTAATTTACGTCCGGGAATCAACATTGGGCCATGGCGTCTGCGCAATTACACGACCTGGTCACGGGATGAAGATGGCAAGGACAAATGGGACAGCGTTTATACCTACGCCCAGCGCGCGATCGTTCCGTTAAAAGCGCAGATGACCCTCGGGGACAGCACTGCGCCTGCCGATGTCTTTGACAGTATGCCGTTCCGCGGTGCGCAGCTGGCCTCAGATGATGACATGCAACCTGACTCCCTCAAGGGGTACGCACCCGTCGTCCGCGGTATCGCGCGTACCAATGCGCAGGTCATTGTCCGTCAGAATGGGTATGAGATTTACCAGACCTACGTTGCGCCTGGCGCCTTCGAGATCACGGATATGTATCCGACCGGGGGGGCGGGCGATCTGCAGGTAACAATTAAAGAGGCTGACGGTAGCATTCAACAATTCACCGTCCCTTATGCTTCACTGCCCGTACTACAGCGTGAAGGCCGATTCAAGTACGCCGTCACGGGTGGGCAATATCGTTCCTATAACGGTAGCGTAGACAAGACACCGTTTGCGCAAATTACGGGCATCTATGGCTTACCGTATGGCTTAACGGCGTACGGCGGTGGTCAAACGTCGAGTCACTACCAGTCGATCGCTGCCGGTATGGGCAAGAATATGGGTGACCTCGGCGCAGTTTCTGTCGACGTCATTCAGGCATGGTCCACCCCACAAAATCTGCCGAGCGATAGCGGCCAGTCCTGGCGAGCACGCTACAGTAAGAACTTTGTCGACACCGGCACTAACTTTGCTATTGCAGGCTACCGCTATTCGACCAAAGGCTTTTACGGTATGCAGGAAGTGCTTGATTCATATGGCGATAACGGTGTGATGCAAAACAGACGTCGTAACCGTATGGAGCTGACGATGAACCAGTCTCTGGGCGGTTCATTAGGCTCGATCATGGTGAGCGCCGTTCGCGAAGATTACTGGAACTCCGGGCGAGCCATGGAGTCCTGGAGTCTGGGGTATAACAATTTCTGGAACGGCATCAGCTACGGTTTGACGTTTACCTCAACGCGTAACGGGACGCCTGGTACCTACGGTAACCCTACGAGCTATGACAAAGACCGGATGGTGGCGTTTAACATCAGCGTGCCGCTGGATAAATTCCTGCCGCAGACGTGGGCAAACTACAGCGTTAATAACAGTAAAAATAGCGGAACGACTCATACGGTTGGCATCAACGGGACCGCGCTGGAAAACAATGCCCTGAACTGGAACGTTCAGCAGGGCTATGGCAGCGATAATGTCGGATACAGCGGCAACGTAAACGGTGATTACAAGGGTACCTATGGTGAGGTGACGGCAGGGTACAGCTACGACCAGAACAATGAGCGTCTGAACTACGGAATCCAGGGCGGGGTCATTGCGCATGCTGACGGCGTGACGTTATCGCAACCGCTGGGGGAAACGAACGTCCTGGTTAAAGTGCCTGGGGCGAAAGGTCTGATAGTGCGAAACCAAACGGGCGCGAAAACGGACTATCGGGGATATACAACGGTAAATAACGTCAACGTCTACCGTAAAAACGATATCGTAATCGACCCAGAAAGTATGTCCGATGATGTAGAACTGGATCTCACGACCCGGACCGTTGTGCCGACTCGCGGAGCTATTGTTCGCGCTGAATATACTGCCAACGTTGGTCAGCGTGCATTGTTTACGTTATTGCGCGGTAACGGACAGCCCATTCCCTTTGGGGCGATTGTCAGCGTGGGTGGTATTAAAAATAGCGGCTTTATTGTCGGCGATAATGGGCAGGTTTATCTCACAGGCTTAGGCGAGAAGGTCGACCTTATCGCGCAATGGGGTGAGGGTAGTGATAAGCAGTGTAAAGCCTCATACGTTTTAAAACCTTCCGATGTTAAAAATAACATTGCGGTTGTCAGTACTGTTTGTCGATAGGAAACAAAATGAATCTGCTTAAAATTTTTTTGCTGTTGATTTTGACGTTAATATCCGTAGAAAGCTTTGCTGGCTGCACAAACAATATCTCTGCGCAAAACTTTAATTTAAATTTTAGTAACATTACTGCGCAGCGCGATGTGGCGCCGGGAACGGTTGTTGCTGCACAATCGGGTATTTACAATGTGAATTACTCATGTACTGATTCTGCGAATACTTACCAGGAAGCGATGAGCGGTAGTTCTCTGGGGAACAGCCTCTATGATATAGGCGTGAGTGGCTATGGTGTGCGTGTTTCAGAAAATGATACAGGCGGCGGTTTCCACCACTACTTTCCAATGTCGTTCACTATTGGCAGCTATAGTGCGTCTTATATGTATAAAGTTGAGTTGGTAAGGACAACCGCTCCCGCTGTATCCGGTGCACTTCGCAGTGGACAAATTGCTAACGTATCTATTTCGAACCAATTTTTCATCGCGACATGGAATATTACTGGAGGGAGCATTACAACACTTGCTTGTAGTACTTCTTCGGGATCGCTGAGTTTCCCAATAGGTAATATCCCCGCGACAAGCTTTGGTTCAACAGTAGGTACTACGCCAGCCAATGCTCAGGTTACCCAGACTCTCGGACTAACGTGCAATCCTGGAGCAAATATCAATATTTCTTTGAGTGGACAGCAAAATCCTGATGTGGTCAATACAAGTGTTTTAGCCTTATCGGGTCAAGGGGGGCCGGGAGTAGCGCAAGGTGTCGGGGTGCAAATATTATATGGAGGTACACCTCTCAATCTTAATAATACTGTTTTCCTTAAGCAATCTGGGGGTGGGTTGGAGTCATTCCCAATCGTGGCACGTTATTATCAGACTAAATCAGCTGTTTTACCCGGAACAGCAAATGCAACAGCAACGTTGAACATTACCTATCAATAAGGGGATAAATGTGAATATTAAATGTTTAGTCCTGAGCTTGTCCGCAATGATACCGATTTTGTCTTATTCAGCAGATGCGGTAAATATTAACGTGACTGGTAATATCGTGGCGTCACCCTGTATTGTCAACGGAGGAGCAAACAGCCTTTATGTTGATTTAGGTAATATTCAGGCAACAGCACTCGCAGCTCCTGGCTCATCATCTACTGCAGTGCCGTTTACATTGACAGTCACAAACTGCCCAACAGGCACAAGTACTGTCAGAGCAGATATTGGTGGTCTTGCATCCCACGACTCACCTAACCTTTATGAGAATTCAGGTACGGCAGGGAATGCCTCTGTTGTTTTGTATGATGGCGTAACTGGTGATTATTTAGGTCCTGGCACTACAGTCTTTAAAACTGTCCAGAGTGACCGTACAGCATCGATGGCGTTTAAAGTTGGCGCATATTCTCTTCATGGTAATACAACGCCTGGTTCAATTAATACGGCGATAGTTATTACAATGAGTTATCAATAAAGACTAGATCATATGAATAATAAACTCTTTTTATTTGCCTTCCTCCTGAGTTCAGCCCCTTTAATTACCTGCGCTGATACCACTATCATTGTTACTGGCCAGGTCATTGCCAGCCCGTGTGTCGTTGACACGGGCACCGTTTCTAAAGTGGTCAATCTGGGGGAAGATACAAAGCAAAATCTCATCAATGCCGGTGACGGTGGCGTCTGGTCTGACTTTGATCTGCTGGTGCAAAATTGTCCCACAGGCACCAGCAGCGTAACGGCCAAATTTACCGGTAATGCAGATACGCAAGATCCCACGGCATGGAAAAACAGCGGAACCAGCAACAATGTTGCATTACGTATCGCCAGCAGGGATCATGCGACAACATATAGCGTAAACAGCACAATGCAGGTCAACGTCGATAACAGTACGCGCAGCTCGACATTTCCCCTGTCAGCGAGAATGTTTACGCCGCAGGGAAATTCCACTGCTGGAACTTTCCAGTCAGTAATGAACGTTGATTTTACCTATCAGTAACGGCTGAAATATCTTTTTTAAAATAATAAGTTTGAGACATCCATGTTGATTAATTCCTTGCTTGAGCATGCTATATGCGGTGTTCGGTTCCAGCCTATCTATTCTTCACAGGAAAAGAAGATAAAGGCTTGGGAGATGCTAAGTACCTTACGTCAGGGAATTGATTGCGAAACGTTTTTTGAAAAGATGTCTTTAAGTGCAAGCTCTCGTTTGCTGCGCTGGCAGTTGCGTATAATTCCTCTGTGTGAAGAGGATGGTGACTATTTTATTAACGTCCCCGCAAGATTATTATGCCAATCAGAATTGGTCAGTGAAATATTGCCCAGCCTGCGTTCTGGTATCGTTATTGAGGTACAAGATCCGTGCAATTTTATTTTGCTAACAAATGAAGAGCGAGAGAGTTTTGATATAATGCATCAGAGAATAAAAAAAACAGGTGCAAAGATATGGTTGGATGATGTTAGAAGTGAGCATTTAGCGCCGCTGGGTGAACGTATTTGCATATTTGATGGTGTTAAAGTAGATAAAAAGAGCTTGTGGGAAAACAGATTGACTCCCCGGGCCTTACAATCAATGATAGCCTACTGCGCTATGATGGTAGATCAGGTGCTTATTGAAGGCATCGAAAATAACGAACTGTTTTCTTTGGCTCAGAATACTGGATGCAATTTAATGCAGGGATTTCTTTGGCCTGAAAAAAAGTTGAGTGTCGATTATGTCTCGGTCTGATAAATGATAAATGATAAATGTTTTAATTAAAGAAGATGATTTTTTATATCACCATAGCCTCAGGTCATTTGTTGAAGATTTTTTTAACAATGAATATACAAAAAAAGTCAATTTTCTCAATGGCTATGATGTGGAGAATATTGCTCGGGCGGAAATAATCGTTTATGCGTTCAGCAAGGGCGAACATTATACCTGTTTCCCGGAATTAAAATGTGCGCGTAAATGCGTCATAATTGGTATTACCGAAGCGGAAGAGCCATCGTCATCGTTTTTACCGTTCTGCATTCAGCAGACCTTTTTTGTGTCGCGCTCAGCGTCACTCTATCTGTTGAAGAGGGTATTGCGCCAGGCCTGGAGTGCATACAGTGCGCCCGTTATCCCTGTCCTTTCAAAAGCCTGTTTAAGCTGTAAGCATAAAACGTTATCACAGCGTGAGCTCAATATTATGGCCGGTCTTTTCAAGGGGGAATCCGTCAAAAACATAGCCAGGGAGATGATGCTTACGCCAAAGACGATCTATGCCCATAAGTATGCGGTTATGCATAAGTTTAACCTGAGCAGTGAGCATGAATTGCTGGAGCTCCTGAACCGCTTGCTTGAAAAGCGCTGTAACCCCAATTTGTTTCGTGATGCATTAGATCTGTTTCATTAGGGAATTACCCGGCCAAAAAGATGATCATTCTGGTGCCGGGTAAACCTGATGCTATTTACGCTGTTCCTCAGACGTTCGCCGCGCTCATCAGCCGCGACTTCATGGACTGATACGCCGACGCCGCATAGTCCTCCGCCCAGCGCTGATCCTCAATGGCCTCCAGTTGCACCGCACAATATTTTGTCTCCGGCGTTTTTGATACGGGGTCGAGATTATCCTGCGTCAGCTCGTTGCAGGCCCCGATCCACCATTGATAGGTCATATAGACCGCCCCGGCGTTGATGCGCTCGCTAATGCTGGCGCGGGTGATCACTTTACCCCGGCGCGAACGTACCCAGACCAGTTGACCGTCGCTAATACCTAGTCTGTCCGCATCGGCAGGATTCACCTGCACCCGTCCCGGCTCATCGGCGAGGCTTTGCAGCGCGGCGCAGTTCCCGGTCATCGAGCGGCAGGAGTAGTGCCCAACTTCGCGTACCGTGCAGAGTACCAGCGGATAATCATCATCGGGCGTCTCGGCCGGCGCGCGCCACGGTGCGGCAAAGAGCTGCCCTTTACCGCTCGGGGTATCGAACTGATTATCTTTGTAGAGGTACGGCGTGCCGGGGTGATCGAGCGTCGGGCACGGCCACTGCACGTGGCCCATCTCGCCCATTTTTTCATACGTCACGCCGTAGAAGAGCGGGCACAGCTCGCGCATTTCATCCCAGATCTGCTGGTTATCGTCGTAATGCATCGGATAGCCCATCTCGGTGGCGAGCAGGCTGATGATCTCCCAGTCGCGCTTCACGTTGCCTTTGGCCTCAATAGCCTGGCCAAAACGCTGGAAACCCCGGTCGGCGCAGGTAAAGACGCCGCCGTGTTCGCCCCAGGAGGTGGCCGGGAGCAGAACGTCCGCCACTTCCGCCGTTTTGGTCATAAAGATGTCCTGAACCACCACGAAGTCAAGCGCCTCGAAACCGCTGCGGACCAGGCCGAGATCGGCTTCCGTCTGCAGCGGATCTTCCCCCATGATGTAATAGGCTTTGACCTTGCCTTCCAGCGCAAGGTGAGGCACTTCGGTAATGCGAGTTCCAACGCGATCGTCCATGTTATTCACGTCAATCCCCCAGGCATCGGCGAACTTCTGCCGGACAGCCGGATCGGTCACATCCTGATAGCCGGGGAACATATTCGGCAGAACGCCCATATCGCAGGCGCCCTGAACATTGTTTTGCCCGCGCACGGGACCGACACCGACGGCAGGGCGGCCGAGGTTGCCGGTCAGCAGTGCCAGGCTGGAAAGTCCTTTGACGACATCGACGGCCTGGCCAAACTGGGTCACGCCCATTCCCCACATTACGGTGGCGGAAGGGGCCGCCGCGAAGGTGCGCATTGCCTGACGAACGTCGCGGGCGGGGATGCCGGTGAGGTGTTCTACGCGCTCTGGGGCATACTCTTTCACCGTCTGCCGATAGGCCTCAAGTCCTTCGGTAAACCGCGCGACGTAATTCTTGTCGTACAGCTCCTCTTCCAGAAGCACATAGCCAAAGGCGTTCACCAGCGCCATGTTGCTACCGTTCTTCAATTGCAGATGCTGATCGGCAATGCGCGCCGTTTCGATGCGGCGCGGGTCGCAGACGATGATTTTCGCGCCGTTTTCACGGGCTTTTAGCACGCGCCGGGCGACGATAGGGTGGGAGTCTGCGCAGTTATAGCCAAATACCAGCAGGCATTTGGAGTGTTCAATATCGTTGATAGAGTTGCTCATTGCACCGTTGCCGAGGGTCTCCTGAAGTCCGGCGACGGAAGGACCGTGACAAACGCGCGCGCAGCAATCGACGTTGTTGGTGTGCAGCACCGCGCGGGCAAATTTTTGCATCACGTAGTTGGTTTCATTCCCGGTACCGCGCGACGACCCGGTGGTCATAATCGAACGCGGGCCGAACTGGGCTTTAATGCTGCTGAGCTTCTGGGCGGTGTAGCGGATAGCCTCTTCCCAGGTCACGGGAGTGAATGTCTCTCCCTTGCGGTAGCGGATCATCGGCTGGGTCAGGCGTGGGGTGAGCAGGCGGGTATCGTTAAGGAAATCCCATCCGTAAAATCCTTTCAGGCATAGCGTGCCCTGGTTTGTGGCCCCCTCTGCCGCTTCGGCACGGATGATACGGTTATTCTCAACGACAAGGTTTAGTTTGCAGCCTGCACCACAGTAAGGGCAGACGCTGGCGATTTTTTTCATCAATAACAGACCTGTTAAGAAATGAAGCAAAATGACTGGTAAGCCCAGTCCCGTAACAGGGAGTAAGCAGAAACCATGCCATCTTTATAACGCTTCTTTACAGGGGGTTATGAAGAGAGGGGGGTGTCATCGTCAGCATGTTCGACAATTCTGACGATGACACGATCGCTGAATGGCAGGGCGTTTAAACGTCATCCATGGTGTAGCCCACAACGATCTCAAGCGTCTTACGAATAACATCCGCCTGCACAACGTCTCTGGTCGCTTCCAGCGTCTGAATGAGCCACAGGATGATCGCTTTATTGGAAATATGACCTTCAGAGGCCAGAACACAGCGTACTGCAGTAGAAAAAATAGCGGACTCTTCAGCAAAACGATCGCCTGCGTGACGGAAATATTCCGCCAGCGCACTGTCTAAAAAAGCAGAGTGGTATTCGGGTTGAAGCTGAATATTTTGTCTCATTTGTTCTCACCGTAGCTGTTAAAATGCAGTCAATGTATTTTTTTGGGATCGGACGGCTTTCCCTTTCCAAACAACGACACTACATTGCCTCTGTTATCATTGAGAGGTCCCTCTCTGCTCATTCGTCCTTGCGCGGTTCTGCGACGTTTTAATCCGAGGCTTTTTGATCCGATATCGGCAATCGCCTTCGCCAGTGTCTCCCGCCGCCGGGGATTCTTTTCATGTGTTTTCATCTGCCGCAGACGCTGAACCAGAGCTTCAGTTGTAACGGGGCCACGCTCTCTCAAAAGAGAAAGAACGGCTTCGCCAATCAGCTGATCGGTCAGTTTGTCTGCGTCACTGCTGTTCATCACGTTATCGTTCGAAGAGCAAGCCAAGCAGCATATGGTAATGCTGTTCCTCTTCGGGGCCCTCGGCCCTTTCAAGGCGACTTAACAGTTTGGTACAGAGCGATTTGCGATTGAGATTTCGCCCGTCGCTAAGGATCTCAACAACGACCTGACCCAGCGTTTCCTGTTGGGTGGGAAGCGTGGCTTTTTCGAAGTACTGTGCGATTGCTGCTGCGGAATCTGCGACGTAACCTTTCTGCTGCATGTTTCGCTCCTGTAAAATTTTGTAATCAGTAACGTTACATTTAAGGTATACACTTTTTCTAAATTTGTACATTAAAAATGTACAAATTTTTAATAGAATCAGGATATATTTTATAAATACTCTATTTTTCAATTAGTTGTTTGTTGTTCATGAAACGGTAATGCTACAGAATATATTGTACAAATCGCACAGCCGCTGTTAAGTTGTACAACACTTGTGAGAGTGCCATTAACGGGCGTAAATGATTGAGATGTAAATTATTTGTGAGGCAATTAATGTGCTATAAGAGAAGTCTCTCCACATGTTTTTGTGGTCAAAACCCTTAACCCCCAGGAATCGCATGCTTACAACCATCATTTACCGCAGTCATATCTGCGAGGACGTTCCAGTGAAAGCACTGGAAGCTATGGTCGCTGCTGCAAATAATAAAAACCGGCAAGCCAACGTCACGGGGATCTTGTTGTTTAACGGCACACATTTTTTTCAGTTGCTTGAGGGGCCAGTGGAGCATGTTTCTGCTATTTATGAGGAGATCTGCAACGACCCGCGACACCATAACGTAGTCGAGCTGATGCGCGATCACGGGCCTGTTCGGCGTTTTGGCAAGGTGGGGATGGAGCTTTTTGATTTGCGCCAGTTCGACAGGAACGAGGTGCTGCAACAGGTGCTGAACAAGGGAACAACACGCTATCAGCTGACTTACAATGACCGTCCGCTGCAGTTTTTCCGTACCTTTGTCGAGGCCACGGAAAAAGCTAACTATTTTGAACTGCCGCCTGCGGATTCCTGGGAGTTCGTTCGCGAAGAAACACGCTTGTCAGCGCAACCCGAGGTGGTCGCGAAAGGAGCGGATTGCAGCTTTGCTTTCCAGCCGATAGTCGATCCGTTTATGCAGCAGGTCGTCTCCTGGGAGGCACTTCTCCGCACGCCTGACGGCGGCGCACCGGGGATCTACTTTGCCAATCTGCCGCGTGACGACGTGTATACCTCTGATTTGCACAGCAAGCAGGTGGCCCTCTCAATGGCCAGCGCACTCGGGTTGCAGAACCAGACGTTATCCCTCAACCTGCTGCCTATGACGCTGGTTAACATTCCTAACGCCGTTGATTTCCTGCTCACCGCGATTGGAGCAAACGGTTTTGTTCCTGAGCAAATTGTGGTGGAGTTTACCGAAAGTGAAGCCATTTCCCGTTTTGACGAGTTCACGGATTCAGTCAGACAGCTAAAAAGTGCAGGCATCAGCGTGACGATCGATCACTTTGGTGCCGGCTTTGCGGGACTACAGCTACTGGCCCAATTCCAGCCCGACAGAATTAAGATTAATCGCGATCTCGTCGCGAACGTGCATAAAAGTGGCCCTCGACAGGCCATCATTCAGGCGATTATCAAATGCTGTTCCTCGCTTGAAATTCAGTTCTGCGCGGTCGGCGTGGAGAAGGCAGAAGAGTGGATGTGGCTGGAATCTGCGGGCATTTCCCAGTTCCAGGGCCATCTGTTTGCAAGCCCCCGGCATGGCGGAATTCCGGCGATTGCATGGCCGGAGAAGAAATTCGATTTTTGATAAAGCTGTACAAAATTCGGCAGACTTAGCTGTACGAGAAGCAAACTTTAGACAACAATGTATTAACAGGTGAAGGGAGAACGACCCCTTTCACCTGTGCAAAATGCGGTCTTAGTTATACAAATGGTTTGTACAATCTGATAAGGTTGGTGTAGTTAGGTATGGAAGTTCTGAGCGTGAGGGAGTTAATGGCCTATTACAGTATCGGCGAAGTGGCCGAACGATGCGGTATCAACCCCGTTACGCTGCGTGCCTGGCAGCGACGTTATGGATTGTTGAAGCCGCAGCGCAGCGAAGGGGGTCATCGTCAGTTTGACGATGAAGATATCCTGCGTATTGAAGAGATCAAACGCCTGATGAAAAGCGGCGTTTCGGTCGGAAAAGTAAAAGCCTTGCTGGAAAATAAAGAAGTCTTGACTCAGGGTAACTGGGTCTCGTTCCAGGAAGAGATGATGACCGTTCTGCGTTATGCCAGCCCGGCAAAGCTGCGCGCCAAAATCGGTGAGTTCCGCCGGGATCACGCCATGGATGCGCTGATTGATAACATCATTTCCCCCGTCCGCCAGCGAATGAATCAGGATCAAAATACTGTACGCCACATGGCGAGCATGCTTGACGGCGTCCTGATTGAATTCGCGGTTCTAAGCCTGGCGGAGTCGCGCAAGAAAGCGGGTAAAGATGCGTTGCTTATCGGCTGGGAATGCGATGACCGTACCCATCTTTGGCTTGAAGCCGCGCGGCTGGCGCATCAAGGCTGGCACATTGACGTGCTGGCGGACCCGATTGATTCTCCGCGTCCTGAACTTTTCCCGGGGCAAAAAATCTTCGTCTGGACGGGAAAGACGCCAACACCGCGTCAGCAGGAACAGCTGGATCACTGGCGTGAGCAGGGTTTTAGCGTTTCATTTCACCAATAATAATCAGAGGCCTTGAGGGCCTTTTATTGTTTTAGACACTTCCAGAACAAAAGCTATCTCAAAAATAGGCATTTCCGATACATATTTTACTTTTCCTCTCTTCGCTGTTTTCTCCAACAGATAATCCATTAATTTTCAAAGTATTGAACAATTAAATCCATCCTGCCTGCATCCTGCCACAGGGTCTATGCTTAATAAAAGTAGACAAAAAGGGCGGTTTAGCCGAATGCCCCTGCTGACAGAGGGTTGAAGTGATAATCGTTATCACTAACATGGTGTTATGCCCTGATGGCTAATCAGATGAGGTGGACCTATGGAACTGCATTCAGAAACCTTCAATCCTGCCGATTTTGCCTGGCGAGGATTAACGCTCACGCCTGCGGCGGCAGCGCATATCCACGAGCTGGTAGCAAAAAATCCCGACATTCTCGGCGTGCGCTTAGGCGTTAAGCAGACCGGCTGCGCGGGCTTTGGCTACGTGCTGGATACCGTCACCGCACCGGAAAAAGATGACCTGGTGTTTGAAACCGACGGCGCAAAGCTGTACGTCGCGCTGCAGGCTATGCCGTTTATCGATGGAACCGAAGTGGATTACGTGCGGGAAGGTTTAAACCAGTTATTCAAATTTCATAACCCGAAAGCCCAGAACGAATGCGGCTGCGGCGAAAGCTTTGGGGTATAGGCGGTACTATGTCTCGTAATACTGAAGCAACGAGTGATGTAAACACCTGGAGCGGCGGACACCTCAACTATAAAGAGGGTTTTTTCACGCAGCTGCAGACCGACGAGCTGGCGAAAGGCATTAATGAAGATGTGGTGCGCGCCATTTCGGCCAAACGTAACGAGCCCGAGTGGATGCTCGAATTTCGCCTGAGCGCGTTCCGCGCCTGGCTGGAGATGGAAGAGCCGCACTGGCTGAAAGCCCACTACGACAAGCTGAACTATCAGGATTACAGCTACTACTCCGCGCCCTCCTGCGGCAGCTGTGACGATACCTGCGCCTCGCAGCCCGGCGCGGTCCAGCAGACCGGTGCCGAGAACAGCTTCCTGAGCAAAGAGGTTGAAGAGGCGTTTAACCAGCTGGGCGTGCCCGTGCGCGAGGGGAGAGAGGTGGCGGTAGACGCCATTTTCGACTCCGTCTCGGTGGCGACCACCTACCGTGAAAAGCTGGCCGAGCAGGGGATCATTTTCTGCTCCTTTGGCGAAGCCATTCATGACCATCCCGATCTGGTGAAAAAGTACATCGGCACCGTGGTACCGAGCAACGATAACTTCTTCGCCGCGCTGAATGCCGCGGTAGCCTCTGACGGCACCTTTATCTACGTGCCGAAAGGCGTACGCTGCCCGATGGAGCTCTCCACCTATTTCCGCATCAACGCCGAAAAAACCGGACAGTTTGAACGCACCATTCTGGTAGCGGACGAAGGCAGCTACGTCAGCTATATCGAAGGGTGCTCCGCCCCGGTGCGCGACAGCTACCAGCTGCACGCGGCGGTGGTAGAGGTCATCATTCACAAAGACGCCGAGGTGAAATACTCCACGGTGCAGAACTGGTTCCCCGGCGACGGCAATACCGGCGGTATCCTGAACTTCGTCACCAAGCGTGCGCTGTGCGAAGGCGAAAACAGCAAAATGTCCTGGACGCAGTCGGAAACCGGCTCCGCTATTACCTGGAAATACCCGAGCTGTATTCTGCGCGGGGATAACTCCATCGGTGAGTTTTACTCGGTGGCGCTGACCAGCGGGCATCAGCAGGCCGATACCGGCACCAAGATGATCCACATTGGGAAAAACACCAAATCGACGATTATCTCGAAGGGGATCTCCGCCGGGCATAGCCAGAACAGCTATCGCGGGCTGGTGAAAATCATGCCGACGGCCACCAACGCGCGTAACTTCACCCAGTGTGATTCAATGCTGATCGGTGCCGACTGCGGGGCGCATACCTTCCCGTACGTGGAGTGTCGCAACAACACGGCTCAGCTGGAGCACGAGGCGACCACGTCGCGCATTGGGGAAGATCAGCTCTTCTACTGCCTGCAGCGCGGCATCAGCGAAGAAGATGCCATTTCGATGATTGTGAACGGCTTCTGTAAGGACGTGTTCTCTGAACTGCCGCTGGAATTCGCCGTTGAAGCACAAAAACTCCTCGCCATTAGTCTTGAACACAGCGTCGGTTAAGGAAAGCACATGTTAAGTATTAAAGATTTACAGGTTAGCGTGGAAGAGAAAGCGATCCTGCGCGGTCTCAATTTTGACGTCAAGCCGGGTGAAGTTCACACCATCATGGGGCCAAACGGCTCCGGGAAAAGTACGCTTTCAGCGACGCTGGCGGGACGCGAAGATTACGAAGTGACAGGCGGCTCGGTCGAATTTAACGGCAAAGATCTTCTGGAGATGTCGCCGGAAGACCGCGCGGGTGAGGGCATCTTTATGGCCTTCCAGTACCCGGTGGAAATTCCGGGCGTCAGCAACCAGTTTTTCCTCCAGACGGCGCTGAATGCGGTGCGCAAGTATCGCGGCCAGGAGGCGCTGGATCGCTTCGACTTCCAGGATCTCATGGAAGAGAAGATCAAACTGCTGAAAATGCCGGAAGACCTGCTGGCCCGCTCGGTCAACGTCGGCTTTTCCGGCGGCGAGAAAAAGCGTAACGACATCCTGCAGATGGCGGTGCTGGAGCCCGAGCTGTGCATTCTGGATGAGACCGACTCCGGTCTGGATATCGACGCCCTGAAGATTGTCGCCGACGGGGTGAATTCCCTGCGCGACGGCAAGCGCTCGTTCATTATTGTCACCCACTACCAGCGCATTCTGGACTACATCAAGCCGGACTACGTCCACGTGCTTTACCAGGGACGTATTGTGAAATCCGGTGATTTTACGCTGGTTAAACAACTGGAGGAGCAGGGCTATGGCTGGCTTACCGAACAGCAGTAATGCGCTCCAGCAGTGGCACCGGCTGTTTGAGGAGCAGGGTAATACGCGCTCCGAGCAGGCGCAGCAGCACCTGCAGCAGATGCTGCGCCTCGGCCTGCCGACGCGGAAGCATGAGAACTGGAAATACACCCCACTCGACGGCCTGCTGAACGGCGAGTTTGTGACGCGTCTGGCGGAGATTGATCCGGCCCGGCGCGACGATCTGGCGCTGACGGTGGATGCGGTGCGTCTGGTCTTTGTCGATGGCGTCTGGCGTCCAGAACTGAGTGATGACACCCGGGATAGCGGGTTCGATATCGTCATTAACGACGACCGCCAGAGCCTGAGCGCCCCGGTTCAGCCGGAAGTCTTCCTCCACCTGACCGAGAGCCTGGCCCGCAGCGTGACGCATATTCAGGTCAAGCGTAACCAGCGTCCGGCAAAACCGCTGCTGCTGATGCACATCACACAGGGCGTGGAGGGCGATGAGATCAACACCGCGCACTATCGCCATCACCTTGAGCTGGCGGAGGGGGCGGAGGCCACGGTAATCGAACATTACGTCAGTCTCAACGAGACCCGCCACTTTACCGGGTCGCGGCTGACGATGAACGTTGCCGCCAATGCGCAGCTTCACCATATTAAGCTGGCGTTTGAGAATCCGCAGAGCCACCATTTTGCCCATAACGATCTCCTGCTGGGCCAGGATGCCGCGGCGTACAGCCACAGCTTCCTGCTCGGCGGCGCGGTGCTGCGCCACAACACCAGCACGCAGCTTAACGGTGAAAACACTACGTTGCGCATCAACAGCCTGGCGATGCCGGTGAAGGCAGAAGTGTGCGACACGCGCACCTGGCTTGAGCACAACAAAGGCTACTGCAACAGCCGACAACTGCACAAAACCATCGTCAGCGATAAAGGGCGGGCGGTGTTTAACGGCCTGATTAACGTGGCCCAGCACGCCATCAAAACCGACGGGCAGATGACCAACAACAATCTGCTGCTGGGGCGTCTGGCGGAAGTGGACACCAAGCCGCAGCTGGAGATCTACGCCGACGACGTAAAATGCAGCCACGGCGCGACGGTCGGTCGGATCGACGACGAGCAGATGTTCTACCTGCGCTCGCGCGGCATCGACCAGCAGGCGGCGCAGAAAATGATCATCTACGCCTTTGCGGCGGAGCTTACGGAAGCGCTGCACGATGGCGTATTGAAGCAGCAGGTGCTGGCCCGCATTGGTCAGCGTCTGCCCGGAGGCGAAGCATGAGTTTTCCCGTAGAGAAAGTGCGGGCCGATTTCCCGGTTCTGACCCGTGAAGTGAACGGCCTGCCGCTGGCCTATCTCGACAGCGCGGCCAGCGCGCAGAAGCCGAATCAGGTGGTGGATGCGGAAGCCGAGTTCTATCGCCACGGCTACGCCGCCGTGCATCGCGGTATTCATACCCTGAGCGCCGAGGCGACCCAGCGCATGGAAAACGTGCGCACGCAAATTGCAGCCTTCCTCAATGCACGCCTGCCGGAAGAGCTGGTATTTGTGCGCGGCACAACCGAGGGGATTAACCTCGTCGCCAACAGCTGGGGCAACGCCCAGGTGCGCGCGGGGGATAACATCATCATCACCCAGATGGAGCACCACGCCAATATTGTGCCGTGGCAGATGCTCTGCGAGCGTGTCGGCGCACAGCTGCGGGTCGTTCCGTTGAACGACGATGGCACGCTGCAGCTGGAGCAGCTTGACGCCCTGCTGGACGATAAAACGCGGCTGGTGGCGGTCACCCAGGTCTCTAACGTGCTGGGCACCGAAAACCCGGTGACAGAGATTATCGCAAAAGCCCATCAGGCCGGCGCGAAGGTGCTGATTGACGGCGCGCAGGCGGTGATGCACCACGCGGTGGACGTGCAGGCGCTGGACTGCGATTTCTACGTATTCTCCGGGCATAAGCTCTATGGCCCGACCGGGATTGGCGTGCTGTATGTGAAAGAGGACATCCTGCAGGCGATGCCGCCGTGGGAAGGAGGCGGATCGATGATCGCCACCGTCAGCCTGACGGAAGGGACGACCTACGCCCGCGCGCCCTGGCGTTTCGAGGCGGGCACCCCCAACACTGGCGGGATTATCGGCCTGGGGGCGGCGGTGTCTTACGTCTCCGCAATCGGCCTGGACGCCATCCAGGAGTACGAACAGTTGCTGATGCACTACGCGCTGCAGGAGCTTGCCAGCGTGCCTGACCTTACCCTGTATGGCCCGGCTGACAGACAGGGCGTGATTGCCTTTAACCTGGGGAAACACCACGCCTATGACGTGGGCAGCTTCCTCGATAACTACGGCGTGGCCGTCCGTACCGGGCACCACTGCGCCATGCCGCTGATGGCCTTTTATCAAGTGCCGGCAATGTGCCGCGCATCGCTGGTGATGTATAACACAATGGAAGAGGTCGACAGGCTGGTGGCGGGGCTTAAGCGCATTCACCAACTGCTGGGCTAAGAAGAGGCAAAAGATGGCAGAACTGCCGGACAGAGACAAATTGCTGCGCAACTTTGGACGCTGTGCAAACTGGGAAGAGAAGTACCTTTATATCATCGAGCTGGGGCAGCGTCTGCCGCCGCTCGGTGAAGAGGGGCATAACCCGGAAAACATTATTCAGGGCTGCCAGAGCCAGGTGTGGATTGTGATGGAGCAGTCTGACGACGGCACTATCGCCCTGCACGGCGACAGCGATGCGGCCATTGTAAAAGGGCTGATTGCGGTCGTCTTTATTCTTTACCACCGGATGTCGGCGCAGGATATCGTCGCGTTCGATGTCCGCCCGTGGTTTGAAAAAATGGCCCTGACCCAACACCTCACCCCGTCCCGCTCCCAGGGGCTGGAAGCGATGATTCGCGCCATTCGCGCCAAAGCTGCAATCCTTAGCTAGACTTACAGAACAGCATTCATTCTGTTTCGCGAGGTGGTTCCCGCCTCGCTGGTTTTTCAGCTTTCTGGCATCCTGCCAGTGAATAAGGAATCTCAGCATGAAGCGCGCGTCTCTAATAACTCTATTACTCCTCAGTTCGCTCGGTACGTTTAATTCGGCCCGCGCGATGGACTATCCGTTGCCGCCCGCAGGCAGCCGTCTGATTGGGCAAAATCAAACCTACACGATACAGGAAGGGGATAATAAGCTTCAGACTATCGCCCGTCGGTTTAATACGGCGGCGCAGGTGATCCTTGAAACGAACAATACCATTGCGCCAGTAAACCCGGCGCCGGGTACCGTTATCACGATCCCGTCGCAGATGTTGCTGCCGGATACCCCGCGCGAAGGCATTGTGGTTAACCTGGCCGAGCTTCGGCTCTACTACTTCCCACTGGGAGAAAATATTGTCCAGGTCTTCCCGCTCGGCATCGGACAGCTGGGGCTGGAAACGCCGGTGAGCACCACCCGCGTCAGCCAAAAAATCCCTAATCCAACCTGGACGCCAACGGCGGGCATCAGAGCGCGTTCCCTGGCCCAGGGAATTAAATTGCCACCCGTCGTCCCGGCGGGGCCAAATAACCCGCTGGGGCGCTATGCGCTGCGTCTGGGAATTGGTAATGGGGAATATCTTATTCACGGCACCAGCGCGCCGGACAGCGTAGGTCTGCGCGTCAGTTCCGGCTGTATGCGAATGAACGCCCCGGATATTAAAGCCCTGTTTGAACAGGTGCGGGTCGGCACGCGGGTACAGATCATCAACGAGCCGGTGAAATTCTCGGTTGAGCCGGACGGTAAGCGCTATATTGAGGTCCACCGTCCGCTGGCGCAGGTGGAGGGCGAGAACCCGCAAATTTCGCCCATTACCCACTCGGCAGACTTTGCCACCTTTGTTTCTCAGGCCGGAAGCGATAAGGCGTTAATTGATAAAGCCCTGGCGCGCCGTGCCGGGATCCCGGTTGTCGTATCCGCGGGTAGCGGCCCGTCGGCCAGCAATAGCGTGTTGTCAGTGCAGAACAGCCGGGTGTCTGCTGCGGTAGCAGAAGAGGAAGGGGAAAAGGTAACGCAGTAGCAGTTTGACGCAGGCAAAAAAAATGGCGCACAATGTGCGCCATTTTATTAACAGGTACTATTACTTACGGTATTTAGTAGCCTGGTTGTCCAGACGCTGGTTAGCGCGAGCTGCGTCGTCTTTAGCAGCCTGAACGTCGGAACGCATTGCGTTCACGTCGTTGCTCAGCTGGTCAACTTTAGCGTTCAGAGTCTGAACGTCAGAAGACAGCTGATCGATTTTAGCGTTGCTGGAGCAACCAGCCAGCAGAGTAGAACCCAGGATTACCGCGCCCAGTACCAGTTTAGTACGATTCATTATTAATACCCTCTAGATTGAGTTAATCTCCATGTAGCGTTACAAGTATTACACAAACTTTTTTGGGTTGAGAATATTTTTTTGATGGGAATACGCCTATTTTTGATCGTTCGCTCAAAGAAGCATCGAATCAGTGCGTTTTGAGTAAAAAGCTATGTAAAAAAAGGCATTTTTCATCGGATTCATCTTAGATAAATCGCATTTAAATAGAAAAACCCGATTTGCTTTTTGAATGAATTTGGCTAATGCCGGGAATAAAAAAAGCGCCCATTGGGCGCTTTTTATCAAATTTAATTCGTTCGTGAATTATTACAGCACGTGAACGGAGGCAGTATTGGTTGTTCCGCTTGGTACCAGAGCACCAGAAACCATTACAACCACGTCGCCCTTCTGCGCCAGACCGCTTTCCAGAGCCATTGCTTTACCCTGAATGTAGAAATCGTCAGTCGAGGCGATCTCTTTGACCAGGTGCGCAACCACGCCTTTGCTCAGCACCAGCTGACGTGCGGTGGTTTCGTTGGTGGTCAGGGCCAGGATGGTGGCATCCGGGAAGTATTTACGCACTGCGCGTGCAGATTTACCGCCCTGGGTCGCAACAACAATCAGTGGCGCTTCCAGTTTCTCAGCGGTTTCTACCGCACCGCGGCATACTGCTTCAGTGATGCGCAGCTTGCGGCTGTCGTTGTTGAAGTCCAGACGGCTGGTCATCACGCGGTCAGTACGTTCGCAGATGGTTGCCATGATGCCGACCGCTTCCAGAGGGTATTTCCCTTTCGCGGATTCACCGGACAGCATTACTGCATCGGTACCGTCGAGGATGGCGTTCGCCACGTCGCCTGCTTCAGCGCGGGTAGGGCGTGGGTTTTTGATCATGGAGTCCAGCATCTGCGTGGCGGTGATAACCACTTTACGCGCGCGAACACATTTCTCGATCATCATCTTCTGCGCGAAGATCACTTCTTCAACCGGGATTTCAACGCCCAGGTCGCCACGCGCAACCATGATGCCGTCAGACGCTTCGAGGATTTCGTCGAAGTTGTTCAGGCCTTCCTGGTTTTCGATTTTGGAGATGATCTGGATCTTCTCGCCGCCGTGGGCTTTCAGGTGCTCACGGATTTCAACTACGTCGGAACGCTTACGGATGAAGGACGCCGCAACGAAATCAACGCCTTGTTCGCAGCCGAAGATCAGGTCCTGTTTGTCTTTCTCCGCCAGTGCTGGCAGCGCGATAGAAACGCCCGGCAGGTTAACGCCTTTGTTTTCGCCCAGGTCGCCGTTGTTCAGCACTTTACAGATAACTTTGTTACCTTCGATAGCGGTGACTTCCATACCGATCAGACCATCGTCGACCAGCACGGTGTTACCCACGGACAGATCGCTGGTGAAGCCTTCATAGGTGACCGCAACGATTTCGCTGTTACCAACAACGGATTTGTCGGTAGTGAAGGTGAAGGTCTGGCCCGCTTTCAGAGAGACGTCGTTACCGCCTTCCAGTTTGATGGTACGGATTTCCGGACCTTTGGTATCGAGCAGGATCGCCGCTTTTTTACCGGTCTTGCTCATCACGTTGCGCAAGTTCTTGATACGCTGACCGTGTTCTGCGTAGTCACCGTGGGAAAAGTTCAGACGCATCACGTTCATGCCGGCGTCCAGCATTTTGCTCAGCATCTCTTCGGATTCGGTTTTCGGGCCGATAGTACAAACAATTTTCGTCTTTTTCATGACAGTCTTAGTCTTTAAGTTGGGAAGGATATGGAAATCTCGCTCCGGGGGCGCACCGCCGCGGAGTCAAACCTGTGTTGCAAAAGAGTATATGACACGCACTAAGGATAGGAGACATCAAATGAGCGTGCAGAAGAAAGTGTGCCTGAGTGACAGCCCGACGAAGGAGAGGAGAAGTTGTACGTTGTTTTTTGTATTCCAAGCGCTGAAACCATTCACCAGGGATTTGGCGCGCATTATACGCTAATTTTAAGATAAAAGGAAAATGGAAACGGTGTTTCAGAATTAATCAATGCCGTTTCACATAATATTGTTATCAAGGCGTTAAGCCATGATGACAACTTTTGGCGGCAGGTGAGCGACCTGCCGCCGTTTGCTTATTTTTGCAGCGCCTGGCTGAGGTCGGCAATCAGGTCTTTTGGATCTTCAATGCCTACCGACAGGCGAATCAACTGCGGCACAATGCCGTTTGCCAGCCGTTGCTCCAGCGGAATCGAGGCGTGCGTCATGCTGTAAGGCTGGCTCACCAGGCTCTCCACGCCGCCCAGGCTTTCCGCGAGGGTGAACAGCTTCAGGTTGCGAATCACCTCGCTGGCGCGTTGCGCATCGCCTTTTACCACGACGGAAATCATGCCACCGGGCAGCGCCATCTGCGTGCGGGCAAGCTGGTACTGCGGATGTGATTCCAGGCCGGGATAGAACACTTTTTCGACAAGAGGATGCTGCGCCAGCCATTGCGCAATCTCCAGCGCGTTGCTGCTGTGCTTTTCTACCCTCAGCGCAAGCGTGCGGATACCGCGCAGGGTCAGGAAGCTGCTGAACGGATCCAGGACACCACCGACCGCATTTTGCAGATAGCCAAGCTGGTCCGCCAGCGCCGGATTATCTCCAACCACTGCCAGCCCGGCCACCACGTCAGAATGTCCGTTAAGGTATTTGGTGGCGGAGTGCACCACGATATCGAAACCGGACGCCAGCGGGCGGTGGATCACCGGCGATGCGAAGGTGTTATCCGCCACGCTGATGACGTTATGACGACGGGCGATCGCCGCAATGGCCGCCAGATTCGCCAGCTTCAGCAGCGGGTTGGTCGGCGTTTCGACCCACACCATGCGGGTCTCCGGGCGAATGGCGGCCTCAAGCCCGGCTAAGTCGTCCGGCTTAACCCAGCTAACCTGCAGGCCGGTGCTGCGCTTGCGTACATTTTCGATCAGGCGATACGTCCCACCGTAAACGTCATCAATGGCGACGATATGGCTGTCTTTATCCAGCAGCTCGAGCACCGTGGAGATGGCCGCCAGACCGGAAGCAAAGGCGTAGCCGCGCGTGCCGCCTTCGAGTTCGGCGATGGCGGTTTCCAGCGCATGGCGCGTTGGGTTGCCGCTGCGGGAATACTCATAGCCGGTATGCTCGCCGGGTGACGGTTGCGCAAACGTCGACGTGGCGTAAATCGGCGGCATGACGGCGCCGTGCGGGTCGTTGAATGCGCCGCTGTGGACGCTCAGGGTTGCCAGGTTTTTCATCGTTTAATCCTTTATTGCTGTAGACGATTGCGCCACGCGGTCAGGACGTCGCTGCGCGTAATCAGACCGAGAAAACGGTCATTGTCGTTAATGACGGCTACCAGACCTCGGTCGAAGATGGCATGCAGAGCGCTCTCCGGGGCTCGTTTATCGAGAAATTCCACCTGACGGGTCATGGCCGCCGTGACCGGCAGGGCAAAGCGGTCGCCGTCGCCGCCGATATGCCGCAGCAGATCCCACTCGTCGATAATGCCCACCACCTTGTCGTTCTCCAGGACCGGCAACTGAGAGATGTCATACAGGCGCATGCGTGCCAGCACGGTGGAAAGCGTATCGTCTGGCGCGGCGGTGACGGTAGCGCCTTCATCATGGCGCAGGGCAATGTAGTCAGAGAGATCGCCCGCCTGAGGGCGCGTGATAAGCCCCTGCTGGCGCATCCAGTCGTCGTTAAACATCTTCGAGAGATACTTATTGCCGCTGTCACAGGCAAAGGTCACCACGCGCTTCGGCGTGGTCTGCGCCTGGCAATACTTCAGCGCCGCCGCCAGCAGCGTGCCGCTGGAGGAGCCCGCCAGAATGCCTTCCGTTTTCAGCAGCTCGCGCGCGGTGGCGAAGGCTTCGCGGTCGGAGATGCGCCAGGCGCGATTCACCCCTTCGATGTGAGCCAGCGGCGGAATAAAATCTTCACCAATTCCCTCTACCAGCCAGGAGCCCGCGTCGTGGTAGCGTCCGGTTTCCACCTGGTCAGCGAGAACGGATCCGGCGGGGTCAGCCAGGACAAACTCCGTGTGCGGAGAGTGCTCGGCGAACCACGCCTGCAGGCCACCGAGCGTACCTCCTGAGCCGACGCCGACCACGATGGCGTCAATTCTGCCGTCAAGCTGCTCGTACAGCTCCGGTGCCGTGGTGGTGCGGTGCGCCAGCGGGTTGGCCACGTTATTAAACTGGTCGATGTAAAACGCGCCGGGCAGCTCGTTGGCCAGACGCCGGGCGTAATCCTGGTAATAGGCGGGGTGGCCCTTATTCACGTCCGAGCGGGTTAGCACCACCTGAGCACCCAGCGCGCGCAGGTGGAAAATCTTTTCGCGGCTCATTTTGTCGGGCACTACGAGGATCAGCGAGTAGCCTTTCTGGGCGGCGATCAGCGCCAGGCCGAGGCCGGTATTGCCCGCCGTGGCCTCAATAATCGTGCCGCCCGGCTGCAGCTGGCCGGTGCGCTCCGCTTCGTTAATCATCGACAGCGCAACGCGGTCTTTAATCGAGCCGCCGGGGTTCTGGTTCTCCAGCTTCAGAAACAGTGAGCAGGGACCGGTATCAAGCTTATGCAGCTGGATCAGCGGCGTGCGGCCAATCAGTTCGGTGACAGAGTGGTAAATCGTCATGATGTTTTCCTTTCGGTATGTCATGACGGGATGATAGGGCGGTGAAATTTTCTCAATAAAGAACCATTCACTGCCGTTTAGAACAGAAAGGAATATAAATACCGTTTTTGGATGTCAGGACAGCAAGACGTAAAGTTGTCTGGATGTGGGGATGGCTATATCGGGATAAAATGCTGCAAAAATGACCGTTTTTTGCGCGCGTCCGCCAGCAGATATGCATCCGGCAGATAATCATTGCTGAAATTGGTCTAAATGCTTCCCACCCGGTAAATCCGCTATTTATTTCCGAAAGTTATAACACATTCTTTTTTGTTCATTTAAAAGCTGATAACGCCTGTTTACTATCGTTTGGACATCCATACTGCTAAACCGCCGAGGGCGGCACGGATAACGAATAAGAATGATTGTACTGAGCAATATTTCGAAGATTTTTGACAACGGAAAGGTGGCACTCACAGCCGTTGATAACGTCAATTTGACGATAGAGCAGGGACAGATTTACGGCATTATCGGTTACAGCGGCGCCGGGAAAAGCACGCTGATTCGCCTGCTGAACGGTCTGGAGAAACCCAGCGCCGGGAGCGTCACCATTAACGGACAGGATATCTCCGCCGCAAAAGGTGAAGCACTGCGCCAGGCGCGTCTGAAGATCAGCATGGTGTTTCAGCACTTCAACCTGCTGTGGTCGCGCACGGTGAGTGAGAACATTGCTTTCTCTATGCAAATTGCCGGTGTGCCAAAAG
This sequence comes from Enterobacter cloacae complex sp. P12RS, assembly GCF_014895875.1. Taxonomy (NCBI): domain Bacteria; kingdom Pseudomonadati; phylum Pseudomonadota; class Gammaproteobacteria; order Enterobacterales; family Enterobacteriaceae; genus Enterobacter; species Enterobacter cloacae complex sp. P12RS. Next base: position 166,723 of record NZ_JADBQO010000007.1, read on the forward strand.
CGAAGATTAAGGCGCGCGTCGCCGAACTGGTTGAGCTGGTTGGCCTGAAGGGACGCGAAAATGCGTATCCGTCGCAGCTGAGCGGCGGGCAAAAGCAGCGCGTGGGGATTGCGCGCGCGCTGGCCAACAACCCCGACGTGCTGCTCTGCGATGAGGCTACGTCCGCGCTCGACCCGCAGACCACCGATCAGATCCTCGATCTGCTGCTGGACATTAACCGCCGCTTCAAACTCACCATCGTACTGATCACGCACGAGATGCACGTGGTGCGCAAAATCTGCGACCGCGTGGCGGTAATGGAGAACGGCAAAGTGGTAGAAGAGGGCGACGTGCTGAGCGTCTTTACCCATCCACAGCAGCCGATTACGCAGCAGTTTGTCCGCCAGGTGAGCCAGTATGCCGAGGAAGAGACCTTCAATACCGAACTGGCAAACGATCTGGAAGGCACGGTGATCAGGCTGACCTTTACAGGACACAGCACGCACAAGCCGATTGTCGGGGAACTCACCTTGCGCTACGGCCTGCCGTTTAACATCCTGCACGGAAAAATGACGCAGACCGCCCACGGTGTTTTCGGGCAGCTCTGGGTCCACGTGGCGGCATCCGATGAACAACTGAACAATATCCTCGCCGACCTGCAGCACAGCGATATTGAAGGCGAGGTAATTAAACATGTCTGAGAATCTCTTTCCACATCTCAAGTGGGATCAGCTCTGGGCTGCAACGCTGGAGACGCTGTACATGACCGCGCTGTCCGGCGTGGCGACCTTTGTTCTGGGCATCGTGCTGGGGCTGGCGCTGTTTTTAACTGCGCGCGGTGGCTTGTTCCACAACCGCACGGTCTACAGCGTCATTTCGATTGTGGTGAACGTGTTCCGCTCTATTCCGTTCATCATTCTCATCGTTCTGCTGATCCCGTTCACCAAGACCGTCGTCGGCACCATCCTTGGCGCTAACGCGGCGCTGCCGGCCCTGATTGTCGGCGCCGCGCCGTTCTATGCGCGTCTGGTGGAGATCGCCCTGCGCGAAGTGGACAAAGGGGTCATTGAAGCAACGCGCTCGATGGGCGCACGACTGAGCACGCTCGTGTTTCGGGTTTTACTGCCGGAATCATCACCTGCACTGGTATCAGGTATTACGGTGACGCTGATTGCGCTGGTGAGCTACAGCGCCATGGCGGGGGTGATTGGCGCCGGCGGTTTAGGAAATCTGGCTTATCTGGAAGGATTCCAGCGCAACCATGGTGACGTCACGCTGGTGGCAACGGTGACCATTTTAATCATCGTTTTCATTATCCAGTTCTGCGGCGATGTCATTACTTCACTGTTAGATAAACGCTAATAAATACACACAGGAACCACATCATGAAAAAGACACTGACACTGATCGCCGCCGCAACCCTGAGCGCCCTGAGCTTCGCCTCCTGGGCCGACACCCTGACCGTGGGCGCATCCAACACGCCGCACGCCGAAATTCTGGAGCAGGCAAAGCCGATTCTGGCGAAGCAGGGTATCGACCTGGAGATTAAACCGTTCCAGGACTACATTCTGCCGAACACTGCGCTGGCGGGTCATGACATCGACGCGAACTATTTCCAGCACATTCCTTACCTGAACAGCGTGCTGAAAGATCATGCGGGCGATAAAGACTACGATTTTGTCAGTGCGGGCGCGATCCACATTGAGCCAATCGGCATCTACTCAAAAAAATACAAATCCCTGAAGGACCTGCCGGAAGGCGGCAAGATCATCATGCGTGATGCGGTTTCCGAGGAAGGCCGTATTCTCTCCATCTTCGAAAAAGAGGGCGTGATCAAGCTGAAGCCGGGCATCGACAAAGTGACGGCGCGCATCAGCGATATCGTTGAGAACCCGAAAAAACTGAAGTTCACGCCGAACGTGGAAGCGTCCCTGCTGCCGCAGATGTACAACAACGACGAAGGCGACGCGGTGGTGATTAACGCCAACTATGCGATAGACGCCGGTCTGGATCCGGTTCACGACCCGATTGCGGTAGAGAGCGGTGAAAACAACCCGTACGCCAACATCATTACCGTACATCGCGGCGACGAGAAAAAGAAAGACATCGTCGCGCTGGTGAACGTGCTGCACTCCAAAGAAATTCAGGACTGGATCCGCACCAAATACAAAGGCGCGGTCATTCCAGTAAACAACTAATTATTTGATTTTACAGAAGAAGCCCGGCGAGATCCTCGCCGGGCTTCTTTTTTGTATCCGGCGGGAGAATCATTTAAGCTCAACGTTTAACAGGCAATGGAGTGATGACGATGGGTAACGTGACCAAAGATGAAGCGCTGTACCAGGAGATGTGCCGGGTGGTCGGAAAGGTGGTGCTGGAGATGCGTGATTTAGGGCAGGAGCCGAAGCATATTGTCATTGCGGGCGTGCTGCGCACGGCGCTGGCGAACCAGCGCATCAAGCGCAGCGCACTGACAACCGAAGCGATGGAAACGGTGGTTAAGGCGCTGGCCGGCTAACGCGCCAGCGTTTCGCGACCTGTTCAAGCGAGCAGCAGAGCAGGTAATAGACCGCACCCGTAAAGATAAAGATGGCCGCCGGGTAGATTTGCACCCGGTTGTTGACCTGTCCCGCCACCGTGGTTAGCTCCGGGACGTTGACGATGAATGCCAGCGACGTATCCTTCAGCAGGCTGATAAAAATTCCCACCAGCGACGGCAAAATATTTTTCAGCGTCTGCGGCAGCAGCACGCGCCACAGGGTTTGCTGCGTGCTGAACCCCTGAGACAGCGCGGCCTCATGTTGACCCGCAGGGAGCGCCCTGAGCCCGGCAAAAACCGAATGCATCACCGATGCCGCCGTAAACCAGGCCAGCGCCAGCGTCACGGTCAGCGCCCCCGGCAGATCCCCGCCGGTGATCAGCGGCAACAGGTACCACATCCAGAAAATCACAAAAATCAGGGGAATACCGCGAATCAACTCCGCCCACAGAAAAAGCCCCCTGCGCACCAGCCCAGGATAGCGCCAGGCGAGGCACGCCAGCGCCACGCCGCCGGGAAGCGCAAGCAGGGCGGCCCCTGCGGCCATCAGCAGCGAAAGCAGTACGCCGCCGGGTTCACCCGCTGCCGTTCGTCCCCACAGCAGATAATCCAGGTTTTCGACAATAACGTTAAATCCTGCAATCATCTTTCTTCCTCCCTGAATGCGGGCCGACGCGCACCAGCACCATCCCCATGACAATGCCGGTAAGCAAATAGAGCACCGTACCGACGATAAACGCCTCCATGGCGTGGGCGTTGTAACTTTCAATCTGCCGGACCTGGTAGGTTAGCTCAGCGAAGCCAATCCCGCTGGCGAGCGAGGAGAGCTTCATCAAATTGAGGTACTGGCCGACAACGGGTTGCCAGGCGTTGGCGAGCCCCTGCGGAAGAAGGATGTAGCGAAATAAACGCCATGAGGAGAACCCTTGCGCCAGCGCCGCTTCCTGCTGTCCGGCAGGAACAGAACGCAGTCCCGATGCCGCTTCCTCAATTAAGAATGCCGAGGTAAAGACGCCCAACCCCCAGGCAGAACATAAAAATTCAGGGGTAAACCACCAGACGTCGCCGGGCAGAATTGACCAGCTGTGATCCGCATTCACCGCGTCTCGAAAGCCCTGCGGTAATCCGTTCCAGGCGGCGAAATACCAGAACAGCAGCTGCACCAACAGCGGCGTATTGCGAAACAGCGATACCCAGCCGCTGACGACCGCATTCCCGATGCGTCCACCAGAAAGACGCAGGAGCAAAAAGGTCGGTGCAAGCAGGCTGGCGATCAGGCCCCCCGCCAGCGTCACCCACAGGGTGGTGAGAAAACCGGAGAGTATCCACTGCAGAGGCTGTCCGGCCAGCACGCCCTGCCAGTCGAGGGCGGACATCAGAGGTGCTCCTGGTGCAGCGGGTTCAGCACTTTTTGCAGGAAACGCTGCGCCCGGGGATGCGACGGTTGACTGAAAAATTGCCCCGGCGGCGCGGTTTCAAGAATCTGCCCGCCGTCGATAAAGACAATCCGGTCGGCAATTTCCCGGGCGAACTGCATCTCATGAGTCACGACAATCATGGTGATCCCGCTATGGGCAAGGGCTTTCATGACGAATAATACTTCGCCAATCATCTCCGGATCGAGCGCCGACGTCGGCTCGTCGAAGAGGATGATCTGCGGTGACGAGGCCAGGGCGCGGGCAATCGCCACGCGCTGCTGTTGGCCGCCGGAAAGCTCAGCGGGGAAGTGGTGAGCCTTTTCCTGCATTCCGACCTTCTCCAGCAGCGCCAGCGCGCGCTCCTGAGCTGGCTGCGGCTTCCAGCCGTGCACATGCTCCAGCGCCAGGGTGATGTTCTGGCTGGCGGTGAGGTGGGCATACAGATTGAACTGCTGAAACACAAATCCAACGCGGCTGCGCAGCTGACGCAGCCTGCTGCCGGAAAGCTGCCCGGTCGGCTTGCTGTCGACCAGGATTTCCCCGCCGCTCAGGGTTTCAAGCTGATTGATAAGACGGATCAGCGTTGACTTACCCGAACCGGAAGGGCCGAGAATAGCAACCACTTCACCGGGCGTGATGGTGAGGTTAATGTCGCGTAAAACCTGATGGTCGCCGTAGCGTTTGTCCACGTGACGAAACTCAACGCTGGCCTGTTCCAGATGTGAAAAATCCGCGGCACCGGCCGCGGAGTGGGAAAATAAACCTGAGAGCATAATTACCTGGCTTCTATTTTAAAGGCGCGAGGCTGTGGAGCGGGCGTGTTTGGGCCAAACCAGACGTCATAGATTTTTGCCGCCTGACCGTTCTTCTCGAGATTAACCAGCTCATCGTTGACGGCTTTCAGCAGCGCCGTTTCACCTTTCTTCACCCCGACGCCAATTTCTTCTTTACTGAGCAGATCGGGCAGGATTTTAAAGTTCGCTTTATCCGGGGCCTGTGCCAGCAGGCCTGCAAGAATTGTGCTGTCCTGGGTAATGGCCTGTACGTTGCCGTTGCGCAGCGCCGTCAGCGCCAGAGGAATGTCGTCATAAGCCAGCACGCGGGACTGCGGGAAACGCTGGTGGAGCGCCTGTTCACCCGTGGTGCCTTTGACCGCGCCAATGCGCGCCCGGCTGTATTCATCCAGCTTATCGGGCGATTTGGCGGGAACCAGGAACTGTTGTCCGGTCACGAAATAGGGGATGGAGAAATCAATCACTTGCGCGCGTTCCGGGGTGATGGTGATATCCGCTACGATCAGGTCTGCTTTACCGGACTGAAGCAGCGGAATTCGGTTGGCCGGATTGGTGGCAACCAGTTCAAGCTTCACGCCGAGTGATTTTGCCAGTGCTTTGGCAAAGTCCACGTCGTAACCCACGATCTCGTGCGTTTTTGCATCAATTGAGCCAAACGGTGGGTTGGCGTCAAACGTGGCGACTTTCACCACCCCCGCGGCCTTAATATCTTCCAGCCGATCGGCCAGCGCCTGCGCTGAAAACAGGCTCCCGGCGGCCAGTAATCCCAGAACTGCCGTTCCTTTTTTAAACCTTTTCATCTTTGCTGCCATAGTCATCGTTCGTCCCGTTGTTTTTGTTTTGCACCGTTACGCTCCCATAAGCAAAAGCTATCGCCAAATAAGAAAATGTTCTTTGCTCTATACAAAAAAGCATTAGTGAACAGTGTGTTACCGGCAGGTAAATGTAAGGAGCTATTTGCACTTCCTGCACATTGACTGCCGGAATTGATATTTCCGCGGCCAGGAAACGCGTGCTTAACTCAGGGCTGGTGAAGCGAGAGGGGTAAAGGCAATGAAAAAATGGATCGGCACGCTACGGCGGTTTTTTGCGACCCGGTCAGCGAATGCGGAGAACAGCGCGCAGCGTGTTCTGGAGTCAATACTGCCTGTTGCCAGCCTGTATGGCGTGGACGTCGCTAACATCGACCCGGAGTGGTTCCATGATAAAACGTCACGCTGAACTTCGCCGCACGCGCGAAACGTACTGGAATGAGCTGTGCGTGATCCGTGTAAAGCAGGGATGAACGGAAAAATACGCGGGCAAATCCTCGGTAAACCCTGGCCGTTTTGATACCAATATCTCCTTTTCAGAAGGAGATGATAATGAAACGGACAGTATTAACCCCGGCACTTTCTGCCACCGCACTACTGATTGCCATGCAGGCGGCGCACGCTGCGCCACAGGCACACGTCGTCTGCGGTTACTCCCACACGCTCGGCGACGATGCCATTATGATGCACGGCATGCCCAACGAGGCCATGCTCCACGATTTTTTTGGCAACGTGCAAACGGATGCCTTCTCCAGCCGTGAATCGCTGCGTAAAGATGAAAAGACCACCTGCGATAACAAAGCAGACAGCTCGGCCTACTGGGCACCCTCTCTGAAATTGCCTGACGGAACGGTGGTCAAACCCGCCTATCAAAAAACCTATTATCAGGCATCGAACGTGGACGCCTGGCCGCTGCACCCGTTCCCGGCGGGGCTGTCGCTGCTGGCGGGCGATCATCACGGCACCGCCCCGAATCCACATATCACCTTCCTGTGCGCTAACGGCAAGGGCTACACCACCAAAACGGGTGAGGTCTGCGGCTTACGCAAGGCGAACGATGCCGTGCAGTTTAATATCGGCATTCAGTTTCCGAACTGCTGGGACGGGGTAAATCTTAAGCCCGCTCACGGTCTGGCCAACGCCACCTACGACAACAAAGGGCAGTGCCCGTCCGACTTCCCGGTGAAAATTCCCACCGTGAACATGAACATTGCGTACGTGCTCCCGACGATTAGCTCGCTCGATACCAGCAAAGCGCAGCTTTCCCTCGACCCCATCATGCACGGCAACGAGCGTGAAGAGCGGTGGGGTAGCCTGTATACGGCGCATGCTGATTTTATGAACGGCTGGACGGAAGACGCCGCGCGCTTTATGACCGACCTGTGCATGAACCGCGGTCTGGACTGCGGCACCACCGTTCCGTATGGTTATTCAAAAGCGAAGGCCAGCGTCTGGCTCAGCAGCCTGGAGCCCACGCTTACCCAGCCAGAGCCCCAGGCCCTGCTGGTGCAGGATAACTGGCAGAACGGCGGGCGCACCAAAAACAGCGAAACGCTGTCGCTGGTGAAGTTTCACATTCCCCCGCTGCCTGCCGGACAGGATCCTTCGCAGTTTAAATACCGCGTGCGGATTTATGGCGGGAAAGTGGAAACCAACGGCGCGGATCAAATTTTCTTCTATCCGGCAAGCAACGACTGGGATCCGGCCAGCGTGAGTTGGCAGTCGCGGCCAGCCTGTAACTACCGCTCGGATGCGGTGCTTTACCTTAACCACTCCCGCGAATACCGGATGGTGGACGTGGATAAGGCGGTGCGCAAGGCGCTGGCAGAAGGGAAAACCGAGATTTCGTGGTACATCGGCGGCGATCGTCAGGGAAATCACTACCAGTTTGAGACGGCGTCTTCCCCGCAAAGCCTGATCCTGATGCTGACCGGCTTTAGCAAAACGCCGGAGATCTGATTACGCCCGCGTTTTTTTGTTCTCATCAACGTTAACTGGTAATGTCGACAGCCTGAATGACGGGCCAGTTAACGCGATGAGCATAAAAAAGATGATAAAGCGCAGCATCGCTGCGTGGGTGGTGGTCTGCCTGATAAGCGGCGTGCTGCTGTATGCGGAACAGATACGCCGCCAGTTCTGGGAGCGCGATCGCGAGTTTACAGCGCTATATTCGGGGATCGGCGCCGTGCTGACGCAAAACGAGTCGGTACTTCCGCTTCTCACCGGCGATGAAGACCTCACTGCGTTACGCAAAAAATTCCCCCACATTAAGGCTCTGGAAAAAACCACCGGTCGCACGCTGGACGCCGCCCGCGTGGAGCCTTTTCGCGGCGTTCAGTACTGGCTATACAACCCGTGGCGGCAGATCCGCATCCTGATCGACTTAAGCGCGCTGCTTGCGCCGAGCCATAGCTTTGCTGAGCTGCATCTGAATCTCTCGAATGACGATCGTCCGCGGTCAACGGGCACTTTCTGGCACTGGCAGCGCACCTTCCCGCAGCATACTCAGCCCTTTATTCTCACTGCCGCGGCAGATCCGGACTGGTTCAGGGTCTCCTGGCTGGCGTATCCGCTGCTGTTTCTGACGTGGGGGATAGTGATTGCGGGCGCGGGAACCGTGCTCTGGCAGCGCAAACAGCGCCAGCAGGCCGAACAGCGTGCGCTCTATTATCAGCACGCCAGGCTTAACACGCTGGGAGAGATCACCGCGGGCATCGTCCATGAAATCAACCAGCCGCTGACCGCCGTGCAAACCTGGATCCAGGGGGCGCAGCGACAGCAGCAGGATAATCCGCAGGCCGTGTCGCAGGCGCTCGCGGCCGCGCTGCTGCAAACGCAGCGTATAAGCGCCTTGCTGACCCGATTTCGCGAGCATGTGGTACAGGAAAAGGTGACCCTGCGCGAAACCGATCTGGTGCAGTGCTGGCAGCAGGTGGAGAATTTACTGGAGCACGAGCGTAAATCCCGGCGTATCGCGGTTATCCATGCGTTTGCTGTGGATGCTACGACCGTGATGGCGGACCGACTCTGGCTGGAGCAGATCCTGCATAATCTGCTCAGTAATGCGATTCAGGCGCAGCAGGAGAGCGCGGACGGCTGGGTGCGAATCGACAGTCAGAAAAATGAGAAGGGCATTCTGGTTACCCTGACCGACGGCGGGCCCGGGTTTAGCCCGGATGCCCTGCAGAACGCATTTATGCCATTCTTCAGCGGACGCCCCGGCGGAATTGGGCTGGGAATGACGTTAACGGAAACGCTGATGACGCGCATGAACGGCTCGATCGCCCTGGGCAATGCCCCGCAGGGTGGGGCGCAGATCCGCTTGCAGCTGGCATCAGGAAAGGAGTTAAAACATGGATAAGGTGGTCTGGCTCATTGATGACGACGAGTCCATCAGAGAATCCCTGTCGTTTTTACTGTCGGGGATGGGCTGGCAGGTTAAGACGTTTGCGAGCGTCGAGGCTTTTACTCAGGCGCAGAGCGGTGAATCGGCGCTTGTCGGCTGTCTGCTGCTGGATATGCGCATGCCGGGTAAAGGCGGGTTGGCGTGGCTGGAAGAGGGCGAATGGCCGTGGCCGCTGCTGCCGGTCGTTGTCATGACCGGACACGGAACGATCGACGCCTGCCGTCGCGCGTTTCGCAACGGCGTATTTGAGTTTTTCACCAAGCCGTTAGACGCCGATAAGCTCATCGAAACGGTTGGGCTGGCCTTTGAGGAGAGTCAGCGACGGTCTGCCGCCTGGCAGGATATTTCGCAGATCAAAGCACGCTTTGAACAGCTAACCGCGCGGGAGCACGAGGTACTGACCGTACTGATGGAAGGGTGCAGTAATAAAGAGGTGGCAGCACGCCTGAATCTTTCCCCGAGAACCGTGGAAGCGCACCGTGCGGCGGCGTTTGCCAAGCTCGGCGTCACCAGTCTGGTACAGGCGAGCCGGGCGTATGACAAATTGCAATCCGTATAACTACCAGGTGGAGTGCGTAATCAACCGAATTACGTTTCATCGCGCCGTTAAGTAACCTCCGGGATGTCTAACAACACGCGAGGAAGTGCGATGAAAAAAGTCATGATGGTTGCGGCACTGGTCGCAGGTAGCGTAAGTCTGGCCGCACAGGCCGAGACGTTGACCCAAAAAAATCTCTCTCTGACGCAGGCTAACGCACTGGCAACCTCCGCCATTCAGTCCTGTGCAGCGAAAAATTACCAGGTCGCGGTCGCGGTGGTTGACCGTGCGGGCGTGGTAAAAGCGGTGCAGCGTATGGATAACGCCGGTCCTCACACGGTTAAAGCCAGCGAAATGAAAGCGTTTACGGCGCTCAGCGCAAAGAATGCGTCAGGCAAAGTGATGGAAGCGGCGCAGAGCAATGCGGGCGCACAGAACATGCGTGATATTCCTGGCTACCTGCTGCTGGCAGGTGGTCTGCCGGTAAAAGAAGGCGATGAGGTGATTGGGGCGATCGGCATCGGCGGCGCGCCGGGCGGTCATCTTGATGAAGCCTGCGCTCAGGCGGCCATTGACGGGCTGAAAAAGTAATATAAAAAAAGCACCGGTTTACCGGTGCTTTTTTTATCAAATCTTGCAGGCATCACCGCAGTCGTCGTCGGCAACAATCGCCTGCGCTTTTTTATCCGCGTCGTCCAGACGTTCCGCGTTACGCTCTTCCGCTTCATCCAGACCGTTAAAAACTAAGTTATCGAGATCAATTTCCATGTTGCACCTGCTCTGTTCGGTTTTTGATACTGGCACAGTATAGGGTAAAAAACGTCGGCAATGTACCTCGCAGCACATAAGGATAATCCCTGCCATACTCAGTGCTTTATCACCGAGGAGCGCTCATGATTACACTCTGTAAAACCTGCGGTACCTCCTACGATGGAAAGCCGGAGAGATGTCCGATTTGCGAGGATGAACGCCAGTACGTCCCGGTCAGCGGTCAGGCGTGGATTGATTACGCGACGGTGACGGCCACGCACGTGAATAAATGGCAGCAGCTGGAGCCCGCGCTGTTCAGTATCAAAACGGTTCCCGTTTTTGCGATTAACCAGAGGGCGCTGCTTCTGCGCACCCCGCACGGCAATATTCTTTGGGACTGCATTGCCAACCTTGACCCGGCAACCCAAACGCTCATCACAGCGCTCGGTGGCCTTCACGCCATTGCGATTTCGCATCCGCACTATTACACCACGATGCAGGAGTGGGCCGCGGCTTTCGATGCGCCGGTCTACCTGCACGCCAGCGACCGCGAATGGGTGATGCGCAACAGCCCGGCGATTCATTTCTGGGAGGGGGAGGCGCTGGAGATTTGGCCGTCCGTCACGTTGCTACGTCTCGGCGGCCATTTTGCGGGCGGAACGGTGCTGCACTGGCAGGAGGGCGAGGGCGTTTTGCTGGCGGGGGATATTTTGCAGGTCACCCCGGGGAAAGATGCGGTGTCGTTTATGTGGAGCTACCCGAATATGCTCCCGCTGCCTGTCCGTACGGTTGAGGACGTTACCCGGCGCCTGGCGGGAAAATCGTTCGCTCGTCTTTACGGCGCGTTCGAAGGGCAAAACATCCCGGCGAACGCCGACAACATCGTGCAGCGGTCGGGCCAGAAATATATTGCTTGTCTCAGGTAAAGTACGGTGGGTAAACTTTACGAGTGTGATCGCGATCATACCTAAACGAAAACAGATAAAAGAGAAATTGCTATGCAACATATCATTGAAGGTTTTCTCAGCTTTCAAAAAGAGATTTTCCCGCAACGTAAAGAGCTCTTTCGCAGTTTAGCGTCCAGCCAGAATCCCAAAGCGCTGTTCATCTCCTGCTCCGACAGCCGTCTGGTTCCTGAACTGGTCACCCAGCAAGAGCCGGGACAGCTTTTTGTCATTCGTAATGCTGGCAACATTGTCCCGCCTTTCGGGCCGGAGCCGGGCGGCGTATCTGCAACTATCGAGTACGCGGTGGTGGCGCTGGGCGTGACGGATATCGTGATCTGCGGCCACTCCAACTGCGGCGCGATGAAGGCAATTGCCGATAACGCCAACCTGGAGCCAATGCCAGCCGTGTCGCACTGGCTGCGCTATTCCGACGCGGCGAAAGCCGTGGTAGAGAAGAAAAGCTGGGACAAGCCTATCGATAAAGTGAATGCGATGGTGCAGGAGAACGTGTTTGCGCAGCTGAGCAACATCAAGACCCATCCGTCCGTCGCGGTGGGCCTGCGTAATAACTCACTTCGTCTGCACGGTTGGGTGTATGACATTGAAAGCGGCAAAATCCTTGCCCTGGATAAGAACACCAAAACGTTCGTATCGCTGTCGGAAAACCCGGAGGTCTTCTTCGAGTAATCACCGATAGCAGGGCATGGAAGCCCTGTCAGTTCTCCACGTACGGTAACCGACGCCGTCTCCCCGAAGCAGGTTTTTCAGCCGCCTTCGCCATCGCCTCTGCAATCTCCGCACACTCCGCCAGCCCCTGAACGAAGGGACTATCGTGCATCAGCCACGGTATCGCACCGAAAGCAATGCGCCCGCGAACCGTTTCAGGCGCTTTAAGCGTGTAATCCTCGCCAACGTCGGGTATCTCGTCGCCCGTCTCTGCCAGCTGTTTACGCAGCGTCGGGAAAGGCAAGTCCTTTGTTTTGAGCGGCTTTTGTCCGCGCGCGTCAATAAACACGTCGAAACGATAAACGCTCTCTTTGGTGGTAATTACCGTCCGATCGCTGCCGGCATCGAGCGTGTAATCATCGCCGAGCGCCGCCACGCTAATGATGCCGGCCTCGCGAAGCGCAAGCAGCCTGCGGATAGACTGCGGCGGAATGGCGGCATAGTTGTCGATAAACACGCGGGCGAGGCCCTGCTTAAAGCGCTCTCTGTCCTCTTCGTTGAGGTGGGGCACAATCTCCTGAACCACCTCATGCAGTCGAAGGACGGTATAGCGCCAGGCCACGGTGCGCCGTTCGCGTTTGTTGCGTTCAACCTCGCTGAGGTTCTCTTCCGCCCAGGTAAAGGGCCCGTGCCGTTTACGGTCCTCAAACCATGCCTCACGAAGGCTGTCGGCATCCTGGTTACGCAGAGAAATTTTCTCGCACCACGCCGGGTCAGCGAGCTCGAGCTCTTTCACCATCAGTGAAAATATGCGGTCAAGCAGGCCGTCCGATCCTTTGGCTATCTCGTGTTCAACCACGAATTCGGTCAATACCGACAGCGGTTCGTAAGGGATTGGACAGTAAAAATCGGCTTCCGGCAGAATGCCCGTGCGGGACATCAGCGTAATGTTTAACCCTTCGCTGCCCTTGTCGAGGAGGAATTTACCGTCACGAAACTCACCGTGCTGCATTACCACCGCCATAGCCGCGTCCAGACCGCTCAACGACGTTCCCATAATGCCCACGCGAAAAGGGGGAATGCTGGCGTCCATCAACCCCGACCACGGGCTGGGGAAGAACGTGCGCGTGGCTTCCTCCTCATCTGGCCAGACGTGGCCGGTGGCGATAACCGCCAGGTCGAACCGATCGGGCAAAGTGGTGTCGTTGACGGAAAGCGTTACGCCGGTTGTCGAGGGGATGATGTCCGTTACCTTCGCGGATTCATGGACCGTAACCTGGAACCCCAGCTTTTTTGCCTCTTTCACGATTGAACGCAAGCTGTCGCGAAAATACTCTCCCAACAGGAGTCTGGGCAGGAACTGCCGGTCATGCAGGCTGGCTTTATCAACCTTAAAGTGCGCCAGATGGGCGTCGCTCTGTTCCTTGAGCCAGTCGAGGTAGGTCATAAAAATGGGCGGGATTTCTATGCTCGCAATGTTCGCCAGCATCAGCCGGGAATTATCGTCGTCGTTATAGGGCATGCCCACGCCGGCTTCATCGGCCTGTTCGAAGACGGATACGGAGAGCGGGGTGCTGTTATTAAGCAGATGATAAAAGGTGTAAATCCCTGTGGGGCCGGAGCCGATAATCGCGATATTCTTCATTGACGCGCTTCCTGTATTTATTCCATAAGAAAAGCGTAGCAGGAGAATAATGATGAAAATAAGCGATTAAGAAAATTCAGGGTAAAAGGAGAGAATTTTGCACCATTTCAGGACTGAAATGGTGCGTCCGAGTGGACTCGAACCACCGACCCCCACCATGTCAAGGTGGTGCTCTAACCAACTGAGCTACGGACGCAGAATGGTGCGTTCAATTGGACTCGAACCAACGACCCCCACCATGTCAAGGTGGTGCTCTAACCAACTGAGCTATGAACGCAACGTGTTGTCGGTGACAACGGGGACGAATATTAGCGGCACAGCATCAAGGAGGCAAGAGGGAAAACGCATTTTTCTCTCTGATTTCACGCGATTGCTTCATTACCGCGCAAAGTGAAGAGAAAGTAGCCGCCAGCTGGCGGCTACTGCGTAGTTAACGCGCAGCGCGCTGCAAAATTACCGTTGACGGCTGGCGCTGCAGGAAGCGCATGCGCATCATCATCATGATCGCCGCCGACGTCAGTCCGATGATAAAGCCCATCCAGAATCCGGCCGGCCCCATGCGATCAACGACCAGATCGGTCAGCGCCAACACGTAGCCAGTAGGCAGACCCAGCACCCAGTAGGCGATAAAGGTAATAAAGAAGATCGAACGCGTGTCTTTATAGCCGCGCAATACGCCGCTGCCAATCACCTGAATGGAGTCAGAAATCTGGTAAATCGCGGCCAGCAGCATCAGGTGCGATGCCAGCGTGACGACCTCCGGATTATCGTTATAGAGCAGGGCAATTTGCTCGCGCAGCGCCACGGTAAAAAGCGCCGTGCAAATGGCCATGCAGACGCCAACGCCTAATCCGGTGCGCGCGGCGGTTTGCGCATCAAGCGTCGAGCCTTGCCCCAGGCGGAAGCCCACGCGGATCGTCACTGCCGCGGCCAGCGACATGGGCAGAACAAACATCAGAGAGCTGAAGTTGAGCGCAATCTGGTGCCCGGCGACGTCCACAATGCCCAGCGGGGAGACCAGCAGGGCGACCACGGCAAACAGGGTCACCTCAAAGAACAGCGCAAGGGCAATCGGCAGCCCCAGCTGCACCAGGCGCGTCATGATGTTCCAGTCCGGCGTGCTGAATCTGTTCTCGTTACGAATATCGCGCATGGAGCGGGCGCGCTTCACAAAGGTAAGCATCGAGAAGAACATGACCCAGTAAACGGCGGCCGTCGCCACCCCGCAGCCGACGCCGCCCAGCTCCGGCATGCCGAAATGGCCGTAGATAAAGATGTAGTTCACCGGAATATTCACCAGCAGGCCGATAAAGCCCATCACCATGCCGGGCTTGGTTTTCGCCAGCCCTTCACACTGGTTACGGGCGACCTGGAAAAAGAGGTAGCCGGGCGCACCCCAGAGCAGGGCGCGCAGATAGCCCACGGCTTTGTCTGCCAGCGCCGGGTCAATGTTATGCATGGCGCGGATGATATGACCCGCGTTCCAGAGCACGATCATAATCAGCACGGAGACAAACCCTGCCAGCCAGAAACCCTGGCGGACCTGATGGGCAATACGCTCGCGACGACCCGAGCCATTAAGCTGAGCGATAACCGGGGTGAGGGCGAGCAGCAGACCGTGGCCGAACAGGATGGCCGGCAGCCAGATTGACGTGCCGATAGCAACGGCCGCCATATCGGTGGCGCTGTAGCCACCCGCCATTACCGTATCCACAAATCCCATTGCGGTCTGGGCCACCTGCGCGACGATCACTGGTATAGCCAGTGCCAATAGCTGGCGCGCTTCATTCATGTACTTCTGCACGTGAACACCTTTATTTTGTAGTTATATGAGAGACTAAAAAAGCCGCCGAAACGGGCAGCAAGAAGAAAATGCAGGGGGGTGCCAGCTATTGTAGCGGGCTTTAGCTATTTATCTAGTGAAAAAATCGCCAGAAAATGCGCTCCGCTGGCAACCTGTTTTTCCAACTGTTATTGTGGTGGGATTAAACGGTGTCACCACCGTCCGGAAAAAACAGGAGTTGTAAGCATGTTTACTGGTATTGTGCAGGGCACCGCCAAAGTGGTGTCCATTGATGAAAAACCTAATTTTCGTACTCATGTTGTAGAGCTGCCGGAATATATGCTCGACGGCATCGAAACCGGCGCCTCGGTTGCCCATAACGGCTGCTGCCTGACCGTCACCGAAATTAATGGCAACCAGATTAGCTTTGATTTAATGAAAGAGACGCTGCGTATTACCAACCTGGGCGAGCTGGTGGTGGGGGACACCGTCAACGTTGAGCGCGCGGCGAAGTTCAGCGACGAGATTGGCGGCCATCTGATGTCCGGGCACATCATGACCACCGCCGAAGTGGCGAAAATCGTTACATCAGAAAATAACCGTCAAATCTGGTTTAAAGTGCAGGACCCGTCATTAATGAAATACATCCTCTATAAAGGGTTTATTGGCATTGATGGGATTAGTCTGACGGTGGGAGAAGTTACTCCGACGCGTTTTTGCGTGCATTTAATTCCCGAGACGCTGCAGCGCACCACGCTGGGTTCGAAAAAGCTGGGGCATCGCGTGAATATCGAAATCGATCCGCAAACCCAGGCGGTTGTTGATACCGTTGAGCGCGTGCTGGCCGCAAAAGAAGCTGCAATAATTAAAGCTGTAGAAGAAGAATAAAAAATAACCCCGGCTGGCCGGGGTTATTTTTCTAGCGTGCGACCCGCAAGCCGTGTTCAATCCCACGGCTAAAAACAACCTGCCAGAGCTGAATATCTCGCGCGCGAAACGCCCCCGCGCAGGCATTCAGATAATAGCTAAACATCCGCTTGAATCGTTCAGAATAGTTGTCCGCAATTTCAGGCCAGGCTTCCTGAAAACGTGCATGCCACGCCATTAACGTGGTGTCGTAATCCGCGCCGAAGTTATGCCAGTCTTCCATCACGAAATGGGATTCGCTGGCGTTGGCAATCTGGCGTACGGACGGTAAACAGCCATTCGGAAAGATGTATTTGTTGATCCACGGGTCAACGTTATTGTCGGTCCGCTTAGAGCCGATGGTGTGCAGCAGGAAAATACCGTCCGGTTTCAGATTACGGTCCACCACCTCGAAATAGGTGTCGTAATTTTTCGGCCCGACGTGCTCGAACATGCCCACGGAAACGACCCGGTCAAACTGTTCGTTCAGATCCCGGTAATCCTGCAGGCGGATATCCACATCAAGCCCCAGGCACCGCTCCTGCGCCATTTTTTGCTGTTCAGCGGAAATGGTGACGCCGACCACGCTGACGCCGTAGTGCTTCGCCATAAAATACGCCAGCCCGCCCCAGCCGCAGCCGATATCCAGCACGCGCATACCGGGCTGCAACTGCAATTTCTCGCTAATCAGGCGCAGCTTGGCCTGCTGAGCCTCTTCAAGCGTCGACGCCTCTTTCCAGTAGGCGCAGGAGTATTGCATGAAGGGGTCCAGCATGCGGCTGAACAGATCGTTGCCGAGGTCGTAATGCTCTTTGCCGACGATCCAGGCACGCTTTTTACTTTGCAGGTTAAAGAGGCGGGCAGAGGCGACACGCAGGGTGTCTTTAAGATTACGGGGGAGCTGTTTTTCCAGACCAGCACGCAGCACGCTGGCGAAAAAAGTATCCAGCCGTTCGCATTCCCACCAGCCGTCCATATAGCTTTCCCCCAGGCCTAGCGACCCCTCGCGCAACACGCGTTTAAAAAAATCGGGATGTTTAACCTGAGGATCCGATGGGGATGATCCGTTGATAGTGATGCCTGCCCGACCTAACAGTTCACTGACGATCCGGGACCAGTTATCGTCCGGAACGCTGACTTCTTCTATACACGATGAACTCATAGCTTCTCCATCACCCTACTGTGATCAGAACCTTAAAACAGCGTAGACGCTTTTTTGGTTTGTGAGAAATCTCACGGTAAATACCGCGAGGCTAGTATCCGACGTAGAACAGAGGAAGGGAGATAACCCTTGCCGAAATGCCTTCCATGGTAAAACGGGAGCACTCCGGCTCCCGTTAACACATAATATTTATCGTATTTAATCGAACCAAATTTAGTATAGGCCTCAAAATTTGGTGATTCAATAGAAAATTCTTAGCAACCTAATCACTGAAAATTAACATAGTTTCTGGCGCGATTAGGCATGCGAGGTTTCTACCTGCGTGCTCTCATCCTGCGCGGAAGCCTGCATGCGATAGCCTATGACGGCCAGCGCAACGGTAGCCAGCATCACGCTGGTTGTCGTCAGCAGCGGCGTGGCAATCAGCGCGGAGACCACCAGGCTTGCCAGGAAGCACAGCCCCAGCTGCAGGGTGTTCTGCAGCGCAGCCGCGCGGCCTGTCGCCTGCGGGAACGGACGCAGTGCCTGCGCCACAACGATAGGGTAGATCGCCCCGTTCGCGATGGCCATCACGCAGAATGGAATCAATATTTCGGCCAGACCCGCGCCCGGAATAAACCCAACGGCCCAGGTGCCAATGACGCTCAGCGCATAGAGCACCAGCAGCCACGGCAGCATCTGCTGGCCTTCCCATTTTTGCAGCGCCGCGCGGCAGCCGTACCCGCCCACCAGGAACGCGATGGTCTGCGGAACGTAGCTCAGGCCAATGGCCGCAGGGCTATAGCCCATATCGTGCAGAATAAACGGCGAACCGGTCAGCCACGCGAAGAAGCTCGCCGAGCAGGCGGCATAGATCAGAACGTTGCCGCGATACGCTTTCGCGCTCAGCAGGGAGGTGAAGGTAATCGGCTTCGCGTCTGCGTGCGCCTCTTTTTTATGCGCGGGCTTGAGGGCGAACGCCGGCAGCATCAGCACCAGCGTGATGGCAAACAGCGTGGCAAAGATGGCCTGCCAGTCAAAGTGCGCGAGGATCCAGCTGCCCAGCAGCGGGGCGAGGGCCGGAGAGAGCCCCACCAGCGGCATGATGGTGGCGAAAATACGGTTAGTGCGGTTCGCCGGATAGTAATCGGTGACCAGCGCCTGCCAGGTCACGGCCGCGGCACAGACGCCGACCGCCTGAACAAACCGCAGCACCAGCAGCCAGGTAGCATCACGCACCCATAGCATCCCCAGACAGCCCACGGCAAAAATGGCCAGCCCCAGCAGCAGCACCGGTTTACGCCCAAAGCGATCCGAAAGCGGTCCCCAGAGCAACTGCGCGAAGGCAAAACCGGCCAGGAACAGGCTCAGGCTGGCGCTGATGGCGGCAGCAGGGGTTTGCAAATCTTCCTGCATGGCGGCAAACGCCGGCAGGTACATATCGGTGGCCAAAAAGCCCAGCACGCTTAAGCCGCCGAGCCAGACTAAAAAACCTTTCCTGGGTTGCACTGTTTTATTCTCCTGAGGAGGCAGGTATACGTTGGCGCTGAGTGTAGGGAGTGCAAACCCGCTTGTGAAACGCTAATATTTGGCGGGTGCATTCAAATTTTTTGCAGGCAGAAAATGTGGTCCGATTATTCTCTTGAAGTGGTCGATGCTGTCGCGCGTAACGGCAGCTTTAGCGGAGCGGCGCAGGAGTTGCACCGCGTCCCTTCAGCCATCAGCTATACGGTGCGACAGCTTGAGGAGTGGCTGGCGGTACCGCTGTTTGAACGGCGGCATCGTGATGTTGAATTAACGCCCGCAGGGGCGTGGTTTTTAAAGGAAGGGCGTTCTGTTATCAAAAAAATGCAGATCACCCGCGAGCAGTGCCAGCAGATCGCGAACGGCTGGCGGGGGCACCTTTCCATTGCGGTGGATAACATCGTTAAGCCCGAGCGCACCCGGCAGATGATTGTCGATTTTTATCGACATTTCTCTGACGTAGAACTGCGGGTCTCGCAGGAGGTGTTCAACGGCGTCTGGGATGCGCTGGCGGGCGGCAGGGTAGAGATGGCGATTGGCGCAACCCAGGCGATCCCGGTCGGGGGACGTTACGCCTTCCGCGATATGGGGATGCTGAGCTGGAAATGCGTGGTGGCAAGCGATCATCCCCTGGCGGCGACGGAAGGGCCGCTGAGCGACGATACGCTGCGCAGTTGGCCGTCGCTGGTGCTGGAAGATACCTCCCGCTCGCTGCCGAAGCGAATTACCTGGCTGCTGGACAACCAGCGGCGGGTTGTCGCCCCCGACTGGGGATCATCGGCGACGTGCCTCAGTGCCGGGCTCTGCGTAGGCATGGTGCCCGCCCATTTTGCACGTCCGCGAATCGACACCGGTGAGTGGGTTGAGCTAACGCTGGAGAATCCGTTCCCGGATGCGGCCTGCTGCCTCACCTGGCAACAAAATGATGTCTCGCCGGCGATGGCCTGGCTGCTGGACTATCTGGGGGACAGCGAAACGCTTAACCGGGAGTGGCTGCGGGAGCCAGACTGACTGGCTCCGCAATGAAATTAACGACGGTAGTCGCGGAACGGGCCATCCGCAACGGAACGGCGTTCGATGAGGCGAGGGTGAACTTCAATGGACTGCGACTCTTCACGCTTGTTGACGATCCTGTCCAGCAGCATATTGAAGGCGGTTTCACCCAGCGAATCTTTCGGCTGGTGAATGGTGGTCAACGCTGGCGTGAAGAAGCGCGCGTTGCGCACGTTGTCATACCCGATCACGGAGATGTCCTGCGGTACGCGCAGACCCAGCTCGTCGGCCGCACAGAGGGCGCCCATCGCCATGATATCGCCCCCGCAGAAGACGGCGGTTGGACGGTGCGGCTGGGAGACGATCTGCTGCATCGCGCGGTAGCCTGATTCCGGCTCAAAGTCGCCCTGCACGATCCAGTTTTCCGGCACGGTGATTAGCGCTTCTTCCATCGCTTTCATAAAACCGGCCAGGCGGCCCGCACCGGTGTTGCGTTCCAGCGGACCCGGGATCACGCCAATCTCGCGGTGGCCGCGTTCGATCAGATAACGGCCCGCCATGTAACCGCCTTCAAAGGCGTTATCGATAACGGAGTCGGTGAAGTCGGCGCGCGCTTCGCCCCAGTCCATCACCACCATAGGGATATGGCGATACTCTTCCAGCATCGACAGCACGGATTCCGGGTACTCTGAACACATCACCAGCAGGCCGTCCACGCGCTTTTGCGCCATCATCGACAGGTAGGCGCGCTGTTTTTCAATGCTGTTCCAGGCGTTGCCGAGAATCAGGGTATAGCCTTTCTGGAAGCAGTTTTTTTCTACCGCTTCAATGATCTCGGCAAAATAGGCCGCTTCGCTGCTGGTCGCCAGCAGACCAATAGACTTGGTGTGATTAACCTTGAGGCTGCGCGCAACCGCGCTTGGCGAGTAGTGCAGCTCTTTGATCGCTGCCCAGACGGCGTTGCGCGTCTCTTCCGCCACAAAACGGGTTTTGTTAATTACATGTGATACGGTTGTAGTGGAAACGTTTGCGCGTTTTGCTACGTCTTTAATTGTTGCCATTAAATGTCACTCCAGACCATATCCTAAACTCCTGAAAAACTTGAAGGTAAACGTTTGCCTTCTCTCACCCTTATCACGCAATTTTGAATTGCGGCACGCCGGGAAAACGACACGGGACGTCAGGAGGGGGTCAATGGCCGGTACGCTAATAAATTTAGCGTGGAATTTTGGCCTATCTTGATGAAAAGGGGAAGAGGTAAAGTGTTTATCAGCTTAAATCCAGGAAGATTTTTGACGTAAACTGTGCAAAAATGAGCAAGCTCACTTTTCGTGGGGGGATTAAAAGGAGAAAAATTGATGAGTTCCGATCTGAAGTTTTCGCTGTTCACCACCGTTATTGTGCTGGCGCTGATTGTGGCGGCTGGCCTGACGGCTGCGCTGCATTGATTTACGCGGGGGGAGAGCCTTCTCCCTCCCGAACGCTCCGATTGTTACTTCTCTGGCAAAAATCTTTTGCCATTTTGTTAACTTCTCATTTTTTGTGATTGATGTCATGCTTTCCGCTTCTTTGTTCTGTGTCACCACATGACACGGCATCCGGAGTTGACGCATGAAAATCAATTTTCCCCTGCTGGCCCTGGCGATTGGCGCTTTTGGGATTGGCACCACTGAATTCTCCCCGATGGGGTTACTGCCCGTTATCGCCCGGGGCGTGGACGTCTCGATCCCGGCCGCCGGGATGTTAATCAGCGCCTACGCCATCGGCGTGATGGTAGGAGCGCCGCTGATGACGCTTCTGCTTTCGCACCGTGCGCGCCGCAATGCGCTGATTTTCCTGATGGCGATTTTCACCCTGGGCAACGTGCTTTCGGCCATTTCGGCGGATTACACCACTCTGATGCTGTCGCGCATTCTGACCAGCCTCAACCACGGTGCCTTCTTTGGTCTGGGCTCGGTCGTGGCCGCAAGCGTGGTGCCAAAACACAAGCAGGCCAGCGCCGTGGCGACCATGTTTATGGGGCTGACCATCGCTAACATCGGCGGTGTTCCTGCGGCAACCTGGCTGGGCGAGGTCATTGGCTGGCGGATGTCCTTCCTGGCGACGGCCGGACTGGGCGTGGTCTCGATGGTGGCGTTATTCTTCTCCCTGCCAAAAGGCAGTGCGGGTGAACGCCCTGATGTACGCAGAGAGCTGTCGGTGCTGATGCGCCCGCAGGTACTCTCCGCGCTGCTGACCACCGTGCTGGGGGCAGGAGCGATGTTTACCCTCTACACCTATATTTCGCCGGTCTTACACGACATTACCCACGCAACGCCACTCTTTGTTACCGCGATGCTGGTGCTGATTGGCGTCGGCTTCTCGATTGGCAACTATCTCGGCGGGAAATTTGCTGACCGTTCCGTGAGCGGCACGCTGAAGGGCTTTTTAACCCTGCTGATTGTCATTATGGTCGCGATCCCGTGGCTGGCGCAGAATGAATTCGGCGCGGCGATTGCGATGGTTGTCTGGGGCGCTGCCACCTTTGCCGTGGTGCCGCCGCTGCAGATGCGCGTGATGCGTGTCGCCCATGAGGCGCCGGGTCTCTCGTCTTCCGTGAATATCGGGGCATTCAATCTCGGCAATGCGCTGGGTGCCGCCGCCGGAGGCGCCGTGATTTCAGGCGGTCTGGGGTACAGTTTTGTGCCGGTGATGGGGGCGATTATTGCCGCGCTCGGCCTGCTGCTGGTGATGATGTCCGGCCGAAAACAGCCTGAAGCGGTTTGCACGGCTGAATAAGCAAAAACGCAGAAGGGTTACCCCTTCTGCGTGTCTCTTACGCGGCGAAGTTCTTCGCGACAAAGTCCCAGTTAACCAGAGCCCAGAAGTGCTCCAGGTAGTTCGGGCGCGCATTGCGGTAATCAATGTAGTAAGCATGTTCCCACACGTCCACGGTCATCAGCGGCGTAGCGCTGGTGGTCAGCGGGGTGCCCGCGTTAGACGTGGACACGATAGCCAGTTTGCCATCCGCCTCTTTTACCAGCCACGTCCAGCCAGAACCGAAGTTCTTAATGGCGGCATCGGTAAACTTCGCTTTAAACTCTGCAAAGCTGCCAAAGGCGGCGTTGATGGCGGCTGCCAGTTCACCGGCAGGTTCGCCACCGGCATTCGGCGCCAGGCAGTGCCAGTAGAAAGTGTGGTTCCACACCTGAGCCGCGTTGTTAAAAACGCCACCCTCTGAGCTGCGAACGATCTCTTCCAGCGTTTTGCCTTCAAAATCGGTGCCCTTGATGAGGTTGTTCAGGTTAGTGACGTACGTCTGATGATGCTTGCCGTAGTGGTATTCCAGGGTTTCCGCTGAAATGTGCGGTGCCAGGGCGTCTTTTGCATACGGTAGTGCAGGTAATTCGAACGACATTGCTTCTCTCCTTATTGTATTTGTGTTGCCAATAACCCTACAGACAACAAGGACAGGATAGCAAATTGAAAGGGTATGCAAAAGAGGAACTTACCCTGCCGCAGATGCGGCAGGGCAGGGATTAACGAATGGTTTTTGGCGTCATGACGCGACGCGCGCCGACGTAATGACGTACCCAGTAATCTTCGCTGAGCGAGGTGATCTGAATGTCCTGACCGCTGCGCGGAGACTGGATGAATTTCCCGTTGCCGACGTAGACGCCCACGTGGTCAGCCGTACCGCGACCCTGCGTGCGGAAGAAGACCAGGTCGCCGTTTTCCAGCTCACCCCGGTTAACCGGTGACGCATCGCGCAGGTGATACATCTCATTGGCGGTACGTGGAATACGGAATTTAACCAGATCTTTATAGGCGTAATAGACGAGGCCGCTGCAGTCGAAACCGGTACGCGGCGAACTGCCGCCCCAACGATAAGGTTTGCCAATCTGCCCCATCAGTTTATTCATCGCGGTTTTTTGTGCTTTTTGCACACGCACTTTATGCACATCCGCCAGCTTTGTTACCTTCGTGCATTTTGCTTTATGGCCTTTACGGGTAATGCATTTTTCTGTAACGAGGTTAGCGGCGGTCTGCGAAGCTTTATTTTTGGCGGTGCGGGTAGTGCGGGAAGATTTTGTTTTCGTCTTGCTGGAAGCGGTTTGTTTAGTCTGAGCGGTGGTTTTTTTCTTGTCGTTCTTGTTGCTGGTTTTTTTCTTACGTTCTGTGGCTTTCACCAGATGGCTTTTTTGTACAGCAGATTGCCGCGCCTGCTGAGAGGCGTTTGCCGCTGGCGTTAACGTGAGTGATGTAAACAGTAAAGCACAGAGCGTGATCGAGATTTTAGTTATCCGCGCCACTGGGCAGTCCCCTGATATATGCAGGTCATCAATAATACCCGCGTGTGATTTACAAAGCCCGTCGATTCTAATCCATAAAAACCCGAGAAGTTAATAGCATTTTTCAATCTAAAAACGTGTTTCGTTAGCAAGTGCAAAAAAATTCATCGTTCTGACGCACAATTGTTCACTCCCTAAGCAAAACCCTGACGGGCGAAGGGGTAAACACCATTTGCAATGCAACTTTTGTGGAGTCGGGGTAAAATATATAAACGTGACGAAAATGTTATTTTCCGATGCCAGCCTGACCCGCTACAATGTCAGACTATTGCCGTAACAGAAGTTAAAGGAAGCAAGACATGAGCACCACTATTGAAAAAATCCAGCGCCAGATCGCTGAAAACCCGATTCTGCTGTATATGAAAGGTTCTCCGAAGCTGCCAAGCTGCGGCTTCTCCGCGCAAGCGGTTCAGGCGCTGTCAGCCTGTGGTGAGCGTTTTGCTTACGTTGATATCCTGCAGAACCCGGACATCCGCGCTGAGCTGCCAAAATACGCTAACTGGCCGACCTTCCCGCAGCTGTGGGTAGACGGCGAGCTGGTGGGCGGCTGCGATATCCTGATTGAGATGTATCAGCGCGGCGAACTGCAGCAGCTGATCAAAGAGACGGCGGCGAAGTACAAAACGGAAGAGCCGGACGCTGAATAATTTTCTGCGTTAATAAAAAAGCGACCTGAAGAGGTCGCTTTTTTTTATTCTTCACTGTCGCCCATCGGCAGCGGCCAGCCGCCCAGACGCTTCCAGCGGTTGACGATCTCACAGAACAGCTCTGCGGTGCGCTCCGTATCGTATAAGGCGGAGTGCGCCTGGGTACCGTCAAACGGTATACCCGCCGTAATGCAGGCTTTGGATAAAACCGTTTGTCCCAGCGCCAGGCCGCTTAGCGCGGCGGTGTCGAAGGTCACGAACGGGTGGAAAGGGTTGCGTTTGAGCGACGCGCGTTCGGCTGCGGCCATGGTAAAGCTGTGATCGAAGGTGGCGTTATGGGCTACCATGATGGCGCGGCTGCAGTTGCTCTCTTTCATGCCTTTACGCACCATTTTAAATATGGCGTGCAGCGCATCATATTCACTGACTGCACCACGCAGCGGGTTATGCGGATCGATACCGTTAAACGCCAGCGCCTCCGGCTGTAAGTTTGCCCCTTCGAAAGGTTCAATGTGGAAATGCAGCGTGGTGTCCGGTGTAAGCCAGCCCTGTTCATCCATCTTCAGCGTGATGGCGGCAATTTCGAGCAGCGCATCGGTTTTAGCGTTAAATCCGGCTGTTTCTACATCAATGACAACGGGATAAAAACCACGAAAACGGTCGCACAGACCGCTAAATTGAGCGTTATCGGACATCAGGGTCTCTTACAAGGGGAAAAAGCAGTGCGCATTATGGCAAATTTTGCAGGGTGATGCAGTAAAACTACGGGCGCATGTTGCGCCCTGAGGGATCAGTTGCCCAGACCGCGACCCGCGTCTTTGGCTTCAATCAGCTCGATCTTGTAACCGTCCGGATCTTCTACAAAGGCAATAACGGTGGTGCCGCCTTTTACCGGGCCGGCTTCGCGCGTGACGTTACCGCCGTTGCTGCGAATGCGTTCACACGCCTCGGCAGCGTTGTCCACTTCCAGCGCGATATGACCGTAGGCGGTGCCCAGTTCATAGCTGTCCACGCCCCAGTTGTAGGTCAGTTCAATGACCGCTTCATCCGTTTCCGGGCCGTAGCCCACGAACGCCAGCGAGTATTTGTATTCCGGGTTTTCGCTGGTGCGCAGCAGCTTCATGCCCAGGACGTTAGTGTAGAAATCGATAGAACGTTGCAGATCGCCAACGCGCAGCATGGTGTGAAGTAGGCGCATAATTTCCTCATTAACCAGTGGAATAGACTATTTTTTTGAACAGAAACGATGTTTTAGTATAGCGGCGAAGTGTCGCCGCTATCAATGAACAATGGCGAGATTACAGTGAAGGGTAGTCGGTGTAGCCTTCCGCGCCGCCGCCGTAGAAGCTCTCAGGACGTTGCGGGTTCAGGGCCGCTTTCTGCTGCAGTCGAGCAACCAGATCCGGGTTGGCAATATAGTCGCGGCCAAACGCCACGGCATCGATCAGCCCTTTATTAATCAGATCTTCGGCTTTCTCCGGGGTATAAGCACCCGCACCGATGATCACCCCGTGGAAGCGTTCGCGCACTTTCTGACGGAAGGCTTCCGTATAAGGCTTACCGCCGGCCCAGTCCGGCTCGGACATGTGCAGATAGGCAATGCCGCGCTTCGCCAGCTCTTCAATCAGATACAGCGCGTCCGCTTCTTCATTCGGACCGTTGTCGACGTTCTGGAACGTACCGATTGGGGAGACGCGGATACCGATACGGTCCGGGCTCCACTCCTGACAAACGGCGTCAACCACTTCCAGCACCAGGCGAGCGCGGTTTTCGACGCTGCCGCCGTACTGGTCGGTGCGATGGTTAGACGACGGTGACAGGAACTGGTGCAGCAGGTAACCGTGCGCGGAGTGCAGCTCAACCAGGTCAAAACCGGCTTCGCGGGCGTTGGCCACGGCCTGACGGAAATCGTTCACGATACCCGGGATCTCATCCAGCTCCAGCGCGCGTGGCGTAGAGGTGTCGACGCGGATCGCGTTGCCGTTTTCATCGCGCAGGGAGGTGCGGGTGTTCGCGTTCAGGGCAGACGCTGAAACCGGCGCCTGACCGCCAGGCTGAATGCTGCTGTGGGAGATACGACCGGTATGCCACAGCTGGACCGCAATGCGACCGTCTTCAGCGTGAACGCCCGCGGTGATTTTCTGCCATGCGGCGATCTGCTCCGGGCTGTGCAGCCCCGGCGCACCCGCATATCCCTTGGCCTGAGCAGAAATCTGCGTGGCTTCAGTGATGATCAGGCCAGAGCTGGCGCGCTGACGATAGTATTCACCCATCAGTGGGGTTGGGATATCACCCGGCTCAATGCTGCGCAGACGGGTAAGCGGAGCCATAAACACGCGGTTTGGCGCGGTGACGGCACCCACTTTTAAGGGGGTAAATAATTTTTCAGCTGACATAACGACTCCTGAGTAGACCAGTCGACTAGTAATAACGTAAATAAAAACGCCTGCTAAGCGCCAGGCGCAGTAATCGTACTTATCACATGTGCCAGCGCGCTTTCGAGCGGCACGGCACTGCGAGAAATTTTAGCCTGCAGGTTGGCGCCTAACCAGAGGGAGTAGAGCACCTGAGCCTGCGTTAAGGGATCCCCGGGGAAGGCGAGCGTATTTTCTTCGCGCCCCTTCGCCAGCGCCTGCGCCAGCAGGGCGATAACGCCGCTGGCGCCTTTATCCATTGCCGTGCGCATATCTTCTGAGAGATCGCACACTTCGGCAGAGAGTTTAACCGTCAGGCATCCGCTGATAATGCCCTGCTGACAGAACTGGTTCAGCGTTTCCTGGTAGTAGTTCAGAACACGATCCCGATAGTTACCTTCCCCCGTGGCGAAGTGGGTCGCGAGGCGCTGGTGGTAAGCAGCATAGTGCCGCTCCAGCATCGCCACGCCAAAGGCCTCTTTGGACCGAAAGTAGTGATAGAACGACCCTTTCGGTACCTCAGCGGTTTTTAATAGCTCGCTCAACCCCATACCAGTGAAGCCGCGGTGCATGCACAGCCGCTCGCCGGTCGCCAGGAGATGTTCGCGCGTGTCGTGTTCAGTATTTCTGCTCATGGATTCACTCTAATAGACCGTTCGGTCTAATGCAAGCGCTGTTACCGGCGACACGCATTCAGAATGTCCAGCTGTTGCTGATAAACGCTTGATTTAACGTCCATCATGCCCAGCACCGTCGAGAATAAATTGTCCTGCGAAACCGCATTTTTTGCTGCGTGGTCGCGTAAACACTGCGCGTTAATGCCAAAGTTTTTCGCATAGTCCGGGGACAGCCAGAACATAAACGGAATGTGCGTCTGCTGCTCCGGCGCCAGCATGTACGGCGTGCCGTGCAGATAAATACCGCTTTCACCGAGCGATTCCCCGTGATCCGAGAGGTAAATCAGCGCGGTGTTCATGTTCGCCTGACGGGCTTTCAGCGCATCAATGGTTTTGCTGACCATGCTGTCGGTATACAGGATGGTATTGTCATAGGTGTTCATCAGCGCCTGATGGTCGCAATCCTGAATTTCGTTGGTGTCGCAGGTGGGGGTAAATTTACGGAAATTATCCGGGTAACGGCGATAGTACGCCGGGCCGTGGCTGCCCATCAGGTGGATAACCAGCACCGTGTCCTGCTTCAGACCGTCCAGCACGTTGTCCAGGCGGTAGAAATTCACGTCATCAATACAGGACTGGTCTTTGCAGAACTGATCCAGCTTCCACTGCGTCATGTCGGTATGGGGAATACGATCGCAGGCACCTTTACAGCCACCGTCGTTGTCGCGCCACAGGAGGTTGATACCCGCATGGTTGAGCACGTCGAGCAGTCCTTCCTGATGGTGCGCCAGGTCGGCATCGTATTTGCTGCGCGTCATACCGGAGAACATGCACGGAACGGATACAGCGGTTTCAGTGCCGCACGAGGAGGCCTGCGGGAAGTTAATTACATCCTGCTTTTTCAGCTCCGGGTTGGTTTCACGCCCGTAGCCATTGAGGGAGTAGTTCGCCGCGCGCGACGCTTCGCCGATGACCAGCACCAGAACGGTTTTCTTCTGCTGACCCGTAATCAGCGCGCCTTTGTGCGCATCTTCGCCAATCCGCACCAGCGTTTGATCGCCGGCAAACCAGCGCATCTTGCTGTATTTCACCACGGCGCTGACGTAGTTCGCCGGAGTGACCATTTTGACGATGCTTTTGTTATTGCGGAACAGCGACGCGTAATCTTTATAAAACACTGCAGCGATAAGAATAATCACCAGCAGGGCACCGAGCATCGCGGCAACACGCGTCAGCAGGGCGTACCACCATTTGCCGGTACGAATGCGGGTCAGCGCCAGCACCAGGGATGGAACAAGACCGGCTATGACAATCCACAGAATCATCTGCGGGGTCACCAGCGCGGTGGCTTCCTGGGAGTTAGTTTCGAACACGTTCACAATCATGTTCTGATCGATGACCGCGCCGTAGGTAAACATAAAGTAAGTTGCCGCAGCGCACCCGACAGTTAAGACGATCAGCAGCGGCTTACGGATATACGGGATATTGAGCAGGCTAAATACAATGACCCAGCCACAAAACAGCACCACCGGTACGGATGCGGCGAAGAGAATATCGTGCAGATGCGCAGGGGCAATAATGGCCCAGCTGCGCTGGATAAACAGCCCGTTAAGCAGAGTAAAAAAGAGTGCACAGCCCAGAGTAAATTTTATGTCGTTACATTGTAACTTTTTACTTAACCACATCGATCGTAAAACCTGTCATTGTCATGATGTGGCGAGTATAAAGAGGGAAGATTAGTGAAACCTTAATGCCACAAAACTGTGGTAAAGCCCTTGCACGCGGCGCTTTTAGCGTCTTCACTGTAGGTTAGAGATTAACCGGAGGTGAGTGTGGCAGAGCAACTGGAGTTTTTCCCCATCCAGAGCCCGTGCCGGGGGATTTGTCAGTCAGATGAACGTGGTTATTGCCGCGGGTGCATGCGTACCCGTGACGAGCGTTTTAACTGGCAAAACTTCAGCGACACGCAAAAGCAGGATGTGCTGCGCCTCTGCAGACAGCGACTTCTGCGCAAAATCCGCGCAAACAAAGCCTCTGAGACCGAAGATCCCCAGCAACCTTCACTGTTTTAATGCGGTAATTGCGTATACTCATGACATCACGTCCTTGAGGAAAATGTTATGGTTCAGCGTATTACCCTTGCCCCCCAGGGGCCAGAATTCTCCCGTTTTGTGATGGGCTACTGGCGCCTGATGGACTGGAATATGTCCCCCCTCCAGCTGGCAAGCTTTATTGAAGAGCATATCGATTTAGGGGTAACAACCGTCGATCATGCGGATATTTACGGTGGCTATCAGTGTGAAGCCGCCTTTGGCGAGGCGCTCAAGCTGGTTCCGGCACTCCGGGAGCGCATGGAGATCGTTACCAAATGCGGTATTGCCACCACGGCCAAACCGGAGCATGCCCTCGGCCACTACATCACCGACAGCGCTCATATCATCAAGAGCGCCGAGCAGTCGCTGGTCAATCTGGCTACCGATCGTATCGACCTGCTGCTGATTCACCGTCCGGACCCGCTCATGGATGCCGACGAGGTGGCGGAAGCCTTCCTGAGTCTGCATCAGAGTGGGAAGGTGCGTCACTTCGGCGTCTCCAACTTTACCCCGGCCCAGTTTGCCCTGCTTCAGTCTCGTCTGCCGTTTACGCTCGCCACTAACCAGGTTGAGATCTCCCCGGTGCATCAGCCGCTGCTGCTGGATGGCACGCTCGACCAGCTGCAGCAGCAGCGCATTCGCCCGATGGCCTGGTCGTGCCTCGGCGGTGGACGCCTGTTTAATGATGATGCGTTCCAGCCGCTGCGCAATGAGCTGGAAACCATCGCCCGCGAGCTGAACGCCCAGAGCATAGAGCAGGTGGTTTACGCCTGGATCCTGCGTCTGCCGTCAAAACCGCTGCCGATTATTGGCTCCGGGAAAATTGAACGCGTCCGTTCCGCGCTGGCCGCCGAAGAGCTGCAGATGACCCGCCAGCAGTGGTTCCGCATCCGCAAGGCCGCGCTGGGTTACGACGTGCCTTAAACCGCAAGAAGGTGACTTTCCGGTGAAATCTGTGCCCCTGGTATACACTTAAGGGGCAAAAAATAACCAGCGGAGGTCATATGAAGCGTTTTACTCTGGCATTGGTCACGCTGGTTGTTTGCGCAGGGGCGCAGGCAGC
Source organism: Enterobacter cloacae complex sp. P12RS (assembly GCF_014895875.1). NCBI lineage: Bacteria > Pseudomonadati > Pseudomonadota > Gammaproteobacteria > Enterobacterales > Enterobacteriaceae > Enterobacter > Enterobacter cloacae complex sp. P12RS. The sequence goes on from NZ_JADBQO010000007.1 coordinate 197,729, forward strand.
CAGCGACGAAGTAGAAATGAATCTCGTCACCTCACAGGGTGTGGGTCAGTCCATCGGGACGGTGAAAATCACCGAGACCGATAAAGGGCTGGAATTCGCACCCGATCTTAAAGCACTCCCGCCGGGCGAACACGGCTTCCATGTTCATGCCAAAGGGAGCTGTCAGCCAGCCATGAAAGAGGGTAAACCGTCGGCAGCGGAAGCAGCAGGGGGCCACCTCGACCCGCAGAATTCAGGTAAACATGAAGGGCCTGAAGGTATGGGACACCTGGGCGACTTGCCGGTGCTGGTGGTAAACAATGACGGTAAAGCCACGGATCCGGTCGTGGCCCCGCGGCTGAAAAAGCTGGATGAGGTCAAAGGCAAAGCGCTGATGATCCATGTGGGCGGCGATAACATGTCCGATCAGCCTAAACCGCTTGGCGGCGGCGGGGCGCGCTATGCCTGCGGCGTAATCTGATCCCCAATCGTTCCTGGCGGAGGCGCCTGTTCCAGCTGCGACAGCGAGCAGTGCAGGCGCCAGATTATCGAGGCCAAATCGCGGGCTGCGGGAAGATGATGCCGGGCAAGGGTGTCGCAGATCCGCTGCAGTTCAGCCAGCGTGGCCTCCAGAGGCCGCTGCTGAACGCCGCGCTCGCTCATCACATCGCGTAGCAGAGAGATACATACATCACGTACCTGCGACAGCGGATCGGAGCGCGTTTCCCATGCGCGAAGCTGCCAGACCACGTGCGAGCAGTTCAACAGCACCACCCCCCAGCGCAGCAGCCAGCGTCGGGACAGCGCGTCCTGGCTGTTATTTAACTGGCTAACGTGGTGATAAACCAGCGATTCATATTCGCTTTCTTGCAGATGCGGCTTGCGGCTGAGCTGGTCGACAAACCCTCTGCGCAATTCACGGATATGTCGACGGCTTTTGCGTGCGTCAGAGCCGGGACGCAACACCGCGAAGGCCAGCCACGCCAGCCCGACGCCAAGAATCTTTGCCAGGTTGTCATTCAGAAAAGCGGCGTAATCATACACCGGCGGATTCGTCACGGAGATAAACGAGCCCATAAAGACAATCAGCTGCCCCCACAGACCCGCCAGTTTCGGCATTTGCAGCTTAAGGAGCTGCATCGTAGTTAACAGCGGAAACAGGAACAGCAGAAACTGCCAGAGATCGCTTATCTGCACCATCAGGCCAAACTTCACCACAAAACTGAACAGTGATAGCAAAACAAGCGTTCGCAGCAGCAGCGTAAGCGAGTTAAACGGCGAGGCCGCGACGGAGTAAAGCACGCAGCTGATAGCGGCAAGCGTTAACGCCGCCGAACCTGACTCCCACTGCGTGGTAATGCTCCACGCCCCCACCAGCATCAGTGCGCTGAAGGTGCGAAAACCGCTCCACAGCGCTTCCAGATAATCGGTGTGACGTGCGAGAGCCGGGCTGCCGGGAACGGCGAACTCCGTGACCGGGGTAGCATTCTCTACCGCCTTAATCCAGCGGCTGCTGCGCAGGTATAGCCGACAAAAGTAATTCAGCCGCTGCCAGAAGGCGCGATGGCGATAATCAAACTCATCCACCGGGGCGAGCGGGGCGATGATCTTCGCGACGGTATAGATGTCCGCATCCGGTCGCGCGAGCGCCGCGAGCAGGGTTTCGATTACCGCGCGGGTGTTTTCTGGCGGTGCCGGCCAGTTGAGCAGCATTCGGCGCAGGCTGGAGATAGCGCTGGTCATGCGCAGCTGCTGGTGCAGCAAATAGTTAAGCAGCGTGTTCTGACGGCGAAAACGGTAATGGCTCCAGAACGCCTGAATTCGCAACAGATTCATGGTCAGGATCTGCCCGATAACCTTTTCATGCGCGAGGCGGATGTCATCGCTGGTATCCGGTTGCCACAGCAGGCTCGCATGTTCCAGCAGCCGGGTATGCATGGTTTTCAGCGCAGTGATAAGCGCAGTGCCGTCAGAGGTGCTGGGCAGGATCATCATCATAAATCCGCCGCAGAGGATCCCGACAATGACTTCGCAGACGCGCGCCTGTGCGATATCCCATAGCTCGGTGGTGTCGAGCACGTTGACGACCGGGAAGGCGATAATGGCGGCGGTATAGCCCGCCAGTTGGAAAGCATAGGCTACGTTATTGGTGAAATGGGCGCAGGCCCAGGTACAGCAACCCAGCCATGCCGCCATGCTCAGCAGGAACAGCCACGGATCGTTCAGCGTGTGGCCCGCGATAATTAACGCCGCGGTGGCGCCCAGCAGGCTACCTGCGATACGGCCAAGGCTTTTGCTGATCACCCCGCCAACGGTGGGGAAGCTTACCACCGCCGCGGAGGTCATCGCCCAGTAGGGTTCATCCAGGTTCAGATAATAGGCGACAGTCAGCGCCAGGCACATGGCAATGCCGTTACGCAGCGCGTAGCGCCACTGGGGGCGCGTCGCTTTCATCCACGGCGTGTTTTGCCAGGAGAGCGCCTGCAGCTTCATTAACGGGTTCCGATAGAGACAGTGCAGGTGGTGCCGGAAACCAGCGTGATGTCCTCGGGTAAACGGTCAAACTCCACGCGCACAGGCACGCGTTGAGCCAGGCGCACCCACGGTACGTTCGGCTTGATGTCCGGCACCAGCCCGGAATCCGTTTCAACGCTTTGATCGTAAATGGCGCGGCCAATGCTGGAAACGTGACCCTGTAACTTTTGCGGGCCACTATACAGCGTTATGGCGGCGGGTGCGCCTTCACGTATATGACGAAGCTTGGTCTCTTCGAAATAGCCCACGACGTAGAACGAGTGGCTGTCGACGAGAGCAAAAACCGGCTGACCGGCGGTGGCATAATTTCCCACCCGGGTGGAGAGGTTGGTCACCCATCCGTCGACGGGGGCGGTGACCACGGTTTGGGTTAACTCCCACTGCGCCTGCTTCAGCGTGGCCTCAGCCACGTTGACGCTTGCCTGCATGGCCTTGACGTTAATATTGGCGGTATCTAAATCTTCCGCGGAGATATAGTTTTTCGACAGGTGACGGCGGCGATTGGCCTCATTATTGGCCTTAGCAAGGTCAGACTGGGCTTTTGCCAGCTGCGCCTGGGCGTTCAGAATTGCAATGTGATACGGGGTGTCGTCGATGCGGAATAACACCTCTCCTTTTTTAACGTACTGATTATCCTTAACCAGCAGCGTTGTGATACTTCCCGAGACCTGGGGGGTGATGCTGACCTGCTCAGCGCGAACTTTGCCATCACGGGTCCAGGGGGACTGCATATAATAATTCCACAACCACCATCCAGCAGCCAGGGCGAGGACAAGAACGAACAGGGTGGAAAAGTACTTCAGCGTTTTCAGAGGCATATTCACCACACGATCAGAACAGCAAGGCCCAGGCATACGGAGAGGGCAAACAGGGAGAGATCCATCAGCATGGGGTGCCAGATTTCGCCGGAGTACATCCAGTCGCGAAGCAGGCGATGCGCGATGAGCCAGAGAACAAAGCCCACCAGCACGGCTTTAAACAGGGGAGGAAAGTAGACTGACGCACCGAAGATCAGGTCCTGAAGGGGTAAACCTTCTGAGCGATGAAAAAAGATCACAGGCAGAAATCCTTTGCAGTGAACAGAATGCCGCGTTGGCTTGTCTGAGTATGAAGAAGCATCATAATTCAGTGTAAGTCATACTTTTGAGTCCGATGAATGCAGTATTGCATTTGTTTTGCCAATACAAATGCTGCACACTATTCTAAAATCAGTATAATAACTTAGCAAGCTAATTATAAGGAGATGAAATTGGAATCGCCATTAGGTTCTGATCTGGCAAGGTTGGTACGCGTCTGGCGTGCTCTGATTGACCATCGCCTGAAACCTCTGGAACTGACGCAGACGCATTGGGTCACGTTGCACAACATTCATCAGCTGCCGCCCGACCAGTCGCAAATTCAACTGGCTAAAGCGATAGGCATTGAGCAACCGTCGCTGGTGCGCACGCTTGACCAACTGGAAGAGAAGGGACTGATCTCCCGGCAAACCTGCGCCAGCGATCGTCGCGCCAAGCGCATTAAGCTGACGGAGAAAGCGGCGCCTATCATCACTGAAATGGAAGCGGTGATCACCAAAACGCGCGGTGAAATCCTTTCAGGCGTTTCACCGACGGAGCTGGAAATGCTCATCAGCCTCATTGCGCGCCTTGAGCAAAACATTCACGAGCTACAGTCTCGCGACTGACCAGACAACAGGGCCTTGCATCTGCAAGGCCTTGTTTTTACTTAAAGACAACGACGCGGTTACGGCCCGTCTCTTTCGCTTCATACATCGCCTTATCGGCACTTTCCACGCACGCTTCTGCGCTTACCGACGAAGAGGTTGCCGTAAACACCCCCATGCTGATGGTAATCGGCTCTGGTAACTGACCCTCGCTGCTAATTTTATCAAAACCGCTTAGCTTCAACCGAATGCGCTCCGCCACCTGATATGCGTCTTCTGCGGAGGTGTTTGCCAGCATCAGGACAAACTCTTCGCCGCCGATTCGCGCTGCGATATCCTGCGGACGTACGGAGTCCATCAGCAGATTGGCGACAAACTGCAGGACTTTATCTCCCTGCAGGTGACCGTAGTTGTCGTTGATACGCTTGAAACGATCGAGATCGCTGACGATAACCGAAACCGGACGGCTGGGTTTGGCGATGCCCAGCGCCTGGTTTAACGATTCATAAAAATAGCTGCGGTTATAAAGGCGCGTGAGCGGATCGCGAATCGAATTTTGATACGACTGCTGATACTTCAAATGGGAGTCACGATACAACCTGAAGACATCATAGAGCAGCACAAAAATAATAATCAGCGTCGCGACGGTTTCAAATAATCGGGCGCGATACCAGGATATATCTTCTGCATGTCCGCCTACCAACAGCATAGAGAGCGTGACGACATAGCAGACACACAGAAAATTACCGCCTACCCAGAACAGATTACGCACGCGCGTAATAAACATCAGCGTGGCTAGTGTCACGACCCAGAGAACGATTAATGAAATATTAATGCTGTGGCTCCAGAGAACCATAAACTGCCGCGTTTCATTATCAACCAGATCGAGGGATAGAAACGGGGAATGGCTGGAATACATCCAGGCCAGAATCACCATACATGCGGTAAAAAGAAATGAACCGCTAACGATGATGATATGCGCCAACCGTGAAAGGGGCAGATTGCGCGTGGGATAAAGTAATGCCGAAACGATCATCAGCACCGCCATTAAGAGGTGGCGGAACATATAGTAGATCATCGCATCGTTGTAGTTCACAACGTTGAACTGATAGAGATCCAGCCACGCCGGAAAGCTGGTCAATGTTCCGACCATCAGCAAGGCCGAACCGGCAAAGGCAAATGAGATGGCAATCAGATAGAGCCGCCGCTTATCACACCAGTATTTCATTGCCATAAAACAGGCAATAAACAGGTGAAACACGAGTAAAAAAATGGTGAGTGTGGGGAACAAAAGAGGCGAAAAGGATGGAACCCAGTCAACCAGTTTTGAAAATAAAGCCTGTAATATTCCGATGACGACAAAGCAACCGAAACAGAACGAGATATAACGACCTTTTACAGAACGACTATTCGCAAGCATATAAAGTTTTACAAATTAAAATAATTATGAAGAGATGATTGCGAAGAGTTTAATCAATTAGCACGCTAAATACTTTGCGCAGAAACAATATATGGCGCGTTTAATAATGTGTGGGATGAATGTATTCTGTAAATATATTTGTGAGGGTGATATATATTGTAAATGGATGTGGCCTGATGACCACATCCATTTTTAATTAACGCGGAGAAACGGTAACCTGGCTGCCGTTGCTCGCCAGCACGACGCGTTGACCCGCAGAGAAGCGGGTGTTGCCCTGCTTCTGAACAACCATAATGGTGCTGCCGTCGTCTTTACGAATTTCCAGCTCTACGCCCTGGGTTTTGTTCATCGCGCCCTGTACGCCCTGACCCGCGACACCACCCGCTACAGCGCCCGCTGCGGTTGCCAGAGAACGGCCCGTGCCGCCGCCAACGGTATTACCCAGGAAACCACCCAGTACAGCACCGCCGATTGCGCCCATCACGTTGTTTTCATCACCACCCTGAATTTGTACAGGACGGGCGTTAACAACGGTACCGTAAGTCACGCTCTGAACCTGTTTTGCTTCAGAAGCGCTGTAAACGTCGCCAGACAGCGAGCTGTCGTTCACACAGCCAGCCAGGGTTAAACCAATCAGCGAAACGCCCAGTACACGTACAATCATTTGAATCTCCTGTTCACCAAAAACGCCCATCTGGAGGCATCCGTTATGGCTAAATTATATGGCATAAAGAGCCATAGTTCATATCTTTGCACTAACAATAAGAAAATTGTACTTGAATTTGACTTAACGAGACATAAACAGGAGCCACTCGCCATACCGGCAAGACATTGTTAAAAAATATTATCGTCGGATGGCAAAGGAGCGCTGTTTATGGTTGAGTGGATATCCTTAGCCCACGCAACGTAAGGAAAGCGCATGAAATCGGGTCGCTACATTGGTGTGATGTCGGGCACCAGTCTGGATGGGGTAGATGTCGTTCTGGCCGCCATTGACGAACATATGGTGGCACAGCAGGCGAGCCTGACCTGGCCAATCCCCCTTTCGCTGAAAGAGGACATTCTGAGCATCTGTCAGGGGCAGCAGTTAACCCTCTCCCAGCTTGGTCAACTTGATGTTCGGCTGGGTGCGCTGTTTGCGGATGCGGTGCAGGCGTTAATGCAAAAAGAACATCTTCGTCCCCAGGATGTGGTCGCCATCGGGTGTCACGGACAAACCGTCTGGCATGAGCCGACTGGCGACGCGCCGCATACGTTGCAAATCGGCGATAACAACCAGATTGTGGCGAAGACGGGCGTAACGGTCGTCGGGGATTTTCGTCGCCGCGATATTGCCCTTGGCGGCCAGGGCGCGCCGCTGGTGCCTGCCTTCCATCAGGCGTTGCTGGCGCACCCTACAGAACGCCGCATGGTGCTCAACATAGGCGGGATTGCTAACCTCTCAATGCTTATTCCAGGGCAGCCCGTTCGCGGCTACGATACCGGCCCGGGAAATATGTTAATGGATGCCTGGATCTGGCGACAGTGCGGTCAACCTTATGATAAAAACGCCGAGTGGGCGAGCGAGGGTAAAGTGGTTCTCCCGCTGCTGCAGTCCATGCTCAGCGACCCTTATTTTGCCTTACCGGCGCCGAAAAGCACGGGACGAGAATACTTCAACTTTGGCTGGCTCGAGCGCCAGCTTGCGCTGTTCCCGGCACTCGCCCCGCAGGATGTCCAGGCGACGCTTGCCGAATTAACGGCCGTGTCGATCTCTGAGCAAGTGCTGCTCAGCGGCGGCTGCGAACGCCTGCTGGTGTGCGGCGGGGGAAGCCGAAACCCGCTGGTGATGGCGCGTCTTGCCGGGCTGCTGCCGGGCACCGAGGTGACCACGACGGACGAGGCCGGCATCAGCGGGGATGATATGGAAGCGCTGGCTTTCGCCTGGCTTGCCTGGCGCACCATCGCCGGGCTGCCAGGGAATTTGCCGTCGGTAACCGGCGCGCGTGAGGCCAGCGTCCTCGGGGCGATTTTCCCTGCAAATCCTCGTCATAATCAGAGTTAACTGAAATTCAGCGCGGCGCCTCGTCGTTAGAATGGAATAAAACAGGGGGGCAGCCATGCCCTCCAGGACCAGGAAAGTCTTCGGAATACGCCCATGAAAAAACTTCTTCTTATTGCCGCGCCTTTATTGCTGTCAGGATGCAGCGTCTATAACCAGTTCCTTGAGCGCATGCAGACCGATACGCTGGAGTATCGCTGCGATGAAAAACCGCTGACCGTGAAGCTGAATAACCCGCGTCAGGAAGCCAGCTTCGTTTACGATAACAAGCTGCTAACCCTTAAGCAGGGTATCTCGGCCTCCGGGGCGCGTTATTCGGACGGCATCTATGTATTCTGGTCGAAAGGCGACAGCGCCACGGTCTACAAACGAGACCGCATTGTGCTGAACAACTGCCAGCTTGAAAATCCGAAGCGTTGAGATTTTTACAGGGGCGGCGCACAATAGCGCCACCCAATCTCAAGATCAGCTAACGCCATGTCAGATAACGACGAACTGCAGCAAATTGCGCATCTGCGCCGTGAATACACCAAAGGCGGCCTGCGTCGCCAGGATCTTCCCGCTGAACCCCTCGTGCTTTTTGAGCGCTGGCTGAAACAGGCCTGCGACGCGAAGCTGGCCGACCCAACGGCCATGGTCGTCGCGACGGTAGATGAAAACGGTCAACCGTATCAGCGCATCGTCTTGCTTAAGCATTACGACGAGAAAGGGCTGGTGTTCTATACCAATCTGGGCAGCCGCAAGGCGCACCACTTAGAAAACAACCCGCGCATCAGCCTGCTGTTCCCGTGGCATATGCTTGAACGTCAGGTGATGGTCACCGGGAAAGCGGAACGTCTCTCGACCCTTGAGGTGGTGAAGTATTTCCACAGCCGCCCGCGCGACAGCCAGATTGGCGCCTGGGTGTCAAAACAGTCCAGCCGGATCTCTGCCCGCGGCGTGCTGGAAAGTAAATTCCTGGAGCTGAAACAGAAGTTCCAGCAGGGGGAAATTCCACTGCCAAGCTTCTGGGGCGGCTTCCGCATTCCGATTGAGCAGATGGAATTCTGGCAGGGCGGTGAGCATCGCCTGCATGACCGCTTTTTATACCAGCGCGAGAATGGCGGCTGGAAAATCGACAGACTGGCCCCGTAATCCCCGAAATTTGTTGATTTAAGCGCTAGCGCACACCGCGCTTGCGCTTTATTCTATGGTCCTTTCGCATCAGGCGAAAAGTCGTGTACCGGCAAAGGTGCAGTCGTTTATACATGGAGAATTTGATGGCAAGCAGTAACTTGATTAAACAATTGCAAGAGCGGGGCCTCGTGGCCCAGGTGACGGACGAGGAAGCGTTAGCAGAGCGACTGGCGCAAGGCCCGATCGCGCTCTATTGCGGCTTCGATCCCACCGCTGACAGCTTGCATTTGGGGCATCTTGTTCCATTGTTATGCCTGAAACGCTTCCAGATGGCGGGCCATAAGCCTGTTGCCCTGGTGGGCGGCGCGACCGGTCTGATTGGTGACCCGAGCTTTAAAGCCGCAGAGCGTAAGCTGAACACCGAAGATACCGTGCAGGAGTGGGTGGATAAGATCCGCAAACAGGTTGCACCGTTCCTCGACTTCAACTGTGGTGATAACTCTGCCATTGCTGCTAACAACTACGACTGGTTTGGCGGCATGAACGTGCTGACCTTCCTGCGTGACATCGGCAAGCACTTCTCTGTTAACCAGATGATTAACAAAGAAGCGGTCAAGCAGCGTCTGAACCGTGACGATCAGGGTATCTCCTTTACCGAGTTCTCCTACAACCTGCTGCAGGGCTATGACTTTGCCTGCCTGAACAAGCTGCACGGCGTCTCTCTGCAGATCGGCGGCTCTGACCAGTGGGGGAACATCACCTCCGGTATCGACCTGACCCGTCGTCTGCATCAGAACCAGGTCTTCGGCCTGACCGTTCCACTGATCACCAAAGCAGACGGCACCAAATTCGGTAAAACCGAAGGCGGCGCGGTGTGGCTCGATCCGAAGAAAACCAGCCCGTACAAATTCTATCAGTTCTGGATCAACACGGCGGATGCCGATGTTTACCGCTTCCTGAAGTTCTTCACCTTCATGGACATTGCAGAGATCAATGCGCTGGAAGAGGAAGATAAGAACAGCGGTAAAGCGCCGCGTGCCCAGTACGTGCTGGCGGACGAAGTGACCAAACTGGTTCATGGTGAAGAGGGCCTGGCCGCGGCAAAACGCATCACCGCAAGCCTGTTCAACGGTACGCTGAGCGATCTGAGCGAAGCGGACTTCGAACAGCTGGCGCAGGACGGCGTGCCGATGGTTGAGATGGAAAAAGGGGCTGACCTGATGCAGGCGCTGGTGGACTCTGAGCTCCAGCCTTCCCGTGGTCAGGCGCGTAAAACCATCGCCTCCAACGCTATCACCATCAACGGTGAAAAGCAGGCTGATCCGGAATACACCTTCGTTGACAGCGATCGTCTGTATGGCCGCTACACGCTGCTGCGCCGCGGTAAGAAAAACTACTGTCTGGTCTGCTGGAAGTAAGTAAAAGTCTCGAGGGGCGTGGGAAACCACGCCCTTTTTGTTTGTTCAGGGTTTGGTAAGAAAAAGATGAAGAACATCCTCGCCATTCAGTCCCACGTTGTGTTTGGACATGCTGGCAATAGCGCAGCGGAATTCCCGATGCGCCGCCTCGGTGCCAACGTCTGGCCTCTCAATACCGTGCAGTTCTCTAACCACACGCAATACGGCAAATGGACCGGCTGCGTGATGCCGCCTTCGCATCTCACAGAGGTTGTGCAGGGTATTGCGGATATCGACCAGCTCAAGCGCTGCGACGCCGTTCTGAGCGGCTACCTCGGCTCAGCGGAGCAGGGGGAACACATCCTCGGCATCGTCCGTCAGGTGAAAGCGGCAAACCCGGCGGCAAAATATTTCTGCGACCCCGTCATGGGACACCCGGAGAAAGGCTGCATTGTGGCGCCTGGCGTAGCGGAATTTCACGTTCGCCATGCGCTGCCCGCCAGCGATATCATTGCGCCCAACCTGATTGAGCTGGAGATCCTTTGCGAGCATCCGGTTAACAGCGTAGAAGAGGCTGTACGCGCGTCTCGCGAGCTGATAGCCCAGGGGCCGGAGATTGTGCTGGTAAAACATCTCGCCCGCGCAGGGCTGACCCAGGAGCGTTTTGAGATGCTGCTTGTGACGAAAGATGACGCATGGCATATCAGCCGTCCGCTGGTGGATTTCGGCACGCGTCAGCCGGTGGGCGTGGGTGATGTGACCAGCGGACTGCTGCTGGTGAAACTGTTGCAGGGTGCAACGGTGAGAGACGCGCTGGAGCACGTGACGGCAGCGGTGTACGAAATCATGATTGCGACGAAAGAGATGCAGGAATATGAACTGCAGGTGGTCGCGGCACAGGATCGTATCGCGAAGCCGGAGCACTATTTCAGCGCCACACGGCTATAATCGTCCAGAGTTCGTAGGCCGGGTGAGCGTCAGCGCCACCCGGCAACACAGACGGCTGGCTTAATTCAACCCTTCGGCTTTTAGCGCCGCGGCCACCGCTGGACGCTCCGCCACGCGCGCCATATACGATGCGATGTGGTCCAACCCTTCCAGGTTCAGCTTAACCGCACGCGCCCAGCGCAGTACGGTAAACAGGTACGCGTCGGCAATGGTGAAGCGTGAACCACAAATCCACTGATCGTCTTTCAGCGATTCGTTAACATACTGCAGCTTTTTCTCCAGCAGAGCTCGCACGGTCGGCTTGTACTCTTCCGGCGTATCCGGGCGGAAGAGGGGGGTAAAACCTTTGTGCAGCTCGGTGGCGATATAGTTCAACCACTCCAGCGTTTTATAACGTGCGACGCTGCCGGTAGGGGCAAGGAGCTGGCGATCCGGTACGTTGTCCGCCAGGAACTGCATAATCGCCACGCCTTCGGTCAGCAGAGTTCCGTCATCCAGCAGCAGGGCCGGAACCTGCCCTTTTGGGTTAATCGCAAAAAAGTCATCCCCGTTTTCCAGGCGCTTTTTCATCAGATCAACGCCATCCAGCGTGAAATCTTTGCCGCTCTCGCGCAGGGTGATATGGGAAGCAAGAGAGCACGCGCCCGGTTTGTAGAACAGTTTCATCGGTAACTCCTTTTTGCTGAGGTTTCAGCTATGTTAGTGCGCGAAGGGACAAAAAAAAAGCCGCTAATCTCTTAGCGGCTTCTGTTCTGTCGTTTCTCTCAGATATCACGCGGTAGCGGTTTTGTTCGCTTCCGCCGTCTTGTCGTCGTCCTGAGTCATTCGATTCAGTTTCGGCGCGGTCAGCAGCATCAGCGCCGCGATAACCGCCGTAGCGATACCAATCTGCATGAACACGGTACCGTAGACGTTCAGGGAGAGCAGCGGATCGGTCACGTTTTCTGGCACAGCCATCAGGTTCGCGATCTTACCGGCGATGATCGCCGCACCGGCAGTGGTCAGGAACCAACTACCCATAATGAAGCCCATCAGACGCTGTGGAACCAGCTGTGCAACCATCGCCAGACCCAGACCGGAGATCATCAGTTCGCCGATAGACTGCAGCGCGTAGCTCAGGATCAGCCAGTTAACGGACACGATACCGGCGTCGGACGCAAACTTAGTCCCCAGCGGCAGTACCAGGAACGCACCAGAACAGAGCACCATACCCACCGCGAACTTGTGCGGCATTGGCAGACGATCGCCCATCTTGTTATAGATTGCGGCCAGAATCGGGGAACCGATCATGATCCAGAAGGGGTTCAGCGCCTGGAACTGCTCGGGTTCGAATGCGATACCCAGGATAGAGTGCTCAACGTTACGAATAGCGAAGAAGTTCAGAGAGGTTGGCATCTGGCTGTACAGCACGAAGAAGATAATCGCTTCCAGCATCAGAATGAACGCCACAATCATCTTACGACGGGCTGCACCCTTCATAGCGAACGCTTCTTTCGCGAAGATGACCACGATGCCCAGCGCAACTACGCCCAGAACGGCACGAGCGATACCCTGGTTGTGCAGCAGCCAAGTGGCGATCGCCGCCAGGACGACAACGCCCACGATGGTAGCCAGCAGCTTGCCCATGTGGACAGGCTCGAAGTCAGGTTTTGAACCGTAGTCTTTCACCCAGTTGCGGCAGAACAGGAAGTTTACCACGGTGATCAGCATACCCACGAAGCTCAGCGCAAACGCCACGCTCCAGCCGAATTTCGCGGCCAGCCATGGGGTTGCCAGCATGGAAAAGAAGGAACCGATGTTGATGGACATGTAGTACATGGTAAATGCACCGTCCAGACGTGGGTCATCTTTGCTGTAGCAGGTTGAGAGCAGGGAAGACGGGTTCGCTTTGAACAGGCCGTTACCCACGGCGATGGTTGCCATGCCCATGTAGACCACAGCCGCATCATGTCCTGACCATGCAACCAGACCATAGCCAATAGCCAGAACAATGGCACCCAGCATAATGACGCGCTTAGTACCGAGAACTTTATCACCCAGCCAGCCGCCGATAGCAACCAGACCGTAAACGAGGGCACTAAAGGAGGAGAACAGCGTGATGGAATCGGCTTCGGACATACCCAGCTGTTTAACCAGGTAAACCGCCATGATCCCTTGCAGGCCGTAGTAACCAAAACGCTCCCATAACTCGATAGAGAAGATGAGATAAAACGCTTTCGGTTGTTTAAAAGCGTTCAGACTCACGCTTTCATCTGTTGGTTTATTGTTTGCAGTCGACACATATACCTCTTTTTTTACATCCCATATTAACGGGGGTGTTCATCGCGTGATGGCCGTAGCCCATCCGCCTTATAGTTATATTGGGAGGAGAAACGGCGGGTAATGTTCACTATCCTGCCCCGTCTGGCAATACGTTTGTAATAATCTGTTACATATATCTTGAACGGTATAATTGTCGGTTTCTACAAATGTTATTTAGCGTTAAATTTTATACGATAACTAAAGGTAGTTTTTTCGACTGGAATACACCCTGTGTGATGGGGTTTTGGCGATATGTTCTGCTATTTGCCGCTTGTTGTAGTGATATAGCCCACATTCTGAAAAATAGCTGGTCTTATCTTCCGGGTAAACGCATTTAAATCTTGCCCGGCAAAGGGTTTGCGATGACTTTGACTACAAAAAATCAACATGACGTTATCAGAGTGATCGCGATCACAGATGTATAGAAATTTTTGGCTATGAAAAAAGTATTAACCTGTTTGAGCGTTATAGAGCCGAACAAGCGACAAGTCAGAAGAAAGTAAGAGTGGACAAATAACGGCCAAAAGAAGAACGAACGGTAGTCCTTCTTTTGGTAGGGGGTTATGACGGGTCAGGGATAGACTTTTTCTTTATATTCGCAGAGATCTTCAATAACGCAAGAGCCGCAGCGCGGCTTTCGGGCTATGCAGGTATAACGACCGTGCAAAATCAGCCAGTGGTGGCAGTCAACCTTGAATTCGGCAGGAACCACTTTTAACAGCTTCTCTTCTACCTGCTCGACATTTTTCCCTGGGGCGAAGTTGGTCCGGTTTGAGACGCGGAATATATGCGTATCAACGGCGATGGTCGGCCAGCCAAACGCGGTATTGAGCACAACGTTCGCGGTTTTACGCCCCACGCCCGGCAAGGCTTCCAGCGCGGCGCGATCTTCCGGTACTTCGCCTCCGTGCTGTTCCAGCAGGATCCGACAGGTCTTAATCACGTTCTCGGCTTTGCTGTTAAACAGGCCGATGGTTTTGATATAGGACTTCACGCCTTCCACGCCCAGCTCCAGCATGGCCTTCGGCGTATTGGCGACCGGATAGAGCAGGGCAGTGGCTTTATTGACGCTCACGTCGGTCGCCTGCGCAGAGAGCAACACCGCGATCAGCAGCTCAAACGGGGAGGTAAAATTCAGCTCCGTCGTCGGGTGCGGGTTCTCGTCCCGCAGACGGGTCAGGATCGCAATGCGCTTTTCTTTATTCATGAGGCCTTCTCGGGTGTCCCTTCCAGAACGCTGCGCTCAGCCGCGCGGCGCTTACGTTTCTCATCAATCAGGTATTTTATCGCCAGCATCATGCCGAGGCCAATAAACGCGCCGGGCGGCAGCATCGCCAGCAGGAACGGCGTATCGGTGTGAAACACCTCAACGCGCAGCGCTTTAGCCCAGCCGCCCAGCAGCGCATCTGCGCCGTCGAACAGCGTACCGTTGCCGAGGATTTCACGCAGCGAGCCCAGCACGAACATGGCGCACGTGGCGCCCATGCCAATGGAAAAACCATCCAGCGCCGACATGGCCGGGCTGTTTTTTACCGCGAACGCTTCCGCACGCCCGACCACGATACAGTTGGTGACGATAAGAGGAATGAAGATCCCGAGCGACTGGTACAGACCAAACGCGTAGGCGTTAATCAGCATCTGGACAATACTGACCACCGACGCAATGATCATGACGTAAATCGGAATACGAATTTCCGACGGCGTCCAGCGTCTCAGGGCAGAGATGGAGAGGTTGGTCAGGGTCAATACCAGCGTGGTTGCCAGACCCAGACCGAGCGCGTTGGTGGCGGTGGATGTCACCGCCAGCAGGGGGCACATACCCAGAAGCTGTACCAGCGCGGAGTTGTTTTTCCACAATCCCTGGACAATAACCTCTTTAACCTGGCTCATGATTACTCCTCACAGGCCGGAAGATTGTTGATCTGCGCGGGCAGCGTTTCAGCGTACAGCCCGGCACGTTTTACGGCGTTTACCACCGCCCGCGGGGTGATGGTTGCGCCCGTGAACTGGTCAAACTCGCCGCCGTCTTTCTTCACCGCAAACGCGGTGTCATCTTCACCATGGATCACTTTACCGGCAAAGTGCAAAATCCAGTCGCTCAGACGGGTTTCAATTTTGTCGCCCAGGCCCGGCGTTTCATGATGTTCCGTCACGCGGGTGCCCAGGATGGTACCGGAGAAATCGCTGCCCACGAGCAGCTGAATGGCGCCGGAATAGCCGTCAGGGGCGGTCGCTTCCATCACCGCGCCGACCGGTTTATCCCCTTTGCGGGCGATAAAGAGGCGGTGCGGGCCTTTCCCAAGCTGCGGCGCGTCTACCACAAAGCAGCTTTTTTGCAGGTCATTATCGTAGAAATCGGACGGGATCACCTGATCGAACAGCGCCTTTTGCTGCTTCGAGGCCTGTTCTTCGATGGTCGTTTTGGTCAGCGCATTAACCAGTGCCGTCAGCCCCGTCAGGACCGCGGCGAAGACAGCCAGCGTGACGCCGTGTTTTTGCATCGTTTTTAACATGGCGAAACCCTTAGCGATGGCCGTACACGCGGGGGCGCGTGTAATAGTCGATGAGCGGAACGGTAATATTGGCGAGCAGGACGGCAAACGCCACGCCGTCCGGATAGCCGCCAAAGCTGCGGATGAGCCAAACCAGCAGGCCAGCCAGCGCGCCGAAGATCAGGCGTCCGCGGTTAGTCGTTGAGGCCGTCACCGGATCCGTCAGGATAAAGAAGGCACCCAGCATGGTCGCGCCGGAGAGCAGGTGCATCTGCGGGCTGGCCAGCGATTCAGGAGAGAATACCCAGCCCAGCGTAGCGCAGACCGCCAGCGTCACCAGGAAGCTGACCGGAATATGCCAGCGGATGGCTTTCTGCTGCAACAGGAACAGGCCGCCCAGCAGATACGCCAGGTTGACCCACTGCCAGCCGGCTCCCGCCAGCACGCCGCTGTAGATGGCGGACTTCATGATTTGCTCAACGCTGTGCCCGGCGTGCAGGGACGTTTTAAACGTATCGAGCGGCGTCGCCTGGCTGATACCGTCCACGCCCATACGCAGCGCGTTCATATCAGCACCCAGCGCCGTATGGCCGGTAAAGATCACCTGCAGAGCATCCATAAAGCCGGGGACCGTGGCTGCAATCTCGTGCGGTGGCAGCCAGCTGGTCATCTGTACCGGGAAGGAGATCAGCAGCACCACGTAGCCAATCATCGCCGGGTTAAACGGGTTATGACCGAGGCCGCCATAGAGCTGTTTGGCAATAATCACGGCAAACACGGTGCCGAGCACCACCATCCACCACGGGGCAAGCGGGGGAATGCTGATGGCCAGCAGCAGGCCGGTCAGCAGAGCGGAGTTGTCCGCCAGGATGCGGGAAACCGCCATCTTGCGCAGCTTCAGCACGAGGGCTTCCGCGGCGACGGCGCTGGCGCATCCAAGAGCTATCTGGAACAGAGTTCCCCAGCCGAAAAACCAGCACTGAACGGCAATGCCCGGTAGCGCCGCCAGGCAGACCAGCATCATGATGCGCGAGGTCTGGCGCTGATTGTGGGTGTAAGGGGAACTTGCGATTCTGAAAACCATTTAATCCTCGTTTACGGCTTGCTGTGCGGCTTTCTTTGCCTGAACGCGCGCAATGGCGGCGGCGACGGCGGCCTTGCGCGGGTCATCGTTGGCGGCCTGCGGCTGCTCTTCCTGCTGTGCTGCTTTGCGCGCTTTGGCGCGGGCTATCGCCGCTTCAACGGCGGCTTTGCGTGGGTCGACCGGTGCTTCAGGTTCTGCGGCTGGCGCCTGCTGCGCTGCTTTGCGCGCTTTGGCGCGGGCAATCGCCGCTTCGACGGCGGCTTTACGCGGATCGACCGGTTCCTGTTCAACCACCACTGGCTGCTCCCCGGCATTGCGCGCTTTGGCACGGGCTATTGCCGCTTCGACGGCGGCTTTGCGTGGATCGATTTCAGCTTCCGGCTGCGCCGCTTGCGCTTTTTCCGCCTGACGGGCGCGGGCCGCAGCTTTACGCGCTTCGCGGGCGGCAATCGCTTCGCTGTTATCCGGTTTTTCACCGGCCTGGATCACCAGCGTCTGGGCGGCACTGGCTTTTTTCTCGCGAACTCGCGCCAGTGCGGCGTTGATTGCATCCTGATCTTTCCCGGCAGGCTGAACGGCGGCCTGCTTATGTCGCTCCTGACGAGCCATCTTCTCACGTTCGAGACGCGCCTGACGCGCTTCGAAACGTGCCTTGGCTTCCGCGGCGCGTTTTTCTTCCATGGAGATGGCATAAATCTCGGCCTTCTCCTGGCGGAAGTACTGCACCAGCGGAATGTTGCTTGGGCAGACCCAGGCGCAGGCGCCGCATTCGATGCAGTCGGCCAGGTTATGGGCTTTGGCTTTATCGTGCAGCTGGCCTTTGCTGTACCAGTACAGCTGCTGCGGGAGGAGATCCGCCGGGCAGGCATCGGCACAGGCGCTGCAGCGGATGCAGCCTTTCTCTTCCTGCTCCTCCCCCATTTCGGTTGGAGAAGGGGCGAGCAGACAGTTGGTGATTTTCACTACCGGAACGTCGAGCCACGGCAGGGTAAAGCCCATCAGCGGACCGCCCATGATCACCATCTGGTCGCTGGCAGGGCAAAATTCAGCCTGTTCCAGCAGATGGCGCACCGGCGTGCCGAGGCGCGCCCAGACGTTACCCGGACGAGAGACAGACTCTCCGGTCAGCGTTACCACGCGCTCGGTCAACGGCTCGCCGTCAATCACCGCACGCTTGACGGCGTAAGCGGTGCCGACGTTTTGCATCAGCACGCCGATATCCGACGAGCGTCCGCCGTGCGGGACCTGCTTGCCGGTGAGGATTTGCGTCAACTGCTTTGCGCCGCCAGAGGGGTACTTGGTCGGAATGACGCGCAGGGCGATATCATGGCTACCGGCCAGCACGGCGCGCAGCATTGAGATGGCCTGCGGTTTATTGTCTTCGATACCGATCAGCACTTCCCGCGGCTGCAGAATGTGCGCAAGGATGCGGATACCTTCCACCACCTGGGCGGCGCAATCCTGCATCAGACGATCGTCGGCGGTGATGTACGGCTCGCACTCGGCGGCGTTGATAATCAGCGTCTGAATCTTATCGCCACCGCCGCGCAGCTTGACGCCGGTCGGGAAGCCCGCGCCGCCAAGCCCGGCGACGCCAAACTGATGAATACGCTCGATGAGCGCTTCGCGGCTCTGGCTGCGGTAGTCGCTCCAGCCGTCACGGTCAATCCAGCGATCTTCACCGTCGGCTTCAATAATCACGCTCAGTTCCGACAGCGCGGACGGATGCGCCACCGTATGAGGGGCAATTGCCACCACTTTCCCGGAAGTAGGGGCGTGTACCGGCAGCATACGTCCGCGTCCGAAGGTCAGCGGCTGACCGCGCAGCACCGTATCGCCTTCTTTCACGCACAGCTCGCCCTCAGCGCCAATATGCTGCTTGAGCGGCATGACGTAACGCGTCGCCAGCGGAATTTGACGCAGCGGCGTGCCGTTGGACTGGGTTTTCATCTCTGGCGGATGGATACCGCCGTCAAAGTCCCAGATCTTCTCTTTTCTGAAAGCAGAAAATAACTTAAGCATGTTGTTCCACAGGAATATTACGAACCGGAATGGTTTGAAGATCCCACTTCCAGCTTTCGGTAGTCGTTTCAACCGGGCGCAGCTCTATACATTGCGTCGGGCAGGGGGCCACGCAGAGGTTACAGCCGGTGCAGAGATCCGCCACAACGGTGTGCATGGCGCGCGTTGCGCCAACAATGGCGTCGACCGGGCAGGCCTGAATACATTTGGTGCAGCCGATGCAGTTTGCTTCGTCGATCACCGCGAGGGCACGGACCGGCTCCTGGACTTCCGCATCGCCATCAACGGGCTGCGGATCGACGTTAAGCAGGGCGGCAATTTTCAGCATCACCGCTTCGCCGCCGGGCGCACAGCGGTTAATTTTTTCACCCTGAATGCCTACCGCTTCAGCGTAAGGGCGGCAGCCTGGGTAGCCGCACTGTCCACACTGACTTTGCGGCAAAAGCTCATCAATTTTTTCAACAACAGGATCGTCCTCTACCGCGAAACGGCGGGAGGCGTAGCCCAGGATAAGGCCAAACACCAACCCCAGGACGCTGATAGAGGCGATGGCAATCCAGATAGCACTCATTACAACTTCACCAGACCACTAAAGCCCATAAAGGCCAGAGACATTAAACCCGCGGTCACCAGCGCAATGGCATTACCGCGAAATGGCGCAGGGATGTCCGCTGCTGCGAGACGTTCGCGAATCGACGCGAACAGCACCATAACAAATGAGAAACCGACAGCGGCGGAGAAACCGTACAGCGCCGACTGCATGAAGTTATGGCCAAGGTTGATGTTCAGCAGCGCCACGCCAAGCACCGCGCAGTTGGTGGTGATCAGCGGCAGGAAGATACCCAGCAGGCGATAGAGCGCCGGGCTGGTTTTGCGCACCACCATTTCGGTAAATTGCACTACAACCGCAATGACCAGAATAAACGCCAGCGTGCGAAGATAGATTAACCCCAGCGGGATGAGGATCCAGGTGTCAATCAACCACGCACAGATAGACGCCAGCGTCATGACGAAGGTCGTCGCCAGCCCCATGCCCATCGCCGTTTCCAGCTTTTTGGACACGCCCATAAACGGGCACAGGCCAAGGAACTTCACCAGAACGAAGTTGTTAACCAGCACGGTGCCGACAAAGAGCAGTAAGTAATCGGTCATTATTTAGCCTGAAATAAAAAAGCCGCCTATTATCGGACAAACCGGGGCAGGCGACAACAGGTTATCTGTAAGGTTATTACGGGTTCACGAAGGTGTTTTTCACACGCGTTGAACGTTTGAAATAGGGCACCAGCAGCGCCGCGGCCAGTAACGGGAAAAGCAGCTGGCGGACAGCAAGCGCGTCAGACACGGGCGAGAAAGCAAACGCTTTAACCGCCAGCAGGACCGAGACCAGCAGCCAGATAATGTAGTGCTTAGGCACACTCTTGCGGCGCTTAAAGAAGGCGATAGTCAGCCACAGGGTGTAGTACCACATCCCAATCGCGAAAACGAACGACACAAACCACATCGCTATATTCAACACGCTTTGCGACATCAGGGTCTGAATAGCGTGAGGGGTAATCAGTGCGGTGGTATAAAGCAGCAGCGCAAGCGATGCGCTTAATAAGGCAACCAGCAGCCATGCCAGTGGGGCGATTAACCAGCCTCCGATGCGTTCTCCAGGCGTTGCGGTCATGAACTCTCCCATTATCTGCGCGAAATGTTGTACAGCCAGTTTGCAGGGCGGAGAGTATATAACATTTCGCGCGGATGGCTACTTTCTTATAAAACGTAACGCCATACGGACTTCGGCACCTCGCCGACGTTGAACAAGCGTCCGCCGGAGACCAGCTCCGCACGGCGATGGTCAGCGGCGCGATACATATTGATAATGTCCTGATTATCCGACAGGGTGTAGTTCAGATGGTCAAACAGTTTTTCCAGGCTCTCAAGCGAATTGATCTTGCGAAATTTTAATAAATAGTCCTGAACTGTCATATTAATAATTTTCCATATAAAAGTGAGTAATACCAGTTAAGGTAATTCGGTCGAATAATAAACGGATTAATACAGACGTAAACAGCCCACTCAGATAACGCGACGAAATTAGGAGTTTTCTTTGCTGAAATTCAGGCACCGAAGGTGATGCCTGGAAGAGAAGGTTAACCGCGTTCACCAGGGCTGGCAATACGAAACTGACACATTATGTCACTCTTTAAAGCAGCAACCGGTTACTTAGGATGGGTGACGGCAGCAGGCTCCGGCGGCTGGTAGTTATCAATATGGCTGGCTACGCCGAGCAAAATGACCGAAACCCCAAGAACAATCCATCCCGCTAATTCAATGATTCGATTAATAATTGATGCCATGATTCACTGTTGTAATTTATCCATAAATACAGGTCGCAAATGTTACAGCGCTGTTTCTCTGACGGCAAGCGCTTTGGGAACGATTCCCTTAAACAAAATCAGAAGGTTAATACTATGTAACAAAAATAGCCGGTACAGCCTGCTATTTTAAGCGCCATGGCTCATTATTAATGAGGACAATGCCAGAAAAGCCAGTATGAAATAAGAAACGCAACAAGAGGACAACACGATGAGTGATAACATTCGCGTCGGGCTTATAGGCTACGGGTACGCGAGCAAAACGTTTCATGCGCCTCTGATAGCCGGAACGCCGGGAATGGCGCTGGCGGCGGTATCCAGCAGCGACGCCGCCAAAGTCCACGCTGACTGGCCCGCAGTGCCGGTTGTCTCCGAGCCTAAACACCTTTTCAACGATCCGAATATCGATTTAATTGTTATTCCCACCCCGAACGACACGCACTTCCCGCTGGCGAAAGCCGCGCTGGAAGCCGGGAAGCACGTCGTTGTTGACAAACCCTTCACCGTGACGTTGTCACAGGCGCGTGAACTGGAGGCGCTGGCAAAAAGCCTGGGCAGAGTGCTGTCCGTTTTCCATAACCGCCGCTGGGACAGCGACTTCCTGACGGTTAAAACGCTTCTCGGGGAAGGCACGTTAGGAGAGATCGTTTTTTTTGAATCGCATTTTGACCGCTTCCGTCCGCAGGTGAGAAACCGCTGGCGCGAGCAGGCCGGTCCGGGCAGCGGCATCTGGTACGATTTAGCCCCGCATCTGCTGGACCAGGCCGTGAATCTGTTTGGGCTGCCGGTGAGCCTGACGGTCGATCTGGCCCAGCTCAGGCCCGGGGCGCAGACAACGGATTACTTCCACGCGGTGTTGAGTTACCCGCAGCGGCGGATTGTGCTGCACGGCACGATGGTCGCGGCAGCGGAATCTGCCCGCTATATCATCCACGGCACGCGCGGGAGCTACGTGAAGTTTGGCCTCGATCCGCAGGAAGATCGCCTCAAAAACGGTGAACTTCTGCCGCAGGAAGACTGGGGCTATGATATGCGCGACGGCGTCGTGACACGGACGGAAGGTGAGGAGCTGGTTGAGGAAACCCTGTTAACGATCCCGGGTAACTATCCGGCTTATTATGCTGCCATCCGCGATGCGCTGAACGGCACGGGAGAGAATCCGGTTCCGGCCAGCCAGGCGATTCAGATTATGGAGCTGATTGAGCTGGGGATCGAATCTGCCAAACATCGCGCCACGCTCTGTCTGGCATAAGTTTTAAATGCTTTTGTATGCCGGGTAAGGCCTAGCCGCCACCCGGCAAAGGGTTTACGCGGTTGCCACTTTATCCCGCAGCGCCTGCTTCTCTGCAGGCGTAAGGAAGGCGATCTCCAGCCCGTTGATCTGCGCCTGGCGGATCTGCTCGCGGCTCAGGCCCGCCTGCGGTGCGGCGATGTTGTACTCGTGGATGATATCCACGCCCTGAACCGCCGGATCGTCCGTGTTCAGCGAGGCCAGCACGCCGTGCTCGAGGAACGTTTTCAGAGGGTGCTGCGCCAGCGTTGCTACGGTGCTGGTCTGAATGTTGGACGTCAGGCACGACTCAATGCCGATGCGCTGCTCCGCCAGGAAATCCATCAGCGCGCGGTCTTCTACCGCCTTCACGCCGTGGCCGATACGCTCGGCGCCCAGTTCGCGGATGGCCTGCCAGATGCTTTCCGGGCCTGCTGCTTCACCCGCATGGACGGTAATGTGCCAGCCGGCATCGCGCGCGCGGTTGAAGTGGGAGAGGAACAGGCTGCCGGGGAAGCCCAGTTCGTCGCCGGCGAGGTCGACGGCGGTGATGGCATCGCGGTGCGCCAGCAGCGCTTCCAGCTCCTGCAGGCAGGCGGCTTCGCCGAACGTACGGCTCATAATGCCGATCAGGCGGGCCTGAACGTCGAACGTTTTACACCCTTCGCGGACGCCTTCAATGACGGCTTCCACCACGCCTGCAACGGGCAGGTTGTGGGTCATCGCCATATAGCCCGGCGAGAAGCGCAGCTCAACGTAGTGCAGACCGTTGCGGGCCGCGTCTTCAATGTTCTCAAACGCCACGCGGCGGCAGGCATCCAGCGAGGCCAGCATCTTCACGCCCCAGTCGAGTTTGCTCAGGAAGCTGACCAGGTCTGGTTCATTGGAGGTAACCTGTACGTGTGGGATCAACGACTCAAGCGTCTGAGCGGGAAGCGTTAAGTTGAACTGGCGGCCAAGATCGAGGATGGTTTGGGCACGAATGTTACCGTCAAGGTGACGATGAATATCAGTTAAGGGCAGGCGTGTATCAATCATGGTCGCACTCTTTTCGGATTAAAGTGCGCCATATTATAAAAACAAAACGGGGTAAAAAGCTATTTGCGCAAGGGAATATTCCGTTGCGCAAACAAATTACAGGAGCGTGTTGATCCCGGCGATGAGGCGCTGAACCCCTTGTTCCAGCTTGCTGCGTGGGCAGCCGGCGTTAAGGCGCACGAAGCCGTTACCCTCGTTTCCGTACGTGTATCCCGGCATGATGGCGACTTTTTGCTGCGCGATCAGCACTTTTTGCAGTGCCCTGTCGTCAATGTTCAGCGGGCGCAGGTCAATCCAGGCCAGATAGGTTGCTTCCGGCGGCTGCCAGTTCAGTTTCGGAAAAGCACTGTTTAATTCCTGTGCGATATACAACAGATTCTCTTCCAGATAACGACGCAAGGCATCCAGCCACGGCTCTCCCTGCTGATAGGCGGCGATATGGGCCGTCAGCGCCAGCACGGAAGGGGAAGAGAGCCCATCTCGTCCTTTTAGCGCGCTGAGATAGCCGTTACGGCTCTCTTCATCGCCGATCAGGCCGTATGCGCCCGTCAGTGCCGGAATATTAAAGCTTTTCGAGCCGGAGGTGAGAAGCGCCCATTTGCCGCGCGCTACCGCATTCCACGGGGTGTGGCGATGTGCCCCCCAGACCATATCCATATGAATTTCATCGCTGATAACCGCCACGTCATAGCGCTCACAGAGTTCCGCCATCTGCGTCAATTCATCCCGCGTCCAGACCTTGCCAGTCGGGTTCTGCGGGCTGCACAGCAGCAGAATTTTGTTTTCCGGTTTCGCCAGGGCCGCTTCAAGCGCCGCCATATTGCCCAGCCAGCCAGCCGCCTGCTTTTCCATCTCAACGGCCACAACCTGACGCGCATTGCCTCCAATGGCGTTGTAAAACGCATCGTACGCCGGGGTGTGAACCACCACGCCGTCACCGGGCTTTGACCAGAGGCGGATCAGCTCTGACACCATGTAGATGACGGAAGGGCCATAAACGATGGTTTCTTTATCAATGCGGCTGTTAAAGCGTTGCCGAAACCAGTGCTCAACAGCGGCAAGAAACTCGTCGTTTTTCCAGCGGCTGTAGCCCAGCACGCCGTGGTTGATGCGCTGATGCAGCGCGTCGGTAATGCAGGGGGCGGTGGCGAAGTCCATATCCGAGATGGTGAAGGGCAGCAGATCCGCCGCGCCAAAGCGGTCGGCGACGTAGTCCCACTGCGTACACCAGGTGCCGTGACGATCCACGACGGTAGAAAAATCAAACATGACGTTAATCCTTAAAGTAAAACCCCCTCATGAGAGGGGGTTGAGGCATCAGGCTTCTACTGTTCGCATCAGGGTTGCCAGCTCATCTTTCACCGACTGAACCTGCGGGCCGATAACCACCTGCAAATTGTGCTGATTTAACTGTACCACGCCGATGGCCCGGTTGGCTTTCAGGGCGTTGGTATCCACTTTTGACATATCCGCCACCGACAGACGCAGGCGGGTGATGCAGTTATCCAGCGAGGTAATGTTATCCGCACCGCCCAGCGCAGCCAGAATGGCAGGGGTGTTATACCCGGATTTGCCCACGGTACCGGCCACCGCCTGCTCAACGCTGGTGGCGGTATCGGTATCGCGGCCCGGCGTTTTCAGGTTAAAGCGGGTGATGGCGAAGCGGAAGATACCGTAGTACACCGCGAACCAGATAGCCGCCACGACCGGCACCAGATACCACTTGGTTGACAGGCCGTGCAGGATCCCGAACACAACGAAGTCAATCACGTTGCCGTCGGTGTTGCCGATGGTGACGCCCAGCACCGCCATCACGGTAAAGCCCAGGCCGGTCAGCAGCGCGTGGATGAGATACAGCACTGGCGCAACAAACAGGAACAGGAATTCGATAGGCTCGGTGGTGCCGCCCACGACGCAGGCAATCACGCCGGAGATCAGCAGCCCTTTAATTTTATGTCGGTTTTCCGGGCGCGCGCAGTGGTACATCGCCAGCGCGGCACCCGGCAGGCCGCCGAGGAAGGCCGGCATTTTACCCTGAGACAGGAAGCGGGTGGCGCTTTCAGAGAAGCCGTGGGTAGTCGGACAGCTCAGCTGCGCCTGGAAGATGGTCAGCGCACCGCTCACGTCGTGACCGCACACCTCCATGGTACCGCCCGCTTCGGTGAAGCGAATCAGGGCCACCAGGATATGCTGCAGGCCGAACGGCAGCAGCAGACGCTCGCCAGTGCCGAAGATCATCGGACCAAAATCTCCCGCGCCGTTGATGATGCGGCCAATGCCGTTGATGCCCATCGCAAAGACCGGCCAGATCAGCGGAATGATCAGGCCGAACAGACCCATGACCACCAGGGTGACAATCGGCACGAAGCGGGTACCGCCGAAGAAGGCCAGGGCATCCGGCAGGCGGATATTGTGGAAGCGCTCGTGCAGCATCCAGATAATGACCCCGGCGATCACCGCTCCGAGGATCCCGGTATCAATAGACTGGATGCCAATCACGCTCTGAATGTTGTTGGCCTTCAGCACGGCAGCATCGGTCGTCGGCAGAATGCCTTTCGCGGTCAGCCAGAAGTTAACCGCCAGGTTCATCACGGCGTAACCCACAAACCCTGCAAACGCCGCGACGCCTTTATTCTCGCGGGCCAGGCCCAGCGGGATGGCGATGCAGAACATCACGGGCAGGAAGCTAAACGCGAAGGAGCCGACCTTACTCATCCAGATAAAGATCGCCTGCAGCACGGGAGTACCGAGGAACGGGATCAGCGTGATAACGTCTTTACTGCTCAGCGAGCTGCCGATCCCGAGCATGATCCCGCAGAACGAGAGGAGCGCCACGGGCAGCATAAAGGTTTTACCCAGTTGCTGGAAAAACTCCCACAGCGATATTTTTTGTGCTGTTTTCGCCGTCATAAAACGACTCCTTTATTGTTAAAATCAGTTTGCCTGCTTCAATGCTGCGAGAAGATAAAACGTTTTATCAAAGTTTAGTGCGCGCTAAATCACATTCTCAGGCTTTGACTGGTAGTATAAAGATAACGTATTGATAAAACGTTTTACCGATCTCATTTCAGGGAGTCACGCTGACACATGGCTGTAGCGAAAAAAGTCACCATCAACGATGTCGCGCTGGCGGCGGGGGTTTCTGTCAGCACCGTTTCTCTCGTGCTCAGTGGTAAAGGGCGCATCTCGCCCGCAACCGGCCAGAGGGTGAACGAGGCGGTTGAACAGCTGGGCTTTGTGCGTAACCGTCAGGCGTCGGCGCTGCGCGGCGGGCAAAGCGGGGTGATTGGCCTGATTGTCCGTGACCTGACGTCACCTTTTTATGCGGAGCTGACCGCCGGGTTAACCGAAGCGCTGGAAGCGCAGGGGCGGATGGTCTTTCTGCTGCATGGCGGGCGCGAGGCCGGGCAGCTTCTCTCCCGTCTCGATATGCTGCTGACCCAGGGGGTTGACGGAGTGATCGTCGCCGGAGCGTCGGGCGTGGGTAGCGAACTTTGCGAGCGCGCCGCCGAAAAAGGCGTGCCGCTGGTATTCGCCTCGCGCGCCAGCTATCTGGACGAGGCCGATACGCTGCGCCCGGATAACATGCAGGCCGCGCAAATGTTGACCGAACATCTCATTCGCCGTGGGCATCAGCGCATTGCCTGGCTGGGAGGGAAAAGCTCCTCCCTGACGCGCGCCGAGCGGGTCGGCGGCTACTGCGCGACGCTGATTAAATACGGCCTGCCGTTCCACAGCGAATGGGTCGTGGAGTGTGAATCCAGCCAGAAGAAAGCGGCGGAAGCGATAGGCGCGCTGCTGCGAAGCAATCCGACGATCAGCGCCGTGATTTGCTACAACGATGTGATTGCCATGGGTGCCTGGTTTGGCCTGATCCGCGCCGGGCGTCAGAGCGGCGAGGGCGGGGTGGAAACCTTCTTCGGCCATCAGGTGGCGTTAGGGGCGTTCGCCGACGTTGGTGAAAACGCGCTGGACGATCTCCCCATCGTCTGGGCTACCACCCCTGCGCGGGAGATGGGCTACACGCTGGCAGACAGAATTATGCAGCGCATCGACAACACGGATGTCCAGTCCGGGCACCAGATTGTGGCGGCGCGGCTGGTGACGGTGAAATAACTCAGCTCTGCTGCGTTAGCGGGTTGAGCGTCAGATGTGTCTCCAGGGCTTCTACAAATTTTCGTACTTTTGCCGGGATCAGCCGGGAGGTCGGGTAAACTGCCCAAATGGCCAGCGATTCCGGCTGGGCATCTTCCAGGACGATCCGCACGAGTTTACCCTCAGCAATGGCAGGCTCAACGTACCAGCGAGATAAATTTGCGATGCCGAGTCCCCCCAGACAAGCCTCGAAAATCGCCTCAATAGAGTTAGCCGAGAATCGGCCTGACACCTTTTGTTTGTAGCGCTGTTCACCCTTTTCAAATGACCAG
The DNA here is from genome assembly GCF_014895875.1 of Enterobacter cloacae complex sp. P12RS. Classification (NCBI taxonomy): domain Bacteria; kingdom Pseudomonadati; phylum Pseudomonadota; class Gammaproteobacteria; order Enterobacterales; family Enterobacteriaceae; genus Enterobacter; species Enterobacter cloacae complex sp. P12RS. The sequence continues at coordinate 225,822 of NZ_JADBQO010000007.1, forward strand.
TGTGTCGTATCTGAGGTGGTCAGGCAGCTATGTCCAGCCAGATCGTTAAGCAATTTCGGTAAACCGTACGCGGCGAGATACTCCGCGCTGGCGCAAAGCTCGCGGGGGTTATCACAGATGCGGTGTGCAACTAACCGGTTATCGCGCAGCGGTGCAATGCGTAACGCCACGTCTATGCCTTTCCCGACAATATCAATTTGCTCATCGGTTGCCAGCAGGTCGACCTGCAGGGCAGGATGTTGCTGCATAAACAGCGGCAACATCGGTGCAACGATCTTGCGTCCAAACGCCGCTGAGGCGGTAATGCGAAGGCGTCCGGACAGGTGCGTACCATCAGGAAACAGATCGGCCAGCGCGTTATTTTTATCTTCCAGCAACGCCTGCGCATGAGGCAAAAAAACGTCACCATCGCTGGTGGGTGAGAGGGATCGCGTGGTGCGATGCACCAGCCTGACCCCCAGCTCAGCCTCAAGATTGTTAAGAGAGCGTGACGCCGCCATGGCGCTCATTGAGAGCCGACGCGCGGCGCCCGCCAGGCTACCCGCCTTAATCGCTTCGACAAACACTTCAACGTCTTCCAGTTTCATTGTATCGCTTTTCGTTATGCTGCCTTATCAAAGTACATATCTACAGTATTTATCGTTACGCTGCCATAGTCTCTTCACAACCTGAAAAATATCAATCTGGAGTGAAGATGAAAAAGTTGAAAACGGTTCTGGCATTCAGCAGCCTGTTATTGGTAAGTGCCGCCTGGGCTGACGCACCTGCGCAGGTGAAGCAGCAGGTCCCCGGATATTATCGTCTGGCGGTAGGGGAATATGAGGTCACGGCGCTGTTCGACGGCTATAACGACCTTTCGCCGTCATTACTCCACGGTCTTTCAGACGACAAGGTTCGTAAACTGCTGGCTCAGCATAAAATCGATGCCGACCGCATGCCGACCGCTTTTAACGCTTTCCTGGTTAATACCGGTAAACATCTGGTCATGATTGACAGCGGAGCGGGGCACTGCGTGCCGGAAACGGCCGGCCAGCTGGTTAACAATATGAAAGCATCAGGCTATCGTCCCGAGCAGGTTGATACCATTTTCCTGACTCACCTGCATCTTGACCACGTGTGTGGCCTGAGCGATGCGAACGGTAAAGCGTTGTTCCCCAATGCCACCGTCTATGTACCGCAGGGGGAGGCCGACTACTGGCTTGATCCTGCAAAAGAAGCGAGCGCGCCGGCTAATGCGAAAGAGTATTTCGCTATCGCCCGAAAAGCATTGTCTGCTTATAAAGCCTCCGGGCATCTTAAAACCTTCGTTCCGCCAGCTTCGCCGATCCCGGAAGTCCAGACGGCCTATGCCGTTGGCCATACGCCCGGCAGTACCGTTTATCGCTTTGCGTCGCAGGGGACGGCTATTAACTTCATTGGGGATCTGATTCATGCGCCAGCCGTCCAGTTCCCGCATCCTGAAGTGTCTATTCGCTTTGATGTCGATTCGAAAAAAGCCATCTCGTCCCGGGCGCAGGAATTTAACGCCCTGGCGAAAGACGGCGAGTGGATGGCCGCTGCGCATCTGCCTTTCCCCGGTATTGGGCATATCACCGCCTGGCAGCAGGGCTATAGCTGGAACCCTGTAAATTACGGTCCTTATCAACGTGCGGCCAACGTGCCTCTGCTGAAATAAAGTGAGGTTACGACTATGAAAAGTTACACCGTAACGGCAAACGGCATTCGCCAGTTTGTGGTTGAAGAGGGTGAAGGCGCGCCGGTTATTCTTCTGCACGGTTTTCCTGAAACAAACTATGCCTGGCGCTACCAGATACCTGTATTGTCCCGGCACTACCGCGTCATCGCGCCGGATTTGCGAGGATATGGCGAAACGGATAAACCGGCTACTGGCTATGATAAACGGAACATGGCCCGGGACATCCGGGAGCTAATGCGTGCGCTGGGGTTACAGAAGGTGGTGCTGGTGGGGCACGATCGCGGGGCGCGCGTCGCGACGCGGTTCGCAAAAGATTACCCTGAGCTGGTGGATCGTCTGGTGGTCATGGATAACGTGCCAACGCGTATCGTGGCGCGCGACTTGAATGCTTCCATCGCCCGCGCATACTGGTTCTTCCTGTTCCATCTTGTGCCCGATCTGCCGGAAGCGCTGATTGCAGGACGTGAAAATATCTGGCTGCGCCACTTTTTCTCGGACTGGACCTACGATCCGTCAACCATAAGCGGCGAGGCGTTTGACACCTATGTTCGCGCGTATCAGGCGCCCGGAGCCGTGCGAGGCGCGATGGCTGACTATCGCGCCAACGCGGAAGACGTGGCGCAGGATCTTGCCGACGCAGACGTGAAAATCGCCTGTCCGGTAATGTCGCTGTGGGGCAATGATTTTCACGCGGTCGGCAAGCTTTTCGATATGCAAAGCGTCTGGGCTGAAATGGCGGATAACCTGCGGGCGCAGGGTATCGACGAGTGCGGCCATCTTCCTCAGGAGGAACAGCCTGAGAAAGTTAACGCCTTGCTGCTGGATTTCCTCCAGGGATGGAAAGGTTAAGGGCAATAAAAAACCCCTCTTGCGAGGGGTTTTGACGTTTACTGCTGCGGTGCCGCCGGTACGGCTGGCGCTGCGGGTTCAGCCGGTTCCGGCATTCCCAGCGTCGGCATACCAAACATGCCAACAAACTCTTCCAGCGGCATTTTGTCGCCATTCAGCGTTACCTGGCCGTTGGCATATTGCAGGCTGGTGGAAATGGTGTTGTCTTCCACTTTGGTGATGCGGAACATCTGACCCATCGCCGCCAGACCTTTCACCTGCTGGTTCGCCAGCTTGCCGGCATCTTCATCGCCGTAGCCTTCCAGCTTCGCAATCTGGGTCATAAACTCGGTCGCCATATCCATCGGGATGGTCAGCTTGCTGTCGAGCGACTTCACGCTGCGATCCACTTCCTGCGCCAGCGTCTGCGGTTCACCCGTGGCGGCTGCAGGATCTTTCAGGAACAGCGACAGGTTAAAGCTGGTTTCGCCTTTGCTGTTTTTCCAGCTCAGCGGCGCAACGGTGACCACCGGCTGGCCTTTCAGCAGGATTGGCAGGTTATTGAACAGCACCGCCATCGCCTGCTGCTGGTACACTTCCGGGTTCTGCTGCAGCGCGGCGTCGGTCAGCAGCGCCTGGCTCTCTTTGCTGTATTTCTGGCTAAATTCGTGCCATGCCTGGCCGTCGATATTGCCGATCTTTAGCGACAGCTTGCCGGTGCCCAGATCCTGATTCTGCACTTTCAGGCTCTTCAGCGTGTAATCCAGCTGGGTATTGATGCTTTTACCGTCTTTGGATACATCGGATTGACCGTTAACGTCCATGCCTTCCAGCACGGCCATCTCTTTTCCTTCAATTGCGATAGCAATCTTATCCACGGAGAGCTTCTGATCGCCGATACGCTCTTTAAAGTCGGTCATACGGCTGTTGCCGTCGGCTTTCAGGTTGTTGAAGGTGAGCTGAACTTTTTGGTTATATTCGTTCACGGCGTTGACCAGGCCGCTTTCCGCTTCACCCGTCATGGAGAAGACGTTGCCGTCCCGATCCGCATCAAGTTTGAAATGGCCGCCGCTGAAGGCGACTTTTTCGTTCTCTTTCTCGTAGTTCAGCGGTTTCAGCGCGATATCAGAACTGGTATCACCGGAGTAGCTAATACGGGTGTTAATGTCGAAAGGTGATTCATTCTTCGCCAGGTCAAACAGCGGTTTAGTGACGTCGTTATTCACCAGTACGGTATGAACGGACGCCATGGACGGGATCAGGTTAAACGACTTTAACTGCGCCAGCGGCAGCGGACCGTGGCTTACCACTTCATCCAGCACCACGCTCTGTCCCGGCTTCAGCCAGCCGTTTGCCGCACCGGCCACCGGCTTCACCACCAACTGCATGCGGCTGGTGAACACGCCGCGCTGATAGTTCTGGTAGCTCAGCTCCAGACCCGCCTCCGGCGCGCTGCGCTTAATTTCTCCGTTAGCCTGCGCCACCATCTCAGCCAGACGGCCTTCCAGCTGTTTCCCGGTAAACCAGGAGGCACCCGTCCAGACCACGCCTAACGCTACAATCACTCCAACCGCTACGACCGATTTTTTCATTGCGACTATCCCTAAAATGAAACCAGGCGGTAAAAACCGCCCGGAGATATTAAGCCTTCAACTAGCTTAGCAAGAGTTGTTAAAAAATTCAGTAAGTGCTTAAAGCTTATTAAAAACGCGCGCCAGGCGACCGGTGCCGCTCACGCTGACCGGGGACTCATTGGCTGCAACGAATGCTGACTCGCCAGGCTGGAGAACCAGACGCTGCTCGCCTTTGCGCAGCGTTGCTTCGCCCTCGACGCAGAACAGGATCGCCGCGCTTTCCTGTGCGATTGTCGTTTCCGTCTGATTGAGGTCGTGCAGGGAGAACGCAAAATCCTCAACCGGAATCGGGAAGTCCAGCTCTGCGCCGTTTTTCAGCGGCTGAGTCAGCAGCTCCGCGGCAGGCTTCGCTACAAACTTCACGTTGGCAACCAGCTCAGGGATGTCGATATATTTCGGCGTCAGGCCCGCGCGCAACACGTTGTCAGAGTTGGCCATCACCTCCAGCGCTACGCCCTGCAGGTAGGCGTGCGGGGTTTCCGCGAACAGGAACATCGCTTCGCCCGGGTTCAGCTTCACCACGTTCAGTAGCAGAGGGGAGAACAGGCCGCTGTCGTCAGGGTAAAACTCGGAAATCAGGCGGATGGTCTCCCACGGTTCCCCTTGTTGGCTGTTCAGGGCCGCTTTCAGCACCGCCAGCGCGTGAGATTTCTCTTCACCCTGCATATTCAGCAGGCTGGCAAACAGCTGGCTGAGCGCGTCCGCGTTTGGGTTTTCGAGGAAGTGGGCAATAGCCTTGTTGGCACCCGCGACCGGCTGCAGCAGGGAGATAATCTCTGAAAACTCGCGGAAGGCGTTCATCGCCAGGAACGGCGTCAGCGCGAACACCAGCTCCGGCTTGTGGTTAGGATCTTTGTAGTTACGCTCGGCGGCATCCAGCGGGATGCCCGCCGCGTTCTCTTTGGCAAAGCCGATTTCAGACGCTTTCTTGTTCGGGTGAACCTGGATGGAGAGCGGCTGGTCGGCGCACAGCACCTTAAACAGGAACGGCAGTTCGCCAAAGCGCTGAGCAACCTTGTCGCCCAGCAGTGCGGCTTTATCGGCATCAATCACGTCACGCAGGCTGCGTACCTGGCCGCTGGCGTCTTCAATTTTTGAGCTGCTCTTCGGGTGCGCCCCCATCCATAGTTCCGCCATCGGCAGGTTGTTCGGGTTCGCGATACCGTAGAGATCCGTTAACGCAGTTTTACTTCCCCAGGCGTAGTTTTGCACTGAGTTAATGAGTTTTTGCATTATCAAGCCCTGATTCAAATGTGGAATTAACTCCGGGTATTAAAGCAATAAACTACGTGGAAGTAACCTGTGGATGTAAAAAGTCGTACTAGTCTCAGTTTTTGTTAAAAAATTGTGTAGGATAAGCTGACTCGCTTTTAAGCCGGGCAGCGGAACATCTGCCCTGAATAAACAGACCGAAGCAGTAAGTGAGAGAACAATGTCGAATAAACCCTTCCATTATCAGGATCCTTTCCCCCTCAGTAAGGATCAGACCGAGTATTACCTGTTAACCCGCGATCACGTCTCCGTCTCTGAGTTTGAAGGACAAGAGATCCTCAAGGTGGATCCGCAGGCGCTGACGCTGCTGGCGCAGCACGCTTTCCACGATGCCTCCTTTATGCTCCGCCCCGCGCATCAGCAGCAGGTTGCCGATATTCTGAGCGACCCGGAAGCCAGCGAAAACGACAAGTACGTTGCCCTGCAGTTCCTGCGTAACTCCGATATCGCGGCGAAAGGCATTCTGCCAACGTGCCAGGATACCGGCACGGCGATCATCGTCGGTAAAAAAGGCCAGCGCGTCTGGACCGGCGGCGGTGACGAAGCGGCACTGGCTCACGGCGTCTACAACACCTACACCGAAGACAACCTGCGCTACTCGCAAAACGCGGCGCTGGACATGTACAAAGAGGTTAACACCGGCACCAACCTGCCCGCGCAGATTGACCTTTACAGCGTCGACGGTGACGAGTACAAATTCCTCTGCATCGCCAAAGGCGGCGGTTCAGCCAACAAAACCTATCTCTACCAGGAAACCAAAGCGCTGCTCACTCCGGGCAAGCTGAAAAATTACCTGGTTGAGAAGATGCGTACCCTCGGCACCGCGGCGTGCCCGCCGTACCATATCGCCTTCGTGATTGGCGGAACCTCGGCTGAAAGCACGCTGAAAACCGTCAAGCTGGCCTCGACCAAATACTACGACGGCCTGCCTACTGAAGGTAACGAGCACGGTCAGGCGTTCCGCGACGTGCAGCTTGAGCAGGAGCTGCTGGAAGAGGCGCGTAATCTGGGCCTCGGGGCGCAGTTTGGCGGCAAATACTTTGCCCATGACGTGCGCGTGATCCGTCTTCCGCGCCACGGTGCCTCCTGTCCGGTCGGGATGGGCGTCTCCTGCTCTGCGGATCGCAACATCAAGGCCAAGATCAACCGCGAAGGCGTGTGGATCGAAAAGCTGGAAAATAACCCGGGCAAATACATCCCGGAAGCGCTGCGTAAAGCGGGTGAGGGTGAAGCGGTTCGCGTTGACCTGAACCGTCCGATGAAAGAGATTCTGGCGCAGCTTTCTCAGTATCCGGTCTCGACCCGTCTCTCCCTGAACGGCACGATCATCGTGGGCCGCGACATTGCGCACGCGAAGCTGAAGGAGCGCCTGGACAACGGCGAAGGGCTGCCGCAGTACATTAAAGATCACCCGATCTACTACGCGGGCCCGGCGAAAACGCCTGAAGGCTATGCCTCCGGCTCGTTAGGCCCAACCACGGCAGGGCGTATGGACTCGTACGTTGATCAACTGCAGGCCAACGGCGGCAGCATGATCATGCTCGCTAAAGGCAACCGCAGCCAGCAGGTGACGGACGCGTGCCACAAGCACGGCGGCTTCTACCTCGGCAGCATTGGCGGCCCGGCGGCGGTTCTGGCGCAGGGCAGCATCAAGAGCCTGGAGTGCGTGGAATACCCGGAGCTGGGTATGGAAGCGATCTGGAAAATCGAAGTGGAAGACTTCCCGGCGTTTATCCTGGTGGATGACAAAGGCAACGACTTCTTCAAGCAGATCCAGTCGTCCCAGTGTTCGGCGTGCGTGAAGTAAATTGAAAAAACCGGGTGGCGCAGCCGCCACCCGACATCAAAAAGAGCGCACAAAGCGCCATACCGTTTCTCAGAAGTCATCAATACTTATCCCTTAAGCATGTGAGCAATCCCTCTTTTGTTATCAAGGAGAAAGTAATGACCACGGTACGCCATGAGAAAGACTCGATGGGCGCCATCGACGTCCCGGCCGACAAGCTATGGGGCGCGCAAACCCAGCGTTCGCTGGAGCACTTCCGTATTTCGACCGAAAAAATGCCCGTCTCGCTGATTCAGGCGCTGGCGCTGACCAAACGCGCCGCCGCGAAAGTGAACCAGGATTTGGGCCTGCTGGACACCGATAAAGCCACCGCCATTATCAACGCCGCAGACGAAGTGCTGGCGGGCAAGCATCCTGACGAATTTCCCCTTGCTATCTGGCAGACCGGTTCCGGTACCCAGAGCAACATGAACATGAACGAAGTGCTGGCGAACCGGGCGAGCGAGCTGCTGGGCGGCGTGCGCGGCATGGAACGTAAGGTCCACCCGAACGATGACGTCAACAAAAGCCAGAGCTCTAACGACGTCTTCCCGACGGCGATGCACGTGGCGGCGGTAATCGCCATTCGCGAGCAGCTTATCCCGCAGCTCAACGTGCTCAAATCCACGCTTAACGAGAAAGCGCAGGCCTTCCGCGACATCGTCAAGATTGGCCGTACGCACCTGCAGGACGCCACGCCTTTGACGCTCGGCCAGGAGATTTCCGGCTGGGTGGCGATGCTGGAACACAACCTGAAGCATATCGAGAACAGCCTGCCGCACCTGGCGGAGCTGGCGCTCGGTGGGACGGCGGTCGGTACCGGGTTAAACACCCATCCAGAATACGCGGTGCGCGTGGCGGAGGAGCTTGCTGCCATCACCGGACAGCCGTTCGTCACGGCGCCCAATAAGTTCGAAGCGCTGGCGACCTGCGATGCGCTGGTCCACACCCACGGCGCGCTGAAGGGGCTGGCGGCCTCGCTGATGAAAATTGCTAACGACGTGCGCTGGCTGGCCTCGGGCCCGCGCTGCGGCATCGGTGAAATCAGCATCCCGGAAAACGAGCCGGGCAGCTCCATCATGCCGGGTAAAGTGAACCCGACCCAGTGCGAAGCCATGACCATGCTCTGCTGCCAGGTGATGGGCAACGACGTGGCCGTCAACATGGGCGGTGCGTCCGGCAACTTCGAGCTGAACGTCTATCGCCCGATGGTGATCCACAACGTGCTGCAATCTGTTCGTCTGCTGGCGGACGGGATGGAGAGCTTTAACGAGCATTGCGCGGTGGGGATTGAGCCCAATCGCGAACGCATCAGCCAGCTGCTCAATGAATCTCTGATGCTGGTCACCGCGCTCAATACCCATATTGGCTACGACAAGGCCGCCGAGATCGCCAAAAAAGCGCATAAAGAGGGGCTGACGCTGAAAGCCTCCGCCCTGGCGCTGGGCTATCTCACGGAGGCGGAGTTTGACGCCTGGGTTCGCCCGGAAGCGATGGTCGGCAGCCTGAAATAATCATCCCGCCACGTACAGGTGCAGCCGAGGAATAATCAGCTCTAGCGGCTGCGCCTGAGGTCTGTAACGGTGCTGAACATTGTCAGCATCGTAATTCAGCAGTTCCCCAATATCGGGTACCACCGCGCCCTGATCGGCATCGTAAAGCGCAATCAGCGGCGTCGGGCAGGCATACTGTACCTGCTTTTGTTGACCGGAATACCAGACGCGAGCGATAGGCTGCACCTTCACCGGGCGCTTTATCTTCAGGCGCGCATCCATCGGCAGCGAGGCGATGCTGTGGTACTCCTGCTCCAGGCGCTCAATCCACTGCTCCCGCGACCACGGCGCGACGGTGCGCGGCGTCTTCAGGCTTTTTTCCAGCTGGGCCAGAATCTCATCCCGGGTGAAGTTTTTAATGATGTGCTTATTCGCCCAGCCGAAGCGCAGCGTAGCGGGGTGACGCAGTACCGTCAGCGTCCGATAGGCATTCAGGGTAATCAGCCCCGGAAGCTGTCGGTGCACCCACTCAAACCGCGCGGCAGGGGCGAGGCCGGACTCTTCGGTGATGATCTTTTCAAAGGCCGCTTTCAGGGTGTTGATATGCGCAATCTGGCTTTCCAGCGCTTCGCGCGATGTCGCATCGGTTTGCAGGCAGATGACCCCCGGCAGGCGCACGGCGGCCTTGCTGCTGCGGTTTTCTGACTGCTGCTGGATAAACAGGCGACGATAGTGTTTTAGCGCCAGCTCAAGAGCCGCGCTGCCGATGTGCTGTTCGACCTCGATGGTGTCCAGTGGATCGTGCTCGGCTCCCTTAGCCACATCCGGCAGGGTAAAGACGCGCGCGGCCAGCAGGCGGCAGGCCTGCAAACGCTCGGTCAGGGTCAGGAGTTCGTGTTCTATTTCCCGAAACGTGCCGTTAAGCCGTTCGATGAGATCGTAGTTCGCCATAAACACTCTCATTAGTTACAACATACTTATCATATAGCACAGCACGCCGGGTCAGGCCAGCGTGCGGTTGAGGTCAGGCAGGGACGGGAAGGGCGATGTTATGGTACACCGGCCAGCTAAAACAGAAGCGTGCGCCGCCGAGCTCGCTCTCCTCGCAATGCACCGTGCCGCCCATCGCCTGCGCGATAGAGTAGACAATCGCCAGCCCCAGGCCGCATCCGCCGGTGGCGCGATCGCGGCTGGGATCGAGGCGGACAAACGGTTCAAACACGGTTTCTCGCGCTTCCGGGGCAATTCCCGGTCCGTCGTCCTCCACCGTCAGGCTGGCCCGGTTGCCCTGCAAATCCAGGCCAATCTGGAGCGTACTTTCGCTGTAGCGCATGGCGTTGTTCATCAGGTTGTCCAGCACGCGCTCCATCAGGCGCATATCGAGCGCGCCGTAGTCACCCGGCGTGACGCGCGTCAACAGCGTGCGCTGCGGGTTTACGCTCTGAACGTCATCAATGTGGGTTTGCAGCCAGGCGGGCAGATCCGGCGTGGTGAGGTTCAGCTCGTTTTGCGGGCGGTCGAGACGCGCGTAGGTCAGCAGCTCCTCAATCAGCGCTTCAAGCTGGCCAATGTCGCGGTTAAGCGCCTGATTCTCTGCCTCGGTCAGATTTTCGCTCATCTCCAGACGGTAGCGCAGGCGAACCAGCGGCGTGCGCAGCTCGTGCGCAATTCCGTCGATCAGCTGCTTCTTACTGGCGATCAGGGCGTTGATGTTATCGGCCATCTGGTTAAAGGCCACGCCCAGACGCTCAAAGCTGGAACCGCTGTCGAAATGAATGCGTTCGGTAAAATGCCCCTCACCAAAACGCTGCGCGGCGGATTCCAGCTTCAGCATGTCCTGCCAGTGGGGCCGCATCCAGATAAAGACCGGAAATGCGAGCGAAATGGCGATAAAGGCCATCAGCGCCATGTCCAGCAGGCGCATCTGGTGCAGATAATAGAGATAGGGCACCGGCCCGACGGCCAGCACGTAATGGCTGCGCGGAATGCGCTGGATAAAGGTGTATTTTTCATCCAGCGCAACGATGTCCCCGTCGCGCAGACGCTGCATGGCGGGCGGATCCAGATCGAAATCTTTCAACGGCTCGATGCGTAAATCGAATGACAGATTGAGATCCAGCTCTTTCAGGGTTTTCGCCCAGTCGTGTGGAGGGATCTCTCTTAGCTCGCTGCGCATCAGATAGAGCGAGCTTTTCATCAGATCGTCCAGCGACTGCCGGCCCGCACGTTCGGCGGTGAATTTATAAACCAGGCCGACCAGCATGGTCATCACCAGGAAGCAGACAAACAGTAAAAGATAAAACTGCACAAACAGCTTTTTCATTAAATATCACCGGGACATCAAGTAATTAACTACTTTGTTTTGACCTTCAGGGGCACTATAGGGGCATTTGCATATCCGCCAAAGCGCTGATTCAAAAATGGTACCTGATCGCTATCGAGAACATTTATCCTCGCAGAGTATACATGGAAGACCATCTCTGCATTCTTATCACCCATCTGATTCGCTATAAAAGCAGGATTAGCACCTGCCGACAACATCCAGCACGCGTATGTATGACGCAGCTGATAGGGGCGTCTGCGGCGAATGCCCGATCGTTTTATCGTTCGGTAGGCCTGTCTTCTCGTTCAGTTTTGAAGCAATTTCTCGGCTGAACAAGCTTGATCATATTATTAATACCGAAACGAAAGAGGTTAATCATTGCGCCAGCAAAATGGCCCGGTGGGAAGCTGGTGGTAGGAAACAATTTCTTCATGTGGCTCGTGAGTGGGTGATGAGCGCAGTTCAGATTTATTTGCCAGGCTTCAAATAGATAAAATTACTTCCTGTAAAGGTCGCCTTGACCGGACCTTGCTCTTTCCCAGATTTCATCATCAGAGAGTGTAGTTTCTATGAGTTCAATCGGTGCGCCATTGTCATTAATCATGGCAACAAAGAAACCGTCAATGGGCTCATAGGGACCAAGAATTACTTCTTCATCTTCGATAGCTCTTAGCAGGTTGTCCACTTTGAAGGCGACATGAGGCACAGTTTTTATCAAATTGTGGAGTGGAGAACTATCTTTAAATCTATGCCACTGCACACGAAACTGACCTGGGTTATCAACTGTATACATCCCGGCTTTTTCGCTGTATGCACCTTCAAAAACGCCATCCTGTAACGGGATGCCGAAGTGATGAAAAGTATACTTTACATTTGATTTCATTCTTATCTCGCTAACTAATTAATGACAATGTAATTGAGCATAGGATGTAACTACTGTGGGCAATCTACTAAATATAAACAACCAAAGAATACCATACATGAAATTCTTCCAACACGAGCGCATTTGTAAGTGGATTTAAAAGGGATATCCCTACAGCGGATAAATCACCTGCTATTCCCTTGAGTGGATAAATAGACGTTCATGACTTACAGCGACAGATGCATTAAACCTGTAAGGGAATCGATTTAACTGCTGGTAATTTTGAAATGTTCAATCTGATGCGAGCGTTTGTTTCTGAATGTGTTGAATTTTTTTACAAACTTATGCAGCAAGCGGTTTGGTTCAGTTTGTACGGGGGCATTACTCCTGGCGCTCACCGGAAAGCTAAATGGAAAAAGAGTGACCACGCATTGGGCATGTGCGAAAACCCTTTCCGCCAGGCATCCCCAAATAATCGTAGAGGCAGATGCGTTGTAACGAGCCGTTAATAGCTTTGCGAACGGGAGAGAAGCTATAGCCTTTCCAGTAAATTGCAGGTTTTCTGCACACTAAACTGCACAAACAGCTTTTTCATTGGATCTCACCGAAAAAACGCTATGTGCAGAATATACATGAAAACCCTTCGGGTTTTTCACGTCTGTTGAGCGTGTTATATGGCTTTCGCGCTGTTTTTTACCTTGGCGATGAGTTTTTCGGTCACGGCCAGGCCTTCCGCAATGTGCGTATCAATCACATCCGCCCCGTATTCGCTGATGAGATCCAGCAGTATTTCGTAAGACTGGATGAGTTCCAGCAGGTCAAAGAGCGCTTTTTGATCGGTGCGTGAGGGTGAGGTGTGGTTAAGGGTTGCCTGATTAACAATCCACTCAAGATTGGTTTTTATCGCTTCTACCTGATCGTAGCTATACATAATTCATGGGCTTAAATCCTCATTTCAAGATTTCTGGGAGCGATGTCGTGAAAGCTTCACGGCGAAAATGAGTAAAACGATCGCAAGAGCGGGATGAGCTGAAGAAAGGAGAGTCGAGAAGCTAATTATGGAATAGTTTGCGTGCTTAGCAAGTTAAATGTTGCGCAAACGTAAAAATAAATGCGCGAAAGGAGGGCGTTTTCGCGCAATGCCTTCAATTCGCGCAGATTATCCTATCCGACGATCAGGTTTCCCAGGCGTGTGGGGCGAACAGATAACCCTTGTTACGCACGGTTTTAATGCGGTAGGGCTCGGTGGCGTTATCCTGCAGTTTTTTGCGTAATCGCGAAATCGCCACGTCAACGCTGCGATCCATACCGTCATAGCTCACGCCACGGAGGTTTTTCAGCAGCGCGTCGCGGTCCATGATTTGCCCGGCATGCGTGGCCAGCTCCCAGAGCAGGTCAAAGTCTGCGGTAGAAAGGGCGATAAGCTCGCCGGAAAGCAGGACCTGGCGGTTAACCGGGTCAATAGACAGCGTACCGAAGCGCAACGCTTTGTGCGGCGTCAGGGACGGCGCGGGCGCTTCGCGTTCGATGCTGGCGTGCTGGCGCAAATGCAGGCGCAGGCGGGCCAGCAGGACGGCAGGCGGTGTGGTTTTCAGAATGTAATCATTGGCGCCCATCTCCAGCGACAGAATATGGTTCATATCGCTGTCCAGTGAGGTAAGCAGAACGATAGGACCATCCCAGCGGGCGCGCAGGTCCCGGCAGAGCGTCATGCCGTCTTTGCCTGGCAGCATGATGTCCAGCAGCACTAAATCCGGGTTTTCACGGACGACCACCTCTTCGGCACGATCGCCGCGAGGCTCAACAATGACGTCCATATCATGTTTACCCAGATAGGCGGCGATCAATTGCCCGACTTCGGGTTCGTCTTCAACATATACAATCTTATTCATACAGCGTCTGTTTTCGTGAAAAAAGCCAAAATACACCGCGGAACCTTAACCTTCCATTAATCTTTCAAAATTAACGCCGCTTCCGTTATTCTGACGTTTCTTGTTATTTGATTGTTATAGGAAAAAATATGGGGCTGGTGATCAAAGCCGCGCTGGGGGCGCTGGTGGTGTTACTGATTGGCATTCTGGCAAAAACCAAAAACTACTATATTGCCGGGCTGATCCCGCTATTCCCGACCTTTGCGCTGATTGCCCACTATATTGTGGCCTCTGAGCGGGGTACGGAAGCGCTACGCACGACCATCGTGTTTGGCATGTGGTCAATCATTCCGTACTTTCTCTACCTGCTTTCCCTGTGGTATTTCACCGGTTTTCTGCGGCTTCCCCTGGCGCTGGGCGGGGCAGTGGTCTGCTGGGGGCTCAGCGCCTGGGTGTTAATCTTCTTCTGGAGCCGCTTTCACTAGCGCAGCGGGCGGCCGCCGTCCACGGCAAAGGTTCTGCCGGTGACGTAGCAGCTGGTGAGCAGGTAATCCACCAGGTCGATCACCTCTTTCTCACCGGGCGCTATTTTCATGAGCGACTTATTCAGCGCCTGCTGGCGGTATTCCGCATCATCGTGTTCGTTAAACAAAATCATCGCCGGGGCGATGGCGTTCACCTTTACCTCGGGCGCGAGCTTGCGGGCAAAGGAGCGCGTCATGTTATCCAGCGCGGCTTTGCTGGCCGCGTAGGCGATATGCTTGTCGCTGCCGCGCTCTACCACATAATCGGTAAAGTGAATAATGTCGCCCGCCGCATGCCCGTGGCCGCGCAGCAGATCCTGCAGCGCGTGGTTAAGCAGATAAGGAGCGTTAACGTGGATCTGCAGCATGGCGGAGAGCGTATCGCTGAGGGACGTGCCGGGCTTCTCGGCACACCATGCGCTGGCATTATGGATCACGGCGCGCAACCCCGTCGCGGTGGATTTAACCTGTTCGGCAAAGGCCAGAATGCCTTCGTCGGTGGAAAAATCAGCCTGAATGCAGATCGCTCCGGCTTTGCGCAGCCCCTCAATCGACGGGTATTCCGTACGGTAGCTGACAATGACCGGATGGCGAAGGTTGAGAAAGTGATGGGCGAGGGCGAGGCCGATACGGCGGCCTCCACCGGTGATCAGTATTGGGCGAAGCGGTGCATTTCCCATCGTATTCTCCTTTACAGTTCAACAATGGGAAAGACAGTGCTATCCCATTAACATCCAGGTTGCCGGTACGGCAGCAACCAGTAACAGCCCGATTAAGGCCATTTCACGGCGTTTCAGCGCGTTCTCCAGCTGATGCGTGCGGCGGGCATAGATAAACACCAGCAGACCCGGCGCATACAGCACAACCGACAGCAGTAGATGCATCGGCCCGGAAGCATACAACAACCACAGGCCGTAAATACAGGCCCCTACGCCCACAACATAGTGCGCCGGACGCGTGGCGATTTTTAACAAATACGCACCCACTAAGAAATAGGGTACCAGAATCATCTCCGAGGCGATGGTCAGCAGGGTGTTATAGTCTGAACCTGTGAGCCAGATCAGCACCAGACAGACCTGAACGCTGATGTTGGTCAGCCAGAGTGAGGCTGATGGCGCATTATTATGATTTTGACGGGCAAACAGGCGTGGAAACGCCTTGTGCGTCGCGGCCAGGAACGGCACTTCAGCCGCCATGATGGTCCAGCTCAGATAAGCGCCGCAGACGGAGACGATCAGCCCTGCGGCAATCACCACGTCGCCCCACGGGCCGAGCATTTTCACCATCAGTCCTGCCATGGACGGGTTACGCATTTCGGCCAGTTCAGGACGCGCCACCACGCCCAGCGAAAGCAGGGTCACCAGCAGATACACGCCCAGCGCCGCCAGGACGGCCAGCAGCGTGGCGCGGCCCACATCGCGCTTATTACGCGCGCGGGCAGAAACCACGACGGCACCCTCAACGCCGATAAATACCCACAGGGTAATCAGCATCGTGTTTTTCACCTGCTCCCAGACCGGAACGCCCAGCGCGATGCCGCTGAAATCAAGCGAAAACACGTCGAGACGGAACGCAATGAAGGCCAGCACGATAAACAGGCCAAGCGGCACCAGCTTCGCCAGCGTCGCCACCAGGTTGATGCTGGCGGCGGTCTGGACACCGCGCAAAATCAGCCAGTGAACAATCCACAGCAGCACCGAGGCGCCGACGATAGACTGCCAGGTATTGCCGTCGCCAAACAGGCGCAGCTCAGGGGTATCGGTAAAGAAACTGAGTGCCGAGAAGACAATCACCAGATAAGAGACGTTGGCGATGACCGCGCACAGCCAGTAGCCCCAGGCGGAACAGAAGCCGATTAGCTCGCCGAAACCTTCACGTGCATAGGTGAAAATGCCGCCGTCCAGATCCGGGCGAATGCGCGTCAGCAACAGCATGGCAAACGCCAGCAGCAATATCCCGACACCGGTAATGCCCCAGCCAATGAGCAGGGCGGCAGGGCTTGCGACGGCCGCCATGTTCTGCGGTAAACTGAATACGCCCGCGCCCAGCATTGAGCTCAATACAAGTGCAGTTAAAGCACTCAGGCCAAGTTTCTTTTCCATTGGCTTCCTGTTATGAAAAGTCCCAATCCAGAATAATTATTTCGCTAAGGCGCATAAAAATGGTGGATCACACTAAGGCGCGGGATTTTACGGAGTGTAACGAAAGCATGCAATGATGTGTGGCAGATTTTCAAAAAAAGTAACAAAAAAGGCGGCATTGCGCCGCCTTTCGTCAACGGTTTTGTTACTTGTATAGATCGGCGCTGATGGTCACGTTGTTACCACGTTCCTGCCACTGGCGGGTGATGTGGTAATACTTCGCCCCTTTCTTCGCCGCACGCTTCGCGACCTGATAAGAGACTTCCGTCATATTGCCGTAGTTGCCGGTAAACTTGATGCTGTCGAACGGCACCATCTGCGCGGCAGTGGCTTTGTTCAGCTCTTCAATTTTGGTGCCGTCCGGCAGCGTCACGGAGTAACGGCCACCTTTCGTGGACTGCGTTTCAAAGAAACGGCCCACTTCAGCGCTTGGTGCCGCAGAGGTCGCTACGCCCGGAATTTCAACTTTCTTCGCTTCTTCGCCGCCTTTGGCTATCGCCGCGCGACCCGCTTCAGAATCCGCAGGGATGGCATCCGGGCTCTGCAGAACGCGTTTTTTCGCATCTTCTTTGTAGATGAATGCGGTAATGCGCTGGTTGCCGCCCTGGTTAGCATCCACCTGACGCACGATATAGAAAGAGTAGGCACCTTTCTCTTTCGCGGCTTTGGTGATGGCATCGTTCACTTCTGGCTGGCTGCGATAGAAGCCCTGAACGGTAACGGTGTCGTAAGGTTCCAGCTCAATGGCCTGGTCTTTCGGCAGCTCAACGATACCGTTGATCACGCGGTTTTTCGGCGCGTCAGCCTTTGGTGCATTATCTTTATACAGCGCAATGGTCACGCGCTGGTTACCGCTGTTGCCGTAATCGGACTGGTCAACTACGTAAAACGAGGCCGCCCCGTTTTTATCCGCGGCTTTTGATGCGGCGGCGACGGCATCGCCAATAGAATTATAACGACCCACAATGACCGTATGGTCAAAAGGTTTTAACGCTGCCGCTTGCTCTGGCGTTAACTCTGTTGCGGCATTCGCAGACAGGGCGGTCGCACAGAGAAGTGCGGACGCCAGGAGTGTGTTCTTAAGCTTCATAAAAATAATCCTTCGCCTTGCGCAAACCATGTACTGGTATTGTTGTTTATTTGAGACGGCCCCGATTATGGCATTTAAAACCCGTCGCTGTCTGCGCCATTTTTCACTGCCTGTGCTCACTCAATTACCGAATTCGATAACATTTAGTGATATGTTGAAAAAACAGGCGTTTGACAAGCAAAACTGATAAAGCATATGACTTTTACAAGTTAATTTAATGTTAATAACTTGTTCTCTTATGGCGCTATATCATGTTTTTACCGCTTCGCTTGCGCGATTTATCGGTTCTGGCGATGAATTTAAGGTAAATATCACTGTCAGTGACGCCGATCGCTTATTTTTCACAGATAAAGTAAGAAATAGTGTTTTCTGGCGGTAGATCACAAGCGCTATTTTCAGTAGGTTATAGACAGTTTGTTACTGTTTTATTTTGCGGGGTTACTCATTTCTCGTCGCTATCATGCTGGCGAAAATTGATACAAACCGCGGGCATTTATCGACAAACCATCATCAAAAACCGATGGAAGGGAAAACTATGCGTATTGGGGTACCAAAAGAACGGTTAGCCAATGAAACCCGCGTAGCGGCAACACCGAAAACGGTGGAGCAACTGCTTAAACTGGGTTTTACCGTCGCGGTTGAAAGCGGCGCAGGCAAGCTGGCGAGTTTCGATGACGAAGCCTTTATTCAGGCTGGCGCGGAAGTGGTGGACGGTGCTGAAGTCTGGCAGTCGCCCGTGATTCTGAAGGTCAACGCGCCGGAAGAGAGTGAGATTGCGCTGCTGAATCCAGGCACCACGCTGGTGAGCTTCGTCTGGCCTGCACAAAATCCTGAACTGATGGAGAAGCTGGCGGCCCGTGGCGTGACCGTGATGGCGATGGACTCCGTGCCGCGTATTTCGCGCGCGCAGTCGCTGGATGCGCTGAGCTCCATGGCGAACATTGCCGGCTACCGCGCCATTGTTGAAGCAGCCCACGAATTTGGACGCTTCTTTACCGGCCAGATCACCGCGGCGGGGAAAGTCCCACCGGCGAAAGTGATGGTGATTGGCGCGGGTGTGGCGGGTCTTGCCGCAATCGGTGCGGCAAACAGCCTGGGCGCTATCGTGCGCGCGTTCGACACCCGTCCCGAAGTGAAGGAACAGGTTCAGAGCATGGGGGCCGAATTCCTTGAGCTGGACTTTAAGGAAGAAGCGGGCAGCGGTGATGGTTACGCGAAGGTGATGTCCGAAGCCTTTATCAAAGCCGAAATGGAACTCTTTGCCGCGCAGGCGAAAGACGTCGACATTATTGTTACCACCGCGCTTATTCCGGGTAAACCGGCGCCGAAGCTGATCACCCGCGAGATGGTCGACTCCATGAAGCCGGGCAGCGTGATTGTCGACCTGGCGGCGCAAAACGGCGGTAACTGCGAGTATACCGTTGCCAATCAGGTGACCACGACCGCTAACGGCGTGAAGGTGATCGGCTATACCGACCTGCCTGGCCGCCTGCCAACCCAGTCGTCTCAGCTGTACGGCACCAACCTGGTTAACCTGCTGAAGCTGCTCTGCAAAGAGAAAGACGGCAACATCACCGTCGATTTTGACGATGTGGTGGTGCGCGGCGTTACCGTCGTTCGCGAAGGTGAAATTACCTGGCCTGCGCCGCCTATTCAGGTTTCAGCCCAGCCCCAGGCTGCGCCAAAAGCGGCACCCGAGCCAAAAGAACCGGCAAAACCGGCTTCTCCGTGGCGCAAATACGCCATCATGGCGCTGGTCATTATTCTGTTCGGCTGGCTGGCTGACGTCGCGCCGAAAGAGTTCCTCGGCCACTTTACCGTCTTCGCACTCTCGTGCGTTGTGGGTTACTACGTGGTGTGGAACGTCTCCCATGCGCTGCATACGCCGCTGATGTCGGTGACCAACGCTATCTCCGGGATCATCGTGGTAGGGGCGTTGCTGCAGATTGGACACGGCGGCTGGATCAGCTTCCTGAGCTTTATCGCGGTGCTGATCGCCAGTATCAATATTTTCGGTGGTTTCACCGTGACTCAGCGCATGCTGAAAATGTTTCGTAAAGGCTAAGGGGTAGCATATGTCTGGAGGATTAGTGACAGCCGCATACATTGTTGCTGCAATCCTGTTTATTTTCAGTCTGGCGGGGCTTTCCAAACACGAAACGTCTCAGCAGGGAAATAACTTTGGTATCGCCGGGATGGCGATTGCGCTGATTGCGACCATCTTCGGGCCGGATACCGGCAACGTGGCGTGGATCCTGGTGGCGATGATCATCGGGGGCGCGATTGGTATTCGCCTGGCGAAGCGCGTGGAAATGACCGAGATGCCGGAACTGGTGGCGATTCTGCACAGCTTCGTGGGCCTGGCGGCGGTGGTGGTGGGCTTCAACAGCTACCTGTATCACGAACCGGGCATGGAGCCGATTCTGGTCAACATTCATCTGACCGAAGTGTTCCTCGGTATCTTCATCGGTGCAGTAACCTTCACCGGTTCTATCGTGGCGTTCGGCAAGCTGCGCGGTAAGATCTCTTCTAAACCGCTGATGCTGCCTAACCGTCACAAGCTGAATCTGGCGGCGCTGGTGGTGTCGTTTGTGCTCCTGGTGGTCTTCGTGCGTACCGAAAGCGTGGGCCTGCAGGTACTGGCGTTGCTGGTGATGACCATCATCGCGCTGGCGTTTGGCTGGCATCTGGTGGCGTCCATCGGCGGTGCGGATATGCCGGTGGTTGTCTCGATGCTGAACTCCTACTCCGGTTGGGCAGCGGCGGCTGCGGGCTTTATGCTGAGCAACGACCTGCTGATCGTCACCGGTGCGCTGGTCGGTTCTTCCGGTGCCATCCTGTCTTACATCATGTGTAAGGCGATGAACCGTTCGTTCATCAGCGTTATCGCCGGTGGCTTCGGTTCTGACGGTTCTTCTACCGGCTCTGACGAAGAAGTGGGTGAACACCGTGAGATCAGCGCGGAAGACACCGCGGAAATGCTGAAAAACTCGCATTCTGTGATCATCACCCCAGGCTACGGTATGGCGGTGGCGCAGGCGCAGTATCCGGTGGCGGAAATCACCGAGAAGCTGCGCGCGCGCGGTATCAAAGTTCGCTTTGGTATTCACCCGGTGGCCGGACGTCTGCCGGGCCACATGAACGTACTGCTGGCGGAAGCGAAGGTGCCATACGACATCGTGCTGGAGATGGACGAGATTAATGATGATTTCGCCGACACCGACACCGTGCTGGTTATTGGTGCTAACGACACCGTTAACCCGGCGGCACAGGACGATCCGCGCAGCCCAATCGCCGGGATGCCGGTTCTGGAAGTGTGGAAGGCGCAGAACGTCATTGTCTTCAAACGCTCGATGAACACCGGCTATGCTGGCGTGCAGAACCCGCTGTTCTTCAAAGAGAATACCCATATGCTGTTTGGCGACGCCAAAGCCAGCGTGGATGCGATTCTGAAAGCGCTGTAATTCGCTTTCTCCTGACAAACCGCCCTTCGGGGCGGTTTTCCTATTTCTGCGGCCAGCGTTTCTCCTCTGTCTATACTTTACCCTTTGTGTAATACGAGGAGGTGTAATGCAATTTCTGTCCCGCTTCGACATCATCGCGCTGATGATGACGCCGACATTCTGGATAGGCGCCGCCACGGTTGTCTTTGTGACGCTGCTGGTGTACTGGCTGCTAACGCGCCTGATCGCATTCGTTAAGAAAGGCATCACCACCTGGGGCGACAAGCACCCGACCACCAACCGGATGCGTTTTATCCTGACCGATATGCTTAACCGCACCAGCCGCTTCCTGCTGTTTGTGGTGGCGCTGCTCTTCAGCCTGCGTTTCGTTGACTTGCCGGATCATCTCTTTGGCACCGTGAGCCACGCCTGGTTCCTGGTTTTCGCCATCCAGGTGGCGCTGTGGATGGATCAGGGGGTGGTGTCGTGGCTTCGTCACGTCATGCTGGCGCCCGGAAGCCATAAAAACCCGGTCACGCTGGTGATCACGGGGCTTATTCTCCGGGCCATTGTCTGGTCAGTGATGCTGCTGTCTATCCTTGCTAACGCGGGCGTCAACATCACTGCTCTGGTTGCCAGCCTTGGGGTAGGGGGTATTGCCATCGCCCTCGCCGTACAAACGATCCTCAGCGACGTGTTTGCCTCGCTCTCTATCGGCTTTGATAAGCCGTTTGAAATTGGCGATTTTGTGGTGTTCAACGACGTGGCGGGGACGGTAGAGCACATTGGCCTGAAAACGACCCGTATTCGCAGCCTGAGCGGGGAGCAGATCGTCTGCGGTAACGCCATTTTGCTTCAGCAGACGCTTCACAACTACAAACGCATGCAGACGCGTCGCATCGTCTTTACCTTTGGCGTTGCCAGCGACACGCCGCCCGATAAGTTGCGCTACGTGGGGGATATGGTCAGGCAGATCATTACCGATGTCGGCGAGACAAAATTCGATCGTGCCCATTTTCTGGGATTCGACCGCGACCGCCTGACGTTTGAAGTCGTCCATATCGTTAATACCGCGGATTACAATAAATACATGGACATCCAGCAGGAGATCAATATCCGTATTCTTGAAGGGCTGAACGCCCAGGAGATTAAGCTGGCGCTGCCCAGCATGGTATTGCACGCGCCGTGGATGCAGGATGAGTCAGGTGAACAGACGAAGCCGGTAATGGAGAGCTGATGAGAAAAGCCCGCCGGAGCGGCGGGCTTTGATGTTTACGTCAATCGTCTTCCGGGTCGTCCAGCTCAATCGGCGTCTGATACTCATCCGGCTTGATGACCAGCAGGTCGCAGCGCAGATGGTCGATCACCTGTTCGGCGGTATTGCCGAGGAAGGCAGCAGAGATACCGGTCCGGCCAATGGTGCCCAGCACCACAATCCCGGCCTGCAGATGTTCGGCTAAATCCGGGATCACCTCTTCAGGCAGCCCTTTTTCCACGTGCGTCATGTTCTCGTCAATGCTGAACTTCTGGCGCAGCGCTTTCATCGCCAGCAGGTGCTGACCGCGGATCGCGTCGTTATAGACGCTTGGGTCAAATTCCGGCAGCTCAATGGCGATATTGATCGGGGTAACCGGATAGGCGCCCACCAGATGCACTTCGGTATGGTTAACCTGATCGGCAAGCTGGATGGTCTCCTTCACCAGCTTCTCGTTGAGCGAATTGTGATAATCCTCTTCGCTCGCGAGATTCACCGCCACAACGGCTTTCCCGCCTTCAGGCCACGGCTGGTCTTTCACCATCCAGACCGGGCAAGGGCATTTACGCAACAAATGCCAGTCGGTCGGAGTGAAGATTACGGACTCCAGCTTGTCGTGCTGGTGCGCCATCTTCAGCAGCAGGTCGTGCCCACCGGCAACCACTTCCTGGATAATGGCCTCAAAAGGTCGGTTATGCCAGACCACTTTAATATCAATAGGCACTCCCGCTTCCAGGTAATACTTCGCCTGTTCACGGATCCACGCGGTACGCTGGCTGATGACGCCCTGACGCATAGCGGTGCGCTCGTCAGGCGACAGAAGGGTGGTCATCTCATACGAGAAGTCATAGATCGGCAAAAACGCTTTGATTTTGCCACCAATCCGTTGATGTAAATACACAGCACGTCGTAATGCCGGCTGATCGTCCTGATTCGGATCGATAGCTACCAGCATGTTTTGATACTTGGCCATACAGGTCTCCTTACTACTGTCACCACAGTCTGTAATTAAAAGAGTAACCTATATATCCTGAATGAAACAGAGGGGAGCTTTTGCCAGATCAATAATTCATGAAAATTTATCAGAGGAAAAGCACGGTGGATGTCACCGCGATAAACGCAATGAACAGCAGCACCATCACCGCTATCGCAAAGGTCGTGGAATCCTGAACGTAGGTTTTTTCCTCCCCCTTCATCGGACCGACAAGCATGATCCAGATGAATATAAAGGTCACTGAGGCGATCACGACTGAAACGAAAAACAAACTTTCTCTCAATTCATAACCTCAACGACAACCTTTCAGGCGCTGTATGGGGACGTGCTACGATGAAAATGTCTTAAAGCGGAAGCGATGATACCAGACCAATAAATCACGTGAATTTATCAGTCTGGTTATCAACATGCGGAGAGTTACGCCACGTTGCGGGCGTGTCCGGCAAGAACGGCCAGCGCTTCGCCGTTTTCGATAGTGATGTATTTACCCTTAACGGCCAGCATTCCGCTCTTCTGGAAACGACCCAGCAGACGGCTGATGGTCTCAACGGTCAGGCCCAGGTAGTTACCGATATCGCCACGGGTCATGGTCAGACGGAACTCACGCGGCGAAAAACCGCGCTCGGCGAAGCGGCGGGAGAGGTTGTAGATAAACGCGGCCAGGCGCTCTTCTGCATTCTTTTTGGAAAGCAGCAGAATCATGTCCTGATCGCCTTTGATCTCACCGCTCATCAGACGCATCATCTGCTGACGCAGGTTAGGCATCTTACCGGACAGATCGTCCAGGGTTTCAAACGGAATTTCGCAAACCATCGAGGTTTCGAGTGCCTGAGCAAAGCTCGGGTGGTGACCAGTACCGATGGCATCAAAGCCCACCAGATCGCCTGCCAGGTGGAAGCCGGTGATCTGCTCGTCACCCTGTTCGGTGATGGTGTAGCTCTTGATGGTGCCAGAGCGGATAGCATAGAGCGATTTCAGTTCGTCTCCCGCTTTAAACAGCGTCTGCCCTTTCTGAATCGGCTTTTTGCGCTCGATGATATTATCAAGCTGATCGAGTTCATGCTCATTCAGGGTAAACGGGATACAGAGCTGGCTGATGCTGCAATCCTGGCAATGGATAGCACAACCGCCAGACTGAATGCGTCGTATAATTCGCTTTTCCGGGATCATAGGTTTGCTCAAGCCTTAATTGATATTGGTCAATTTTAACATCTTTTTGGTAAGTACGTAAGCCTGACAAACCCTCAATAAGGACAAGAGACGGCAACGTGTTGCCATCTTCTTGAAATTCCACAGCTTGATTATGGATTTTTAGCCTAACCGGTAGAAAATTAAGCACAAAAAGCCTGGGATCTACAGCAAGAGATACCCTTCGTGACGCAGTAACCACTCCTTGCGCTGCACGCCGCCGGCATAGCCGGTCATGGTGCCGTTACGGCCAATGACCCGATGGCAGGGCACCACAATGCTGACCGGATTAGAGCCATTGGCGGCACCCACCGCGCGTGCGGCGCCTGCGCGGCCTAGCTGCTCCGCGAGCTGGCCGTAATGCATGACCTGCCCGCACGGAATCGACCGCAGCGCCTGCCACACTTCGCGCTGAAAAGGGGTACCTGCCGTGGCGGTTGGCAGAGTGTCAATGATGCTGAGATCGCCTTCAAAATACGCCGCCAGCTTGTCGCTCAGCCCGCCCGGGTTGGTGGCGCTGATGCGTTCATAACCCTGTGCGCGGTAATGAATATCAAGCAGTTCCTCCATGCGGTCGCTGTGCTCTTCCCACTCAACGGCGCGCAGGCAGAACTGCTCGTCCGCGATCACCCACAGCGGCCCGAGCGGCGTCGCAATTTTATCTTCGAGTAATCTCAGCATTTTCAATCCTTTAATTTAGCCTCGGGTATATCCCCGGCCCAATCGGCAGGCCGACAAGATACCATGCCACCAGCATCACCAGCCATACCCCTAAAAAGATAAGCGGGTAGGGTAAAACCAGCGAATAGTAGGTACCCAGTCTGGCCTCGGGCTTATAGCGCTGCAGGAAACCTAAAAACAGCGGAACGAAAGGTGAGACGGGCGCCAGCGGGATCACCGAGGAGTCCGCGATGCGGAACAGAATCTGGGCAAACGCCGGGTGGAACCCGAGCATCATAAACATCGGCACGAAGATCGGCGCCAGAATTGACCAGATGGCGGAGCCGCTGGCAATAAACATGCACAGCAGGGATGACAGCAGCGCCAGCCCGACAAACGCCGGTACGCCGCTTAATCCGGCAGCCTCCAGCGCGTCGGTCAGGCCCACGGCCATAAACTTGCCCATGTTGCTCCAGTTAAACATCGCCACAAACTGCGCCAGCGGGAATACCATCACGATAAAGCCCGCCATCTCTTTCATTGGCTCGATCATCAGCTGCGGCAGATCGCCCTGACGGCGGATTTTGCCGGTAGCGATACCGTAGGCGAGCGAAACGACAAAGAAGAAGAGAATAATCAGCGGCACGATGCCCTGAATAAACGGCGACGGCAGGACGGTATGCTTAACCGGATCGCGCAGTATGCCGTTTTCCGGCACCACCATCAGCGCCACCAGCGCGATAAACGCCAGCGAAACCAGCCCGGCCACGCGCAGGCCGAAGCGCTGCTCTTTGCTCAGCGTCTCCAGCTTTTCATCGCTACGGCCTTCCCATTTGCCCAGACGCGGCTCGACGATCTTATCGGTAATCAGCCCGCCGACAATCGTCAGGACAATCACCGAGCTGGCCATAAAGTACCAGTTGTCGATCACGCTGACGTGCATGGCCGCATCAATGGTTTTCGCCGCCTCCGTGCTGATGCCCGAGAGCAGCACGTCGGTGGTGACGATCAGCAGGTTGGCGGTAAAGCCGCAGCCCACGCCCGCAATGGCCGACAGCAGACCCGCCACGGGATGGCGCCCGACGGCGAGGAAGATCAGCGCCCCCATCGGCGGCATAATCACCAGCGCGGCATCGGATGAAATGTGGCTGAAGAAGGCGATAAACAGCACCATGTAGCTGGCATAGCGCGCGCTGACGTGGGATGCCATTTTTACCATCAGCGCGGGTAACAAGCCCACGCGTTCAGCCAGCCCGGCGCCCAGCACCAGCGCCAGAATGGCCCCCAGCGGAGCGAAACCGCTGAAGTTTTTGATCACGTTCGGTAAAAACCAGTGCAGCCCGTCAACGCTGAGCAGGTTTTTCACCGCCACCAGGCTGCCGTCTGCCGGGCTGCGCACGCTGACGTCAAAGGCCGAGAGCACGGCGGTGGCAACCATCAAAATCACAATCAGATAGATAAACAGCAGGAAAGGGTGCGGCACTTTATTGCCGATCCTTTCAACCCAGCCATAGAGCTTACCGGATGGGGAATGCGAAGGTATGGATGACATACTCATGGGCGTTCCTCGGGAGTGTTGTGTTGTTGTGTTGTGTTTTTTTATTTTAAAGGTGACGGTGTCACGCCCGATGGGATCGGACACGCGTACGGTTTTTCTTCTATTTGTTGTTCGAACTCTTCACGGCATGTTTTCAGCAGGTCTGCATCCTGCAGCAGATTGAGCGCGGTTGCGCCCATCACTTTCCCGGCCAGCAGCATGCCTTTATGGGCGATGGAGGTTCGTCCCTGCGCCACCAGTTGCCAGGTGTGCAGCGGCGTGCCGACGGTAAAGCAGGGGCTGAAGCACTGGGCGACCGGCATTTTCCAGCTGACGTCACCCACGTCCGTTGAACCCGCCAGCACGTTATCGGTGATGGCATAGGGCGCGACTTCATCCACCAGCAGCGTCTCCTGATGGCGGCGGGCAAAGGCTTTGCCTGCTTCTCCCCCCGTGGCGGCAATGTTTTTCAGGCTGTTCTGCAGATCGTTTGGCGTCAGCGTGGCGCGGATTTCGCGGGCAAAGTCGCGCTCTTCATCGGTCCACTCCGGCGTGCCGTAGTGCTGCAACGCGCGGTACATCGCAGCCTCAAGCGTGCGGTTCGGCAGGTAGCTGGAGCAGGCCTTATCAAAGCGGCATTCCACGGTGGTTTCGGTCATCATTGCCGCGCCCTGGGCAATTTTTTCGATGCGTTGGTAGATCTGCTGCGCGTCGGCCATCTCCGGGGCGCGGATCAGGTACAGCACTTCAGCCTGCGCCTGCACCACGTTGGGCGAAATCCCGCCGGTGTCGGTGATGGCGTAATGGACGCGCGCTTTCTCTATGATGTGCTCGTTAAGGAAGTTGGTGCCGGTAGTCATCAGCGTCACGGCGTCCAGCGCGCTGCGCCCTAAATGGGGCGAGTTGGCTGCATGTGCCGCCACGCCGTGAAAACGCCAGGCCGCCTGAATGTTGGCGAGTGTGCTGACGTTAAACATCCCGGCAAAGGCCTCCGGGTGCCAGGTGACGGCGGCATCAACGTCATCAAACAGACCTTCACGTACCATAAAGGTTTTCCCGGAGCCGCCTTCCTCACCGGGACAGCCGTAAAAACGCACCGTTCCGCTGCCGCCGTGCTGCTCCAGCCAGCTTTTTACCGCCACCGCGCCCGCAAGCGCCGCGGTGCCCAGCAGGTTATGCCCGCAGCCGTGGCCGTTAGCCCCCGGCGTGGCGGATTGCGCCGTCGCGCAGTGCGCCTGCTGGCTTAGCCCGGCCAGCGCGTCGTACTCGCCCAGCAGAGCGATAACCGGTTTTCCGCTGCCGAAGCTGGCGATAAACGCGTTTGGGATACCGCCAGCCTCGCGGGTCAGCGTAAAGCCCTCGGCTTCCAGCTCGTCAGCGAGCCGTCTGGAGGACCAGAACTCTTCAAAGCGGGTTTCGGGATGATCCCAAATTGCGTCGGCAATATCGGTTAGCGTCTGACATCGCGTGTCGATGGCGTCGGCAATAAAAGCGTAGTTCTCCTGCATTACACACCTCGCGTCCACGGGAAATTGAGCGCAGTTCGCGCCAGCGTTTCAATGGCGACAGCCATGACCTGCTCATCGAAGTCGAATTTTTCGTTGTGATGTCCGGCGCTCAAATCCGTGCCGAACACCATATACGACGCCATGCCGCCGTTCTGCTGCACGCGGGCCATCATCAGCGTGGCGTCTTCAGAGCCTGCTGGCGCTTTCACCTTATCGATTGCGTGCACAATTCCCGATACCTGGCTCGCCTGTTCACGCAGGTAATCAACCCAGGCCGGCGTCGGCGCGCTGGAGGTGGCGGCCCCCATCAGGCGCATCTCCGCGCTCACGCCATAGAGCGCGGCCGCGCCGGTAATGACAGCCTTCGCGCGTTCAAAGACATACTGGTTTATTGCTTCGCTTTCGCCGCGGGTTTCAACCTTAATCAGTGCATTTGCGGGCACCACGTTGCGGCCGCTACCCGCCTGCATCACGCCGACGTTGACGCGGGAAGCGCCTTCGCTGTGCGGGGCGATGCTGTGCAGGGCGAGGGCGGCCTGCGCGGCGGCAAGCAGGGCGTTACGTCCATCCTCCGGTTTGCCGCCCGCGTGTGCGGCAACGCCGGTAAAGTTCACGTCGAACTTGGTGGTTGCCATAAAGTTATCGCTGCCGCAGATCGCCGTTCCGGCGGGGACGCCGGTACCAATATGGATGGCGGTAAAATAGTCCACGCCGTCCAGCGCCCCGGCGGCGACCATGGCGCGCGCGCCGCGGGTGCCTTCTTCGGCAGGCTGGAAAATCAGCTTGACGGTACCGTTGAACTGCGCTTCGTTCTGCTTAAGCACCTTTGCCAGCCCCAGGCCAATGGTGGTGTGGCCGTCGTGCGCGCAGGCGTGCATCATTCCCGCGTTGCAGGAGGCAAAACCGTCGCGGAACGGGCGATGGCTGTCGTCGAGCGCTTCGCTTAAATCAAGGGCATCCATGTCGACGCGAAACGCCAGCGTCGGGCCCGGTCGTCCGGTATTCAGGGTCGCCACAATGCCGGTAAATCCGCCTTCAAACGGTGCCAGCCATTTCTCAGGCGCGCCCTGTGACCGCGCACGGGCAAACTCTCGCGAAAGGGTGGCGTCATCGGGCAGCCCCATACGGCTTTCGGCATCGATCACGTCGCGACCCATCGCCAGTTCGTAGCCCAGGGAGTCAAGGATTTCCGCAACCTTTGCGGCGGTACGGAACTCTACCCAGCCGGATTCCGCAAAATGGTGAAAATCGCGACGCCATGCGATCAGCTGGGGGGCTAATGTCTGGATGTACTGCGCCAGTGTGTCCATATCTGTTCCTGTCATCATTAAAAAATGTGAACTGCTTCACGCTGTGATAGTTTTTACTTATCACTAACCGTTTTTTCACAGTTTTAACCGTTCAGGAATTACCCTCGCACATCCCTTTCCATTAAAGTAGATGACAGTTTCTTTACTCTGATAAACAACGGTTATCGGTTGGGCTATGTCATTTCAGATTAAATTTCATCAAATCCGGGCGTTTGTTGAAGTGGCGCGTCAGGGCAGCATTCGCGGTGCCAGCCGGACGCTGAATCTCTCGCAGCCGGCGCTGACCAAATCCATCAAAGAGCTGGAGGAGGGCATGGCGGCGCAGCTTTTTGTTCGCCGGAGTAAAGGCGTTGCGCTGACCGAGTGCGGGGAAGGGTTTTACCAGCGCGCAAGGCTGATTCTGGAAGAGCTGCGTGCGGCGCAGGATGACATTCGCCAGCGGCAGGGGGATCTGGCCGGGCAGATCAATATCGGGATGGGGGCCAGCGTGTCACGCAGCCTGATGCCCGCCGTCATCACCCGTTTTCACGCCCAGCACCCGCAGGTTAAAGTGCGAATTATGGAAGGGCAGCTGGTGTCGATGATCAATGAATTACGCCAGGGCGAACTGGACTTCACCATTAACACCTATTATCAGGGGCCTTACGACCATGAATTTACGTTTGAAAAACTCTTCGAAAAACCGTTTGCGGTATTTTGCCGGGAAGGGCATCCGGCGACAGGGGCAACATCCATTAACGATCTGCTGCATTATAACTGGACAATGCCAACGCCGCGGGGAAGTTATTATAAACAATTAGAAGATCTATTTAGCCACCGCTCGCAAATACCGCGGATTGGCGTAGTGTGCGAAACCTTTTCTTCCTGCATTAGCCTTGTTGCACAAAGTGATTTTTTAAGTATCCTTCCGCAGGAGTTAGGCTGTGATCCGCTGCTGGCGCACCGTCTGGTCATTCTTCCGGTTGCCGAGTCGCTTCCAAAAGCCGCATATTATTTAATTCAGCGCCGGGATTCTCGTCAAACTCCGCTTGCCGAATCATTAATTACGCAATTCAGAAGGGAGGCGAGGAAAATAGTTTCAGAGTGAATGTCGCATAATAAAAAAAACAGAGTCTGCCCGACATCAGACAGACCCTATAGTACACACAGCAGTGCGTCCTTTCGCAAGTCCTGGGTATTATATCCATGAGGCAGGTAAATTTAATTATAACACCTTTCCCGAAAAATGAAAGGAAGGTGAATGACTGATTTCACGAAAATTTAACGCAAATCACCTATTTTACCGTTGCTGGGGTTTTAGTTAAGTCAGGTTTAAGTGCATTTTATAATGACTATATATATTCATCGGGTTAATATTTATCTCGTGCCTCATCTTCTAAGGGTTATTGAGACACCTGTCTGGCGCAGGTATAGTACAAGCCCAGATGTAGCCGGAGGATTTCCATGAACCCTGACGACAAATCCCTTTTTCTTGACGCCATGGAGGATGTCCAGCCCCTGAAACGCTGCACCGATATCCACTGGCAGCAAAGCCGTAATACCCGGGCTCGCCAGGACATCGATACCGAACAGCTCGACAACTTTCTGACCCTGGGTTTCCTTGAGCTATTGCCGCTTGACGAGCCGCTGGCGTTCCAGCGCGAAGGCGTCCAGCAGGGCGTTATTGATAAGCTGCGTTCGGGTAAATACTCCCGACAGGCCAGCTTAAATCTGTTGCGTCAGCCCGCTGAACGCTGCCGCCAGATGCTGTATTCCTTTATTCGCCAGGCCAGTCGTGACGGATTACGTAACCTCATCATCATCCACGGGAAAGGGCGCGAGCAAAATTCGCATCCTAATGTGGTGCGTAGCTATCTGGCACGCTGGTTAACCGAGTTCGAGGAAGTGCAGGCGTTCTGCGTGGCGCTGCCGCATCACGGCGGCAGCGGGGCTTGCTATGTTTCCCTGCGAAAATCCGACGACGCGAAGCAGGAGAACTGGGAACGGCACGCCAAGCGCAGCCGTTAGCGGGCGATATCTTCGCCCGCCTGAGGCTTAGAAGGTTTCCCAGTTACTGTCGGAGGTGGCGTTAGCCGTTGCCGGACGCAGCAACTGCGGCGTTTTAACGTTGGCCGGGCGCGGGGCGGTGGCGTTTGCTTTACCGTTCAGACGAAACGCGGCCACGGCCTGACGCAGCTGTTCGGACTGATCTTCCAGCGCCGCTGCCGCCGTGGCGGACTGCTGCACCAGCGCGGCGTTTTGCTGCGTTACGCTGTCCATCTGCGACACGGCCAGGCTCACCTGCTCAATTCCGCGGCTCTGTTCATCCGATGCGGACGAAATCTCGCCCATGATATCGGTGACGCGGGTGACGGCGGCGACAATCTCCTTCATGGTCGCGCCCGCTTCGCTGACCTGCTCAGAACCGGTGTTCACCCGGCTGACGGAGTTCTCAATAAGCCCTTTGATCTCTTTGGCCGCCTGCGCGCTGCGGCTGGCCAGCGTACGAACTTCACCGGCGACAACCGCAAACCCGCGGCCTTGCTCGCCTGCGCGTGCGGCTTCCACCGCGGCGTTAAGCGCCAGAATGTTGGTCTGGAACGCAATGCTGTCAATCACGCCGGTAATATGAGCGATTTGCTGCGAACTGTCGGCAATTTCGTTCATGGTGCGCACCACGTTATCCACGACGTGGCCGCCGCGAGCCGCTGTTTCAGAGGCATTCTTCGCCAGCAGCGTCGCCTGACGGGCGTTATCGGAGTTCTGTTTAACCGTTGCGGTCAGCTCTTCCATGCTGGCGGCTGTCTCTTCGAGCGAGGAGGCCTGCTCTTCGGTGCGGGCGGAGAGATCGTTGCTCCCTGCGGCAATTTCACCCGCGCCGGTGTAGATGGAGTCGGTGCTGCCGCGTACGGCGCTGACGGTTGTCACCAGCGACTGCTGCATCTCGTGCAGGCCAGCCGCCAGTTGACCCATCTCATTGCGGCCAGAGAGGGTGATATCCTGCGTCAGATCGCCTCCCGCAATGGCGCGAATATGGTTCATGATGGCGTTGAGCGGTTTTAACAGCAGGTGCTGTAAACCCTGCCAGATCACCACCAGCACGGCGATAACGGCCAGGAAAATGGCTGCCAGCGTCCACTGCATCTGCGTGAAGCTGCTTTGGTTCTCTTCGGTTGCCGCCTTCAGCAGCGTGTTGTTCTCGGCGCGCCAGCGGTTATAGACCGCTTCCATGTCGTCCTGGGCCTGCTGAGCGTCCAGATCGCCATAGGCCTGGTAGTTGTCGGCACGCAGATACTCAATCGACAAACGCATCACCTCGTGCATCTGATTCCATGACTTCTGCATCTCGTCGGTTAACGCCGCATTCTGGCCGTTAACCTGCGGCATTTTCTGCCATTCTTTGTTATAGGCTTCAGCTTTAGCCAGCGAGTCGCCTGCGGTGCCGAGCAGTTTGTTAATCGCGGCAAGGGATGCCGGGTCGCGCTGGTTCTTCAGGTAGCGGATTGCCACGCGGGTGACGGTAACGCGCGTTTTCACCAGCGTGTTCACGCTGTCGCTCAGGCTTTCCTGCTGGGCATTCAGCACGCCGGAGTTCTGGAAGTTATGGCGATCGTTGCTGACGGCAGAGTAGAACAACCCTCCCGTGACAACTTGCAGCAGACAGAATATGGTGAGGGCAAAGATAATTCCGGTAATCACGTGCAGATTTTTCAGCATAGCGGTCGTCCGTTAGAAAAGATGCAGAGGTACACCCATACTATCGTCGTATAGAATTTAAACTTTAATTTAACTCGCGCTTAACTTAGGGCTTCGGTCAGGAACCTGTTGTAAATCCGGATCATTTTATGAGGAAGGTTAACATGAGCAGCATTGATAAAAGCGGGACGTACGTGCTCGGAACGCGAACGGTTAAACGACTGGGCTACGGGGCAATGCAGCTTGCCGGGCCGGGCGTATTTGGCCCGCCGAAGGATAAACAGGCCGCGCTGGACGTGCTGCGCGAAGCCGTGGCGGCGGGTGTGAATCATATCGATACCAGCGATTTTTACGGCCCGCATGTGACGAACCAGCTGATCCGCGAGGCGCTTCATCCTTACCGGGACGATCTTACCCTCGTCACCAAGATCGGTGCCCGTCGCGATGACAAAGGGGCCTGGCTGCCGGCCTTTTCCGCGCAGGAGCTGACCCAGGCGGTGCATGACAACCTGCGCAACCTGAAGCTGGATGTGCTGGACGTGGTGAACCTGCGGATCATGTTTAGCGCACACGGCCCGGCAGAAGGATCGATTGCTGAACCGCTTTCCACCCTCGCAGAATTACAGCAGCAGGGGCTGGTACGCCACATTGGCCTGAGCAACGTCACGGCCACGCAGGTGGCGGAAGCGCGGAAGATGGTGCAGGTCGTCTGCGTGCAGAACATGTACAACATTGTGAACCGCGGCGACGATGCGCTGGTGGATTTACTGGCGCAGCAGGGGATTGCGTATGTGCCGTTCTTCCCGTTGGGAGGCTTCACGCCACTGCAGTCCACCGGCCTGCAGGCCGTCGCGGATTCCCTGGGCGCAACGGCGATGCAGGTTGCGCTGGCATGGCTGCTGCAACGGTCGCCGAACATCCTGCTGATCCCCGGCACGTCATCCGTGGCGCATCTGCGGCAAAACCTCGCGGCGGGAGAGGTGCAATTGCCGCCTGAAGCACTTGAAAAACTGAATGCGCTGATGGGTTAATCACAGCATGGGCAAAGCCGGAAGGACACTTCCAGGCTTTGCCTGCTCAGACTCCGCATTGACTTTTCTGTCTGTGAAGCGCTAACGCTTCTGCCACAATTTCCTGCTTGCTTTTTCGCGTCTCAAAGGCGGTGATTCTGATGTATTCCATCAGGTCAGGCTCAATGCGGGCGCTCAACATCCTGAGATCGGCCTCCTTTGCTAAACCGCGGGCAACTCGCTTGTCGGGATAGTCACGGGCTGGCATAGAAAACGTCCTCCAAAAGTCTTGATAATTCGTGCCCTAAAATATGCGTCATTCTGATATTGAAGTCAATTGATAGTGTTTGTGTAGTGATTTTATGATCTTTTTTCACATAAAGTGATTTCAAAGTGTGGGCTAATGACTTTTTAATGACTTTTGGTTGACCCATCTACGATCGCCAGCAGGAGAGGTTGCTAAATTAAATCCGTTCAAACTTCAACGTGTTTGCGGTCTTTGTCGGAAATGACCTTGATCCTGTGCCGTAATCCGTAATACTGTATTTATATACAGTATCTGGCGGGAAAGGCATTTATGGACACTCTCTTTTCTTATCATCCAAAGCAACTTATTGAATTACCTTTATATCTTGAGCGTGTTGCCTGTGGCTTTCCAAGCCCTGCGCAGGATTATGTGGAGGATCGTCTCGATCTTAACCGGCTGGCGGTCAGGCACCCCAGTGCGACCTACTTTATCAAAGTGAGCGGGGACTCCATGATCGGCGCAGGGATTGGCGACGGCGATCTGCTGGTGGTAGACCGCTCGTTAAATGCCGAGCACGGGGACATTGTTGTGGCGTCGGTCGGCGGCGAGTTTACGGTGAAAGAGCTACAGACCCGCCCGGTTCTGCGGCTGCTGCCGCGTAATGCCCGCTATCAGCCGATCGCCTTTCAGTCCGAAGAGGAGCTGCAAATCTTCGGTGTCGTCACTCATACGCTCAAAACGCATAAACATGTTCGCGCTGGTTGATGTGAATAGCTTCTATGCCTCCTGCGAGAGGGTGTTTCGCCCCGATCTGGTGGGTAAGCCCATCGTGGTGGTGTCCAATAACGACGGCTGTATTATTTCGCTGTCGCGGGAGGCAAAGCAGTTCGGCATAAAAATGGGGGAGCCCTATTTTAAATTCAAAGAGAAGGGGTATCCGTCGCGGGTTTACGTCTTTAGCTCCAACTATGCGCTGTATGCCGATCTCAGCAGCCGGGTGATGCAGACGCTGACCGATCTCGCGCCGGCCATTGAGATCTACTCCATCGATGAAGCATTTGTGAACGTTTCGGGTGTCAGCAACTGCATCTCGCTGGAAGCATTCGGTCATCAGATGCGTACGCAGGTCTTTAAAAACACAGGCTTAAGTGTGGGCGTCGGGATTGCGCCGACTAAAACGCTGGCGAAGCTGGCCAACTATGCGGCGAAGCGGTGGTCAGCCACCGGTGGCGTGGTCGATCTCTCGGATCGTGGACGGCAGCGTAAGCTGCTGGCAAAGGTTCCGGTGGAGGAGGTGTGGGGCGTAGGACGACGCATCACGAAAAAACTTAACGCGATGGGGATAACCACGGCACTGGAGCTGGCGGAAGCGTCATCCTGGGTCATCCGCAAACATTTTAACGTGGTAATGGAGCGCACGGCGCGCGAGCTTCGAGGTGAGCCCTGCCTCGATCTGGAAGAGTTTACTCCCACGAAGCAGCAAATTATCTGTAGTCGTTCGTTTGGACACCGTATTACGCAGTACGAGGAGATGCATCAGGCCATTTGCGCCTATGCAGAACGTGCTGCGGAAAAACTGCGTGGCGAGCATCAGTATTGCCGCTTTATCAGCGTGTTTGTGCGCACCAGCCCGCATGCCGACAACGAAATTTATTACGGCAATCAGGCTTCCGTCACCCTGATGACGCCCACCAATGATTCGCGCGATATCATTCGTGCCGCCACTGAGGCGCTGGGTCGTATCTGGCTTGACGGATATCGCTATATGAAAGCGGGGGTGATGCTGGCAGACTTTTTCAGCAGCGGCGTTGCCCAGCTGAATTTGTTTGACGATAACCGCCCGAGCGCCAACAGCGCCGCGCTGATGGAAACCATCGACAGCTTAAATCATTCCGGCAAAGGGAAAATATGGTTTGCCGGGCAGGGGATTGAGAAAGCCTGGGCGATGAAGCGGGAGATGCTGTCACCGGCCTATACGACGCGGTACGCGGATTTACCGGTGGCGAGGTAAAAAGCGGCTATGTGTGACAAAGAGCCGAAGACGGTTTATGGACGCCGCTCCTGTGCAGCGTCCATAGCATCAGGGTTAAGGGCTTACTCAACCGTTAACGCATCGACAACCTCAGCCACGCTTCTCACGCTGCGGATACTTCCTATCCCCGTGCCGAGCGCGATATAACCTTCATCGGTGTTATCTTCCAGCATGCCCAGGCGCAGGCCCCGCAATCCTCCCATCGCCTTGCCCAGCGCTTCATTGCTTGCGCCAGCTTTATCCATCGCCGCCAGTTTTTCCGCCAGCTTGCCGGGCAGAGAACGATAGTAGTGAGGGACGGTGCGGAAAAGCAGCAGGTCCAGGCCGTTGGCGGCAACAATTTTCTCTTTGACCTCCTGCGGCACGCGGCTTTCTACGGTACTGATAAAGACCGAACCGGCAAACACGCCTTCCGCACCTAACGCATGCGCCGCTCTGGCGGTGCGGCGATCGGTAATACCGCCCGCCGCCATCACCGGAACATGCTTCACGGCATCGGCAATCAGTGGCACGATGGAAAAGGTACCCAGCGCCGTTGCGGGTAGCGTCCCGCCCTCGTCAAAACCGGTGGCGACGATAATGTCAGCCCCTGCGTCTTCCGCGAGACGGGTGTTTTCCGGGGTGGGATTAATGTCGCGGTAGATAATGGCGATACCCGCCTCTTTTAACTCATTGAACAGCGCAGGAATAATGCTGCCTTCACCATAGCCCGTATACACCACGGCCCTGACGCCTTCCTCTTTTATCACCTTAAGAATTGGCCCGGTCCAGACGTCATTAACGGCGGTGGGGATCAGGTTCACGCCGAAGGGTTTTTCGGTCAGCCGTTTGGTTTTGCGAATTTCTTCCCGCATTTTTTCGGCGGTTTCTTCCGGCGTGGAGACCGCGGTATCGGCGGTTAACCCTGCGTTGGGGCCGAGCACGCCGAGTCCTCCTGCATTGCTGACCGCGGCCACTAAACGGGCATCAGTAAGCCAGGATAACGGTCCCTGAATAACAGGCTTTTCGATCCCCAGGATCTGACAGATACGGTTATTTTTCATAGCAGAACATTCCTCACGTTTGAATGGAGGAGAGTGTAGGGCGGAAGATTGTTAGGAAAAATAGCCAAAAAGATTCATCACTGTTATAAAATAAGTAACAATCCTGACATTCCTGTGACGGCAAAAGAGACAACCAATGCAACTAAATTTCTTTGAATCAATTAGAGTTTTCATTGAAATTGTCGAGTCGGGCAGCCTGACTCAGGCGGCGGAAAATCTGCAGATCCACCGTCCGGCGGTCACCAAAGCGTTACAGCATCTGGAGCAGCACAGCGGCACGCGTTTGCTGCAGAGAACAACGCGGCGGATTAGCCTGACGCCGGACGGCGAGGCGTTTTATCGCCGAAGTAAACCCCTGCTGGCGCAGGCGGACGATTTACTGGAGTCGTTTGGCACTGGCCGGGCAATACACGGTCAGTTGCGGGTGGATATGCCCATCGCTTTTGCGGCGCTGAGGGTAATACCCAACCTGCCGGATTTTTATCGGCAGCATCCTGAAATCGACATCATACTGAGCAGCTCTGACCGCCGTCGGGATATGCTGCGCGATGGCCTGGACTGCGTGCTGCGAGTGGGGGAGCTGGACGATGGTGACTATGTCGCGCGCAAAATCGGGAACATTAAAATCACGACCTGTGCCAGCCCGGCCTGGCTGGCAAAACACGGTACGCCAGAAACGCTGGATGATTTATACAAACATCAGGCCATCAACTGGATCAATAACAACAGCAGAAAAATTCAACCCTGGACGTTTACTACGCCAGAAGGCATTGCGGAAATAACGCTGCCCGGCAAGCTGGTCGTGGATAACTCCGAAGCCTACATTGCGGCGGGCCTGGCCGGGTTAGGGTTAATACAGGGGATGAATCTTTTTCTGCAGCCCTATATTGACCGCGGCCAACTGGTTGAAGTGTTACCGGAGCATCGCTCCCCGGATCGTAAATTGTCGCTTCTCTATCCACACCGCCATCTCTCCCGCAAGGTGCGGGCCTTTACCGAGTGGCTGGAAAGTTTAGTGTAAAACCGCCACCGGAGAGGAGCCGCCAGTTCATGACACCGCGCGCCAGTCTGTTCCATGGCATTCAGCAGGCGAGGCGTGGGTTCGTTTGCGCAGTTTAGCCGCAGCAACTGACGGAGGATGAGATCCCCCGGATCCTGAGGAACCGTTTTGCGCTGACTGCTGTGTAATCTGCCGGGGAACGATTGAGCCTCAGCTCACCTTTCTTCTGCGGCTTTGCGCTGAGTCCCCCACTGTAACAGCAGGCTAAACGACGCGGGTAATACGGTCAGCGTTACCAGCGTCGCGACCAGCAGCCCGCCGATAATCGCATAGGCCATTGGCCCCCAGAATACCTGATGAGAGATCGGGATCATGCCCAGAATGGCGGCGCAGGCGGTCAGACAGATGGGTCTGGCCCGATGCTCCGCGGCCGCCACAATCGCGGCATCGTTTGCCATCCCCTGAGCAAGATTACTGTCTACCTCGCTAATCAGTATCACCGCGTTACGCACGATCATCCCCGCCAGGGCGATGACGCCCAGCAGCGCGACAAATCCCATCGGCGTGCCGCCGGGCAGCATAGCCAGCACGATCCCCGGTAAACCAAACGGGGCCATCAGAAGCGCCAGCAGCATCCGGGAATATCGGCGCAACTGAAGCATCAGCAGCATCAACATGATGACAAGCGTCACCGGAAGAACGCTAAAAACGGAGCTGTTCCCCTTATCTGATTCGGCAACCGCGCCGCCTTCTTCTATGCTGTAACCGGCAGGCAGCTCCGCGCGCAGCGTGTCGATCGCCGGACGCAGCGCCGCCGATACCGCTTCGGCCCTCAGCCCCGGCGCGAGGTCAGTTTGCACCGTAATAAAAGGCAACCGCTGTCGACGCCAGATGACCGGATCGTCCACGCTCCAGACCAGCGTCGCGACGGCGCTGAGCGGAATTTTTTTACCGTCATTCCCCTGAACGGTCAGCGAGGAGAGGGTGGCGGTGCTGTGACGTTCATTGTCCGTGGCCCGCAGCACCACGTCGACAAGGCGATCGTTATCCCTGACCGAGGTGACAACGCTGCCGGACCAGAGGGTATTCAAGGTGCGGGCGAGAGCTTCTGACGATATTCCTGCCGCCCTGGCCGCCGTCTGATTCACCTTCAGAGTAATGATCCTCTCCGGCTCTCCGGCCGTCTGGTTAACCTCGCGCGACAGCGGCGATTGGCCAATCGCGTCGGCCAGACGGTTCGCAAGCGCCCGGACCTGCAGATAATCAGGCCCGCTCACCCGGTATTTGATTGGCCAGCCGACGGGCGGCCCAAGCTCCAGGGGCGACACGCGCGTGATGATGTCGCTAAACTGCGCCGCCAGCAGCCTGTTCAACTGCTCATGCAGACGATCCCGCGTCTGAAGATCCTTCGCCACCACCACAATCTGGGCGATGTTTTCATTTTCCAGCAGCACGTCCATCGGCAGGTAAAAACGGATGGCTCCTGACCCGACGTACGTCGAGTAGCGCTCTATATTGCTGTTGCCGGCCAGCGCGTGTTCCAGCTTTTCCACCTCTCTTAACGTTTCGGGCTGCGACGCGTTGGCCGGAAGCGTCAGGCTGACCAGCAGTTCAGGCCGGTCCGACGCGGGGAAGAACTCACCCTGCATAAACGTCGTGCCGTACACGGACAGCCCCAGCGCGGAAAGCGCAATCAGCACGGTGGCGAGCCGGTGACGTAGCGCCAGCCCTAAAAGCCGCCCGTACCCGCGCGCGATCCTTCCAGGGCCTGCCGCGCGATGTCTGACCTTCTCCGGCAGCAGCCACGTGCCCGTCAGCGGCGAAAACAGGATCGCGACAACCCAGGAGCAGAGCAGGGCAATCAGCACTACCGCAAACAGGGAAAAACAATATTCACCGGCGCTGGAGGCCGCAAAACCAACGGGAATAAACCCGGCAATCATCACCAGGGTTCCGGTGAGCATCGGGAAGGCCGTCGTTTTGAATGCATGGGTGGCCGCATGCCGACGGGAATCCCCGGCTTCCAGTCGGGAGACCATCGTTTCGACGGCGATCATGGCGTCATCCACCAGCAGACCCAGCGCAATGATCAGCGCCCCAAGCGAGATACGCTGAAGCCCGATGCCGGCGAGCATCATGCCGGCAAACGTCATGGCGAGCACCAGCGGAATGGCCGCAGCCACCACCAGCCCCGCCCGCAAACCCAGCGAGACAAATGAAACCGCCAGCACGATAACAACAGCTTCAATAAGCACCCGGACAAAACCACTTACCGCGTCACTGACCACCGCCGACTGATCGGCAACTTTCACCATCTCAATACCGTGCGGCAGCCCGGCGCTGAGGACTGTCATTCTGGCGTTCAGCGCGGCGCCAAAACGCAGCATGTTGCCCGTTGGCGCCATTGACACCGCCAGCCCGATGGCCGGTTTGCCGTTTACCCGGTACGCGGGGGCTGGCGGCTCGGCGGCTTCCCGGGTGACGGTGGCGATATCGGTCAGCGGAATATAGCGATTGTTAATGTGCAGCGTGACGGCGCGTAAACTCTCTTCGG
This sequence comes from Enterobacter cloacae complex sp. P12RS, assembly GCF_014895875.1. Lineage (NCBI taxonomy): Bacteria > Pseudomonadati > Pseudomonadota > Gammaproteobacteria > Enterobacterales > Enterobacteriaceae > Enterobacter > Enterobacter cloacae complex sp. P12RS. The sequence goes on from NZ_JADBQO010000007.1 coordinate 266,837, forward strand.
ACGTGAGCGCCCCGCTGACCTTGATCGCGATGTTCTCCTGCCCGGTACGCATAACGCCAGCTGGGACAACCGCGTTTTGCGCCCGCAGCGCATCGGCGACCGCCTGAATATCCAGTCCCATACCCGCCAGACGGGCCGGAGAAAAGGCGAGAACCATCTGATCCTGATGTTCGCCCAGCAGGGTGGTTTTGCCGATATCTGGCAAGGAGGCGAGCTCACGACGTATTGTCTCAACGCGATCCCGCACTTCCCGTAAGGTGTAGCCGTCGGGAATAAAGCCGTAAATCGTGCCGAACGTATCGTCAAATTCGTCGTTCACGGCAGGGCCTTGAACGCCTTCCGGTAAAGACGGCGCGATGTCCTGCATTTTTTTGCGGATCTGATACCAGATGTCCTGCACCATTTGCGGCGGGGTATTGTCACGGAGATTCACATGGATAACCACGCTCCCGGCACGGGTTTCACTTTCGAGATAATCAAGCCAGGGCGTTTCCTGCAGCTTTTTTTCAAGCGTATCGGTCAGCAGACGGGTGGTGTCCGTTACGGACGCGCCCGGCCACTGCGCGGAGACGACCGCCGTTTTAATGGTAAAAACCGGATCTTCATTACGCGGCAGTTTTTCATAGCAGAACACGCCCATCGCCACGATCAGCAGCATGAAGAAACTGACCATCTGCTGATGGTTAAGCGCCCATGCGGACAGGTTAAATTTCGCTTGCGGTTTCGTGTTCATGGCTGAACCTCCCCGGGTACCACCGGCTCTCCGGAACGGAGTTTGCTCACGCCAGCCGTAATCACCCGGTCGCCTGGCTCAAGGCCGGAGGCGATAATCACCGAGGAGGCCGTATAGCAGGCAGGCACCACCGCACGCAGCTGCGCCTGCGAATGCGGGTTAATCACGAACACCGCCGGTCTATCTCCTGTTCGGCTCAGTGCCGATGCGGGAATGACGTAACCTCGCGGGCCAGTCGAGGGCAGGGTGACGGTGACGCTGGCACCCAGCGCTATCGCCGCTGGCGGGTTTATCAGGGTGGCTCTGACGCGCCAGGTGCGGGTCTGAGGATCGGCCTGCGGGGTGATATCCCGCAGCACGGCAGATGCCTGTACCGACGGGTCGCTGAGCAGGGAAACCCGCAATTCCGCCTTATCCAGCGGCGGTATCGCATCGGGCGTGGCGATATCAAACGCTACGTCGCGGGCTTCGCCGGTTGCCAGCGTAAGCACCGTCTGTCCCGCGCTGACAACCTGGCCCGCAGAGGCGCTCACCTCGGTGATCGTGCCGGTTTGTGGAGCGATAAGGCGCGTCCAGCCAAGGCTTTCGCGGGCGTTACGCCACGCGGCCTCGCTGCTTTTTAATCGCGCGCGGGCGACGAGCCAGTCCGCGCGGGCGCTGTCGAGTTGCGTGCGGGCTATTGCGCCCGTCGGCATGAGCTTTTGCATTCGGCTGACGTTAAGCGCGGCAACCTGCGCTGAGGCTGTGGCCCCTTCATAGTCGGCCGTTGCGCTGTCGAGCTGATTTTGTCCGGTGGTATTTTCAAGTGTGGCCAGCAGCTGTCCGGCATTAACCCGATCGCCAATATCAACGCTGCGCGTCAGTATTCGCCCCCCGGTTTGAAAGCTCAGCGTCGTTTCATCGCGGGCATGGACCTCACCGGTCCTTTCCAGCGCGGGGAGGGTTTGGGCTGTACGTACGACGACGTAGCGCACCGTACGCACTGGGGCAGGCTTATTTTCCTGTTTGTCACCGCAGCCGGTGAGCGGAAAAATCACCAGCGCGAGCAGGACCAGAGGGAGAAAATTTACCCAGGAAAGAGTACGCGCCACGCCGTACAGATGGTGCAGGCAGTGGCGGAGGGAGAGAACAAATTCGTCTGACATAACGCCGCTCCATAAAGATGAGGGCGTTATTAAATGCGCGCTACGTCGAGAAAGATTCGATGTTCTGTCAAGGGTTTATCAAGAGTGGATATTTTCATTACCGGACGGCTGCCAGGGTAACAAAATACGCACAGCAAGGCCGCCCGTTTCCGGTAATGAGGCCTCGATCGTTCCCCCATGGGCCTGACAAATCGCCCGGGCGATAGACAAACCGAGGCCGCTGCCGCCGGAATGCCGCGCGCGGGACTGCTCCTCACGGCTAAAGCGCTTAAACATGTCCGGTAAGAACTGGGGGGATACGCCCGGTCCGTCATCGTGAAATTCAATGGCGTAATGCCCGCTGGCGTAGTGCAGCGCCACCTCGAGATGGCCGCCTTCGCGCCCGTAGCGTAGTGCATTTTCCATAAGGATAGTAAATACCTGCCCCATGCGGAACGCATCGCCTCTGAACGGGAACGTACGCGGGTTACGCAGCGTAATCGTAAAATGATGCGCTTCGGCCTGCGGCATGATCCAGGCCGCCCGCTCCTGAATAAGCTCATCCAGAGAAAAGGCCTGCTCTTCCAGCACCAGATTTCCCGCGTCCGCTAACGAGAGAAGGTGAAGCTCATCGGTCAGGCGATTAAGATGCTGAAGCTGTTTCATCACCATTTCCAGCTGCATCGGGCTGGCATCAAACACACCGTCCAACATGCCCTGCAGACGACCAATGGCGGCCGTCAGGGGCGAACGCAGCTCGTGCGCCATCGCGACGTGCGAGGCGCGGAGCTCTTTTTCATAGCGGGCGAGTTGCCCCGTCATGGAGTTAAAGTCGTTTGCAAAGCTGACCATTTCCGCTGGCGCATCCTTGACCAGTTCAGCCTGACGGCCAAACTGCCCGTCGGCGACATCTTTGGCGGCATCGCGAAGACGGCTGAACTGCAGCGCCAGCGGTCGGGCGTGTTTTAACCCCATTACCACAATAAACGGGATCATCACCAGCACCAGCAGGGCCACCGTAACCCAGTCCGCAGAGGCGATGGATGGCGTGGAATAACTCAGCCCCCACCAGGTATCCACAATGCTGTGGAAGCGGGCCGGATCGGCCTGTGGGTTCTGGCTGAGCGTCAGAAATTCCTGCCGGACCGCCGCTGGCATTCTGCCCATTATCCAGTAGTTCTGTACCGCATAACGTAGCCACATGCAGGTGGCAATGACGATCACGCTGCCGATGGCCAGTGCCAGGATACGCGCGCAAATCCAGCGCCAGAGAGAGGAGTGCCGGTTTTTTATCATGGTTGTCTGAACCTGTATCCCACGCCGCGAACGTTAATCAACACGCCGGAAATACCCGCCGCTTCGAGTTTTTTACGCAGGTTATAAATATGGGTGTCCACCACGCGCTCCAGCGCCTCGCTTTCCGGCAGACAGTGTTCCAGCAGGTACTGACGGGAAAAGGGTCGAGCGGGAGAGCGCAGCAGCGTTGCCAGAAGCGAGAATTCCGTTGGCGTAAGATCGAGCATAACGGGCGCGTCGCCGCCGTTATCCACGCTCGCCACAATGGCGGCCACATCCACCTCCAGCGTTTGCCAGCGAAGGATCTCGTCGTCTGTCTCTTTTTTACTGCTGCGTCGCAGCACCGCCTGTACGCGAGCCACGACTTCTCCCGGATGATAGGGTTTCACAACATAATCATCGGCACCGTACCGCAGGGCACCAATGCGATCGGGGGTGTCGCCCATGGCGGTGACCATGATCACCGGTACATCGCTTTTACGACGCAGTCCGGCCAGCACTTCGGTGCCGTTAAGCCCGGGCAGCATCACGTCCAGCAGGATGAGGTCGGGTTTCCACCGCTGCGCCATATCCAGCCCGGAAAGACCGTCTCCGGTAATGGTGACATCGTAATTTTCACGACGTAAATAGGCTTCAAGCACGCCAGCCGCATCGGCGTCATCTTCAATAATCAGCACTCTTCTGGACAACATCCGTTCACCTTGACCGTTTCTTAACACTATCCCGACGATTCATTGATTTAGCCAAACCATACTGCGCCAACATTGTGTGGCAGACCCTGAATCAGCAGACGCCAGCGTCTGCGTGGAGAACAGTATGATAGCGATAAAAAAAAGCCTGTATATGACCGTTCCGCTTCTGATGGCCGTTGCCTCAGGTGTGCAGGCGGATGATGACGCCGCTTCCGGCTCTTTAACCGTCGGGCTGGGCGGTCACTATGCCCCCCGTTATTCAGGCTCAGACAAGCAGGTGTGGCAGGTGGTTCCTGTGCTGCAGGGGCGCAAGGGTGCTTTCTTTATTGATGCACAAAAAGGAGTGGGATATGACCTGCAAAACGACAGCGGTTGGTACCTGGAACATACGCTGGGTTACGACCTCGGGAGGGCAGAGAAAAATTCTGGCTGGCGTGAGGGCGCAAACAATCTGAAAGGGATGGGGGACATTGATGCCACCCTGAATACCGGCCTTGCCGTCGGCTGGCAGGCTGCGTCCTGGCTAAGCGTTGAGGGTAAGGCGACGCTACCGTTAACGGACAGCCAGGGCGTAAGTTATCAGGCGTCCGTTACGTTGATTCCCCTACAAAACAGCGAGGACACGATCGCCCTTCAGTCTGCGGCTCTGTTTGGCGACAGCCGTTATCTGAATACCTGGTATGGGGTCAGCGAGCAGCAGAGCCGCCGCACCGGCTATCGCCGCTATTCAGCGCCGGGGGGATTTTATGGCGTCGACACCAGCCTGACCTGGAGCCATCAGTTCGATGCTCACTGGGGAACGGTCCTGAGCGCGGACTATACCTGGCTTGGCGACCATGCGAATGAAAGCCCAATAGTGATGCGGCGCAATGAGGGGTCTGCAACCGCCGCTATCACCTGGACATTTTAAAATCGCGGAGCACGAGCGGACGAGAAGATTATTTCTTCTTATCCATCATCGCTTTTAAATCGGCAAACGGGTTAAACGTAGCGACACCCACGTCTTTTTGCGCGTCTTCACCGGCGACCACGGTGGTGCCGTACTGATCCGCTTCGGTGTATTTCGAATGCTCGTGATCGTGACAAAACAGGCACAACAGCTCCCAGTTGCTGCCATCTTCCGGGTTGTTAGTATGGTCATGATCGATATGGTGAACCGTCAATTCACGCAGGTTGGAATAGACGAACTCCCGCGAGCAGCGTCCGCAGACCCACGGATAGATTTTTAATGCTTTCTCGCGATAGCCGCTTTCCAGTCGCGCGTAGTTTTTGGGGATCAGAGCCATTGCCGGTTTTACCTGCCATGAAAAAAGTGGGGGATATTATATCCATTATGGAGCGGAATGACGAACCCCTCTATTCCGTCAATTTATTTGATGCTTTCCGTTAAATAAACGGCATTTATTCTTACCGGGTAATGCGTAAAGTGGACAGAACGCAACGCATTATCAGGACACAGGGTTATGAAAAAGATCGGGTTTTTATCGTTTGGTCACTGGACGCCTTCTCCGCAGTCCGGCACGCGCTCGGCGGCAGACACGCTGCTGCAGTCCATCGACCTGGCCGTGGCCGCTGAAGAGCTGGGCGCGGACGGCGCCTATTTCCGCGTGCACCACTTCGCCCGTCAGCTTAGCTCGCCGTTCCCTCTGCTGGCGGCAATAGGCGCGAAAACGAAAACCATTGAAATCGGTACGGGCGTGATTGATATGCGCTATGAAAACCCGATGTATATGGCCGAGGATGCGGGCGCGGCAGATCTGATCTCCGGCGGCCGTTTGCAGCTTGGCATCAGCCGCGGCTCCCCGGAGCAGGTCATTGATGGCTGGCGTCATTTCGGCTATGTCCCGCAGGAAGGGGAAAACGAATCGGATATGGCGCGCCGTCATACCGAGGTGCTGCTTGAGGTGCTGCGCGGCGAAGGGTTTGCAAAGCCGAATCCACAGCCGATGTTCCCCAATCCGCCTGGGCTGCTGCGCCTGGAACCGTATTCTGAAGGGCTGCGGGAGCGCATCTGGTGGGGCGCCGGTTCGAATGCGACGGCGGTATGGGCCGCGAAGCTCGGAATGAACCTGCAAAGCTCAACCCTGAAAGACGATGAAACCGGTGAGCCGTTCCATATTCAGCAGGCAAAACAGATCCGCGCGTACCGTCAGGCGTGGAAAGAGGCAGGGCATACGCGGCAGCCACGCGTCTCGGTCAGCCGCAGTATTTTTGCCCTGATGGACGACCGCGACCGGATGTACTTCGGTGCCAGCCGCAACGACAGCGATAGCGTGGGGTATCTTGATGAAAAAACGCGCGCGATCTTCGGGCGCAGCTATGCCGCGGAGCCTGACAGGCTGATCGAACAGCTGAAGAAGGACGAGGCGATTGCCGAGGCTGATACGTTATTACTGACCGTACCGAACCAGCTCGGTGTGGATTACAATGCGCACGTGATTGAGTCCATTCTCAAACATGTCGCACCGGCAATGGGCTGGCGCGATTAAGTATTCCGCCGTCAGCCGTGAGATCGTAATGGAAAATCTGGCCCTCTGGTATCGCCGTTTTGGCGAGCCAGAATCTGTTCTGCAACCTGAAACCGCGCCGCCGGGCGCGCTTGCGCCGGGATACCTCCGCGTGCAAATGCTGTATGCGCCGGTGAACGCGTCCGATCTCATTCCCATTACCGGCGCTTACCGCCACAGAACCCCGCTGCCCGCCGTCGCGGGGTATGAAGGCGTCGGCGTTGTCATTCAGGCGCCCGCGACTTTTGTGCATCTGCAGGGTAAACGCGTTCTGCCGCTGCGCGGGCAGGGCACCTGGCAGCGTTATGCGGATTGCCCGGCAGAGTATGCGATCCCCGTGCCGGATGATGTCGATTCACGCCTGGCCGCGCGGGCCTATATCAACCCGCTGGCGGCGCAGATGATGTTGAGCCACTATCCACCGCGGGGAAAACGGGTGCTGCTCACGGCCGCCGGTTCGGATTGCGCCATCCTGCTCGGGCAGTGGGCGCGTCTGGCGGGGGCAGAGGCGGTGTACGGTATTCATCGTTCGCCCGTTCACGCTGAACGGCTGGCGGCGATGGGGATCGTTCCTGTCGCACAGCATGACATGCAGCGGATTCTCTCCGTTGCCGCGCGTGCCGACGTCGTTTACGATGCAACCGGCGGGGCGCTGGCGGAAGCGATCCTGAGCGTGCTGCCGGAGCAGGGCATATTTGTCTGCTACGGGCTCCTCTCCGGGCAGACCTTCCGCCAGCAGCGGCCCCTGCCGCGCGTGGCGTGGTTCCATATTCGTAACTATCTGGATGGGCTCAGCGCAGAGGCGTGGCGCGCGGAGTTCGATCAAATCTGGCCCCGGATGCGCGCCAGCGCGTACAGCCCCGGAACGGTGTACCCTCTGACGGACTGGCAGAGGGCGCTCAGGGCTTACCGTGAAGGAGGAAGGGCAAGCAAGCCCCTCATGTCGATGGCGGAATGACAGCTATTGATGGCTCATATCGCTCAGCAGCACGGCGATGCTTTGCCCGCCCGCCGTCTGTTCCAGACCAATCTTCACGATGATGGTCAGCGGAACGGAGAGCAGCATGCCTACGGGACCGAGCAGCCAGCCCCAGAAAATCAGGGACAAAAAGACGACCAGCGTCGAAAGCCCCAGCCCACGCCCCATCATTCGTGGTTCAAGAATATTCCCGAATACCAGGTTAATCGCCAGATAGCCGGCCAGCAGAATCAGCGCATCATAAAATCCGCTGAACACCAGCACCTGAAGAATAGGGGGGATTGCCGCCAGCACGGAGCCGATGTTAGGAATGTAGTTGAGCGCAAATGCCAGTAACCCCCAGACGAACGCAAAGCGCACGTCCAGCGCCACCAGCATTCCCCAGACCACCACCCCGGTGACCAGGCTGATGACGGTTTTCAGTACCAGATAGCGTGAAACGCTGTCCAGCGCGCGCTGAATAGCGCCCATTCCTTCAACCGGACGAACCATGATTTGCTGTAACTTTGCGGGCAGCTGTGGCACCTCCAGCAGCATGAACACCACCGTTAAAAACAGCAGGAAAATGGAGGTCATGGCATTGGAAAGCTGCGTCAGCAGGCCTGTGACGATGGTCATGGCCGCATTAGGGTCGATATATTTAAGAAGCTCCTCAACCGAGACTTCTATTCCCGCGCGCTGAAGCCAGGGCTCAAGCTGCAGCAGCGGTATCGCCAGCGAGGAACGGTATTTCGGCAGCGTTCGCGCCAGTTCGTTCAACGAGGTACCCAGATACGCAACCAGTAACACCATGGCGAAAATAATGACGCTAATTAGCAGGGTAATTGCCAGCACGCGCGGGATGCGCAGCCGCGTCATGCGCCGGACCAGTGGGTTAAGGATCACCGCAACAAACAGGGCCAGAATAAAGGGCACAATGATGTCGGCGGCAAAACGAACGCCCGTGAGTATGATCACCAGCATGCCCAGCATGATGACAATTTTTAACCCGTTGAGGGTAATAATGGGTTTAGCCATGGTGACTCCAAAAAATGCTTTTTATTTATAATAGAGGGTAAACGCCCTGCAATAAACTAACCAAAATCAAACGGGATGGGTAAAGAATTGAAAAGACTTTGAGTAAAATCTTCAGTTATGGTACAAATTTGGCGTGTTCAACTACCGAGGACAATTTTCATCCGCAAAGACGAGAAGCAACAACGCGGATAATTGTAATTTTATGGACAATTTGTTCAGGACCTATTCTTCAAACAACGCTGCTCTATTTTCTACCTCCTTCTGCCTGATTGCTGGTGAGCAACACTGGCGCACCGCACTATAGTCACCTCTTCTGCCTGAGCTGGCGCTACGCGCTTAGCTGTCTGATTTAATTTCATATTTTTTTGGTTTGCTGCATGCGGCGGGCCACGATGGATTATATTCTCAAGCAGGAGAAAAACATGTTTTACTGGATCTTATTAGCCCTGGCTATCCTCGCTGAAATTACCGGCACGCTGTCAATGAAATGGGCAAGCGTCAGCGAGGGCAATACCGGTTTTATTTTAATGCTGGTGATGATATCCCTTTCCTATATTTTCCTCTCATTTGCGGTGAAGAAAATTGCGCTGGGTGTGGCCTATGCGCTGTGGGAAGGGATCGGTATTTTATTGATTACCCTGTTCAGCGTTCTGATATTCGACGAAACATTAACAACAATGAAGGTCGCCGGGTTAACGACGCTGGTCGCGGGTATCGTGCTGATTAAATCAGGTACCCGTAAACCGACAAAACAGCAGAAGGAGCAGAACCATGCAACAGTTTGAATGGGTTCATGCGGCCTGGCTGGGCTTCGCCATCGTGCTGGAAATTCTGGCGAACGTTCTGCTGAAATTCTCTGACGGTTTTCGCCGTAAGGTTTATGGCCTGATGTCGATTGCCGCAGTGCTGGGGGCGTTCAGCGCCCTGTCACAGGCGGTCAAAGGTATCGATCTGTCCGTGGCCTATGCGCTGTGGGGCGGTTTTGGTATCGCCGCCACCCTGGCCGCAGGGTGGGTGCTTTTCGGGCAGCGTTTAAATAATAAAGGCTGGATAGGGCTGATCTTGCTGCTGGCGGGCATGATCATGATAAAACTCGCCTGATCAATTGGTAACCCTGATTCACAGACAGCCGCGCTGGCTTACTCTTTAGCCAGCGCTTCCAGCTTATCGCGAAAACCGGTGACGGATAAGGCCCGGTTATCGGCTCGCCAGCGGTCTTTCGCCGCCGGGGCGGAGCTTTGAACCCCAATCAACTGCCAGCCGTTATCGGTTTTCAGCATCAGCGGTGAACCGCTGTCGCCCGGCAACGTATCGCACTGATGGGAAAGCACGCTGGTCTGCGCCCAGCCCGTCACGATACAGTCCGTGTGGGTGTAAAGCGCATCCAGATGATCGACCGGGTAGCCTGACTGCGTCACCTTGCGGTCGGCGGCTTTCAGCGCGGCGGTGAGCGCCGCTTTATCGCCATCAAATAACGGCAGCGGCGTAATGCCCGAAGGCGGGTAGCGCAAAATAATCAGGCCAAAATCCCACGAGGCTGCCGCGGGCGGCACAATCCAGCCGTCTCCATCCGGTTTAAGACGCTTCCCAAGAGAAGCATCAACCCGGCCTTCAATGCCGTGGATTTCATAGCGCCAGATCCCTTTTTGCGACACAAATCGTAAGACAACCGCTTTGTCTGGCTTACCGTTGGGTGGCGTCAACAGGCAGTGGCCCGCCGTCAGCGCTAATTGCGGGGTGATTAACGTCGCGGTACACAGGTTGCCGCTGGCGGTTTCCAGTTGGCCTATAGCGTCCCAGGGAGCCTGGGTAGGATCGGTGACGCGAGTACGATCGTCATGACCGAAAAAAAGCGTCTTTAGCTCTTTCGCGCTAATGGCGTTATCACCGCCATCATCCGCCTGTGAAAATCCAGAAAAAAGGCCAAACGTTCCCAGCAACAACACAACAGATTTACGCATATCACACTCTGGTGGGGGTAATTATGATTATTAAAAGTGAACCCTATGAAAATACTATAGACGGGACGGCGCTAAAGTGGGAGTAAAATCAGCGTGCTACAGTCAGGAAAGATAAAAGCGGCTTGCGATGAGCGCGCATAAAATAAGCAGGATAAGAATCAGCTCAAACCGATAGCGTCGCAGCATACGCCCTCCGGATAAAAAAAACGGCGCAGAACCTTTTCCGGTTCAGCGCCGGTTTACCAACGTGCCCCGCAGGGCACGGTTAAGCTTGTACGCTTACGCAGCTGGCTGTGCAGCTGGTTTAGCAGCTTCGTGTTTTACTGCTTTTTTGTGATGCTTTTTCGCAGCCTGGGCTTTCTGCTCTACGGCTGGTTTAGCGGCTTTCTTGTGGTGCTTTTTCGCAGCCTGGGCTTTCTGCTCTACGGCTGGTTTAGCGGCTTTTTTGTGGTGCTTTTTAGCTGCCTGCGCTTTTTGCTCTGCAGCCGGTTTAGCGGCTTTGTGGTGTTTCTTGTGATGTACGGTTTTTGCTGGCGCCGCGGTGGTCGTTGCAGCAGGCGCCGCAGCAGCTGGTGCAGCAGTGGTTTCAGCAGCAAAAGCAGCAGAAGACAGACCCATAGCAGCGGCAACAACCAGAGCTAATACTTTTTTCATGTTCATACCCTCGAATTTGGTTTTTCATTTAACCCCACTGCGGGGCCGTTGAAATAACTATATCCCTGTAAATTCGGGGTTTCCGTGAGTGATTGGTATCGGCGTGTAACCATATGTACAAGGCCGGGGAAGAACCCCGGCCTTATCATTACAGGTAGCGTGAGGTCAGGTGTTCGCGGAAGTAGCGGATATTCAGATCTTCCCCCGTCGCCTGGGTGATTAACTGCGACGTGCTAAAGCGGCTACCGTGCTGCCAGATGTTCTGACGCAGCCACTCAAAGAGGGCGGAAAAATCGCCCTCAGCGATGGAGGCCTGCAGTCCCGGAAGCGCCGTTTTGGCCGCATGGAACAGCTGCGCGGCATACATCGCGCCCAGCGTGTACGACGGGAAGTAACCAAACCCGCCGTCGGTCCAGTGGATATCCTGCATGCAGCCGTTGCGGTAGTTATCTTTGGTGGATAATCCGAGCCAGGCCTGCATTTTCTCATCCCACAGGGCGGGGATATCGTCCACCTCGATCTCGCCGTTGATCAGGGCGCGCTCAATCTCATAGCGCAGCACCACGTGTGCCGGGTAGCTCACTTCGTCGGCATCGACGCGGATATAGCCTGGCTTCACGCGCTGGTTCCAGGCGATAAAGTTCTCTTCGCTAAACGCCGCCTGACTGCCAAAGCGGGCGTGAACGGCTGGGAGGAGGTGCTTGAGGAAGGCTTCGCTGCGTCCCAGTTGCATCTCAAAGAACAGGCTCTGGGATTCGTGGATCGCGGTTGAGCGGGCCAGGGCAATAGGCTGTCCTGCCCACGCGCGCGGCAGGTTTTGTTCGTAGCGCGCGTGTCCGGTTTCGTGGATCACGCCAAACAGCGCGCTGAGCAGCTCGTCCTCATCATAGCGCGTGGTGATGCGCACATCTTCCGGTACGCCGCCGCAGAACGGGTGCGCACTTACGTCGAGGCGACCGCCGTTAAAATCGAAGCCGAGCATCTTCATGGCTTCCAGACCCAGTTCGCGCTGGGTTGCCGTCGGGAAGGGGCCCTGCGGCGGAACGAACGACCGCTGAGCCTGTTTCTCCACCGCGCTTGCCAGCAGGTCCGGCAGCCAGGTTTTCATATCACCAAACAGCACGTCCAGGCGCGCGCTGGTCATGTCCGGTTCAAAAATATCCAGCAGCGCGTCGTACGGCGTACAGCCTTTGGCTTCTGCGCGCAGGCGGGCTTCTTCACGGCTGAGTTTCACCACTTCTTTCAGGTTGGCGGAAAAGCCCTGCCAGTCGTTGGCGGGACGCTGCGTACGCCAGGCGTGCTCGCACCTGCTGCCCGCGAGAGATTTGGCTTCCACCAGCGATTCCGGCAGCAGGGTAGCCTGCTGATACTGTCGCGTCATTTCCCGCAGGTTGGCCTGTTCGACGTCATTCAGATCTTCCCCTGCTGCGGCCACTAACAGGTCGCCGACTTTTTTATCGGTCAGAATCTGGTGCTGCAGGACGCTCATCTCTGCCAGCGCTTCACCGCGCGCGGCGCTGCCGCCTGGCGGCATCATGGTGAACATGTCCCAGCTGGCGATGGAGGAGAGGTGCGAGAAGCGTGAGAGGCGCTGGAAGGTTTTCACAAGTGACTGATAGGCTGATGTTTTTTGCAATTCTTATTTCCTCATGCCGGGGATGTGTTTCAGGGAGCATACAATGAAACAGACCAAATTCCCCAACATTTCCCACACGGAGGAAATCTGTGCCGATCTCCTCCGTTGAAACCGTCCCCGGCATTCCGGGTGACGGTTTTCGGTGGGCACTCAGGACTTATCACGCATGACCTGTTGCAGGATAGCCAGCGCCTGGTTGAACTGGGCATCCGGAATGGTCAGCGGATAAAGGAAGCGGATCACGTTGCCGTACTGGCCGCAGATCAATAACAGCAGGCCCTGGGCGAGCGCCTTTTGCTGTATCGCCTGCGCAATGGCGGCCGACGGTTCACGGCTCTCGGGATCAAAAAACTCCGCCGCAATCATCGAGCCTCTTCCCCTTATCGCCACGAGCGCAGGGAAGGTGCCCTGAATCTCCTCCAGCGTGGCTTTCAGTCGATCCCCCAGATGGCAGGCGCGGGCGCACAGTGACTCGTTGTCGATAATATTCAGCACCGCGTGCGCGGCGGCAACCGCAAGCGGGTTGCCTGCATAGGTCCCCCCCAGACCGCCGGGAGCCGGCGCGTCCATGATTTCGGCGCGACCCACCACGCCAGACAGCGGCATTCCGCCTGCCAGGCTTTTCGCCATCGTCATCAGGTCGGGCTTGTCCGCGTAGTGTTCCATGGCAAACAGTTTACCCGTACGGGCGAAGCCGCTCTGCACTTCGTCTGCAATCATCACGATCCCGTGCTCATCACAGATTCGGCGGATGGCGGCCACCAGCTCTGGCGGGGCGACGTTGAATCCGCCTTCACCCTGAATGGGTTCAAAAATAATCGCCGCAACCTGTTTCGCCTCAATATCCGCTTTGAACAGGCGTTCTATCGCCGTGATGGCATCCTGCGTCGTGATGGCGTGCAGCTCGGAGGGATACGGCACGTGATAAACCGACCCCGGGAAGGGGCCAAATCCCAGCTTATAAGGCGCGACCTTGCCGGTTAAGGCCATGGTCATATAGGTTCGGCCGTGGAAGCCTCCCCCGAAGGCAATCACGCCCGGTCTGCCGGTGTGGGCCCGGGCGATTTTAATGGCGTTTTCCACCGCTTCTGCGCCCGTGGTGAAGAACGCCGTTTTGGCCGGGCTCTGGATCGGGGCCAGCTCGTTAAGTTTCTCGGCTAATGAAACGTAGCTTTCATACGGCACAATCTGGTAGGCCGTGTGGGTGAACTGGTGAAGCTGTTTTTCCACTGCGGCCACCAGTTCAGGATGACGATGGCCGGTATTCAGCACCGCGATCCCGGCGGCGAAATCAATATAGTCGTTGCCTTCCACGTCGGTAAGCGTGGCATTCTCCGCCGAGCGGGCAAAGAAATTACACATTACGCCTACGCCGCGCGGGGTGGCAGAAAGTCTGCGCTGATGAAATTCCTGGTTACTCATGTCAGATACCCTTTTGTCGAAACGATCATACGCCAAGACGATCGCGCAGGCTGTAGTACGCCGCGCCCATCGCCGTGAATGGAATCCGCAGGCTGCGACCGCCCGGGAAGGGGTAGTGCGGGAGGTTAGCAAACGCATCAAAGCGCTCAGCGTCACCGCGCAACAGTTCCGAGATCAGCCGTCCGGCCAGGTGGGTGCAGGTCACGCCGTGGCCGCTGTAGCCCTGCATGTAATAGATGTTTTTATCCAGACGACCAAACTGCGGCATACGGGACAGGGTCAGCAGGAAATTGCCCGTCCAGCGGTAGTCGATTTTGACGCCTGCCAGCTGAGGGAAGGTTTTCAGCAGCTTTGGCATCACCAGGCGCTCGACATCGTCCGGATCGCGCGCGCCATAGACGACGCCACCGCCGTACAGCAGGCGGTTGTCGGCGGTGAGGCGGTAGTAATCCAGCAGATAATTGCAATCTTCCACGCAGTAGTTATTGGGGATCAGCGTGCGGGCGACCTCTTCCGACAGCGGGGCGGTGGTCACCACCTGGGTGCCGCAGGGCATGCTGCGTTTTGCCAGCTCCGGTTCTATCTTATCGCCCAGATAGGCATTCCCGGCGACGATCACGTAGCGGGCCGTGACCTGGCCATGCTGCGTGCTTACTACTGCCGGGCTGGTATGCTGAATGGCGGTCACCGGAGACTGTTCATATACACGCCCACCGTTCAGGCGAATGGCGTCCGCTTCGCCGATCGCCAGGTTTAGCGGATGAATGTGCCCCCCGCTGCGGTCCAGCAGCGCACCGGTATAGCGGTCGCTGTCGACTTCCCGGCGGATGGCGCTGGCGTCCAGCAACTCCAGCTGGGTGTTGCCGTAGCGTTCCCAGTTGGACTTTTGCTCCTCCAGCGTCTCCAGTTGCTTATGGTTTAGCGCCACAAACAGCCCGCCGGGACGATAGTCGCACTGGATCTGATAGCGCTGGATACGCTCCCGAATAATTTCCCCGCCTTCAAACATCATGCTCCCGAGCACTTTGGCGGCATCGGGCCCGTAGTTTTTCTCGATCACGTCGATATCGCGGCTGTAGGAGTTAACCAGCTGGCCGCCGTTGCGTCCGCTGGCGCCGAAGCCGATGCGCGCACCTTCAAGGAGTACCACGTCGTAGCCCATTTCGGCGAGATGTAGCGCGGAGGAGAGGCCGGTATAGCCGCCGCCCACCACGCACACGTCACAGCTGATCGACTCGTTAAGCGTCGGGAAAGGTTCATAAGCGTTCGCGCTGGCCGCGTAGTAGCTGGTGGTATGTTCGGTCATGATTGAGGCTCCAGGGCAATCCAGATGGTTTTCAGTTCGGTAAATTTTTCCAGCGCGTGCAGGGACTTATCGCGACCGTTGCCGCTCTGCTTATAGCCGCCAAAGGGTACGGTCATGTCACCGTCGTTGTAGTTATTGACGAAGACCGAGCCGGCTTTCAGGCGGCGGCTCATGCGGTGCGCCCGGGAGAGATCGCGGGTCCATACCGCCGCGCCAAGCCCGTATTCACTGTCGTTAGCCAGCGTTAAGGCTTCCTCTTCGGTTTTAAAACGGGTGACAACCAGCACCGGCCCGAAAATCTCTTCCCGGCACAGCGGGGAGGCAGGGTCGATGTCGACAAAAATGGTGGGACCGACTGCGGAAGGCCATGATTGTTCCCGCCCGTCCAGCAGCAGCGTACCTTTCCGGGTTCCCTCGCGAATAAACGTGTGGACGGTATCGGCGTGCGCAGCGTCGATGAGCATGCCCATCGTGCTGTCGGGGTCGAGCGGATCGCCAGGCTGCCAGTGACGGGCCTGCGCTTTCAGCCTTGCCAGAAAATCATCGGCGATGTTGTCTTCGAGCAGCAGGCGGGTACCGGCGATACAGACTTGCCCCTGGTTGTAAAAAATCCCGGCGGCGGTCGCGCTCACGGCCTTGTCCATGTCCGGACAGTCGGCAAAGATAATGTTGGCGCTCTTGCCGCCTGCCTCCAGCCAGACGCGCTTCATGTTGCTTTCTCCCGCGTCCTTCAACAGCTGCTTGCCGGTACGGGTAGAGCCGGTAAACGTCAGCACTTCGACCTCCGGATGCAGTGCCAGCGCCTGGCCCGCTTCGTGGCCGTAACCGCTTATCACATTCAGCACGCCGTCCGGCAGGCCCGCCTCTTTCGCCAGCCCGGCCAGGCGCAGGGCGGTGAGCGGTGATTTCTCCGACGGTTTTAATACCACGCTATTGCCCGCGATCAGCGCCGGGCCCAGCTTCCAGCAGGCCAGCAGCAGCGGGAAATTCCAGGGGACGATGGCCGCGACAACCCCGATCGGCTCGCGCACGATCATCGCCAGCTCGCCCGGACCCGTAGGCGCCACTTCGCCGTAGACTTTATCCGCCGCTTCGGCGTACCAGCGAATGGCGCGCGCCGCGCCGGGAATATCGTCGCGCAGGCTGTGGCGGATGGGTTTACCGGTGTCCAGCGTTTCCAGTAAGGCCAGCTCTTCGCCGTGGCGTTCCATTAAATCGGCGAGCTTATTCAGCACGGCCTTGCGCTGCGCCGGAGACGCCTGTGACCAGTCGCCGCGCTCAAATACCTCACGTGCGGCCTGAACCGCGCGGTCCACGTCCGCCTGCTTGCCCCGGGCCACGTTCGCCAGCGTCTGTTGGGTAGCGGGATTGACGGTTTCAAATGTGGCATTATCGGCGGCGTCACAATAGGCACCGTTAATAAATAACCGGGTCTCAATGGCGCTGTTTTTTGCTTTATCCTGCCAGTAAGTCAGGTGCTGAAAATGCATATTCACTCCTTTCTTTCGCAATCAGATAAATAAAGGCATGGCCGTTTCAGGCAATACGAAGCCGTGGGGCATCCCGGGAATTAACCCGTTGAATGCCGACATTGATCGTTTTTATTTGTCCCGGCGTAAGCGCGCTTACGCCGGGACTGAGTGGTAATTAGAACGTGGTGGGGGTGTGGGCACTGATAATGCGGCAGATGCCTGCCGAGGTATTGCTGAAGCTGTGCGGTATGCCGGTATTGATGGCATAGCTCTGCCCTGCAACCAGGTGATAAGGCTGGCCATTAATGGTCAGCACTATTTCACCTTCCAGTATCGTACCGATCTCCTCACCCTGATGTTTGATCCTCTCTCCGGTCGTGGTTCCAGGCTGGTAAGTTTCAAAAATCATCGCCAGCGTACGGTTCGGATTTCCGTTATGAACCAGCTTCATCGAAACCCCCTGACTGCCTATTTCGATAAGGTCTTCCTGATTAATAACCACCTGCGGTTCATCAGGTTTTTCCGGTTCCGAAAAGAATTCCGAGAGCGACAGCCCATAGACTTTCAGCAGCTTTTGCAGCGTACTGATGGCAGGACTCACTTTGTCCTGCTCAATGGTGCTGATGGCACTGTGTGTTAACCCAGACAGTTCGGCGGCACGCCGCTGCGAGAGACCCAATTGCTGGCGGATCTCAGACAGACGTTTCCCTGGCGCCAGTCCGTCATCGCTCATAGTTGCATTTCCTTTACGGTAGTGGTCAAAGCCGTTGCTTCTCGGCAATGTGGCTTTGACAGGCGGTGATAAAACCATCAAACAACATACGTGAGAGGGCGTACTCGCTGCTGTTCCATTCGGGGTGCCATTGCACGCCGAGGGCAAAAGGGTGGTCATGAACGCTGACCGCTTCCACCAGCCCGTCCGTCGAACGGGCCTCCACGCGAAGCCGTGGTCCTAACGTTCGTGCACCTTGTCCGTGTAACGAGTTTACCCAAAATGTGTTACAGCCTGGTATTAATTGAGACAGCAGTCCTCCCTCCTGAACCTGAACCTCATGAGAAGGGGCGTATTGTAGCTCAACCGGCAGTTCAGGATCTTCCCGGTGTTCAAGCAGGTCGTTCTGCTCGAACAGGCGGCGATACAGCGTTCCTCCCGTCGCAACAACCAGTTCCTGCAGCCCCCGGCAGATGGCGAAAATGGGGATGCGCCTTTCGAGCGCGGCGGCAATCAGCGCCATACTCAGAAGATCTCGCCCGGGATCGGCGTCAGGCTCATCGCCGTTTTCACCATAAAGGTGCGGCTGCACGTTACTTGGGCTGCCCGGCAGGTAAATCCCGTCCAGGGTTGGCAGCAGAGCGGTAAGTAGCTCTGGCTCTGCCAGCGCATGGGGTAAGGCAATCGGTAAGCCCCCCGCGTTAATAATGGCATTCAGGTACTTTTCTTGCAGGGTCTGGGTCTCATGACCCTTAAGCCTGTTTCTGCACATCACTACGCCAATAACTGGCTTGTTCATTATATTTTCCATGATCGCCCTCACAAAGTGGACTAAATTTAGGCCATTCTCGCCTGTAAAACGGCCTTTTCGTTCAATATTTTCTCAATCTAGCAACGAGATCTGCCTTTTGCAAACTTAATTTAACATTTGACAAACAATTTGTTTGCATACAGATTCGATAGGGTGGACATTATATTTGACAGTCCAGAGCAGCGAACGCAAATCCCAAAAACGGTGGTAAATCATGGAAACCAATATCGTAGAAGTTGAGAACTTTGTGCAGCACACGGATGAGAGGCGGGGCAGCGCCTTTACGCAGGAAGTGAAGCGCTATTTAGAAAAGTATCCTGACACCCAGTTTATTGATGTCCTTCTGACCGACCTGAACGGCTGTTTTCGCGGCAAGCGCATCCCGGTTGCCGGACTGAGCAAGCTTGAAAAAGGCTGCTATTTCCCGGCATCGGTTTTCGCTATGGACATTTTGGGTAACGTCGTGGAAGAGGCGGGCCTGGGGCAGGAGCTCGGCGAGCCGGACTGTATCTGCGTGCCGGTGCCGGGTACCCTGACGCCGTCCGCCGCCGACCCGGAATACATTGGTCAGGTGCAGCTCACCATGGTCGATGAAGATGGCGCTCCCTTTGACGTTGAGCCGCGGAACGTACTCAACCGACTCTGGCAGCAGCTGCGCCAGCGCGGTCTGTTCCCCGTGGTAGCGGTAGAGCTGGAGTTCTATTTACTTGACCGTAAGCGCGATGCCGACGGCTATCTGCAGCCACCCTGCGCGCCGGGCACCGACGTACGCAACACGCAGAGTCAGGTCTACTCGGTTGATAACCTGAACCACTTTGCTGACGTGCTGAACGACATTGACGAACTGGCGCAGCTGCAGCTGATCCCCGCCGACGGGGCCGTGGCTGAGGCCTCCCCGGGCCAGTTTGAGATAAACCTGCACCATACGGAAAATGTGCTCGACGCCTGCGATGATGCGCTGGCGCTAAAACGTCTCGTCAGGCAGATGGCGGAAAAACATAAGATGCACGCCACGTTTATGGCAAAGCCGTATGAAGAGCATGCGGGCAGCGGGATGCATATTCACATCAGCATGCAAAACAACCGAGGCGAAAACGTGCTCGCAGACGCCAGCGGCGAGGATTCCGCGCTGCTGAAACGCGCGCTGGCCGGGATGATCGATCTGATGCCCGCGTCCATGGCGCTGCTGGCGCCGAACGTCAACTCCTACCGCCGCTTCCAGCCGGGAATGTACGTACCGACGCAGGCGTCATGGGGACACAATAATCGCACCGTCGCCCTGCGTATCCCCTGCGGCGATCGCCATAACCATCGGGTCGAGTACCGGGTGGCGGGCGCTGACGCGAACCCGTATCTGGTGATGGCGGCGATTTTTGCCGGCATTCTACACGGGCTGGATAACGATTTACCCCTGCAGGAAGAAGTGGAAGGCAACGGTCTGGAGCAGGACGGACTGCCGTTCCCGATTCGTCAGAGCGATGCGCTGTGGGAATTTATGCAAAACGATAGCCTTCGCGAGCGGCTGGGCGAACGTTTCTGCCACGTCTATCACGCCTGCAAAAATGATGAATTACTGCAGTTTGAACGCCTGATTACCGAAACAGAAATTGAGTGGATGCTGAAAAACGCCTGATGACGTGCCCCGGTAAGGGGCCGCTTTGTTTCATCGCATACGTATCACCAAACGGCCTGCGCGGAGCCTGGCCGAAACGTTCGCTGGCACGCCAGCTATCTCCCGGGAGTCGCGTTATGGAGCGCAGGCGGCACAGGGACTTTCTTAACGACACTGTGTGACGAGGTAGGAAATGATGCAGATGTTCAACTATCCGCAGGGCGAAGGGGGCCAGTCAGGCGCCTGCTATGAGTGCGAGCGAGAGACGCTGCGCTGGTACGATCGCGTATGTTCTTTACAACTTCCCCCTTTGCTAAGCAGGTTTGCGTTACGGTCAACGCGATTGCAAACCACGGTAAGCATGGGGGGGATGGTTTATGGCGACTAACACCTCTCTTGACTCGCCGCGCATGGCCGGAAGAACCCGGCTGCGCAGTTCCCTCAAGCTCTGGCAGGTGGTCATGATGGGGCTGGCTTACCTCACTCCCATGACCGTGTTTGATACCTTCGGCATTGTGTCCGGTATCAGCAACGGCCACGTGCCCGCCTCGTATCTCCTGGCGCTGGCGGGCGTCATGTTTACCGCCATCAGCTACGGCAAACTGGTGCGACAGTTCCCGGAAGCGGGCTCCGCGTATACCTACACTCAGAAATCGATCGGCCCCCACTTAGGCTTTATGGTCGGCTGGTCATCGCTGCTGGACTATCTCTTCCTGCCGATGATCAACGTGCTGCTGGCGAAGATCTACCTTTCCGCGTTGTTCCCTGAAGTCCCGCCCTGGGTCTGGGTGGTGGGTTTTGTAACGATCCTGACGCTGGCGAACCTGAAAAGCGTTAACCTGGTCGCCAACTTTAACACCCTGTTTGTGCTGGTGCAGGTCGCCATCATGGTGGTCTTTGTCATACTGGTAGTGCATGGACTGCACAAGGGGGAGGGGGTTGGCACCGTCTGGTCGCTCCAGCCGTTTATCAGCGAGAACGCGCACCTGATTCCGATTATTACCGGCGCGACTATCGTCTGCTTCTCTTTCCTCGGCTTTGACGCGGTCACCACGCTGTCGGAAGAGACGCCAAACGCGGCGCGGGTGATCCCCAAAGCGATTTTCCTGACCGCACTGTATGGCGGGCTGATATTTATTGTTGCCTCGTTTTTCATGCAGCTCTTTTTCCCGACGATCGCGCGCTTCAAGAACCCGGACGCCGCGCTGCCGGAAATCGCGCTGTACGTGGGCGGCAAGCTCTTCCAGTCGGTGTTTCTGTGTACCACGTTTGTGAATACGCTCGCTTCAGGCCTGGCCTCGCACGCCAGCGTCTCTCGCTTACTGTATGTGATGGGGCGTGACAACGTGTTTCCGGAGCGGGTGTTTGGCTACGTGCATCCGAAGTGGCGCACTCCGGCCCTGAACGTCATTATGGTAGGGATAGTGGCGCTGTCGGCCCTGTACTTTGATCTGGTGACCGCGACGGCGCTGATCAACTTTGGCGCGCTGGTGGCGTTTACGTTTGTTAATCTCTCGGTGTACAACCATTTCTGGCGGCGTAAGGGGCTGAACAAAACGTGGAAAGATCGGCTCCACTATTTCCTGCTGCCACTCATTGGTGCCGCAACGGTCGGCGTGCTGTGGATCAACCTCGAAGCGACGTCCCTGACGCTTGGCCTCATCTGGGCGGCACTGGGTGTCCTTTACCTGACCTGGCTCACGCGCCGCTTCCGAAAACCGCCTCCACAGTTTAAAGCCGGTAAGATAGAGCAGGCCTGGGATTCCTGAACGTGAAACGGCACCAGTAAGCTGGTGCCGTTTATCTGGATAGGGCATCAGCCCGCAGGATGATTATCTCAGGCGTTTATGAAGGCTTGCGCCCACCAGCAGTGCGGCACAGAGCATCAGCGCGATAAACCCGCCCACGCCGTTCCAGCCGTAGTTATGCCAGAACACGCCGCCCAGCGTCCCCGCGATGCTTGAGCCCAGATAATAGCTAAACAGATACAGCGACGATGCCTGTCCTTTGGCGCGACGCGCACGCGGGCCAATCCAGCTGCTGGCGACGGAGTGAGCGGCGAAGAACCCTGCGGAGAAGAGCAGCATCCCGGCAAAGATAAGCCACAGAGAGGAGAAGAGCGTCAGCAGCAGGCCGAGCAGCATCACCGCGGTAAACACCAGCATCACCGGCCCGCGGCCAAAGCGTGCCGTCATCGCCCCGGCTTTCGGCGAACTCCACGTACCGGTGAGATAGGCCACGGAAAGCAAACCCACAACAGCCTGATTCAGATGCCACGGCGAGAGCATCAGCCGGTAGCCAATATAGTTAAACAGCGTCACGAAGGAACCCATCAGCAGGAATCCCATCAGAAACAGTCGCGGTAAACCTTTGTCACGCCAGTGAAGGCGGAAGTTGATAAACAGCGTTTTCGGGCGCAGAGACGTCGGGCGAAAATGGCGCGATTCTGGCAGGATTTTCCAGAACATCAGGGCCGATGCCAGCGCAAAACAGCCGATCACCGCCAGCGCAATGCGCCAGCTAAAGAAGTCCGTGAATACCCCGCTCAGCAGACGCCCGCTCATGCCGCCAATCGAGTTCCCGCTGATGTACAGCCCCATCGAAAAGGCAACGAAGCTCGGGTGGATCTCCTCGCTGAGATAGGTCATCCCGACTGCCGCCACGCCGCTGAGCGAGAGCCCGATCAGCGCGCGCATCATCAAAATGCCGTGCCAGCTGGTCATCATTGTCGAGAGTAACGTACAGACCGAGGCCAGCATCAGGGCGGTTACCATCACCTGTTTACGGCCAATGGCGTCGGAGAGCGGGCCGGTAAAAAGCAGGCCAATTGCCAGCATCCCGGTTGAAATGGAAAGCGAAACGCTGCTGCTGGCAGGCGATACGCCAAATTCATGGGAGAGAACGGGCAGGATCGGCTGAACGCAGTAGAGCAGGGCAAACGTTGCCAGACCGGCGGAAAAGAGCGCCAGCGTGACGCGCATAAACTGGGGGGTACCACGTTTGATGAACTGAACCGGCTGCGATGCTACAGGCAAATCATTAATATCTCTGGCCGGCTCGATATCAATGGTAGATGTACGACTCACACAGTTTCCTTGCTTAAACATCCCCGTGATTTCTGGTGACGGGTATGACCACACCTTCAGGGTAGGAAAATGTAAATATTCTGTCTAATATATTAATAATCTCAAATGATACTTTAAAAATATGAATATCGAGCTGCGTCATCTTCGCTACTTTGTCGCCGTCGCTGAGGAACTGCATTTCGGCCGCGCGGCGGCACGGCTGAACATTTCTCAGCCGCCTTTAAGCCAGCAGATTCAAATCCTCGAACAGCAGGTCGGGGCGCGTCTTCTGGCCCGCACCAACCGCAGCGTGAGCCTGACGGCAGCGGGTAAGCAGTTTCTTATCGACAGCCGACAAATTCTGAGCATGGTCGACGACGCCGCAGCCCGGGCGGAACGGCTCTATCTTGGGGAAGCCGGAGAGCTGCGGATCGGGTTTACCTCGTCCGCGCCGTTTATCAGCGCCGTCTCGCAGACGCTTTCGTCCTTCCGCCGTCATTTTCCGGACGTGCATATTCAGACTCGCGAAATTAATACCCGCGAGCAGATTGCGCCGCTTAACGAAGGTGCGCTCGATCTGGGGCTTATGCGTAATACCCAACTGCCGGACACGCTGGCGTGGGAGGTTATCCTGCGCGAACCGCTGATGGCCATGATCCCGAACGATCACCCGCTGGCGTCGCGTCCGGCGGTTTCGCTGGCGGAGCTGGCAAAAGAGCCGTTTGTCTTTTTTGACCCGCAGGTCGGGACGGGCCTGTATGACGATATTCTGGGGCTGATGCGCCGCTACGATCTGGCGCCGATCATTACCCAGGAAGTGGGAGAGGCGATGACCATTATCGGCCTGGTCGCCGCCGGGCTGGGCGTGTCGATACTCCCGGCCTCCTTTAAGCGGGTACAGCTGCGCGAGATGCGCTGGGTTGCTATCGCCGAGGAGGATGCCGTTTCGGAGATGTGGCTGGTGTGGTCAAAACATCGCGAACAGAGTCATGCTGCCCAGCGCTTCAAACAGCGGTTAATCCAGGCTTCCGCGGTCTGATATTTCCCTGGAAAACGGGTAAAAATGTGCGGTAAATCACAAGGCTAAGTAAATATTTGACGACACCCATGGAAGTGCTTCACCATAGCCAACAGTTTATTTCGAAGCTCGAAAATAAGGGAGTACGAGGTGGTTGCTGATAGTCAGCCAGGGCATATTGATCAGATTAAGCAGACCAACGCTGGCGCGGTGTATCGCCTGATTGATCAGCTTGGTCCGGTTTCGCGTATCGATCTGTCGCGCCTGGCACAGCTGGCACCTGCCAGTATCACCAAAATTGTCCGCGAAATGCTGGAAGCGCACCTGGTCCAGGAGACGGAAATTCAGGAGCCGGGCAGCCGTGGTCGTCCGGCGGTCGGCCTGGTGGTCGAGACGGAAGCCTGGCACTACCTCTCGCTGCGCATCAGCCGCGGAGAGATCTTCCTTGCGCTGCGCGATCTGAGCAGCAAGCTGGTGGTGGAAGACCGGCTTGAGCTGCCGCTCAACGCCGAGGAACCGCTTCTCGATGCGATTGTCTCCCATATCGATCGCTTCTTTATTCGCCATCAGCAGCGGCTTGAACGCTTAACGGCGATTGCCATCACCATGCCCGGCATTATTGATACCGAAAATGGTATTGTTCACCGCATGCCGTTTTACGACGATGTTAAAGAGATGCCGCTGGGCGAAGTGCTGGAAAACCATACCGGCGTGCCGGTCTATATTCAGCACGACATTAGCGCCTGGACGATGGCGGAAGCGCTGTTCGGCGCGTCGCGCGGTGCGCGGGATGTCATTCAGGTGGTTATCGACCATAACGTCGGGGCGGGGGTGATCACCGACGGACGGCTTCTCCACGCCGGGAGCAGCAGCCTGGTGGAAATTGGTCATACCCAGGTCGACCCGTACGGTAAACGCTGCTACTGCGGGAACCATGGCTGTCTGGAGACGATCGCCAGCGTGGAAAGCGTGCTAGAACTGGCGCAGGTGAGGCTCAGTCAGTCCATGAGCTCCTCGCTTCACGGCCAACCCTTAACGGTGGATTCCCTTTGCTCCGCCGCGCGTCAGGGGGATCTGCTGGCGAAGGACATTATTACCGGGGTGGGTAGTAACGTAGGCCGCATTCTGGCGATTATGGTGAACCTCTTCAATCCGCAAAAAATCCTGATCGGCTCACCGCTCAGCCAGGCGGCGGAGATCCTTTTTCCGGCGATTACGGCCTGTATTCAGCAGCAGTCGCTTCCTGCCTACAGCAGAAATATTGCGGTAGAAAGTACCCAGTTTTCCAACCAGGGCACAATGGCCGGCGCGGCGCTGGTCAAAGATGCCATGTACAACGGCTCGCTGCTTATCCGCCTGTTACAGGGTTAACTCTTTTCCGCAGATGTAAGAAAAATTGCGCTATCTCAAGCCGGGTAGCGCACGCATCCCGTAGACTTCCTCCACTGAATTATTTACCTGGTTGATATTTTCGAAGCATACCCAAGAGGTGGAGTGAGTCATGCTTAAGCGTTTCTTTGTTACTGGTACAGATACCTCTGTCGGCAAGACCGTTGTATCCCGCGCATTGCTGCAGGCTCTGACAGCAAGCGGTAAACGCGTCGCTGGGTACAAACCGGTCGCAAAAGGGAGTAAAGAGACGCCAGAGGGATTGCGAAATAAAGACGCCCTGGTGCTGCAAAGCGTCTCGTCGCTGGAACTGCCTTACCACGCGGTCAATCCCATTGCGTTAAGCGAAGATGAAAGCAGCGTGGCGCACAGCGGCCCGATCAATTATTCCCTGTTATCCGACGGGCTGGCGAACCTGAGTGAGCAGGTCGATCACGTAGTCGTCGAAGGAACGGGCGGCTGGCGCAGCCTGATGAATGATTTACGCCCGCTGTCTGAATGGGTCGTGCAGGAGCAACTGCCGGTAGTGATGGTGGTGGGGATCCAGGAAGGGTGTATCAACCACGCGTTGCTGACGGCGCAGGCGATTGCTAATGACGGCCTGCCGCTGGCTGGCTGGGTGGCAAACCGTATTAATCCAGGCCTCGCGCACTACGCGGAGATCATCGACGTACTGAGCACCAAACTGCCTGGCCCGCTGGTGGGCGAGCTGCCTTATCTGCCTCGCGCCGAGCAGCGCGAGCTAGCGCAGTACATCGATCTCTCTGCCCTCGGTGGCGTGTTGACCGTAGATCGAGTCGTGGCGTAACGTCCGCGACAGTACGGACGCTATCACGCAGGCGACCAGTAAACCGGGCAGTAAAAAATACTGCCCGGTCATTTCACAGACCATCAGCGCCGACATAATCGGCGCATGCGTGGTCGCAGCGAGCAGCGTTGCCATCCCGGTCAGCCCCAGCAACATGGCCGTCTCAGAACCCGGCAGCCACAGCGCGAAAAGCTGCGCGAACAGCATCCCCGTAGCCATACCGACAAACAGCGTAGGCGTAAATACCCCGCCCGGCGCACCCGAACCGCTGCTTGCCAGCACCGCCAGCAATTTACAGATGAACACGCCGGCAATCACCGACAGCAGCGGCGGGGCGAGCAGAAAAGCCTGAACCACGCTGTAGCCGTTTCCCCAAACCTTCGGCGTCAAAAGTGAAAGCAGCCCGACAATCAAGCCGCCGAGCGCTAATTGCGACGGCGGCGAAAGTTTGAGGCGCAGGAACAGCCCGTGGCTGAACGCCATCAGCCACATCAGCAGCGGTCCGCAGAGACCTGCCAGCAGCCCCATCGCGACCAGCAGGGCATAATCTGCCGCGGTGAGAATGCCGCTCAGATGGACCTCGTAGAGCGTACCGGCACCCGGCGCAAGGAGTTGTGTCGTAAGAAGCGCCACCACCGCCGCAATCACCACGGGGCCGAGCGAGGCCAGCATCAGCGTGCCAAACAGAATCTCTGCAATGAACAGGCTTCCGGCTAACGGAGCATGGTAGGCGCTGGCCATCCCGGCGGCGGCGCCACAGGCGATCCAAAGCTTCCATTCCGATTTGGGCGTAAAGCGCCGGGCAAAAAAGGAGGCGGCGAGGGCGGCAAGCAGGATCATGGCCCCTTCGCGGCCGATGGCGCTTCCGCTGGCAACGACCAGCAGCGAAGCAAGAGATTTAACGAGGCTCGCGCCGTAATCAAACTGACCGTCGCCGGTCTCCAGCGCTTCCATATAATCGGTGGGGGCATGAGGCCGCTGGGCGGTCAGGCGCTGCCATCCCCAGAGCAACAGCCCGGCAGCCAGCCCGCCCAGCGCGGGTGTCAGCGCGCGCCTCCAGGGGGAGAGCGACGCGGCGGCATTCACCAGGCTGCCGCTGTCATTGCTCAGAAGCAGCCACTCCAGCAGGTACATGCTGTGGCGGAACACCGCAACGGCCAGCGCGGCCAGCACGCCGGTGACGGTGGCAATCAGGAGTCGGCGAAACATCGCACGGATGTCGGGGTACGTATGAAGACGTTGCATGGGTCGCGAGTAAACGGGGATGATGTCCTATTGTGGTTGGAACTCAACCAGTATGCAAATGAGCTTTTATAGGGTGTTCTATATATATTATTTATTTTTCTTTGTCATTTATTTGATTATTAAATATTAACCAGAAGTGCTGAATAAATCTGGTGAACTCGTCTTCATAGTAAAATTGCTTTTTTATTTACAGGAAGGAAAAGGAAATTCTTTATGAGTAACGAACTCACTAATTACCGGAGCGTAATGCATGGGTTACCGTACCGATAATTATGGTCGGGGGCAGGCGCTTGAGAATGATAAAACGACTACCGGTGCCAGGTGTATTGCGTCTATAACGGACAGCACCGAATTTGGGCGCAGGATACTCCGGGTAGGTGATAAAACCACTCCCTGCCCCAAATGCGGGAAACAGGGCGTCATTGTATCAGGTGAAGAACGCGTGACATTTCACGGGGTGCCCGCAGCCGTTCACGGTTCAAAAGTACACTGTGATTGCCCGCCGGGTTCGAACCGGGTGATTGCTCCGGCAGGTCAGTGGCTGGGACGGGGACGGGACCCGGTTGAGGTTGCCAGGGAAGAACACGCTGCCAGGCTGGTTGCAGAAAAGCAAGCCGAAGAAAAACGCAGAGAGGAAGAAAGGGAGCGTAACCGGGTATTCGCAAAATCCTGCCTGCGCGGTGAGGGGTGTAATGATGCCGGTGACCAGCGCGAGCCTCACACCAATTTTGCTGATATGGCTTTTTTTCAGGCCATGCCCGCCAGCGACCCTGCAACCGATTCAGACACCCCGCAGCACGCCCGGACCGCAAAAAAGAAAAAGCCAGAGGATATCCCCAAACCGAAGAAGCGCAGCGCCCTTTATCGCTGGTGGAACGGTAACCATGAGGCGATGGATTATCAGGCCGCCGTTGCTGCCGCAGCTGCAGCTTCACGTGCACAGACGGCCACGGCAGGCGCAAGCCTGCTGGAGCTGATAAGCGGCAGGGCGCTGACATACGGCACCTGGGCGGTACGTGGTGCCGCCGGGCTGGGTGAGACAGCCGCCGCCGGAGCGTGTGCATCCGTGGCCGGGCTGCTGGTGGGAATGATGCCCGGCAGGCTGAACGACGGCGAACAGGATTTTATCGACCGTATGCGCCTGGAGCAGATGCGTGAAGCCCCGAGCCGGGTGCGCTATACGTGGGAGAACGACAGCAGGGGGAACCCGGTTCCGTGTGGCTGGCACACACCACCCGGCCGGGACAGTGTTCGCGTCAGAAAAATGGAGTACGACAACAGCGCGCAGGCGTACACGTTCACCACCGAGGAAGAACCGCGCATCACCATTGTGTGGACGCCTGACCGGACAGACGAGAATAAACCCTGGAATACCGGCAACCAGGCGCGTCCGGTGTTGCCGAACCCGGTGATAGTTGACCCGCTGCCGGATAACACCAGCATAACGGCGACCACCAGCCCGGCCCCGGAGGAAAAACGTTTCGCGGATTACATTCTGATCCTGCCGTTCCCCGACCTGCCGCCGATTTATATTTACCTGAGCAAACCGCCGGTGGAGTTTCTGGAGGTTGAGTTATACAGTGACTTCAAACGCCGTTCTCGACAGGGGATTTACGAGGCTGATCACATGCCGTCAAGAGCGGCAGTTGATGCATATCTAAAAGCTAATTATCCGTTGCTAGATGATGACGAGATATTTGCACTGACTGATAAAGTTGCAGCCATCGTGATCCCGAAAGATATTCATCAAAAAATAAGCGAGACATATGGTGGACGTAATACGCCTACACATATTGATCTTGACTCAAGGAACCTCAGGGCAGCAGTGGATCGCAATCTGGATGCCATAAAACCGGCATTGAAAGAGCATGGAGCGACCGAAATCCAGATCGAAGCAGCAAGGGTGAAAATACATACAATTAACAGTGAAGCGGGGCTTTACAAATGACGATAGACGTTGAGGCGCTGATATATAGTCTTGGTAAGTCTTATCAATATATGCTTGGTAAGGACTTAATTCCGTATAAGTCTCCTCCAAAGGGATCTTCTGGAACACCGACCCTCAACCTCGAAATGGCTCAGGAAGGGATTTTTCTTTCTTTTTGGCGAGAGGGGCGGATTTTGAAATCTGTCACACTCAGAATTCAGCACGAACCTGCGTCCAGTTGGACATTTCCTAATGAACTACCAGCACCCTTGCAGGCGTCTATGTCTCGTAAATGGGTTAATGAAACTCTTGGTGAGCCGCTAAGAAGTGCGCCGCCTTACACTGTGATGAATAAGGATTATGGTTGGACAGACCTTTATGAGGTAAAGGATCACGATATTCCTACGAGCATGCAGATTAACTATGACCTAGAGGATCGCGTGAGGTCTGTAACCTTCATGCCAACCTCAGAGCTTCGCTGGTAATGCGCAACACAAGCCCCGGGAGGGGCTTTTTGTGCTCGCGTGCAATAAAGCCACCATTAAAAAAGCATGGTGCGACGGAAAGTCAGATTGAAGCTGCAAAGGTTAAAATTCACGAATTGAATCGTAATGTGGGGTTATACGAATGACCGTAAATGTAGAAGCACTGAGCCGTAATCTGGGCAGGAGCTAAAAAGAATTAGTGGACAATGAAATAATCACTTATAAAACTGACACTAAAGAGGCAGTAAGTTGTGGAAGGGTAACGATGAGGAGGTGGATTATCAGGCTGCCGCAGCTGCGGCTAAAAGGCGAGTAGATGAAGCCTGCCGACCAATCCAGAAAGGTTGAAAAAAGAAGATTGTCTAAGCTATTGATATTTATAGTAAAGAAACAGAAATCTTGCTTTTCGAGATAGAAATTCCATCTGAAAAAGCACATGTAATGGCAGATATTTTGGGATTAAATGCGAGAGACCGAGAAGAATTTATGTGTGGAATTGGAGTGTACAACTTGACAAAAAACCAGGTTCACGAGTTTGAATTATTGGTAGGTAAAACGTTTTATTCAGATGATGTGACCTTGCAAATTTCTGGTGGAGAAATATGAGGGCCGGGTTCTTCAACCCACCAGCGAATTGTTGCTGGTGGGTTGAAATTGCCGGGAAGAAATTACGTTGTCTCTTCAGCGTGATGACGTAAAGGGATGAGGCTTCACGAATGAACTCCCTACACAGCTCTAGCCGAACCTGTCTCGCGCATGGATTCAAAAATATAATTCTCAGCTCTCACTATGAATATTCAGCGCCCGGCGCGTACGCCCTGAGCTCAGGTATTCGGCAATATAATCCTGCGAAATCTCGCCGTTGTAGCGCCCGTCCTCATCCACGATCGGCATCCAGCTGGTGTTGCTCTCATACAGGCGTGACAGCACCACGCGCAGGTTGTCTTCGGCTTTGCCGGTCATGCGGAACGGATGCAGGATGTCGGCGCAGGTCCCGCTGGCGTTACGCGCTTCGCGACGCTTCACAAAGCCCAGCGGCTTGCCGTGCTCGTCAACCACGGTAATCGCGCGAATATCGTTATCGTCCATGGTTGCAAAGGCTTCCGGGAGCGGAGTCGAACCCCGTACGGTAATGGTCGGCTGCTGGTCGGTGACGTCGCCGGCGGAGACCAGCAGCAGACGCTTCAGCGTGCGGTCCTGACCGACAAACGAGCCGACAAACTCGTTCGCCGGTTTCGCCAGCAGCTCGTCCGGGCTGGCACACTGGACGATTTTCCCCTGACGGAAGACCGCGATGCGGTCCCCGAGCTTCAGGGCTTCGTCGATATCGTGGCTCACCAGCATGACGGTTTTTTTCAGCTTGCGCTGCATCTCGAGGAACTGGTTCTGGATCACCTCACGGTTGATCGGGTCCACCGCGCCGAACGGTTCATCCATCAGCAGTACCGGAGGATCCGCCGCCAGGGCGCGAATAACGCCAATACGCTGCTGCTGGCCGCCGGACATCTCGCGCGGATAACGGTGGAGGAACTTGTGCGGATCCATTGCCACCATATCCATCAGCTCTTCGGCGCGGGCTTTGCAGCGCGCTTTATCCCAGCCCAGCATGCGCGGCACGACGGTGATGTTCTCTTCAATGGTCATGTTCGGAAACAGGCCAATCTGCTGGATCACATAGCCGATGTTGCGGCGCAGGGTCACGGTGTCCATCCCGTTGGTGTCTTCGCCGTTGATCAGGATCGTCCCGCTGCTGGGTGTTATGAGACGGTTAATCATCTTCAGGGTGGTGGTCTTTCCGCAGCCAGACGGGCCGAGCAGGACGCACATTTCCCCTTCTGGCACGTTCAGGTTGACGTTATCGACGGCCTTAAAGGTCTGGCCGTGCTTCTGTGAAAATTGTTTGGTGAGGTTTTCCAGTTTTATCATTATCGAATCCCCTTTGGAGTCAGAACCACCTGCAGACGGTGCAGCAGCCAGTCGAGCACAATCGCTAAAAGACAGATCATCAGCGCGCCCGCAATCAACATACGAATATCGCTTCCGCCGATGCCGTTAAGCAGCAGCAGGCCAAGTCCGCCCGCGCCAATCACGGCGGCAATCGCCATCACGCCGATGTTCATCACCACGGCGGTGCGGATCCCGCCGAAAATCACCGGCAGCGCCATCGGAATTTCCACCCAGCGCAGACGCTGCCAGAACGTCATGCCGATGCCGCGTCCGGCTTCGCGCAGGCCCGGCGGCAGGCTGTCGAGCGCCGTGTGGGTGTTACGCACGATCGGCAGCAGCGAGTAGAGAAACACCGCCGTGATTGCGGGCAGGGCGCCAATCCCCTGACCGATCAGCGAAAACAGCGGGATCATCAGGCCAAACAGGGCAATGGACGGGATGGTCAACACGATGGTGGCAATCCCCAGCACCGGCGTCGCCAGCCACTTGTGGCGCACAATCAAAATGCCCAGCGGGACGCCGATGATAATCGCTAAGCCCACGGCCAGCGCCACCAGCCACAGATGCTGCAGCGTGAGGGTTAACAGATAGTCCCAGTTGTCCAGAATGTAGTGAACGGTATCCATAGCGCCTCCTACAGCAGCTGTTTGCTACGCAGGAAATCGCGGGCGACCTGCTGCGGTGACTGATGGTCAATATCCACCTTCTTGTTCAGCTCGGTGATAACGTCGTTGTTGAGCTGGGCCGAGAGGGTATTAAGCGCCTCTTCCAGACCGGGATTGGCCTCCAGGGTGTCCTTGCGCACCACCGGGGTGACCGCGTAGCTCGGGAAGAAGCCTTTATCATCTTCCAGCACTTTGAGATCAAAGCCCTTCACGCGCCCGTCGGTGGTATAAACCAGCCCGGCGTCGACGAAGCCGTCGCGCACGGCGTTATAGACCAGACCCGGGTCCATCTGGCGGATTTGCGGACGGTCCAGATCCATCTTATAGGCCTCCTGCAGTGGCTTCATGCCGTCGCTGCGCCCGGCAAATTCAAGGTCTAAGCCCAGCAGCCAGTTTTTGTCCGGGTTGGTTTTGCGAACCTGTTCAATTTTCGCCACCATCTCCGACATGGTGTTGATATGCTCCGCTTCGGCGCGCTTGCGCTGCATGGCGAAAGCGTAGGTGTTGTTCATATCGGCGGGTTTGAGCCACACCAGACCGTGCTTCGCATCCAGGCGCTTCACCGTCTCCCAGGACTCCTGCGGCGACATGCGCTTGTTGATGTGGTTGAAGATGATCAGCGACGTGCCGGTGTACTCCCAGGTCATATCAATCTGCTTGTTGATCATCGCGTTGCGGGAGATCACCGTGGCGATATTGGTTTTTGGCTGAACCTGAAAACCTTTCTTTTGCAGGTACTGTACGGTCATCGCCGAGAGAATGTGCTGTTCGGTAAAGCTCTTGGTCGCCAGAATCAGCGGGGCTGCCATCGCCTGGCCGGTGAACAGCGCCGCGGCACACAGCGCCGCAAGGCTGGATATCAGTCTCATAAAAGCTCCTTGTTATTGTTATCGAGCGAGATGGGGACTCATCACGCGACCCAGCGCCGCCAGCAGGGTGTCGAGGATCAGGGCGAACAGGGCGGTGGCCGCCGCGCCGAGGATCAGGGTTGGGAAATCGTTCAGGTAAATGCCCGGGAAAATCAGCTCGCCGTAGCTGCTGGCGCCAATCAGAAACGCCAGCGGCGCGGTACCGACGTTAATGGCGGTGGCGATGCGGATCCCCGAGAGCATAACCGGCCAGGCGTTGGGCAGCTCAACCTGGCACAGGCGCTGCCATTTGGTCATCCCAATCCCGTTTGCCGCTTCCAGCAGCGACGACGGGACCGAGCACAGCCCGGCGTAGGTATTGCGCACAATCGGCAGCAGCGAGGCGAGGAACAGGGCGATGATGGCGGGCGTATCGCCGATACCAATCACCACCATCGCCAGCGCCAGCACGGCCAGCGGCGGCAGGGTGTTGCCGACATTAAAGATTTGCATCACGTATTCGGCGACGCCCCGCGCGGCCGGACGGCTCAGCAGAATACCGGCCGGAATGCCCACCAGCAGGGCAAAAAACATCGACGAGAAAACCAGAATCATGTGCTGTTGCCCGAGGTAGACCAGGTCAACCTGACGCGCCTTGATTGTCTCAAGCCCGATTCCCCAGACGAGGAGGGCGAGGACCACGAGAATGGCGCCGACAAATAGCAGCGAGCGTTTGAGTAATGGGTGCATTGCGGTGTGTCTCCCTGTGCGCATGCGTTATAGCAACCACCGGTTGCCTGTTGTTATGCCATGTTTCGGCAGGGGTAATTGACCTATAGCAAGCGTTTGGGAAGGGTTCCAGCGAAGGGGGGAAATCAGTAACCCTATGAAATTAGTGACAACCTTAATTAAAGCCTTATGGCGTAAGGGCTGGTTGCGTGCCGGGCAGAATAGTCCTAAAGCGAATTTTCAATAGTGACAGTGTCACATATCAAAGGGCGCCCTTACGCCGAGAGTCGTTCGTTATTTAGATAGAGGCACGAACCCGGCGAACGCGAACCGAGATGCTAATGATAGAAAAAATGGCAACAATCGCGAGCAGCAGCCCAAGCGCCAGCATGGCGTTAAACCCAATCCATCTGAACAGCAGCAGACCAGCAATCCCTCCGCTCATAAACGAGAAAATGGTGGTTAAGTGAGTTTTCAGCTGACTTTTTTGTGCCGCGGTATCCTTCGAGTAATCCCTGCGAAGCATCGCCACCAGCACGGAGGCCAGCGATATGCCTGCATCCGTTAGCGTGCCGGTAATGTGCGTCGATCTCACCCGCCCTCCGGAGAGCTGCGTGGAGGTTGAATTATGAATGCCCATCAGGCCGCACAGAAAAATAATAATCTCGCGGTTGCTCGTGAGGGCGTGGAAATACATCTCGTAGAGAGAGATGCCGGTCAATAGTACCCCCTCGACAAAAAGGATTTGGCAAAAAACCAGCCTGATATTGTGGATAATGCCCCAGAGTACAATAAGACGGGCAAGGATGGCGCCGGTGACAAAAGAGAGAATAATCGAGCCAAAGAAAATCATATCGCTCAGATCGGTGGAGGAGACTTCGCTGGATAATTGTGAGGTATTGCCGGTCATGTGAGAGGGGAAAAAGCCAAATGCCCCAAGGGCGATGGCGTTAAGCAAACCTGCCGAGGTCGCCAGCCAGAGGGCAAGCCGACGATCCTCCTTATGCGTTCGTTCTTTCTTGAGTCTAATCAGCAAGAATACCTCCGGGTTGAGCTTTGCCTGAATAGTCAGGCTAGCAAAGCGGTGCAACGGGCTGTCCAGGATATGGCTTAATTATTATTCCCTCTGACGCCAATCAGGGTTTAGTAATTAAATAAAATATCCTTACTCAAGGTGTGGGCGTAAATAATTTATATCATGCCGTTATTGCCGTGACGCAAAAACGCGGGGCGCTGGTTAAGGCGCTCATACCAGGCCTCAATCGCCGGCACGTGGGGCTTGTCAAACGGCGTCATCTTCCAGCGATTCACCGACAGCCCAAGCACCACGTCCGCAAGGGTAAACGTCTCGCCCGCCGCAAAGGCCCCGGTGCGCTGCAGCTGGTTTTCCAGAATGGTGATGCAGTGGTTCCACTCTTTTATTCCCGCCGCAATGCGCGCAGGGTCGTTAAAGTCCGGGTTTTTTCGTCCCAGCGCCGGGAAGACATAGCGCCAGGCGTTATTGAATTCAGTTGCCTGCCAGTCCATCCAGCGCTCAACGTTGGCGCAGGCCTGCGGCTCTGCAGGCAGCAGATCGTGACGTCCGGCCTTGCGCACCAGATAGCGGCAGATGGCGTTGGACTCCCACAGCACGAAATCGTCATCCATCAGCACCGGCACCATGGCGTTGGGGTTCAGCGCGCGGAAGTCATCCGTTTCTGTTGAGGCAAAACCGCTGCCGTAGTCTTCCTGCAGGTAAGGTATGCCCGCTTCTTCACAGGTCCAGAGCACTTTACGAACGTTGATGGAGGTGGTTTTACCAAGGATGTTAATCATGACGCTGTTTCTCTTCAGGGGGATTAATCATTTAAAAACAATACACCCTTTGCGCGAAGAGGGAGGGATAATATTGAGTGAGGAGTGCTTTGTACGGGCAGGTCAGCGCGTTTTAAGCGGAAACGTTACGTCTTCAGGGTGCGTAATGGCGGTTATTCCGCGCCGTTTTCTCCAGAGGCGCCTGCTTGCTTAATGCCTGGAAAAAATTTAGGCTAACCTCAGAGATATGCTTGCTCATTAAAGGCTTAGAAATGGAAAAAATAACCCCTGAATATACGTCCGTTGACTTATCTCGTTGGGCAAGGAAGGAACATTTTGAGATTTTTCAGGGGTTCGCTCAGTCGACGTTTAACCAGACGGTTTTAATCGATATTACTGCGTTGTTAAAACATATCAAAGCGGTCGGCTGGAAATTTTACCCGACTATTATTTTTCTCATTTCTAAGATCGTCAACAGTCATCCTGAGTTCCGTATGGCCATGAAAGACAATGAGCTTATTATATGGAACGAAGTTCATCCAAACTATACCATTTTCCATAATGAAACAGAGACCTTTTCATCATTATGGAGCCATTATGATGGCAATATTCAGCACTTCCAGAAGACCTACGCTGAAGACATTGCGCGCTACGGTAATAATTTTGCTTATTGGCCTAAGGACGAATCCCGGGAAAATATTTTTTTCATATCGGGTATCCCCTGGGTGAGTTTTACCAGCTTTAACGTCAACGTTGCGCACATGAAGAACTTTTTTGCCCCTATGTTTACGCTTGGAAAATACTATGAACAAGATGGCAAAGTATTATTGCCCCTTGCCGTTCAGGTTCATCATTCCGTGTGCGATGGTTTCCATGTGGCAAGACTGTACAATGAACTACAAGAGATGATTGATGCCTTGCCGCAATCCGGCGCGTGACGTTAATAAAAAAGCCGCAAGCAGCATGCTGCTTGCGGCGTCAGGCTCGGTGACGATGTGGCAATCAGGCAGCTTTTACCGCTCTGATTTTTTTACTGTCAGCCGCAGGGGCATCGAGAGCAGGGAGCTTGCTGGTGCGCAGAATATGCTGCACGGTCTCTTTCTGCTCGGCGAGATACAGACCAAGATTTTCAGCCTGCGTTTCATCCATCTGCATTCCGCTTTGCAACAGCCAGTCGGTGAACGCGTCTGCCATATCGAGCAGCTTGTCGTGAGCGTCAGCCTCTTTCTTACTGGCAAATGTCATTTTCTCTTCACCTTTTCTTACGACAACATATTTTATTTCAACAGCCATCACGCACCTCTCATACTGTATTTATATACAGTATAACAGCTTCGGGATGATGTTGCAGTAAAAAGTGAGCTACTGGTGCATCGGTTGCGTTTCACGGCCGCCGATACTGCGTCGCCATGCGCCAGGTGCCTGACCGAATTGGCGCTTAAAGCTGCGGTTGAACGACTGCTGAGAGTCAAACCCGAGCGCGATTGCCACGTTCAGGATGGGCTCATCGCTGTGGGCTAAGCGCTCAACTGATTTTTGCAGCTTTTGCGCGCGAATATAGCCGGCGAGGGGATAGCCCGTATGCTCTTTAAACAGGCGCTGGAGGTGCCATTTCGAGTAGCCGGAGCGCCTGGAGACGGTCTCAATGTCCAGGCGACTGTCGAGGTTGTTATCAATCCAGTCGAGTAAATCATGCATAAATGCGCCAGTGTTCATCAGGTTTCCCCCACGCAGCGATAGAAAGGTATCTTTATCTGTTGCATTTTAAGGTGGCCTGGTTTCACGATAATTGCAAGTTTTATTGTTGCATTTAAATCCTTGCCCGAAACGGGCCTTTTATCGCCGCCTCAAATAGCACATAAAGTGCAACAATTATTCTTGCACTTAGTTAGGCGCATTCCTACAATCGCCGCGATAGTGTATTCGAAACTGTTACAGTTTTGTGGCGATGAACGACACAAATGGCCTTAAGCCAGCCCGGACAAAGGAAGTGGCGCGGCGCCTCCCGCTGCGTCTTGCCCGGCGGCTACAATTACCGGAATAAAAATAATGAGCCTGCAAAAAACCTGGGGAAACTATCATCTGAATGCGCTGGGAGCGATGCTGCTCTCCGTGCTGCTCGTCGGATGTGATGACAGCGTCGCGCAAAACGCCGCGCCGCCCGCGCCCGCCGTTAATGCTGCAGACGTGGTTGTGAAATCCATTAGCCAGTGGGATAGCTTTAACGGACGGATTGAAGCCGTGGAAAGCGTGCAGCTTCGTCCCCGTGTCTCTGGCTACATCGACAAAGTGAATTTCACCGACGGCCAGGAGGTGAAAAAGGGCGAGGTGCTGTTCACGATTGATGACCGAACCTATCGCGCCGCGCTGGAGCAGGCGCAGGCGACGCTGGAGAGAGCCAAAACGCAGGCCAGCCTGGCGCGAAGCGAGGCTAACCGTACCGATAAACTCATCAATACCAACCTGGTATCCCGTGAAGAGTGGGAGCAGCGCCGTTCGGCCGCCATTCAGGCGCAGGCCGATATTCGCGCGGCCCAGGCTGCGGTAGACGCCGCGCAGCTGAATCTCGACTTCACCAAAGTGACGGCTCCTATTGATGGCCGCGCCAGCCGGGCGTTAATCACCAGCGGCAATCTGGTCTCCGCGGGCGACAGCGCCAGCGTGCTCACCACCCTGGTCTCGCAGAAGACGGTTTACGTCTACTTCGACGTGGATGAGTCAACCTATCTTCACTATCAAAATCTCGCCCGCAACGGGCAGGGGGCGTCCAGCCACCATACGGCGCTACCGGTTGAGATCGGCCTTGCCGGCGAGGAGGGCTACCCCCATCAGGGTAAAGTGGATTTCCTTGATAATCAGCTCACGCCGAGTACCGGTACGATCCGCATGCGCGCGCTGCTGGATAACGCGCAGCGTCAGTTCACGCCGGGACTCTTTGCCCGCGTGCGCCTGCCGGGCAGCGCGGAATTCCAGGCCATGCTTATTGACGACAAAGCGGTACTGACTGACCAGGATCGCAAGTATGTCTATATCGTGGATAAAGAGGGTAAAGCGCAGCGTCGCGATATTACGCCGGGGCGTCTGGCCGACGGTTTACGCATCGTGCAGCAGGGGCTGAAACCTGGCGATAAGGTCATCGTTGACGGTCTACAGAAAGTGTTCATGCCGGGTATGCCGGTGAACGCGAAAACCGTCGCCATGACCGCCAGCACCGCCCTCAACTGATCACTTGACCTGAGAATCCTTCCCATGGACTTTTCCCGCTTTTTCATCGACAGGCCGATTTTCGCTGCCGTACTGTCGATTCTGATTTTTATCACAGGATTAATCGCCATCCCGCTTCTACCGGTGAGTGAATATCCTGACGTCGTACCGCCAAGCGTACAGGTGCGCGCGGAGTATCCGGGCGCCAACCCGAAAGTGATTGCCGAGACCGTGGCGACGCCGCTGGAAGAGGCGATCAACGGCGTCGAGAACATGATGTACATGAAATCCGTTGCCGGCTCGGACGGCGTGCTGGTTACTACCGTCACGTTCCGTCCGGGTACCGATCCGGATCAGGCGCAGGTGCAGGTGCAAAACCGCGTCGCGCAGGCCGAGGCGCGTCTGCCGGAAGACGTGCGGCGCCTGGGCATCACGACGCAGAAGCAGTCGCCAACGCTGACGCTGGTGGTGCATCTGTTCTCGCCCAACGGCAAGTACGATTCACTGTATATGCGCAACTACGCCACGCTGAAGGTGAAGGACGAGCTGGCGCGTCTGCCCGGCGTCGGCCAGATTCAGATTTTCGGCTCCGGTGAATACGCGATGCGCATCTGGCTGGATCCGAACAAGGTCGCAGCCCGCGGGCTGACCGCCTCGGACGTGGTCACGGCAATGCAAGAGCAGAACGTGCAGGTCTCTGCCGGGCAGCTTGGCGCCGAGCCGCTGCCGAAAGAGAGCGATTTCCTGATCTCCATTAACGCCCAGGGTCGTCTGCATACCGAAGAAGAGTTTGGCAACATTGTCCTGAAAACGTCGGAGGACGGTTCGGTCGTCCGACTGCGCGACGTGGCGCGTATCGAAATGGGTTCCGGCAGCTATGCGCTGCGTTCCCAGCTTAACAATAAAGACGCGGTCGGGATTGGTATCTTCCAGTCACCGGGGGCGAACGCCATTGATTTGTCTAACGCGGTGCGCGCCAAAATGGACGAGCTGTCCACCCGTTTCCCGGAAGATATGAAGTGGGCGGCACCTTACGATCCGACGGTTTTCGTGCGCGACTCCATCCGTGCGGTGGTGCAAACCCTGCTGGAAGCGGTGGTGCTGGTTGTACTGGTGGTGATCCTGTTCCTGCAAACCTGGCGCGCGTCGATCATTCCGCTGATCGCGGTGCCGGTGTCGGTGGTGGGGACGTTCAGCATTCTCTATCTGCTGGGCTTTTCGCTTAACACCCTGAGTTTATTCGGGCTGGTGCTGGCGATTGGTATCGTGGTGGACGATGCCATCGTGGTGGTGGAAAACGTCGAGCGAAACATTGAAGAGGGGCTTGCGCCGCTTGCGGCGGCGCATCAGGCGATGCGTGAAGTTTCCGGGCCCATTATCGCAATTGCGCTTGTGCTGTGCGCGGTGTTCGTGCCGATGGCGTTCCTCTCCGGCGTAACCGGTCAGTTCTACAAGCAGTTTGCGGTGACGATAGCGATTTCGACGGTGATCTCCGCCATCAACTCGCTAACGCTCTCTCCGGCGCTGGCCGCGCTGTTGTTAAAACCGCACGGCGCGCCGAAAGACTTCCCGACCCGGCTTATCGATCGCCTGTTCGGCTGGATTTTCCGTCCGTTTAACCGCTTTTTCCATCGTAGCTCTAACGGCTATCAGGGGCTGGTGGGCAAAACGCTTGGCCGACGCGGCGCGGTGTTTGTGGTGTATCTGCTGCTGCTGTGTGCCGCGGGCGTCATGTTTAAAGCGGTACCCGGCGGGTTTATTCCGACACAGGATAAGCTCTACCTGATTGGCGGCGTGAAGATGCCGGAAGGCTCGTCGCTGGCTCGCACCGACGCGGTGATCCGCAAAATGAGCGAAATCGGCATGAATACCGAAGGCGTGGACTACGCGGTAGCTTTCCCGGGGCTGAACGCGCTGCAGTTTACCAACACGCCGAATACCGGGACGGTGTTTTTTGGCCTGAAGCCGTTTGACCAGCGCAAGCACTCTGCGGCGGAAATTAACGCGGAGATCAACGCGAAAATCGCGCAAATCCAGCAGGGCTTTGGTTTCTCCATTCTGCCGCCGCCGATTCTGGGGCTGGGTCAGGGGTCTGGCTACTCGCTGTATATTCAGGATCGCGCGGGTCTGGGCTATGGCGCGCTGCAAAACGCGGTGAACACCATGTCCGGTGCGATTATGCAGACGCCGGGAATGCACTTCCCGATCTCAACCTATCAGGCTAACGTTCCGCAGCTCGACGTGCAGGTTGACCGCGATAAGGCGAAAGCGCAGGGCGTGTCGCTGACCGATCTGTTCGGTACGCTGCAAACCTATCTGGGCTCGTCGTACGTGAACGACTTCAACCAGTTCGGGCGCACCTGGCGCGTGATGGCGCAGGCAGACGGGCAGTTCCGCGACAGCGTGGAAGATATTGCGAATTTACGCACACGGAATAGCCAGGGCGAAATGGTGCCGATTGGCAGTATGGTGAAAATCACGACCACCTACGGACCGGATCCGGTTATCCGCTACAATGGCTACCCGGCGGCGGATCTGATTGGCGATGCCGACCCCCGCGTGCTCTCGTCCGCGCAGGCGATGACGCAGCTGGACGCGATGTCTAAGCAGATCCTGCCGAACGGAATGAACATTGAATGGACGGATCTGAGCTTCCAGCAGGCCACGCAGGGCAATACGGCGCTGATCGTCTTCCCGGTCGCGGTACTGCTGGCGTTCCTGGTGCTGGCGGCGCTGTATGAAAGCTGGACGCTGCCGCTGGCGGTGATCCTCATCGTTCCGATGACCATGCTTTCCGCGCTGTTTGGCGTCTGGCTGACCGGGGGCGATAACAACGTCTTCGTGCAGGTGGGGCTGGTGGTGCTGATGGGGCTGGCCTGTAAAAACGCGATTCTTATCGTGGAGTTTGCCCGCGAGCTGGAAATTCAGGGGAAAGGCATCATGGAAGCAGCGCTGGAAGCGTGCCGCCTGCGTTTACGTCCGATTGTGATGACCTCCATCGCCTTTATCGCCGGGACCATTCCGCTGATCCTCGGCCACGGCGCGGGCGCAGAAGTGCGCGGCGTCACCGGGATTACGGTCTTCTCCGGGATGCTGGGCGTGACGCTGTTTGGTCTGTTCCTGACGCCGGTCTTTTACGTGACGCTGCGTAAGTTCGTGACGCGCGGCAAAGAGGAAAGAGAGGTTCTGCCTGCGTAGGGATATCGCAGATAATAAAAAACCGCACTCACTATGAGGGCGGTTTTTTTTTGCGTAAATTACTGGGCTTTTTTGTACTGGGCAATCAGTTCAGGTAAAGGATCGCACCCGCTGGTATCGGCTTTCTTGACCTCGTCCAGCGCGCTTGCCACGGTGTGGCGCGCTAATACCGCGAGCGAGGCCTGCTCTGCTTCTTCGGAAATAGATTTGAAGTACCAGCAGGCGTTCGCGCTGACCACGCAGCGGGCCGGCACGTCCGGGCGCGACGCCCACAGTTTTTTATCTTCGGTGACTGAAAGGTAGATATCGCGCAGGGTAATCTCTTCCGGCGGACGTCCAAGATGAATTGAGCCGTTGCGGCCAAGCGTTGAGACGATAATGCCGTCACGCGTGAGTGGAACCATCAATTTGCGGATAAAGCTCGGGTTGGCTTCCAGGCCGTAGGCCAGAATCGCACTCGTCGAACGTTCACCTAGTTGCTCCGCCATTGCTACGCTGAGAACCATCTGCAAAGCTGTCGGGAAGCGGTAATCTAACATTTCTCTTTCCTGGGTTGCGGTGAATCTTGTTCTTTTTGGCACCGCAGAGGTGAATAAGCAATAAACAACAATATAACAAATACGGTAATTTTTTTGAAGCAATCTGCGGCATTTGCGATCAAACACCCTGTTCCGGTTTAGCTATACGTGCGGTTCGGGAAGTCAACCGTCACCAGCAGGCCACCTTCTGCGGAAGTACTCAGGTTTACGCTGCTGCCGTGCTGCTGTGCAACGGCTTTGACAATGGCAAGCCCCAGTCCGCTCCCGCTTTGCA
Organism: Enterobacter cloacae complex sp. P12RS; assembly: GCF_014895875.1. NCBI lineage: Bacteria > Pseudomonadati > Pseudomonadota > Gammaproteobacteria > Enterobacterales > Enterobacteriaceae > Enterobacter > Enterobacter cloacae complex sp. P12RS. The sequence goes on from NZ_JADBQO010000007.1 coordinate 309,906, forward strand.
GCTGATTGGGGTCGCGGAAAAACCGGTCGAATACGCGCTCGCGCAATTCAACCGGGATACCCGGCCCCCGATCGGAGACGCGTAGCTGGGCTGATTTATCTGCTGAGCGTACCTCTACCTGAATCCGCCCGCCCTCAGGACTGTACTTCACGGCGTTTTCAATGAGATTGTCGATCAGCGACATCAGACGCTCCCTGACGCCAGCGATCCAAATCTCATCCTCAGCGAAGAATTCCAGCTCAATCTTGCGCCCGGACGCTAGCGGCTCCAGCGCAGCCATCCGCTCTTGTATGAGCGAGGTTAGCGGCACGGGCTCCATCGCGGTGTCAATGCGCGCTTCACTATGCATCATCAGCAGCAGCTGGTTGACAAGACGGGCCGCCCGGCTATTGCTGCGCACAATCCCTGCAAGCAGCTGCCGCTGGCTCTCGCTGCTCACCCAGGACTGCAGCGCCTCCACGTTGATGCGCATCGCGGCCAGCGGCGTACGCAGCTCGTGCGCGGCGTCCGCAATGAAAACCCGTTCGCGTTCAGCGCTTTCCCGCACTCTGGCAAGAAAATCATTAATCGCGTCCACCATCTGGCGGAGTTCCTTATGCCCGGGAACAGCCTTTAAAGGGGAGAGATCGTCAGGCGAACGTAATGAGATCTCATTAACCACCTTGCTCCAGGGGCGCATCGCAATGCGGATTGACAGCCACGCAGGAAACAGAAGAAAAGGAATACATACCAGCAGCGGCATAATGTAGTAGCCCCGCGAGTTCAGGTAGATAAAGAAGTTCCAGCTTCCGGCAGGGGTGAAAAGGGTAACCTCCACGTTGGAGTGGGGGGATTTAAGCGTGCGGCTCGTCCAGGCGTGACCTTCACTCTGAACGCGCTGCATTTCGCCCAGTCTGGTGTTTTTTACCCCCGTAGGTGCACCATCAGAAGAGAAAATAACCTCGTTGTTTTCGCGAACGATCAGGTTAATCGACAGCTCCGGATCTTCACCGCCGCCATAGCCTTCCCGCAACGCTTTGCTGAATGCTTCCAGGACATCATTACGAGCCTGCGGGCGCTCGTCACTGAGATCAACCAGAGTAAAAATGGTTTCGTAAGTCTTACTTCCCGTGAGTATCGGAGGGCTACGCAGGTCTTCCAATAAAATAAAGGTTAAAAAAAGACACCACAGCAGGGTAAGCAGCAGCATCTGGGCGATGATAATTCGCCGTACCAGCGTTGGGCGCCTCAGTTGGTGCCAGACATTTCGCATTAATCTGTTACCTTCTGGATAGCGACGGTATCAATGACATACCCGACGCCCCGCACCGTTCGTACATAGCCGTCACCAATTTTTCGCCGCAAATTCCCCATATGCACGTCGAGCGCATTGCTGAGATTTTCCTTCGCGCCAAATATCCTCTCTTCCAGGAACCGCCGCGTGATCACCCGGTCAGCGCGCAGCATCAACGTTTCAAGCAGCGCATATTCACTGGCCGTCAACTCAACGTGACGCGCGTTCACCGTTACGCGACGCGTCGGGATATGAAGCGATAAGCTCCTGATTTCTATCGCTTCATTTTCAAAACCGTAGCTGCGTCGCGCAAGGGCTCTGACTCGCGCCAGCAGTTCGGCGAGAACGAAGGGTTTGACAAGATAGTCGTCTGCGCCAGCATCCAGCCCGCACAGGCGATCCTGCAGGGTGCCTCGCGCCGTCAGGATAATGACGGGGATCCCCTTAAGCTGCTGGCGCAAACGCGTCATCAGGCTCATGCCGTCGCCGTCGGGCAGCCCCAGGTCGAGCAGAATAAGTTCCGGCACGCCGACCTCAAGCTGATGCAGCGCATCCTCTTTACGGCGAACCCATATGACATCAAATCCTTGATCTGAAAGGGCGATACGTACGCCATTGCCGAGATCCAGGTCGTCTTCGATTAGTAAGATTTTCACATTGGTAACTGTATCAACAGTGAATGAAGAACAACTTAAGAAAAAAACGGTAGCAGGAAATCCGTTCGGTTGACAGCGCACGCACGCGCTTCAGCCTTTCTTCATTTTCGGCTCATAAGAACCTCAGGGTGAGTATTCAGAATGAGTGCTCTGGCGTGTAAACCGCTTGCATTGCAATCATTTGAATCCAAAGGACTTCTTCAATGAGTAACATCGAACTGCGTCATACTTTCCCCTATTTACTTCCGAGCCGCAGACTGAAAAACATCGTGCCGGGCGTTATTCTGGCGTTACTGGCTACCCCGGTACTGGCGGCAGAGCAGAAACAGGGCAATGCCTTAACCCTGGGGGGAGGCGTGGACGTCGCGCCACGCTACTCGGGTTCGGATAAAAGCCGGGTCTCGGCAGCTCAGGTAGTAGATTATTCCATGGCAAATGGTTTCTTTATCAGCACCACGCGGGGTATCGGTTACGGAAACAACATTGGCAACCTGGATTACAACGCCGCAGTGAGCTACCGAACAGGCCGTAAAGATAAAGACGTGAGCAGTGATTCGATCAGCTCCGGCAGCGACTACCTGCGGGGGATGGGCGATATCAAAGGTTCCGCTATCGTAGTGCCGGGTCTGGGGTATAAGGTGACCGACTGGCTCAATCTGCAGCTGCAGGCTGAGATCCCGGTTTCTGAGAGAGACAACGGTGAGGCGGTGCATTTCGGCATTTCCAGCCCGCTCTACACATCGTCGAAAAATGCGGTGACGCTGGGGCTGACGGGCAGCTGGGGTTCCGGCAAGTACATGCAAACGTACTATGGGGTTAATGCTGCCCAGTCCGCCGCATCGGGGTTTGCCCGACATGACGCCGGAGCGGGAATTTACGCCTGGTCGATGAACCTTGACTGGACCTACAGGCTCACCTCGCGCTGGAGCGTTCTCACCTCCGCGGGCGTAACGCAGCTGACGGGGGATGCGGGTGATAGCCCGATCGTGCAACGTAAAACGTCGCCAACGGGAAGCCTGAAGGTGACGTACAGTTTCTGATTGCGGGTTGCTTATAGATATGAGCGCGCAATAGCGACGAATTTGAGCCGCCCCGGAAAGATGATGGGGCGGTAGTTTTTAAATGATGTTTAACAGCAGTCAGAATAATGAGTTGACTGACGTTTTATTAAGAACTGAGAGGCATCGACCTGACTCCGGAGCATTTGGAAACCAGAACCTCACTGAGAAGTGTGCCAATATTACGTGGCTATCATCCCTGTCCGGAGAATAAAGTGCTCGGAAAATTATTGTTAAAGTACATGCCAGGGTTACAAAATTTGTTAGCCTACGATAAAAGCTGGCTAAAACATGATGTTAAGGCTGGATTATCCGTTGCGGCTGTAGCGCTACCCGTTGCTATTGCTTATGCTGAATTGGCGGGTGTTGGGGCAATAGTGGGGCTCTATTCCTGCGTTTTACCGATGATAGCTTATGCACTGTTTGGTTCTTCACGTCAGCTTATTGTTGGCCCTGATGCAACGACCTGCGCCGTGATTGCAGCCGTCGTGTTTCCTCTTTCTGCAGGCAATCCTGAACTTCACTGGCAACTGACGATCGTCATGACATTGATGATGGGCGGGTGGTGCCTGCTTGCCAGTAAATTCCATCTGGGTGCACTTGCCGATCTCCTTTCTCATCCCATTCTTACAGGGTTGCTTAATGGCGTAGCCGTGACGATTATTGTCGGGCAATTAGGCAAGGTTTTGGGGATCAAGCTCGATGAAGCGCAGGTTATTGAGAAAATACTGGCCTTGCCAGGCCGACTTTTTGACAGCCATGTATTAACAATAGGGATATCACTTTTAACGTTAATTATTTTAATGGTTATCAAAACGTATCGCAGCCACTGGCCAGCACCTCTGATTGCCATTGTGATAACAACGATACTGGTATGGGGAACATCTGCGCAACAGTATGGTATTGCCACGATTGGGGGGGATGGCTTCCAGCCTGGTTTACCCGTCGTTAACTGGGGGGCGTTCCAGCCCGGTCCGATGCGAGAATTAGTGATCCCGGCGCTGAACCTGGCTTTAGTAAGTTTTGTCAGTCTGATGCTGACCGCTCGCAGTTTCGCCGCGAAAAATGGCTATGAAATTAATGCTGATGCAGAGTTCCGGGCACTGGGTATTGCGAACATTATGTCTGGGCTATCTCAGGGATTTGCCATCAGTGGAGCCGATTCCCGGACCGCGGTTAATGATTCCGTTGGGGGGAAAAGTCAGCTGGTTTCCATAGTCGCAGCCTTACTGATAGGTTTAGTGGTGGTATTTTTCACGCAGCCATTACAATTTATTCCGGTATCTGCATTAGGTATTGTTCTAATGTATGCATCGTGGTCATTAATTGATTTACGTGGGTTATGGAACCTGAGGCGAAGAAATAAACAGGCATTTCGCCTGGCCTTCTTCACGTTTGGCTGTGTTTTAATCATCGGTGTAATCCAGGGAATCGGTCTTGCGGTGTTGCTTGGCCTGTTACAGTTCCTGCGTACGGTATTTCGTCCCTCTGAGCACTTACTGGGGACTGACGAAAATGGAATGATCCACTCATTAGGGAATACAACCGATATTAAAATGGTCCCGGGCGTGCTGATGTATCGATTTAACTCACCGTTGACCTATTTTAATGTGGCTTATTTTAAACGTCGGGTATTGAACCTGGTTGATGGTGCAGCAGTACAACCTAAATGGGTGGTTATTGATGCCGTGGCTTGCTTCACCTATTCAGATATCAGTGTCCTGGCAAGCATTAATGAGTTAAAGCGTGACCTGAAAGCCCGACAGATTATGTTAATCCTTGCGGGCAGGAAAACGGAATTAACACGTTGGTTTAAAGAAAGTCGGCCAACGATGAATGATGATGACATGATTCTGGCGCCAGACCTCTATTTGGCACTCCGGTTCATTCAAAGCAAAGAGAGTGTGAGTGAATCAGGTGGTGATGCACAACCAAACCCTGGTTAAAGGCTTGCTCGCCACCCGCGGGCAAGCCATATCCCTTAGCGGTACAACGTCTTTTCCGCAACCGGAACAACCAACGCCGATCGCCAGTCCGCCAGCGTCAGCTGCGCAAGCCTGCCGAGCGCGATATAGAACGGATGCCCGGCATTGTCGACAAACACCGACAGAAAGCGGGTGCTCCACGGCAGCAGATGCCACGCCAGAAGCCGATCGCACTCCGACTCGCGGCCATTCTCGGCCAGCCATGCCGCAAGCAGCAGCAGGGTGCCGAAATGATCTTCCGGTTCATTTTGCTGCATCTGAAACGCGATATTGTTTTCCCGCATCCACTGGCGCAGCGCGAGGGTCGAATCGCCAAACAGCACGGATTCACGGTCCAGCCAGACGGAACCCCACGGCGGAGCGGGCAGGGCATAAGGACCAATAAACAGCCGTTGCCAGGCATCCGTCAGCGGCTCATCGGAAGATGAGGCAAAGGTTTCGGCAACGGGCAGCAGCGTTTCGGGCGGCAGGGGCCAGTCCTCTATCCATTCGCCAGCGGTAAGTGCCTGCACCAGAGGGGCTGTCTGCTCGCTGTCTGGGGCGAAGTAAAACAGCGCGCCCAGTACGCGGGCGCTGAACGCGAACGAGTCACGGTGTGAGACGTCTTTCATTAAACCTTCCTTGCTCGCGCGGTTATGTCCGCGCGACGTGATTAACCATTAATACAGACCAAAGCATAAACCAGGGTCATAGAATTCACCCCTTACACCTTCTCAATCTGCACCAGATTGGTGTGCTGCGGGTTGCCTTTTGCCAGCGGTGACGGGCGGTGCGTGGTCAGGGTGTTGATACACGAGCCGTGGTCGATACGATCGCCATTCATATTGGCATCGTGCCAGGCTCCCTGGCCCATGGCACTTACGCCTGGCATGATGCGCGGCGTGACTTTCGCTTCTATTCTCACCTCACCGCGATCGTTAAAGACGCGCACCGTATCGCCGTTTTTAATGCCACGTTTCGCGGCATCAACGGGATTCAGCCAGACCTCCTGGCGGCAGGCCGCTTGCAGCACGTCGACGTTACCGTAGCTCGAGTGGGTGCGGGCTTTAAAATGGAAGCCAAACAGCTGCAGCGGGAACTGCGTGCGCTCGGGCGCATCCCAGCCGTCAAAGGTAGATGCGTAGACGGGCAGCGGGCTGATGGTCTCATCTTTTGCCAGCTCCCAGGTCGCCGCAATATCCGCCAGCTTGCTGGAATAAATTTCAATCTTGCCTGAGGGCGTTTTCAGCGGGTTGGCTTCCGGGTTATCGCGGAATTTTTTATAGGCCACAAAGTGTCCGTTCGGATCTTTGCGCTTATAGATGCCCATTTTTTTCAGCTCGTCATAGGACGGCAGTGTGGGATCTTTAGCGAGCATTTTGGCATACAGATACTGCAGCCACTCTTCCTGCGTTCGTCCTTCGGTAAATTTCTGATGGATATCCGGTCCGAGGCGTTTCGCCACTTCGCTCATGATCCAGTAGATAGGCTTGCGTTCGAACTTCGGCGCGGTCACGGGCTGGAGAAAAATCAGGTAACCCATGTTCCCGGCGTAATCGTTAGGGATAATGTCTTCCTGCTCGACGGTCATTAAATCTGGCAGCAGGATATCGGCGTATTTCGCCGATGAGGTCATAAAGTTGTCGATCACCACGATGGTTTCGCACTTGCTTTCGTCCTGCAGAATATCGTGGGTTTTATTGATATCGGAGTGCTGGTTAATAATGGTGTTGCCCGCATAGTTCCAGATGAACTTAATCGGCACGTCCAGCTTATCTTTACCGCGTACCCCGTCGCGCAGAGCGGTCATTTCCGGGCCGCGGGCGATGGCGTCCGTCCAGCTGAAGCAGGAAATTTGCGTTTTGACCGGGTTTTCCGGTAGCGGCATACGTTCGATAGTGATGGTGTAGGTCGACTCACGGGCGCCGCTGTTGCCGCCGTTGATCCCCACGTTGCCGGTCAGAATCGGCAGCATCGCGATGGCGCGGGAGGTCAGTTCACCGTTCGCCTGACGCTGTGGTCCCCAGCCCTGGCAGATATAGGCCGGCTTCGCGGATCCAATCTCGCGGGCCAGTTTAATGATGCGGTCTGCAGGAATGCCGGTGATGCGCGAGGCCCACTCCGGCGTTTTCGCCGTGTTGTCCTCACCCTGGCCGAGAATGTACGCTTTGTAGTGACCGTTAGCGGGGGCACCTTCCGGCAGCGTTTTTTCGTCGTAGCCAACGCAGTATTTGTCCAGGAACGGCTGGTCAACCAGGTTTTCGTCGATCAATACCCAGGCAATCCCCGCCACCAGGGCGGCATCGGTACCCGGACGGATCGGGATCCACTCGTCTTCGCGTCCGGCTGCCGTATCGGTATAGCGCGGGTCGATGACAATCATGCGTGCGTTAGAACGCTCGCGGGCCTGCTCCAGATAGTAAGTAATCCCGCCGCCGCTCATGCGCGTTTCCGCCGGGTTATTGCCGAACATCACCACCAGTTTGGTATTTTCGATATCCGAGGTGCTGTTGCCGTCGTTGCTGCCATAGGTATAAGGCATCGCGCAGGCGATTTGCGCCGTGCTGTAGGTGCCGTAGTGGCTCAGGAAACCGCCGTAGCAGTTCATCAGGCGCGCCACCAGCGAAGCGTAAGGGGAGGAGCGGGTGATATTGCCGCCGACAATCCCGGAGGAGTAATTAATATACACCGCTTCGTTGCCGTACTTGCTGACCACGTCTTTCAGACTGGCGGTGATGGCGTTCAGCGCTTCGTCCCAGCTGATGCGCTCGAACTTGCCTTCACCCCGCTTACCCACGCGTTTCATCGGGTAGTTCAGACGGTCAGGGTGGTTGATGCGGCGGCGAATGGAGCGCCCGCGCAGGCAGGCCCGGACCTGGTGATTGCCGTAGATATCCTCACCGGTGTTATCCGTTTCGACCCAGTACACTTCGTCATCGCGGACGTGCAGACGCAGCGCACAGCGGCTGCCGCAGTTGACCGAACAGGCGCCCCAGACCACTTTATCTTCTGCCGGTTTCATTGCATTTTGTACCGCGGCTGCGGCGCTTTTCAGTCCAAAAGGCAACGAAATTCCGCCAGCGGCAAGCGCCAGAGAACCTATCGCCGTAGATTTCACGAGTGTTCGACGGCTTATCCCGCCGTGATGTTCGATATCGGACATGGCTCACCCCACCATTGTGATTACGTATTATTTTTCCCGAAATGATAACCGGGCTAATGATGGGGTGAGTGTTACTTATTTGGAGGTATTAAATATTAATCCTTGTCAAATCAAAGGGGATTGACGGTGATTTACTGAGGTTCAGCCGGCGCATTATCCTGATTGCCGGCCGCCGCTCCGCTGCCCGTACGGGTGTACAAAATTTTAAAGGTGTCGTTGGCACAGTGGCCCACCACCTGAGCGTCCGGCTGGTCAGCCTGATCGTTCGGCACAATGTTCAGCGTAAAACCTGACTCCGGCACGCCGTTGTTGATGATCTTCTGCTGAATGTCGCTTTTCACGCGCTCGCAGGAGTCCGGTGCCGCCAGCGCGGCCGTTGAGGCACTCATTAACAGCAGGGCGGTAATCCAGGGTAACCGTTTCATCTGTAGCTCCTTTTCTCTGTGTAGAGATTAATTTTAGCAGGCTTCGTGTAAACAACTGTATTTGCTAATATGATTGGGAATAATCTCTCTGTATTGGTAAAGAATGTGAAGAAATATGCAGCGATAACGCTCCTGGCAGCTACTCTCGCAGGGTGTGATAACAACTCCGCGCCGCTGTCGTTTACGCCCGAGATGGCGAGTTTTTCGAACGAATTTGATTTCGACCCTCTTCGCGGCCCGGTCAAGGATTTTACCCAGACGCTGTTCAACGAGAAGGGTGAAGTGTCCAAACGGGTCACCGGCACTGTGTCGGCGGAAGGGTGTTTTGATACGCTGGAGTTGCACGACCTGGAGGCTAACACGGGTGTAGCGCTGGTGCTGGATGCAAACTACTACATCGATGCAGAAACCCAGCAGCGTAAGGTGAAGCTGCAGGGCAAATGCCAGCTGGCCGAACTGCCGTCAGCCGGGGTGACGTGGGATACCGACGACAACGGCTTCGTGGTGGCCGCACATGGTAAAGAGATGGAGGTGAAGTACCGCTACGATGCGGATGGCTACCCGCTGGGCAAAACCACCGTCTCCGGGGATCAGCATTTATCGGTACAGTCGACGCCGTCTAAGGATCTGCGCAAAAGAATGGATTACTCGGCCGTGAGCCTGTTAAACGATAAGCCGCTGGGCAACGTGACGCAGAGCTGCGACTACGATCGCCACAATAACCCGGTGAGCTGCGATCTGACGATCACGGACGACAGCGTCAAACCCGCCGTTGAGCGCAAGTACACCATCAAAAACACGATTGAGTATTACTGAGAATGAAACCGCGCAGGCTACTGCGCGGTTGGTTTCAGCAGGCTGGCACCTGACGGCTTGTGACCGGCCAGATGCTGATGCTGGAAAATGCACATGCGGATGGTATTCCGGTATTCACCGTTGATAAAGAACTCATGAATCAGCTCGCCTTCTACCATAAAGCCCAGCTTGCGGTAGATATGGATCGCTTTTTCGTTCTCTTTATCCACGATCAGATAAAGCTTGTAGAGATTCAGTACGTTGAATCCGTAATCCATCGCCAGCTTCGCCGCCCGGGAGGCCAGGCCTTTCCCCTGGTGCTCCGGCGAAATAATGATCTGGAACTCCGCCCGGCGGTGAACGTGGTTGATCTCAACCAGCTCCACCAGCCCGGCTTTGTCGCCTTCACACTCCACCACAAAACGACGTTCGCTCTGATCGTGAATGTGCTTGTCGTAAAGATCCGACAGCTCGACAAAGGCCTCGTACGGCTCTTCGAACCAGTAGCGCATCACGCTGGCGTTATTGTCGAGCTGGTGGACAAAGCGCAGGTCTTCACGCTCCAGCGGCCGGAGTTTTACGTCACAGGGCGCCGACATTATGGGGCTACCGTACGACCAGTGCGGCGATCCAGGCAGCGCAGGGTGTTCGGCTCCCAGTAGGCATTGACGTTCGCACTTTGCTGACACTTATCGCGTGCGTCAAAGGCGACATCTTCTTTGTCCCACTCTTTTTCAGCACGTTTGTTGACCTTCTGACGAAGGCTGCGGGTGTCATTCCATTGTTCTTTGTCCATCGCGGCGTTCTGGCGGCTTTGCGCGCTGTCACCAGACTCAATAATGAGCTTGCTGGTTTCCGCTGTCGCAGAGGCGGCAAAGGCGAACGATGACAGCGCCAGCAGGGCTGTCAGACAAAGGCGTTTGCTTAATGTAGTCATAGCGTTTCCTTTTAAATGGGTGCAGATGAGCAAGTTTCCCCGTTCAGATTCTACACCAAAGAGCAATAACGGCATACCCGCGACACGGGTATGGAAAAGTAAAAGATATCTTCAGGTACGCTGCCTAAATGAATCGTCACCTGAAGTGAAACAGGCACAAAATGATGGGTTTTAGGGGGACGAGCAGGCGACCGTTTTTGTGATCGTTAGCCGATTTTATGATCATCATACTTGTATGGTAGTTATGTGAGTGGGTAAATTTCCGTCATCACAACGAACGATGTAAGGAAAGGAATTATGAAGATTGTCGCGGCTGACGTGTTTGTTACCTGCCCGGGGCGGAACTTTGTCACCCTTAAAATCACTACCGATGAAGGGATCGTTGGCCTCGGTGACGCCACGCTGAACGGGCGTGAGCTCTCCGTTGCTTCCTACCTGAAAGATCATCTCTGCCCGCAGCTGATTGGCCGCGACGCGCACCGCATCGAAGATATCTGGCAATTCTTCTATAAGGGCGCCTACTGGCGCCGCGGGCCGGTCACCATGTCGGCAATTTCCGCCGTGGATATGGCGCTCTGGGATATCAAAGCCAAAGCGGCCAATATGCCGCTCTATCAGCTGCTGGGCGGCGCATCCCGTGAGGGCGTAATGGTCTACTGCCACACCACCGGGCACACCATTGACGACGTGCTGGAAGATTACGCCCGCCATAAGGAGATGGGCTTTAAGGCGATCCGCGTCCAGTGCGGCGTGCCGGGTATGAAAACCACCTACGGCATGGCTAAAGGGAAGGGGTTGGCCTACGAGCCCGCCACCAAAGGCGACTGGCCGGAAGAGCAGCTCTGGTCCACCGAGAAATACCTCGATTTCACGCCAAAACTGTTTGACGCGGTGCGCAGTAAATTTGGCTTCAATGAGCATCTCCTGCATGACATGCACCACCGCCTGACGCCCATCGAAGCGGCGCGCTTCGGCAAGAGTATCGAAGCGTTCCGCATGTTCTGGATGGAAGACCCAACGCCTGCGGAAAACCAGGAGTGCTTCCGCCTGATCCGCCAGCATACCGTCACGCCAATTGCGGTGGGCGAGGTGTTCAACAGCATCTGGGACTGCAAGCAGCTTATCGAAGAGCAGCTTATCGACTATATCCGCACCACTATCACCCATGCGGGGGGGATCACCGGGATGCGCCGCATCGCGGACTTCGCGTCGCTCTATCAGGTGCGTACCGGCTCGCACGGCCCGTCCGATCTGTCGCCGATCTGCCACGCGGCCGCGCTGCATTTCGACCTGTGGGTGCCGAACTTCGGCGTGCAGGAATATATGGGATACTCCGAACAGATGCTGGAAGTCTTCCCGCACAGCTGGCGCTTTGATAACGGCTATATGCACCCGGGCGAGAAGCCGGGGCTGGGCATTGAGTTTGATGAAAAGCTGGCGGCGAAATACCCGTACGATCCGGCCTATCTGCCGGTGGCCCGTCTCGAAGACGGCACGCTGTGGAACTGGTAACCGAGGAGCGAACGATGAAAAGCGTAGTGATTCAACAGCCGAACCAGCTGGTGATTGAAGAGCGTCCGCGCCCGGAGCCAGGCGCAGGGGAAGTCCGCGTCAAAATCAAGCTGGCCGGGATCTGCGGGTCAGACAGCCACATCTACCGCGGGCATAATCCGTTTGCAAAATATCCGCGCGTGATTGGCCACGAGTTTTTTGGCACGATCGACGCCGTGGGCGAGGGCGTAGAACCGTCCCGGTTAGGGGAGCGCGTTTCGGTGGATCCGGTGATCAGCTGCGGGCACTGCTACCCGTGCTCCGTCGGCAAGCCTAACGTCTGCACCTCGCTGGTGGTGCTGGGCGTCCACCGCGACGGCGGATTCAGCCAATATGCCGCCGTGCCCGCTAAAAATGCCTGGCGCATCCCGGATGCGATCCCGGATAAACACGCCGTGATGGTTGAACCTTTCACCATTGCCGCCAACGTGACGGGGCAGGCTAGCCCTACCGAACAGGACGTTGCGCTGATCTACGGCGCAGGACCGATGGGACTGGTCACCGTACAGGCGCTGAAGGGCGTCTACAACGTGAAGCAGGTTATCGTCGTCGACAGAATCAATGAGCGTCTGGCTATGGCCCAGCGCAGCGGCGCGGACTGGGTCTTTAATAACGGCGAAAAGTCGCTGCAGGCCGCGCTGGACGAAAAAGGCATCAAGCCGACGCTGATTATTGATGCCGCCTGCCATCCGTCGATTTTGCAGGAGGCGGTCACCCTGGCTTCCCCGGCGGCGCGCATCGTGCTGATGGGCTTCTCCAGCGAGCCGAGCCAGATAGTCCAGCAGGGGATTACCGGTAAAGAGCTGGCGATCTTCTCCTCGCGCCTCAATGCCAACAAATTCCCGGTCGTCATCGACTGGCTTGAAAAAGGGCTGATCGACCCGGAAAAACTGATCACCCATACCTTTGACTATCACCATGTAACAGACGCCATCGAACTGTTTGAAAAAGACCAGCGGCAGTGCTGCAAGGTTTTACTGACGTTCGGGCAATAACCCTACACGCGGTTAAGAGCCCGCGAAGACGGGCTCTCAGTGGTACGCATCTTACCTTTTAGAGATAGCCATTATGACGCAAGCACAACCTCAAAGAACCACCTCAGATCTGGTGAAAGCCGCCGTCTCCGGCTGGCTGGGCACCGCGCTGGAGTTTATGGATTTCCAGCTCTACTCGCTGGGGGCGGCGCTGGTATTTCATGAAATCTTCTTCCCGGAACAGTCGGCCGCGATGGCGCTGATTCTGGCGATGGGAACCTACGGCGCGGGCTACATCGCGCGTATCGTCGGGGCCTTTATCTTCGGCAGAATGGGCGACAGCATTGGTCGTAAAAAGGTGCTGTTTATCACCATCACCATGATGGGGATCTGCACCACGTTGATTGGCGTGCTGCCGACCTACGCGCAGATCGGCATTTTTGCGCCCGTACTGCTGGTGACGCTGCGTATCATTCAGGGGCTGGGCGCCGGGGCGGAGATCTCCGGGGCCGGGACCATGCTGGCGGAGTACGCCCCGAAAGGGAAACGCGGCATCATCTCCTCGCTGGTGGCTATGGGGACTAACTGCGGGACGCTGAGCGCCACGGCGATCTGGGCCATTATGTTCTTCGCCCTCGATCGTGAACAGCTGCTCGCCTGGGGCTGGCGCGTGCCGTTCCTTGCCAGCGTCGTGGTGATGATCTTTGCCATCTGGCTGCGAATGAACCTCAAGGAGAGCCCGGTCTTTGAGAAAGTAAACGATGCAGAAACCGTGCAGCCGGACACCTCGCTGGGTTCAATGGTGAAAAGTAAATCCTTCTGGCTAGCGACCGGCCTGCGCTTCGGTCAGGCGGGCAACTCGGGGCTGATCCAGACCTTCCTCGCGGGTTATCTGGTCCAGACGCTGCTGTTCGATAAAGCGATTCCCACCGACGCGCTGATGATAAGTTCTATTCTCGGGTTTATCTCCATCCCGCTGCTGGGCTGGCTTTCCGACAAAGTGGGGCGCAGGCTGCCGTACATTATCCTCAATATCTCCGCCATTATTCTGGCGTACCCGATGCTGTCGATTATCGTCGATAAGAGCTATGCGCCGGGGACAATCATGCTCTCGATCATCGTTATCCATAACTTCGCCGTGCTGGGGCTGTTTGCGCTGGAAAATATCACCATGGCGGAGATGTTTGGCTCGCGAAATCGCTTTACCCGTATGGCTATCTCCAAGGAGGCGGGTGGTCTGGTGGCGGTGGGCTTTGGCCCGGTACTGGCGGGGATTTTCTGCAATATGACGGGTTCCTGGTGGCCGATTGTAGCCATGCTGGTGGCCTATTCCGTGATTGGGCTGGTTTCGGCGTTCCTGATGCCGGAAGTCCGCGACCGCGACCTTAGCGCGGCTGAAGATGCAGCAGAGGCCGCGCCGAAAGAGCGCGTGGGTTACGGTGCGGTCTCCACGCGACGCTAGTGGTTTATATCTTTCGTGACTTATCACACAACTTTTTGTTTATGTCACACCACCTGAGCAAAAGTTAATATAAATCAAAAACTCAAACGGCAGTATCAGTATGGTTGATGGCAGTAATTTTTTACCCCGACTGCCATTCTAGTTGGTGTAGTCAGCAGGCGCTGCCGCTCTGGACTGGGGGCGGCAGCGATCCACAGCTTTCTAATTAGCGAGTCTTAATCATGGAAAACACCTTATTACAGGCCAACGCGACGCTGCCTCAGTACGATCGCGACAGCCTTAAAGCACGCATTGTACATTTAGGCTTCGGCGCATTTCACCGCGCGCATCAGGCGGTGTATGCGGACATCCTCGCGGCTGAACACGGCAGCGACTGGGGGTACTGTGAGGTTAACCTGATTGGCGGCGAGCAGCAGATTGCCGACCTGAAGGCGCAGGATAACCTCTACACCGTAGCGGAAATGTCTGCCGATGCCTGGACGTCCCGCGTGGTTGGCGTAGTCAAAAAGGCCCTGCACGCGCAGGTCGACGGGCTGGAAAGCGTGCTGGCGGCAATGTGTGAACCGCAGGTGGCGATTGTCTCGCTGACCATCACCGAAAAAGGCTACTGCCACTCTCCGGCAACCGGGCAACTGATGCTCGATCATCCTTTCATCGTTGCCGACCTGCAAAACCCGCATCAGCCGAAATCCGCGCCGGGCGTGGTGGTGGAAGCGCTGGCGCGCCGTAAAGCGGCGGGGCTGCCCGCGTTTAGCGTGATGTCCTGCGACAACATGCCGGAGAACGGTCACGTGATGCGCAATGTCACCTGCGCTTACGCCCGGGCGGTAGACGGCGAGCTGGCGGACTGGATCGAGGCTAACGTCACCTTCCCGTCAACCATGGTGGACCGCATCGTACCGGCGGTCACACCCGATACGCTGGATAAAATCGCGCAGCTGACCGGCGTACGCGATCCGGCGGCGGTGGCCTGCGAGCCGTTCCGCCAGTGGGTTATCGAGGATAACTTTGTGGCCGGGCGTCCGGAATGGGAAAAAGCCGGAGCCGAACTGGTTTCAGACGTGATCCCGTTTGAAGAGATGAAGCTGCGCATGCTCAACGGCAGCCACTCTTTCCTGGCCTACCTGGGCTATCTGGCCGGTTATCAGCACATTAATGAGTGTATGGAAGACGAACACTATCGCGTCGCCGCGCACGCGCTGATGCTCAACGAGCAGGCGCCGACCCTGAAAGTGAAGGGCGTCGATTTAGAACGCTACGCTGACCTGCTGATCGCCCGTTACAGTAACCCGGCCCTGCGCCACCGTACCTGGCAAATTGCGATGGACGGCAGCCAGAAGCTTCCGCAGCGGATGCTGGATCCCGCGCGCTGGCACCTGGTGCACCAGACGCCTTTCCCACTGCTGGCGCTGGGTGTGGCTGGGTGGATGCGCTATGTCGGCGGCGTGGATGAGCAGGGTAACGCCATCGACGTGAGCGATCCGCAGCTGGCGGTGATTCAGGCGGCGGTGAAGGGAAGTGCCGAAGGGGAAAGCCGGGTTAACGCGCTGCTCGGCATTGAGGCCATTTTTGGGAAAGAGTTGCCGCGAGAAAAAGCCTTCACAGATGCCGTGATGAGCGCGTATCAGACGCTGCTGCAGAAGGGAGCAAAGACCACGGTGGCGGAGTACGTGTCGCACCTGTAATTCAATACATGCCGCCGTTCGCGGCGGCATGTCGGCGCACAATTTAGTGCATACCCAGACGAATCAGTTCAATTGGTTCGAACTTACCTTCGCATCCTTCCACTTCCACCGTTTTGCCACGGCGCACCTGCGCGGCATCCAGCCCGTCGCTGTGGATCGCCTTAATCACGCCGGTTTTGCCAGTGCCGCTAATCATGACGCGGCTGCCGGTGGTGATTGCATTGCGGTTACGGTCGTATGTCATCATGGTATTTTCTCCTCTCTAAACTTTCCGTTACGGCGCTATTTCAGGTTTTGCCGTTCACGGGGCACTATAAATACGCCTGTCTGCCAGTCATGTTTTTGTTTTTGATCAAACTCACACTTTTTTCTTTATTACATGGGGCGTTGACGCTTCACGACGGCAATTTACAAAGCAGACCGTTATTTTCACTTATTGATAGTTTCTACAGGGAAGCGTTGAGGATTGGTTTATATTCCCGATGCCATTCTGGTTGCAGGAAATAACCCTTCATCGGAATAAGGAGTCAGGCTTATGTATAAGAAGATTTTGATGCCTGTTGACGTGTTTGAAATGGATTTAAGCGACAAAGCGGTTCGCCACGCGGCTAACCTCGCGAAGGCCGAGGGCGCGTCGATTACCCTGGTCAATATTCTGCCTGCCAGCAGCCGGTCTCTGCTGCGCGGATTCAACGCCGATATTAAAAAGTTTGAAGAGTATATGAGCGCAGAATCCGGGAAGAAAATGAACGAGTTAAAACGACTGTTCGATATCTCCCCGGAGAATATCCACACTCTGGTTCGTTTTGGCAGCGTCCGCGATGAAATTATCAAGCTGAGCAAAGAAGGGGAATATGACGTGATTGTCATCGGGTCAAGAAATCCGGGCATCACCACCCATCTGCTGGGGTCAAATGCGGAATCTATTCTGCGCTACGCCACAATTCCGGTGTTAGTCGTTCGCTAATTACGGCGCCGCCCGCGAAAAGGGCGGCAAATATCACTCTTCGCTAAACCACTCGCTATTTTCCTGACGAATAAGCTGCACGGATTCGCCTATCTCCTGCAGATGCAGGGTCATCGCTTTTTCCACGCCGTCCGGGTCGCGTTTTTCCAGCGCGCTGAAAATATCGTGATGCTGGCGGAGCAGCATTTCCGGCGGGGAGACGTGATCGAGGCTCATGTAGCGCACCCGGTCAATGGTGGCCTTGATATTCTCGATGGTATCCCAGGCCAGCTGGCAGTCTGCAATTTGCGCCAGCTTCTGGTGAAACTCATCATCAAGCTGGAAGAAATCGTTGAGCTGTTTACGGTCAATCGCAATGCGCTGCTGATGCAGGTTTTGCTCCAGCAGGTAACACTGGTTGTCATTAATGAGCGTCGTGGCACGGCGCACCACAGCGCATTCAATCGCCTGGCGTACGAAACAGCCGTTGCGCACCTGTGAGAGTGAAATTTTGTTCACGTAGCTGCCGCGCTGCGGGCGGATCTGAATCAGGCCGTTCTCCGCAAGCTTAATAAATGCTTCACGCACCGGCTGACGGGACACGTCAAATCGCACGGAGACCTCTTTTTCAGAAAGCGGCGTTCCCGGTGGGATCAGGCAATGGACAATATCACGTCGCAAAATGCGATAGATTTGCTGGTTTACGGGCTGGGTGGGATTGAGTTGCGATTCAGCGGCCATGAGTTGTCATTTCTCAGAGAGTTAGCCCGAACATACTACCATTCTTTTATGACCCGAAACAGACCCGGCCCGCGGGCCGGGAAGGGCTTATTTAGCCACGATGGACGCTAAGTCCGGCAAAACTCTGGCTGACCGGCATCATTTCCACGGTATTGATGTTGACGTGTTTTGGCAGCGTTGCGACCCACCATACCGTTTCGGTGACGTCTTCCGGCGTCAGGGCGTTGGCATTTTCGTAGGTTTTATCCGCTTTCGCGTCATCGCCCTTGAAGCGCACGTTGGAGAATTCGGTGCCGCCTACCAGCCCCGGCTCGATATCGGTGACGCGAATAGCGGTGCCGTGCAGGTCGGTGCGCAGGTTCAGGCTGAACTGGCGCACAAACGCTTTGGTCGCGCCGTAGACATTACCGCCCGCGTAAGGCCAACTCCCGGCGGTAGAACCGATGTTGATAATGTGGCCGCGGTTGCGCTCGACCATGCCCGGCAGCACCGCGCGGGTCATGTACACCAGCCCTTTGTTGTTGGTGTCGATCATGTTTTCCCAGTCTTCAACGCTGGCTTTGTGGGCAGGCTCCATGCCCAGCGCCAGACCGGCGTTGTTGACCAGCACGTCGATGGCACGCCACTCTGCCGGCAGGCTGGCAATCATCTCTTCAATGGCCGCACGGTTACGCACGTCCAGCTGCGCGGTCAGGATACTGTCACCTAAATCGTCCTTCAGCTCCTGAAGGCGCTCCTGACGACGACCCGTTGCAATCACCTTATGCCCGTTGGCGACGAAGCGACGCGTGATGCTTTCACCAAAACCTGCCGTTGCCCCGGTAACTAAAATAATCATCTCACTGTTCCTCAACGCTTTTTGTGTGGTACTAACATAGCACGCCCGCAGAGGGTGCGTTAAGGCAACATTTGTATGACGGCGTTGCAGGCGATGGCGGCCTGGCCTACTCTGGGAAGATATTCGTTCGGAGGAGTGAAAGATGACGGCCACCAACCCCTTTTTTGACATCAGCCTGCTGCCTTACCAGGCTCCCCATTTTGATACCATCAAAGACGAGCATTATCGTCCGGCCTTCGATGAAGCGCTTCGCCAGAAGCGGGCGGACATAGAGGCGATAGTCTCTCACACCGCTGCGCCAGACTTCACTAACACCGTGCTGGCGCTGGAGAAAAGCGGCGTCATGCTTGCGCGCGTCAGCAGCGTTTTCTTCGCCATGACCTCCGCGCACACCAATGCGTACCTGCAAGAACTGGAGGAGCAGCTCTCCACCGAACTTGCCGCGCTGGCGAACGACATCTGGCTGAACGACACCCTTTTCGCCCGCGTCGAGAGCGTCTGGCAGGACCGCGCCGCGCTGGATGCCGAATCCCGTCGGCTGGTCGAGGAGACGTACCAGCGCTTTATTCTGGCCGGCGCGCGCCTGAATGAAGCGGAAAAAGCCGAGCTGAAGGCGCTGAATACCGAGGCCGCGTCCCTGACCAGCCAGTTTAACCAGCGCCTGCTGGCCGCTAACAACGCGGGCGGGCTGGTGGTGGATTACGCGCACCAGCTTGAAGGCCTGAGCGCCGAAGAGATTGCCGCCGCGGCGCAGGCCGCCGCGGAAAAAGGGCTTAACGACCGCTGGCTGATCCCGCTCCTGAATACGACACAGCAGCCTGCGCTAGCCGCGCTGCGCAATCGGCAGACGCGCGAAAACCTGTTCAACGCCGGCTGGACGCGCACCCAGAAAAGGGATGAAAACGACACCCGCACGCTGATCCTGCGCCTTACGGCGCTGCGGGCGCGCCAGGCCCGTCTGCTCGGCTTTGAGGATTACGCCAGCTGGAGCATTGCCGACCAGATGGCGAAAACCCCGGCCGCCGCGCTGGAATTTATGCGCGGCATTGTGCCTGCCGCCCGCGCCCGCGCGGAACGCGAGCAGGCCGATATTCAGAAGGTCATCGACGACGAGCAGGGTGGCTTCACCGTGCAGGCCTGGGACTGGGCCTTTTATGCCGAGCGCGTGCGTCAGGCGAAATATGCCCTCGATGAATCGCAGATTCGGCCCTATTTTGCGCTCAATACCGTATTGCAGGACGGTGTATTCTGGGCGGCCAGCCAGCTGTTTGGCATTCGTTTTGTGGAGCGTTTCGACATTCCGGTTTATCACCCTGACGTCCGCGTATGGGAAATTTTTGACCATACCGGTGAGGGCATGGCGCTGTTTTACGGCGACTTCTTCGCCCGCGATTCCAAGCAGGGCGGGGCCTGGATGGGCAATTTCATCGAGCAGTCCTTTGAGCTTGCTGCCCGCCCGGTGATCTACAACGTCTGCAACTACCAAAAGCCGGGTAACGGCGGCGTCGCGCTTCTCTCCTGGGATGACGTGATAACCCTGTTCCACGAGTTTGGCCATACCCTGCACGGTCTGTTTGCCAGCCAGCGCTTCGCCACGCTGTCCGGTACCAATACGCCGCGTGATTTCGTTGAATTCCCGTCGCAAATCAATGAGCACTGGGCCAGCCATCCTCAGGTGTTTAGCCACTATGCCCGTCATTACGAAACCGGTGACCCCATGCCGGACGCGCTGCGGGAAAGCATGCTCAACGCGACCCATTTCAACAAGGGCTATGACATGACGGAGCTGCTGAGTGCGGCGCTGCTGGACATGAACTGGCACGGCATCAGCGAGGCCGTGTCGAGCGTTGAAGAATTCGAAGCCGCCGCGTTGAAAAAAGAGGGGCTGGATCTGCCCGCTGTACCGCCGCGCTATCGCAGCAGCTACTTTGCCCATATTTTTGGCGGCGGCTACGCGGCGGGGTATTACGCCTACCTGTGGACGCAAATGCTGGCGGACGATGGCTATCAGTGGTTCGTGGAGCAGGGTGGATTGACGCGTGAAAACGGACAGAAATTCCGCGAGGCGATTTTGTCCCGTGGTAACAGTACGGACTTGGCTGAACTGTATCGCAGCTGGCGCGGGCACGATCCGAAGATTGAACCGATGCTGGAGAATCGCGGGTTGAGCGCATAAAGTCACTTTTAGCTAAAAAGATAACCGGGCCCCGCGCCCGGTTTTTTTAAGGTCTGAAAGCCCAGAAATGGTCAAAAAAAGAACTAAAGTTTACATTTATTAATGTTTTGAAATATATTTATATTAAATGTGCTTAAATTTAGGCGCTTTTACCAATCTCAAATTTATAATGCTCGCAAGTTTATTTAATTATTTATGCTGACTGGAGCATGGCCGTTTATTGCATATAAGAATCATCGCAAAAAGATGATTATTATATTTTTACCTCAGCCTAAAGTATTAATTTTCTCTGCCGATTAGCATGGGTGTGGTCGTGGTGGAAACCCATTTCCATTAACCACAAAAAATAAGCCGTTATTAAAATTCATCTCCAGAAGATGAACCTATGCTAATTATTAAGGAAGAGTCATGTTTAAAAATCTCAACATCGGCACCCGGCTTACCATAGCATTTGGCGCAATTGTGGTTTTAATGTCAGTCGTCTGCGGGCTGCTCTATTTGAGCTTTGACAGAGTGACTGCCGTCAGCAAGCTCAACGTTCATAGCTATAAAGTGGTCGATAACCTTCGCTCCGTAACCGAAAACCTGATCAACATGGAAACCGGCATTCGCGGTTTTGCGCTCACCGGCAATCAGGACGTTCTTCAACCCTTCACGCAGGGGGATGAGAGGTTTAAAAGCAAAGTTGACGAAATTGCAGGGCTTACGCGTGATAACCCGTCGCAGCAGCAAAAATTAACCACCCTCTCCAGGCTTGAAGAAGAATGGAAAAAGTCATTTGCGCTGCCGTTAATCCAGCGAAGAGAGAGCGTATCCCGCGGGGGGGAAGAGATGGATGCGTTCATCAGTAGCCTGGAGCGTAATACCGGAAAAGAGCAAATGGACGCCATGCGGGGTGTTATTCAGCAAGCGCTGAACGACGAGTACCGCATTATGGCTGAACGTCAAACCCGACTGGCTGAAGAACGCTTCCGTACGCGCATGATGATAATCCTGGGAATGATTGCGGCGGTTGTCACCGCGCTGCTGACGGGCATTTTGCTGTCGCGCAGTATTCTCCGACCGCTAAAGCAGGCCGTGAATACGGCGAACACCATTGCCGCCGGCGATCTCACATCAACCATACATATTACCCGGATGGATGAAACCGGCACGCTGCTTGCGGCTCTGGACAACATGCAGACCCAGTTGAAAACCCTTGTCACTGAAATCAAAGAGGCCGCGACGTCGGTGGATCTGGCTGCCGGTGAGATCGAGCAGGGCAATATGGAGTTATCGTCTCGTACCGAGGAGCAGGCCGCGGCGTTGCAGCAGACTGCCGCCAGCATGGAACAGCTGACGATGACCGTTCGGAACAATACCGAGGTCGCGGAGCATACGGCAACGTCAGCAAGAAAGACGGAAGCACTGGCACGTGAAGGTGAGTCTGCCGTGGGCGAAATGAGCGAAACGATGCAGAATATCTCGGCTAACGCCCTGAAGATAAAGGAAATCACCAGCGTTATAGAAGGGATTGCTTTCCAGACTAATATTCTGGCGCTGAATGCGGCGGTCGAGGCTGCACGTGCCGGTGAGCATGGTCGTGGCTTCGCCGTGGTGGCGACGGAAGTCAGAAATCTCGCTCAGCGCAGCGCAACGGCGTCCAAAGAAATTGGGGCGCTGATTGAGCATGCCGTTGAGGATGTCGATAACGGTGTGTCGGTGGCATCCAGAACGGCAGAGACGATTTTGCGGGCTGCGAGCAACGTGGCTACGCTTGCTGAAACTATGGACAGTCTTTCAATGGCCTCGGTTGAGCAAATGCAGGGCATCATGCAAATCAGCGCAGCTGTCACCCAGATGGATGGCGTGACGCAGGGTAATGCGGCGCTCGTTGAGCAGTCCGCAGCGGCATCGCAGGCGCTGACCGAGCAGTCCAGGGCACTGAAGCAGATGACGGAAAACTTTGCTATTTGAGCAGCAAAAGCATAATCAAAAGGTAAAGCTCCGGCGTTTTAAACGCGAATTTTAATCAAACCAGCAACGGGGGCGCTAATAAAAAGGGGCGTCCCCGTGAATAATGAAGAAAATAGCCGAGCGTCAGTGACAAATTAAAAATACTGACTACGATTTCGTAAAACGAAAATTTAAAAGGAGTTTCTGATGGCGATTGCTGTGGTGACAGTTTTACTCTTCCTGTTGATGTTCCCGGCGGCTATTCACATTTTGCTACAGCTCGTTGGAGGCTGGTGTGACGAGTAGCCTCCCCGGTTAATCCGGTCTTTTGGGCCGTCATCTGATTTTCAATAAGCAGCGCTACGCTACATTTTAAATTTTATTGTACGATCGTCTGGACGCGGGTCATCGCGAAACGCGAGCCGGATAATTTACAGGCAGGAAGTATGTCTCTTCGTTCGCTGCGGGCGTTATGCCTGACAAGTTTTTTCATTGCGGATGTCCGTGATGGCCTTGGTCCTTTTCTCGGTATCTTTCTGACAGAACGCCACTGGCGTCCCGATGATATCGGCATCCTGATGACTGCCGGTGGGCTGGCGGGATTGCTGGCTACGCTCCCGGCGGGGGTAATTACTGACACTTCGCGGAACAAACGCGCCGTACTGGCGCTGCTCTGCACTTTGATCACTCTCAGCACGCTGCTGCTCTGGTTTAGCCAGCAGACCAGCGTTGTTGCCGTCTCACAAATGGTCACCGGCATCTGCGCGGCGTTTGTCGGGCCGCTCGTCGCCGGGATTACGCTGGGCCTGACCGGCCAGCGCGGGTTCAGCGCGCAGATGGGCAAAAATGAGGCGTTTAATCACGGCGGCAATTTTGTCACCGCAGTGATAGCAGGCGGCATTGCCTGGTACTGGGGCGTCGGGGGGATTTTCCTGCTGATGACCTGCACGACGCTGCTGACGCTCTGCGCGCTGCTTGCCATCCGCAACGGGGACATTGATAACGATGCGGCGCGAGGGCTTTCATCCTCAGGTAGCGTTCCTGTCCCCGGCTTCGCGGTGCTGATTAAAAACCGGGCGCTGTTTGTGACCGGGCTGACGCTGCTGCTGTTCCACCTTGCGAATGCCGCACTGCTGCCGATGCTGAGCATGAGGGTGGCCGCGACACCCGCCTCGATCAACCCTGGCCTGTACGCGGCAGGCACCGTCATCATCTCGCAGGCGGTGATGATCCCCGTTGCCATCTGGGTTGCAGGCCGAATAGAACGCTACGGCTACTGGCGCTTGATTATGCTGGCGCTGCTGGTTATGCCGGTGCGCGCGGCGCTGGCGGCATCGACCGACGCGCCGTTAATGATGATCCCGGTACAAATTCTCGACGGTCTCGCCGCCGGGATCCTGGGTGTCGTCGTACCGTCGTTTATTGTGGTGCTGCTGCGCGGAAGCGGGCACGTAAATGCCGGGCAGAGTGTGGTGATGCTGATGCAGGGAGTGGGGGCAGCCATGAGCCCTGCGTTAACCGGGACGATCGCCGGTCATTACTCGTTTGCGACGGCATTCAGTGTCCTGAGCGCGATTGCGCTGGCCGCCGTCCTGCTCTGGTGGCGCGTTGCTCACCGAAGCTGGGAAATAAACGCGCCGGATGAAGCTTAGCCTCACCCGGCGTAGCATTTAAGCCAGTTCGTTAGGACACGGTTCACCCTTTTCTAACTGCTGAAGATTCCCCAGCGTGGTTTCCGAAATGCTGATCAGCGCTTCGGCAGTCAAAAACGCCTGGTGGCCGGTAAACAGGACGTTATGGCAGGCAGACAGACGGCGGAACACGTCGTCCTGGATCACATCGTTGGACTTGTCTTCAAAGAACAGATCGCGCTCGTTCTCATACACGTCCATCCCCAGCGCGCCAATTTTCTGGGTTTTCAGCGCTTCGATAGCAGCCTGAGAGTCAACCAGACCGCCGCGGCTGGTGTTGATGATCATCACGCCGTCTTTCATCTGGTCAAACGCCGCCTGGTTAAGCAGGTGGTAGTTTTCCGGCGTCAGCGGGCAGTGCAGGGAGATCACGTCGGACTGCGAGAACAGCGTTGGCAGGTCGACGTACTCCACGCCCAGATCCAGCGCTGCGGCGCTCGGGTACGGATCGAATGCCAGCAGACGCATGCCGAAGCCTTTCAGAATGCGCAGGGCAGCCACGCCAATTTTACCGGTGCCGATCACGCCCGCGGTTTTGCCGTACATGGTAAAGCCGGTCAGCCCTTCCAGCGAGAAGTTGGCGTCACGCGTACGCTGATAAGCGCGGTGAATACGACGGTTGAGCGACATCATCATGCCAATCGCATGTTCTGCTACCGCTTCCGGGGAGTACGCCGGGACGCGAACCACCTTCAGACCCAGCTCTTTTGCCGCGTCGAGATCCACGTTGTTGAAGCCGGCGCAGCGCAGGGCGATATACTTCACTCCCTGCTTTTTCAACTCTTCCAGCACCGGACGACTGCCGTCATCGTTAACAAAAATGCAGACGCCTTCACAGCCGTGCGCCGTTTTGGCGGTTTTTTCGGACAGCAGAAAGTCGAAAAATTCAAGCTCAAACCCGTAAGCTTCGTTAACATGTTGCAGATACTTTTTGTCGTACTGCTTTGTGCTATATACCGCGAGTTTCATAAGACTTTCTCCAGTGATTTTGCATTCACGTTAGCATGATTAAAATTATCTTACAATTTCTAAAATATTATTGAATTCAATAAGTTCTATCAATTATTCTAGAGCATATATACACCCTAACTCCATGATATTCTTAGTACGAGAAATCTTCGGCGCGACTCGGTTCAAATCAGGTTGGGCAAAACGGAGTGGGTAACGGGTGCGAAAAACGCATATCGGTATTACTTGAAAGAATGGCAATAGGGTATGAAAACTGCAATCCTTCCGGATGTGATGGGACGATATTAGGAACCGGATGAGTTTCTGAAAAGAGGGAGAATGATGCATGTCGCAACAAGTGGAGTTATCCTTATCTGCGCCGATGTTGCCTGTTTTGTACTATTTTATAGCATCTATTGCGGTTTTCTTCTTACTGTTGATTGGAAAACTCAAGGTCAATAGGCTCCGTAAATATCCATTGTTCATTGCCTATACGCTGTTTGTGATAGCGATTGCAGCCATCCAGATTAATGTTTTTGCCAACGGCTATGGGTTTGTTCGCGGTTTTTTACATATCGATTTTGATCCATGGCGGTACGATTCAGTGTATTGGGGGTCGTTGATATTCGCCATGCTCTACCTATTGGCAATGCCCAGGAACAGGTATTAGTTACGCAGTGTTTTCCCGTTTTTACGTCTGAGATAACGCGTAACCCATTGAATCTAAAATGTGTTCTGTAGGTTACGCATAGCAAAAAGTTTTCTCATACTCTTTACAGCATCTATCCTTTATCTTGGGGTTAACTTCAACTCAACCGCCAAACATGCGACAATATTCGGCATTGCCAGCTTAATTCTTTCGAAAAATCAGGACATTAACTGCCCATGAAGGGTAAATACAAAGCCGCCATTGCGGTTTTACTGCTGTTGATTTTGGTGCCGCTGACGCTGCTGATGACGCTCGCCCAGTGGGTGCCGACGCTCGCCGGAATCTGGCTCCCCGTCGGGACGCGCATTGCTTTCGAAGAAAGCCCAAAACTGACTCGCCACGCGCTGGTGATCCCCGATCTTCGCTATCTGGTGGAAGACTGCGAAATTGCCCGCATCGATAACGTGACGCTGTCACATCCGAGCCGCTGGAAACTGGATATCGGCGCGCTGGATCTTAACACCGTCTGCCTGAGCAAAATTCCCCAGTCTGCACCCTCAACGGTCGCCCCCAAAACGCTGGCCCAGTGGCAGGCTGTGTTGCCCAATACCTGGCTCACCATTCACCGTCTGACGCTCTCGCCCTGGCAGCAGTGGCAGGGCGAGCTTAATGCGTCACTGACGCCCTCCAGCCAGGAGATCGCTTACCGAGGCGAACAGGTCAGCATCAAAGGCACGCTTCGCGGCCAGACGCTCTCGGTCAGCCAGTTTGATGTTCAGCTCCCTGACCAGCCGCAGCCGATTAAGCTGGTGGGCGAGTTCACTTTGCCGCTGGTGCCGGACGGCGTGCCGGTGAAAGGCCAT
Organism: Enterobacter cloacae complex sp. P12RS; assembly: GCF_014895875.1. NCBI lineage: Bacteria > Pseudomonadati > Pseudomonadota > Gammaproteobacteria > Enterobacterales > Enterobacteriaceae > Enterobacter > Enterobacter cloacae complex sp. P12RS. Next base: position 336,636 of record NZ_JADBQO010000007.1, read on the forward strand.
GCGGTCGCGACCTTTAACGTGCCACAGTTAACGTCTCTGGTCGATGCCGATCTCGACTGGGAAGACAATCAGGGACAGCTGGTGGTGATGGCGCGGGATAACCCCGATCCGCTTCTCGACCTGCCGTGGCAGATCACGGCGGAACAGCTGAACATCAGCGACGGGCGCTGGAACTGGGATCTTTCGGGTATGCCGCTGAGCGGACGGGTGTCCCTTCGCGCCGACAACTGGCAGCAGGGGCTGGAGAAAGCCACCCTGACCGGACGACTGAACGTATTGACGCAAGGCGATGCGGGTAAAGGTAACGCGGTACTGAACATTGGGCCCGGCAGGCTCAGCATGGAAAATAGCAACATGCCGCTGCATCTGAGCGGCGAGGCGAAGCAAAACGATCTCATTCTTTACGCCAAATTGCCCGCCACACTGACCGGCAGCCTGTATGAACCGCAGCTTGCTTTTGAGCCCGGCGCGCTGCTCCGCTCGCGCGGGCGCATTATTGACTCACTCGATATCGATGAAATCCGCTGGCCGCTGGCGGGCGTGAAGCTCACCCAGAAGGGCGTGGACGGGCGTCTGCAGGCTATTCTGCGTGCCCATGAAAACGAGATGGGCGGTTTTGAACTCCACCTGGACGGTCAGGCCAACGACTTTTTACCTGATAACGGCCTGTGGCAGTGGCGCTACTGGGGAAAAGGCGGCTTTACGCCGATGCATGCTCGCTGGGATGTCGCCGGGAAAGGCGAGTGGCGAGACAACCTTATTGAGCTGACGGCGCTCTCCACCGGTTTTGACAAGCTTCAGTACGGCACCATGGAGGTCAGCAAGCCGCGTCTGGTGCTGGATCGGCCTGTACGCTGGCTGCGCGATGCCGAAAAACCCGCATTCAGCGGCGCGCTGTCGCTGAATGCCGGGCAAACCCGGTTCTCCGGCGGCAGCGTATTGCCGCCCTCGGTCCTGACCTTCAGCGTCGACGGTACCGACCCGACTGTTTTTCAGTTTAAGGGCGACCTCCATGCGGACAACATCGGCCCGGTACAGGTGAACGGACGCTGGGATGGCGTGCGCCTTCGCGGGCAGGCCTGGTGGCCGAAACAGTCGCTCACCGTCTTCCAGCCGCTGGTTCCGCCGGACTGGAAAATGACGCTGCGTGACGGAGAACTCTATGCGCAGGTTGCCTTCTCGGCGGCCCCCGATCAGGGCTTTGAGGCGGGCGGACACGGCGTGCTGAAATCCGGCAGCGCCTGGATGCCGGACAACCAGATCAACGGCGTCGATTTTGTGCTGCCGTTCCGCTTCAGCGAGGGAACCTGGTCCCTGGGCACGCGCGGCCCTGTCACGTTGCGCATTGGCGAAGTGGAAAACCTGGTGACCGCGCGCAACATTACCGCGGACCTGCAGGGGAATTACCCCTGGACGGAGGACAACCCGCTGCTGCTCACCAACGTTAAGGTAGAAACGCTCGGCGGGAAGATCACCATGCAGCAGCTGCGGATGCCGCAGCACGATCCGGCCCTGCTGCGCGTGGACAATATCTCCTCAAGCGAGCTGATCAGCGCCGTCAACCCGAAGCAGTTTACCCTGTCGGGCCCGGTGAGCGGGGCGCTGCCGTTCTGGCTGGACAATGAAAAATGGATCATTAAAGATGGCTGGCTGACCAACCCGGGGCCAATGACGCTGCGCATCGACAAAGATACGGCAGACGCTATCGTGAAGGATAATATGGTCGCGGGCGCAGCGATTAACTGGCTCCGCTACATGGAAATTTCGCAGTCGTGGACGAGAATCAATTTAGACAACCTGGGTGAATTAACCATGCAGGCGACCATCAAGGGGACCAGCCGCGTGGACGGCAAAAGCAGCTTCGTCAATCTGAACTACACCCATGACGAGAATGTCTTTACCCTGTGGCGCAGCCTGCGTTTTGGCGACAACCTGCAAACCTGGTTTGAGCAACACGCGGCGATTCCCGGTCTCCGCAGTTCGACTGGCAAGGAAAGTGAGGAACAACAATGAAAAAGATGGCTGGTGCGCTCACCGTTGCCGCGCTACTGACCGGCTGTACGCCGCGCATTGAAGTCGCTGCGCCAAAGGAGCCGATTACCATCAATATGAATGTCAAAATCGAACACGAGATCCACATCAAGGTCGATAAAGACGTTGAAGCCCTGCTGAAATCGCGCAGCGATCTGTTCTGAGGATGCCATGAAACGATTAGCGTTGATTTTACTGGCCCTGAGTATAAACGTGCAGGCGGCTGCGCTGACCTTAAACGATGCCCGCGCGCAGGGGCGCGTGGGGGAAACCCTGAGCGGCTATCTTGCTCCGATCCAACAGGATGCCGAAACGCTGGAGCTGGTGAATCGCATTAACGCAGCGCGCACGGAGAGCTATCAGAAGCTGGCTGACAGCAATAATTTGCCGGTTGATGAAGTGGCGAAAATGGCGGGGCAAAAGCTGGTGGCCCGCGCGCAGCCGGGCGAGTACGTGAAGGGCATTAACGGTAAGTGGCTGAAAAAATAGCTAGCGGTAGCGCTTGCGGTATTCACCCGGCGAGACGCCAAAACGCTGCTTAAAGGCCGTTGAAAAGTGGCTATGGTCGGTGAATCCCCAGCTGTAGCCAATGCCCGCCAGCTTTTCATCGTCGCCGGTTGACTGCAATTCCTGCGCGCAGAGATCCAGACGACGGTTTTTAATGTACTGCGCCACTACCAGCCCCTTCTCGGCAAACATGCGGTAGAGGCTGCGTACGGACATTCCGCTCTCGGCGGCAATCCATTCCGGACGCAGCGATTCAGACTGAATATGGTTGTCAATCAGCGCCACAACGTGCTGGAACTGGCGCTCCTTGCGCGGCTGAATCACGTCGCGCTGCTGGAACGCGGGGCGCAGCAGGCAGACCATCGCCTCAAGCGCCGCTTCACTCTCCCGGTCACTCAGGTCGCGGTTGTTCATACTCTCCATCAGCAGGCGATGGCTCAGCTGGACCGTGGGTAAGGTGCGGGAAAGGGCGAGCGCGCAGCTTATTTCCTGAAAGCGGCACTGCTGCTCGATAATCTGACGGGGAACCAGCAGCGAAATCTGGCGGGACTTTTCCTGCCAGTTGATCGAGCAGGGACGAGAGGCGTCAATCAGCGTAATATCCCCGGTTCTGAGCACCGCGCGATGGTCATCCTGCTCAATTTCCGCACTCCCTTCGAGCTGAAACACGGTATAGAACCAGGCATCGTTACTCTGCTTAATCTCATGACGGGAGCGGAACAGGTTGACGCCTCCGGCGGTGACGGTACTGAGCTTCAGGCTGCGCGCATAGCTGGTCTCCAGCTCGCCGTAGAACTTTCCCTCGGTGGGCTGGGCGTTAAAACGCCCGCAAACCTGGTTAATTTGCGCCAGCCACTGCTGATACTGTTCCTGCTCGCTTGCACACGCCATCGTTTCTCTCGCTGCGCCGTCAACGTTTTCGCATTGTTGCATTTGTGTTGCATTTTGTCAGAGCTATGAGGCTGACTATAGGAAAGAACACTCACCGGTAACAGCGATATAAGCGGCGATTATCGCGATTTGCGGCACCTGTCACAGGTGGCAAAGCGAATGTCACAGAGACAAAAGCGAGAATGCAAAACCCCACATAGACTGGATGAACACCCTGCGAAGAATAACGAAGGAGTATCCTATGTCTGAATCACAGGTGGCTGTTCTGCCTGCCGTGCAGCAGTTTTTAGACCGACACCACGGCCTGTGGATTGAAGGGCGTCAGGCCGCGTCGGACAGTGAAAAACGGCTGAACGTCTACAACCCGGCCACGGGCGAGGTGATTGCCTCGACCGCCGATGCCAGCGTCGATGACGTTGACCGGGCCGTTATGTCCGGCTGGCGCGCGTTTGTCGCCCGCAGCTGGGCCGGAAAATTACCGGCGGAGCGCGAGCGGATCCTGCTCCATTTCGCCGATCTGGTCGAACAGCACGGCGAGGAGCTGGCCCAGCTTGAAACGCTGGAACAGGGCAAATCAATTAACATCTCCCGGGCTTTTGAAGTGGGCTGCACCCTCAACTGGATGCGCTATACCGCCGGGCTGACCACCAAAATTGCGGGCAAAACCCTCGATCTTTCCATCCCGCTGCCGCAGGGTGCGCGCTACCAGGCGTGGACGCGTAAGGAGCCGGTTGGTGTGGTGGCCGGGATTGTGCCCTGGAACTTCCCGCTGATGATCGGGATGTGGAAAGTGATGCCTGCGCTGGCCGCGGGCTGCTCAATTGTCATTAAGCCGTCTGAAACCACGCCGCTGACCATGCTGCGCGTGGCGGAGCTGGCCAGTGAAGCGGGCATCCCGGACGGGGTGTTCAACGTGGTAACCGGGAGCGGCGCAGTCTGTGGCGCGGCGCTGACCTCACACCCGCATATTGCAAAGGTGAGCTTCACCGGCTCAACGGCGACGGGTAAGCAGATTGCCCGTGCGGCGGCGGACACGCTAACCGGGGTGACCCTGGAGCTGGGCGGGAAAAACCCGGCCATCGTGCTGAAGGATGCGGACCCCGCGTGGGTGATAGAAGGATTAATGACCGGCAGCTTCCTGAACCAGGGGCAGGTGTGCGCGGCGAGCTCACGCATCTACATTGAAGCGCCGCTGTTTGACACGCTGGTGAGCGGGTTCGAACAGGCGGTTAAATCCCTGAGCGTCGGGCCGGGCATGTCGCCGGAGGCGTTTATCAACCCGCTGGTGTCGCGCGCCCACTGCGATAAGGTGCAGACCTTCCTCGACGAGGCGACGTCGCGCAATGCGGAGCTGATCGTCGGTAATCGCGGCCCGGAGGGCAAAGGCTATTACGTGTCGCCTACGCTGGTGGTGAACCCGGATGCCGCGCTGCGGTTAACCCGAGAAGAGGTGTTTGGTCCGGTGGTCAACCTGGTGCGGGTATCCGACGGAGAAGAGGCGCTCCAGCTGGCAAACGACACCGAATATGGCCTGACGGCCAGCGTCTGGACGCAGAATATCAGCAAGGCGCTGGAGTACACCGATCGGCTGCAGGCGGGCACCGTGTGGGTGAACAGCCATACGCTGATTGACGCCAACCTGCCGTTCGGCGGGATGAAGCAGTCCGGCACCGGACGTGATTTTGGCCCGGACTGGCTGGACGGCTGGTGCGAAACCAAGTCGGTTTGCGTGCGGTATTAAAAAACAAGCCGGGTAAGGCGTAGCCGCCACCCGGCTTTATTTACAGCGACCACCGATCCCGTCCGGCCTCTTTCGCCCGGTACAGCGCCGCATCGGCGCGGGCAATAATCTCGGTACCCGCAAGCCCCTCGACCATACCCGCAATCCCCATACTCACGGTGACACGATCGCTGACGGATGACGCGCTGTGCGGTATCGACTCCGCGCGCAGGCCGTCCTGAATGCGTACCGCAACTTTTTCCGCGATATTTTCCGGGCAGTTAAACAGGATCACCACAAACTCCTCGCCGCCGTAACGTGACACCACATCGTCGGGCGTTCGCACTGACTGCTTTAACACCCGCGCCACCCGCGTCAGACAGTCGTCACCCGCCTGGTGACCGTAGGTGTCGTTGTAGCGTTTGAAATAGTCAATATCCAGCATAATCAGCGAGAACGGTTTCTTCTGCTCAACCGCGTTCTCCAGCACCACTTCCATCTTCCGGCGGTTGGCGGTTGTGGTTAACGGATCCTGATGCGCCAGCGCATCCAGTCGTGAGATCAGCAGCTGGTTTTGCTGGTTACGTCGCCAGGCCTCATCAAACCAGCTTAAGAGGATGAATCGCCCGCAGATCAGGATCAGCGAAAAGACGCTCCAGATGATAACGAAGTGAAGATTAAGGCCATCATTCAGTGCCCAGCTTGCAATCGGCAGGGTTATCCAGAGCGGGAGCACGAAGGCGAGCAACCCCACAGGGTAAAAGTAGAGGGCCGTTAACCCAGCGAGTAATAAAATAACGCACAGCGGCCAGACGTGGGGCAGCAGTAAATCAGTGATGAACCAGAAGCACGCTATCGACCAGATAGCACTACAGATACACAGCACTACGCTGATACCGGCGATGCGCCGCCAGCCCATAAGGATCAGTGCAGCCGAGAGGATAATAATGCCGAGCATCGAAGCGTCGACCATTTTCATCATATGCGGCAAGTGGGGATAAAGGGGATCGCTGGCGTTAAGCAGAACATGGCGCAGCAGAATCATCACGGCGAAGCTGATGTTGACGAAAGCCAGCCAGGGCAGGTTCATCGCCAGCCCGTGCATAACCATGGCGTGGCGCGTCGGCCAGGTTGCTCGTTCCAGCGTCGGTTTTTTTCTTTTTTCCATAAAGCCCTTTCCCGTCCGGGGGAAAAATCATGCAGGTGAGATATCAGTAACTATAAGCAAGCCAGGACGATCATCAAACGTCAGGGTAAAAAAAACCGGGCAATTGCCCGGCGGGTGGTTATTTTTCGTCTTTTTTCTTCCCGAGCGTTGGCGTCTCGTCGAAGAAGTTCCACGGTTTAAGCAGGGTATGCACCCATTCCGTCGGCATGATCGGCCACTCTTCCGCGCGTGCGACGTGGGTGGTGCCGGTGGTCATCCAGACCACGTCGTCCTGGTCGTTGAGCGACTCGTTATCCTTGCTGTACTGGCCCAGACCCGTATCGTGGATAGAGCGGTTCGGGAATTTCCCTTCCGGATACAGCTCGTCCGGGTGGTAACGCGTCACCCACAGCTGTTTATCCATAAAGCTCAGACGATGGTAGATCCACTCGTCCGGGGCAAATTTCGCGCCTGTCGCCACCGGATGGGTACCGCCCGCGTAAGGGATAATCTGGTACGAGACCGGGTTGCCCATGCGGTTCTCCTTGCTGGTGTTGCTCAGCAGTCGGATGGTGCCCGGGTCAAACTTCTGTGCCGCCTGCTGTTCGGTATCAATATCGTACTGATTGACCTGCATGGTGCTGGTGCGCGGGCCGCCGGCGGTATTCGGCTTCACTTCCGGGTCCATCGCCACCAGCTTGTTGTTGATGCCGTCCACGTCCATATCAAGACGGAAGTTATAGATGTGCTGGTGCGTGGTGCCCACGATATTATGATCGATCAGCGTGCCGTACTTTGTGTCGTCTTTGGCGGTGGCATCATGCATGGTTTTTGCCTGCACGCCTTTCACCGCCTCGATACCCGTTGCACCGGCGTCAATGCCGATGGTGCCGTTTTCGTGGAACACCCAGTCGAAGATGTAATCGTAGTTGCCCACGGTACTCACCCAGCGCACCACCAGCTCGCGGCGTTCGGCGCTGACGTTCGGCTTGCCCATCTCCTGATGTTTATATTCTGGCCCCGCGTAGCGTTCGAAAATGGCGATCGCGCGCGGGATCTCCATCGGCGTGCCGGTGTAGTCCGGGATGGTTTCGTTGAGCATCACGGCGTTGGACGGCACGTCTTTACCGCGCACCAGTGGCGAGGTCAGGGTGCCCATGCCGTAGTCGCCGGAGTCGAGATAGGCCTTGAAGTACCAGCCCACGTCCGGATCGCCGTACGGGACAATCATGCCGCCGAGCGATCCCTGATACATCACCTGACGCTTTTTCCCGTTGTCGTTGTAAGTGACGGTCGAAATCATCGGGCCGACGCGGGAATCCAGGCTCAGGTGGAAATCCCAGTTCTGCCAGTGCACCATATCGCCGGTAATGGTGTAGTTCTTGCCTTCCGGCTCAATGATGTCGAGCGGCTTTTTCGGCGTCTCGACACGGTCGCGGCCGTCATAGGGGCGCGGAGTCATCGGAACCGGCACAACAGCACCTTCTTCAATCTTCTGGATTTTTTTCTGCTCAAGATCGACCACGGCCACGAGGTTCTCGATCGGGTGCGCCCAGTAGTTGCCGTCGCCGACGTCCAGATAGCTCACCACCTTAAGCAGGCGGTCTTCCTGCTTCAGGCCGTCTTTACCGTCGAAGTAGCCGACGGTAAGCGGCGTGGTGATCACTTTTTTCGGGTCGGTGATGCCGTGTTTTTTAAGCACCTCGGCAAACTCCGGGCTCTCGTTAATGATCTGCTGAACCGCGGTGAAATCATCCAGCAGCACCATGCCGTGCGCGTCCTTCACCGGCTCCCAGCGCAGGATTTTTTTATCCTTCAGGTCCACTACGCTTTCGATAACGTGCTTGCCGTCGAGCATGACGATCTTCGCCTGGCGAGGGGCGTCCACTGCCGTACCGTTGAGCACAAAGTCCCACACTTTGGCTTTCTCTGGTTGCGCAAGGGCGATCTGGGTAAAGCGGGTATTGGGTTTAAAATCCGCCGAGGCTTTCACAATCCCGACAGCCTGCTTAATTTCGTCCGCCGTGAGCGCGTTTAGCGGGTGAGGACGTTTTTCAACCTGGAAGGTCTGGTCAAGACCAGACTGGAAAACATCGTTGATGAAGGTCTCTGAGATAAAGGCTTTTTTGTCCTTCATCACTACCGGCACTTCAAGCTTGAGGGGGTGACCGTTGACGATGGCCGTCTTTGCGCCCGGTTTGACCTTCACGAAGGCGCCGTCTTTCGCAATGGTGAACATCTGTGCGTAATCATCCCACTGAACGTCCGCGCCAAAATCCTGCAGTGTTTTGTCCATCGGGACCATATGCGCCTCGCTGCCGTGGGCGAAAGCAGGGGATTGCCAGGCGCAACAGAGCGCAACGGCCATGGCCAGTGCCGTTCTACGGGCAGAAAAAGAAGAATTGCTTCCCATCGTAGACCTCATCTTGTTGTGTTTTTAGGGTTTATTGTGTTGTGACAGCCTTATCCTGACAGGCGCCTGAGAAAAGCGTTTGCCTGCATCTGCCAGGTTATTTGTTGGTCTTGCCAGGTTAAAAAAGGCGCTGAGATAAATCACAGGTCGTGCAGAGCGATCTCCTCTCCCCGTTGGGGAGAGGGGCAGGATGAGGGCGAACGTTAGCTGAAATCACCCCGCTGGCGCGCCACCAGCGTCAGAATGGAGTAGAGCGCCACGGCCTGCTGGTGCTGGTTGAAAATCTCTACCGCCCATTCCACCACGCCGGTCGGTTTTTCCTCGGCAGTACGCTGTTTCTTCAGCGTTTTGCGCTTGCAGGTCAGACGCACCTGGATGGTGTCGCCCGGCTTGACCGGCTCGATAAAGCGCAGGTTTTCCATGCCGTAGTTGGCAATCACCGGCCCGACGCCTGCATCAACGAACAGTCCCGCCGCGGCGGAGATCAGGAAGTAGCCGTGAACCACGCGCTCGCCAAAGATCGACTCTGCCGCCCCGATCTTGTCCATATGGGCGTAGAAGTGGTCACCGCTCAGGCAGGCAAAATTGACGATGTCCGCCTCCGTCAGCGTGCGGCGCGGCGTCAGCAGGCTGTCGCCCGGCTGCAGTTCCTCAAAGTATTTACGGAACGGATGGACGCGATCTTCCTGCACCGCTGCGCCACGCACCCACTGTTTGCCGATGGCGGCCAGCATCGTCGGGCTACCCTGAATTGCGGTGCGCTGCAGGTAGTGCTTCACCGCGCGCAGGCCGCCCAGCTCTTCGCCGCCGCCCGCGCGGCCAGGGCCGCCGTGCATTAGCTGAGGAAGCGGGGAGCCGTGGCCGGTAGATTCTTTTGATGATTCTTCGTTAAGGATCTGAATTCGCCCGTGGGCGCGTGCCGCGCCGGCAATAAACTGGCGGGCAATGTTCAGGTCTGCGGTGACAAGCGTCCCCGCCAGGCTGCCGCCGCCCGCGCGGGCAAGCTGCATGGCGTGCTCTGCACTGCGATACGGCATCAACGTGGCGACCGGGCCGAAGGCTTCGGTATCGTGCACCGCCGGGGTTTCATCCGGCTGCGGGCAGAACAGCAGGGTCGGCGGGAAGAACGCCCCCGCGGCCTGCAAATCCGCTTTGCCGCCCAGACGGATCTGGCAGCCTGCGGCGACCAGCCGATCCACTTTCTCCTGCACGTCTGCGCGCTGTTCAGCGTTGACCAGTGCTCCCATCTTCACCCCTTCCTGCGCCGGGTCGCCCATCACCACCTTTTCCAGACGGGCAATCAGCGCCTGGCTGACGGCATCAACCTGGCTTTGCGGGACGATAATCCGGCGAATGGCGGTACATTTCTGCCCGGCCTTGGCGGTCATTTCGCGGACCACCTCCCGAATGAACAGGGCAAACTCCGGCTGCTCCGGCGTGACGTCTTCACCTAACACGCAGCAGTTCAGGGAGTCGGCTTCCATGGTGAACGGAATCGAATTCGCCACAATATTCGGGTGTACGCGCAGGCTTTGCCCGGTGCTGGCGGAGCCGGTAAAGGTCACCACGTCCTGGCTGTCGAGCTGGTCGAGCAGATCGCCCGCGCCGCCGCAAATCAGGCTGATGGCGCCGTCCGGCACCAGTCCGCTGTCCACGATGGATTTGACCATCGCCTGCGTCACCTGCGCGGTAGCGGTGGCGGGCTTGATGATGGCGGGCATCCCGGCAAGCCAGGTCGGCGCGAGTTTTTCCAGCATTCCCCAGCAGGGGAAGTTGAAGGCGTTGATGTGTACCGCCACGCCGGATTTCGAGGTCAGAACGTGGCGCGCCGCAAAGCCGCCTTCTTTCGACAGCGGGATTAGCTCATCTTCCGGCCACAGCGTGTCGTCCGGCAGCTCGCGGCTGCCCAGGCTGGCGTAAGTGAAGAGGGTGCCGATGCCGCCTTCAATATCGACCCAGCTGTCCGCCTTCGTCGCGCCCGTCTGGGCGGACAGGGCATAAAACGCCTCTTTTTCGCCGAGCAGGTGTTTCGCCACCGCTTTCAGCATGGCGGCACGTTCAATAAAGGTCATGGCGCGCAATGCCTCGCCCCCATGCTCAATGGCATAGCGACGGGCGGCCGCCATGTCCAGTCCTTCGCTGGTCACTTCCCAGAGTGCTTCGCCGCTGATGGCGTGATGAATCGCGCGTTCGCGGCCCCGGCCAGACTGCCAGGTACCGGACAAGAAGCTGGCTAACTGCTGCATCGCTTATCTCCAAATGTTTCGTGATTTCACTATTAATAGTTTGATCGCGAATCATAAAAATCAAGCTGTGTTTTTAATGAATTGTTAACGTTGTGATCTGGCTGGACGAATCGCGTCGCGTAAAGGCGCTTTGCAAAAGGCCTGGCGTAAAAGCCTTGCGAGCAGCATCACAAAACCGGGAAACAATTCTTGGGGTTATATTTAACCTTTGTGTAACTTTTAAAAAACAAAGTGATTCAACATTTCGCTTTAATTTGCAAACTAACGAATCATAAAGGTGATGACGTGACGCAAGAACAACGGTTTGAGCAGCGCATAGCGCAGGAGACGGCGATTGAGCCTCAGGACTGGATGCCGGAAGCCTACCGTAAAACGCTGATCCGCCAGATTGGTCAGCACGCGCACTCCGAAATTGTCGGCATGCTCCCGGAAGGGAACTGGATAGCCCGCGCGCCGACGCTGCGCCGAAAAGCGATCCTGCTGGCGAAAGTGCAGGACGAAGCCGGACACGGCCTTTACCTCTACAGCGCGGCGGAAACGCTGGGCTGCGCGCGGGAAGACATCTACCAGAAGATGCTCGACGGCAAGATGAAATACTCCTCCATCTTCAACTATCCGACCCTGAGCTGGGCCGATATCGGCGTGATCGGCTGGCTGGTGGACGGGGCGGCCATCGTCAACCAGGTGGCGCTGTGCCGTACCTCCTACGGCCCGTATGCCCGGGCGATGGTGAAAATCTGTAAAGAAGAGAGCTTCCACCAGCGTCAGGGCTTTGAGGCCTGCATGGCGCTGGCGCAGGGCAGTGAGGCCCAGCGTCAGATGCTGCAGGACGCCATCAACCGCTTCTGGTGGCCGGCGCTGATGATGTTCGGGCCGAACGACGACAACTCGCCTAACAGCGCCCGCAGCCTGGCCTGGAAAATCAAACGTTTCGGTAACGACGAGCTGCGCCAGCGCTTTGTCGACAACACGGTGCCGCAGGTGGAGATGCTCGGCATGACGGTGCCGGATCCGGACCTGCGTTTCGATGAAGAGAGCGGCCACTACCGCTTCGGCGAGATCGACTGGCAGGAGTTTGACGAGGTCATTAACGGGCGCGGCATCTGTAACCACGAACGTCTGGCCGCGAAACGCAAAGCCTGGGACGACGGGGCGTGGGTGCGGGAAGCCGCGCTGGCGCACGCCGAAAAACAACGTACCCGTCAGGCCGCATAAGAGGAAATAACCATGAGCAATGTCTACTGGCCGCTGTACGAAGTGTTCGTACGCAGCAAACAAGGGTTATCCCACCGTCATGTGGGCAGCCTGCATGCCGCCGACGATCGCATGGCGCTGGAAAATGCCCGTGATGCCTACACCCGCCGCAGCGAAGGGTGTTCTATCTGGGTGGTGAAGGCGAGTGAAATTGTGGCCTCCCAGCCAGAAGAGAGCGGCGAGTTCTTCGACCCGGCGGAAAGCAAGGTTTACCGCCATCCGACGTTCTACACCATCCCTGACGGCATCGAGCATATGTGAGGCAAAGAATGAACTCAGTGACTGCCTATGCCCTGCGTCTGGGCGACAACGGTCTGGTGCTCTCCCAGCGTCTCGGCGCCTGGTGCGGCCACGCGCCGGAGCTGGAAATCGACCTCGCGCTCGCCAATATCGGCCTCGACCTGCTGGGGCAGGCGCGCAATTTCCTGACCTATGCCGCGGAATTAGAAGGCCAGGGCGATGAAGACACGCTGGCGTTTGGCCGCGACGAGCGCCAGTTCCGCAACGTCCTGCTGGTGGAGCAGCCGAACGGCAGCTTCGCCGACACGATTGCACGCCAGTACCTGATGGATGCCTGGAACGTGGCGCTGTACGAACGCCTGACACAGAGCAGCGACGGCCAGCTTGCTGCCATCGCCGCCAAAGCGATCAAAGAGGCGCGCTACCATCTGCGCTTTAGCCGCGGCTGGCTGGTGCGGCTGGGCGACGGAACAGAAACCTCCGCGCAAAAAATGCAGCAGGCCATCGACAACCTGTGGCGTTTTACGGCGGAGCTGTTTGACGCCGATGAGGTCGAGCTTGAGCTGATTGACGCCGGCGTGGCGGTGGATCCGCGAACCCTGCGCCAGCCGTGGGAAAGCGAAGTGTTTGCTGGTCTGAAAGAAGCCTGTCTGCAGGTTCCCGCAGAGGTGGCGTACCGCACCGGGGGCAAGCAGGGGCTGCATACCGAACATCTGGGTCCGATGCTGGCGGAAATGCAGTATCTCCAGCGCGCGTATCCCGGTCAGCAGTGGTAAAGGAGAACGCTATGCAACGCCTCGTCGACATCGCGCCTGCGCAAATTCCGCAGATCTGGTCGCTGTTAAGCCAGATCCCCGATCCGGAAGTGCCGGTATTAACCATCACCGATTTAGGCATGGTGCGCAGCGTGAAAGCGCAGGGGGAAGGCTGGGTGATTGGCTTCACGCCCACCTACTCGGGCTGCCCGGCAACCGAACACCTGCTGGGGGCGATCCGCGAGGCGATGATCGCGCATGGCTTCACTCCCGTGCACATCGTGCTCCAGCTTGAACCTGCCTGGACCACCGACTGGATGACCGCCGACGCGCGCGAGCGCCTGCGGGCGTATGGCATCAGCCCACCCGTGGGGCATAGCTGCCACGCGCACGCCCCGGCAGAGGTGAGCTGCCCGCGCTGCGCCAGCACCGACACCTCCCTTATCAGTGAATTTGGCTCGACGGCCTGCAAAGCGCTCTACCGCTGCAATACCTGCCGCGAGCCCTTCGACTATTTCAAATGTATTTGAGGCTGCCATGACAACGTTTCATTCATTAACAGTGGCAAAAGTGGAACCTGAAACCCGCGACGCGGTAACCATCACCTTCGCGGTGCCGCAGGCGTTGCAGGAGGCCTACCGCTTCCGCCCCGGCCAGCACCTGACCCTGAAAACGACGCTGGGCGAAGATGAGCTGCGCCGCTGCTACTCCATCTGCCGCAGCACCGCGCCGGGTGAGATCAGCGTGGCGGTCAAAGCGATTGAGGGCGGGCGCTTTTCCCGCTACGCCCGGGATGAGATCAAAGCCGGCATGGCGCTGGAGGTGATGGTTCCTCAAGGGCAGTTTGGCTACCAGCCGCAGGCTGAACGTGAAGGCCACTACCTGGCAATTGCCGCAGGCTCCGGGATCACCCCGATGCTGGCGATTATCTCCGCCACGCTTTCAACCGAATCCAACAGCCATTTCACCCTGATCTACGGCAATCGCAGCAGCCAGAGCATGATGTTCCGCCAGGCGCTGGCGGACCTGAAGGACAAATACCCGCAGCGGCTGCAGCTGGTCTCCATCTTCAGCCAGGAGCGGCTGGACAGCGACCTGCTCTTTGGCCGCATCGATGGGGAAAAGCTTCAGGCGCTGGCGAAAACCCTGATCAACTTCCGCCAGTATGACGAGGCCTTTATCTGCGGCCCGTCGGCGATGATGGACGACGCCGAAGCGACGCTGAAAGCGCTGGGGATGCCGGAAAAATCCATTCACCTTGAGCGCTTTAACACCTCCGGAATCACCGTTAAGCGCGCGGTGCACGTGCAGGCGGAAGGACACAAAGTGACCGTGCGCCAGGACGGGCGCGACCGTGAAATCACCCTGACGGCGGACGACGAAAGCATTCTTGATGCTGCCCTGCGTCAGGGAGCGGATCTGCCGTATGCCTGCAAGGGCGGGGTGTGCGCCACCTGCAAATGCAAAGTGCTGCGCGGCAAGGTGGACATGGCAACCAACTACAGCCTGGAGCCGGACGAGCTGGCCGCCGGGTACGTACTGAGCTGTCAGTCGCTGCCGTTAACCGCCGACGTGTTTGTCGACTTTGACGCGAAGGGGATGGCATGAGCGAGCTGATTGTTACCCGTCATGGCCGCGTGCTGCAGCTGACGCTGAACCGTCCGGCGGCGCGCAACGCCCTTAACAATGCGCTGCTGGCGCAGCTTGCGGAACAGCTTGAGGCTGCCGCCGTGGATGCCGACATCGCCGTCTGCGTGATTTACGGCAGCGAGCGCTGCTTTGCCGCCGGGGCCGATCTCAACGAAATGGCGGAGAAGGACCTGCCCGCCACACTGAACGATATCCGTCCGCAGCTGTGGGCGCGCATTAACGCGTTTAACAAACCGCTGATTGCCGCCGTGAACGGCTTCGCGCTGGGCGCAGGCTGCGAGCTGGCGCTGCTGTGCGACGTGATCATTGCTGGCGATAACGCCCGTTTCGGCCTGCCGGAAATCACGCTGGGCATCATGCCCGGCGCGGGCGGCACCCAGCGTCTTATCCGCAGCGTCGGTAAATCCCTTGCCAGCAAAATGGTGCTGACCGGCGAGAGCATTACCGCAGAGCAGGCGCTGGGCGCCGGGCTGGTGAGCGATCTCTTCCCGGCGTCTCTGACACTGGAGTACGCCCTCAAGCAGGCGGCGCTGATGGCGCGCCACTCTCCGCTGGCGCTGCAGGCGGCGAAGCAGGCGCTGCGCCAGTCCCAGGAGGTGCCGCTGCAGGCCGGGCTCGCGCAGGAGCGCCAGCTGTTTACGCTGCTTGCCGCCACCGAAGACCGCCGGGAAGGTATCGACGCCTTCTTACAAAAACGCACCCCCGACTTTAAAGGACGCTAATTGTGGAATTTATTCTCAGTCACGTAGAACAGGGCGTAATGACCATTACGCTGAACCGTCCGGAGCGTCTGAACAGCTTTAACGACGTGATGCACCAGCAGCTTGCCGAGTGCCTGAAGCAGGCCGAACGCGATGATGCCATCCGCTGCCTGCTGATCACCGGGGCAGGACGCGGGTTCTGCGCCGGTCAGGATCTGAACGACCGTAACGTCGACCCCAACGGCCCGGCGCCGGATCTGGGGATGTCTGTCGAAACCTTCTACAACCCGCTGGTGCGCCGCCTGGCAAAGCTGCCGAAGCCGGTCATCTGCGCGGTTAACGGGGTGGCGGCTGGCGCGGGAGCTACGCTGGCGCTCGGCTGTGACATGGTGATTGCCGCCCGGTCGGCCAACTTCGTGATGGCCTTCAGCAAGCTCGGCCTGGTGCCGGACTGCGGCGGCACCTGGCTGCTGCCGCGCGTGGCCGGACGCGCCCGCGCCATGGGGCTGGCGCTGCTCGGGGACAAACTCAGCGCCGAGCAGGCGCAGGCATGGGGGATGATCTGGCAGGTGGTGGACGACGACCAGCTCTCCGCCACGGCGCAGCAGATGGCGCTGCACTTTGCCTCGCAGCCGACCTTCGGCCTGGGCCTGATCAAGCAGGCGATCAATGCTGCGGAAACCAACACCCTCGACGCGCAGCTTGACCTGGAGCGCGACTATCAGCGTCTGGCCGGTCGCAGCGACGACTACCGCGAGGGCGTCAGCGCTTTCCTCGCGAAGCGCGCGCCTAACTTTACGGGGAAATAAGATGCTCAACATACGGACTGTCGCCGTGATTGGCAGCGGCACGATGGGCGCGGGGATTGCAGAAGTGGCGGCCAGCCACGGGCATCAGGTGCTGCTCTACGATATTTCCAGCGATGCGATATCCCGCGCTATCGACGGGATCCGCCAGCGTCTGGCCTCCCGGGTGACGCGCGGAAAACTTTCCGCCGATGCCGGGAGCCAGATCCTCGCCCGGCTGCTTCCCGTCACGGATATCGACGCGCTCTCCGCGGCCGAACTGGTGATTGAAGCGGCCTCGGAACGGCTGGAGGTTAAAAAGGCGCTGTTTTCGCAGCTGGCGGAAATCTGCCCGCCGCAGACGGTGCTGACGAGCAATACCTCTTCGATCTCCGTCACGGCGATTGCTGCGGACATCCACCATCCGGAGCGCGTCGCCGGGCTGCACTTCTTCAACCCGGCGCCGGTTATGAAGCTGGTGGAGGTGGTCAGCGGGCTGGCGACCTCCCCGGAAGTGGCCGACGCGCTGTGCGAGCTGGCGCTGAACTGGGGCAAGCAGCCCGTGCGCTGCCAGTCGACGCCGGGGTTCATCGTCAACCGCGTCGCCCGTCCGTTCTATTCCGAGGCCTGGCGCGCGCTGGAAGAGCAGGTGGCCGCGCCGGAGGTGATTGACGCCGCCCTGCGCGAAGGCGGCGGCTTCCCGATGGGGCCGCTGGAGCTGACCGACATGATTGGTCAGGACGTTAACTTCGCGGTGACCTGCTCGGTATTTAACGCCTTCTGGCAGGAGCGTCGTTTTCTGCCCTCGCTGGTGCAGCAGGAGCTGGTACTGGCTGGCAGGCTGGGCAAAAAAAGCGGGAAGGGCGTTTATGACTGGCAGGGCGACAGGCCCGGGGTGCGCTGGGCTGATACCGTGAACGACAGCTACAGCCCGATGCGCGTGGAAAAAAGACGTGACGGTGTCACGGAAATTGATGATGTGTACCTGATTGAAACGCAGGGCGAAACCGCGCAGGCCCTGGCGCTGCGGCTTAACGGCCCGGTGGTGGTGGTGGACCGCATCGAGCGCGACGTCGCGGTCATCGCCGCAGCCGCCAGCAACCCGCATACGGCGACGCAAAAGGCCATCCGCTACCTGCAGCAGCAGGGGCTTCGGGTGGTGCAGATTGCCGATTATCCCGGCCTGCTGGTCTGGCGCACAGTGGCGATGATTGCCAACGAAGCGCTGGATGCTCTGCAAAAAGGGGTCGCCAGCGAGAAGGACATCGATACCGCCATGCGCCTGGGCGTCAACTACCCGAGCGGGCCGATCGCCTGGGGCGAGCGTCTGGGCTGGCAGCGCCTGCTGACGCTGCTGGAGAACCTGCAGCGCCATTACGGCGAAGAACGCTATCGCCCCTGTTCCCTGCTGCGCCAGCGCGCGCTTCTGGAGAGTAGCTATGAGTCATAACGCCTGGCACAACGCCCGCGCCATGTACGAACGGGACGCCTGCGCGCAGGCGATGGGGATGGACATTGTCGATATGGACGACGGCTACGCGGTGGTGTCCATGACCATCACCCCGCAGATGCTCAACGGCCACCAAACCTGCCACGGCGGACAGCTGTTTTCGCTGGCAGACACCGCCTTTGCCTACGCCTGCAACAGTCAGGGGCTGGCGGCGGTGGCCTCCGGCTGTTCGATTGACTTTCTGCGTCCGGGCTTTGCCGGGGACACGCTCACCGCCACCGCGCGGGTCAAGCATCAGGGCAGGCTGACCGGCGTGTACGACATTGAAATTCAGAACCAGCAACAGAAAACCGTCGCCCTTTTTCGCGGAAAATCTCACCGCATCGGCGGCAATGTGACAGGAGAGGCCTGATGCGTGACGCATTTATTTGTGATGGCGTTCGAACCCCGGTGGGGCGCTATGGCGGGGCGCTTTCCGCCGTTCGGACTGACGATCTCGGTGCCGTGCCGCTCCGCGCGCTGCTGGCACGCTATCCGCAGCTCGATCTGGAGCGGATTGCCGACGTGATCTTCGGCTGCGCGAACCAGGCGGGTGAAGATAACCGCAACGTGGCGCGTATGTCGTCGCTGCTGGCCGGGCTGCCGCAGACGGTGTCCGGAACCACCATTAACCGCCTGTGCGGGTCGGGGCTGGACGCGATTGGTTTTGCCGCACGCGCCATTAAGGCGGGCGACGGCGACCTGCTGATTGCGGGCGGCGTGGAGTCCATGTCCCGCGCGCCGTTTGTGATGGGCAAAGCCACCGCCGCGTTCCAGCGACAGGCGGAGATCTTCGATACCACCATCGGCTGGCGATTTGTGAATCCGCTCATGCATCAGCAATTCGGAACTGACAGCATGCCGGAAACGGCAGAGAATGTAGCTGAATTGTTAAATATCAGCCGTGCCGATCAGGACGCGTTCGCGCTGCGCAGCCAGCAGCGTACCGCGCAGGCGCAGCAGAACGGCATTCTGGCGCAGGAGATTGTGTCGGTGCAGGTGCCGGGGAAAAAAGGGGCGGTCAACGAGTTCAGCGAGGATGAACATCCCCGCGCGGACACCACGCTTGAGCAGCTTGCCGGGCTAAAAACGCCGTTCCGCAGGAACGGGGTGGTCACGGCGGGAAATGCCTCCGGCGTCAACGACGGCGCAGCGGCGCTGATCGTCGCCAGCGAGCAGATGGCGCTGGCGCAGGGGCTGGTCCCGCGCACGCGGATCGTGGCGATGGCGACGGCAGGCGTGGAGCCACGTCTGATGGGGCTCGGTCCGGTCCCGGCCACGCGCAAGGTGCTGGAGCGCGCCGGACTCAGCATTAACGAGATGGACGTGATCGAGCTTAACGAAGCTTTCGCCGCGCAGGCACTGGGCGTGCTGCGTCAGCTGGGATTGCCGGATGATGCCGCGCACGTCAACCCGAACGGTGGCGCGATAGCGATTGGTCACCCGCTGGGGATGAGCGGCGCCAGACTGGCGCTGGCCGCGAGTAATGAACTGCACCGACGCGGCGGGCGCTACGCGCTGTGTACGATGTGCATCGGTGTGGGTCAGGGCATTGCCATGATCCTTGAGCGTGTTTGAGCATAAAAACAATGTGAGTACCCTACAATGACAAATACAACAAAGCTTGATCCGATTGAAACGGCCTCCCTTGACGAACTGCAGGCGCTGCAGACCGCGCGTCTGAAATGGACGCTGCACCACGCCTATAACAACGTGCCGATGTACAAACGCAAGTTTGACGCTGCGGGCGTTCACCCTGACGATTTCAACGAGCTGGCGGATATTCGCAAATTCCCGTGCACCACCAAGCAGGACCTGCGGGACAACTACCCGTTTGATACCTTTGCCGTGCCGATGGAGCAGGTGGTGCGCATTCACGCGTCATCCGGCACCACCGGCAAACCGACGGTTGTCGGCTACACGCAGGGCGACATCGACAACTGGGCCAACCTGGTGGCGCGCTCCCTGCGCGCGGCGGGCGGCAGCGCGAAGGACAAAATTCACGTGGCCTATGGCTATGGCCTGTTTACCGGCGGGCTGGGCGCGCACTACGGCGCCGAGCGTTTGGGGGCGACGGTGATCCCGATGTCCGGCGGCCAGACAGAGAAACAGGCGCAGCTGATCCGTGATTTCCAGCCGGACATGATTATGGTGACGCCATCCTACTGTCTCAACCTGATTGAGGAGCTGGAGCGCCAGATGGGCGGCGACGCCAGCACCTGCTCACTGCGCGTTGGCGTTTTCGGCGCGGAGCCGTGGACGCAGGCCATGCGTCGCGAAATCGAAAAACGCTTAGGCATTACGGCGCTGGATATTTATGGCCTCTCCGAGGTGATGGGGCCGGGCGTGGCGATGGAGTGTATCGAAACCGCCGACGGCCCAACCATCTGGGAAGATCATTTCTACCCGGAGATCGTCAACCCGAACGACGGCACGCCGCTGGATGACGGCCAGCAGGGCGAACTGCTGTTCACCACGCTGACCAAAGAGGCGCTGCCGGTGATCCGCTACCGCACCCGCGACCTGACGCGTCTGCTGCCGGCAACCGCGCGCAGCATGCGGCGCATGGACCGGATCAGCGGCCGCAGCGACGATATGCTGATCATCCGCGGCGTCAACGTTTTCCCGTCGCAGCTGGAAGAGGAGATCGTGAAGTTCGAACACCTTTCTCCGCACTATCAGCTGGAGGTGAACCGGCGTGGGCATCTTGATTCACTTTCCGTGAAGGTGGAGCTGAAAGAGAGCAGCTTAACGCTGACGCACGAGCAGCGTTGCCAGGTGTGCCACCAGCTGCGCCACCGCATAAAGTCGATGGTCGGGATTTCCACCGACGTGATGATTGTGAACTGCGGCAGCATCCCGCGCTCGGAGGGGAAAGCCTGCCGGGTGTTTGATCTGCGTAAAGCGGCGGCGAACGGTTAAAACACCTGACCCTCTCCCCTTTAGGGAGAGGGCCAGGGTGAGGGGCTTATGCTATGATTCATCCAGGCCAAAAATAACAACAGAATGAATCACATGAATAAACTCGACGCCTTTATCCAGCACGCGGTCAGCTCGGTTCCCGTCAGCGGAACGTCGCTTATCTCCTCGTTATACGGTGACGCACTTTCCCACCGCGGCGGCGAGATTTGGCTCGGCAGCCTGGCCGCTTTACTGGAAGGCATGGGATTTGGCGAGCGCTTCGTGCGCACCGCGCTGTTTCGCCTCAACAAAGAGGGCTGGCTGGACGTCTCCCGCATCGGGCGACGCAGCTTTTACCGCCTGAGCGATAAGGGGCTGCGGCTGACGCGTCGCGCGGAGAATAAGATCTATCGCGCAGAGCTGCCCGCCTGGGACGGCAAATGGCTGCTGCTGCTTTCCGAAGGGCTGGATAAAACTACGCTCGCGGATGTGAAAAAACAGCTCATCTGGCAAGGATTTGGCACGCTGGCACCGAGCCTGATGGCCTCGCCGTCCCAGCATCTGGCGGACGTGCAGTCCCTGCTTCACGATGCCGGCGTGGCGGAAAACGTGATCTTCTTCGAAGCCCACTCGCCGCTGGCGCTCTCCCGCGCCGCGCTGCGTTCGCGGGTGGAAGAGTGCTGGCAGTTAACCGAGCAAAACGCGATGTACGAGTCGTTTATCAACTCGTTCCGCCCGCTACTGCCGCTGCTGAAGGAGGCCGCGCCGGAGGAGCTGACGCCGGAGCGCTGCTTCCAGATCCAGCTGCTGCTGATTCACTTTTATCGCCGCGTGGTGCTGAAAGACCCACTGTTGCCGGAGGAGCTACTGCCCGCGCACTGGGCGGGGCAAAGCGCCCGACAGCTCTGCATTAATATCTATCAGCGTGTCGCGCCGGGGGCGCTGGCGTTTGTCAGCGAGAAGGGCGAAACCTCCGTGGGCGAACTGCCCGTGCCCGGCACGCTCTATTATCAACGCTTTGGTGGTCTTACAAGCGCATAAGGAGTGAAGATGCCAGTTTATCAAATTGACGGTCTGACGCCGGTGGTACCTGACGAGAGCTATGTTCACCCAACGGCGGTGCTGATTGGCGACGTAATTCTGGGTAAAGGCGTTTATGTTGGTCCGAATGCCAGCCTGCGCGGTGATTTTGGCCGTATCGTGGTGAAAGATGGCGCGAACATTCAGGATAATTGCGTGATGCACGGTTTCCCGGAGCAGGACACGGTGGTGGAGGAGGAGGGGCATATCGGCCACAGCGCCATCCTGCACGGCTGTATCATCCGCCGCAACGCGCTGGTGGGTATGAACGCGGTGGTGATGGACGGGGCAGTGATTGGTGAAAACAGCATCGTCGGCGCGGCGGCGTTCGTGAAGGCGAAAGCGGAGATGCCTGCCAACCACTTGATTATCGGCAGCCCGGCCAAAGCGATTCGCGAGCTGAGCGAGCAGGAGATGGCGTGGAAGCGGCAGGGCACGCGGGAGTATCAAGTGCTGGTGGAGCGCTGCAAGCTAACTATGCACCAGGTTGAGCCGCTGCGCGAGGCTGAGCCTGACCGGAAACGGCTGGCGTTTGACGAGAACTTAAGGCCGAAGTCGGCGATGTAGCGGTAAGGCCGTCTTTTTTCGCCATATCCATCAGTAGCGCGATGCCAATATAGTTGCTCCAGTTAAAGATATTTTGCAGCACCACCACCGCATTGCCTTTCTCTTTGTCATAGCCGATGAAGCTGGAGTAGCCGCCGATATAGCCGACCTGATAGGTGATTTTTTCCAGACCGATAAAGTCGGTGGTCCAGGCAATGCCCTGCACCCCGTCGGGGCGTTGAATATCGGTATTTCTGACTTCGTCAAAGACGCTGTCCAGCAAGGGATTGTGGGTCGTAGAGACGTGATAGCGGGCATAGGCCGCCAGATCTTCGGCGTTACTGTAAAGGCTTGCCGCCGCCACCATGTTGTTGGAAAAATGCCAGTCTGGCGTCAGTTGCCCGCGCGGGATGAATTTTGGTTGATCGCCCGCGTGGCCAAGCGCCCGCTGGGGGTATCCTTTGAGCTTCTGGGGCGTAAAGCTGCTGTTAGCCATATGCAGCGGACGGAAAATATAGCGCGAGGCTAAACTCTGAATATCTTCGCCGGTTTTGTGCTTCAGGATATAGCCAATCAGGGCGTAGCCGGTATTGGAGTATTGCGGCGTTTTATTTCTCGGCGCGCGCCAGTTCGCCAGATAACGCAGCACATTATCGCTGTCCAGTTCACCGTAGAAATTATCACCCGTGCCTAAGTAGCGGATGAATTTTCCGAGCATCGGAACATCCATATTCTGGCGCGGAAGGCCGGAGGTGTGGGTTACCAGCTCCAGCAGGGTGATTTTTTGTGCATCCTTACTTAGCGGTGTTCCCGGCGGTAGCAATGTCGCCAGGCTGTCGTTCCAGTTCAGTTGCCCCTCACTCACCAGACAGGCCACCACTTCCGCCGTGATCCCTTTGCTGAGCGAGCCGAGCGCAAACAGGGTATCGGGCCTGACCGGGTAGCGGTTGACCGCATCGGTAACGCCCCAGGTGTAAAACTGAGGCGAGCCGTGATTATGGATTACCGCGACCGTCATTCCTGGAACGGACTTTTGCGCCATGTAGTGGCGCACCACGCTGTCAACGTCGCCATCCAGCGATTCATGGGTGAGGAGTTCCTGGGTACCTTCCGGGGAGGACATTTGCGAGAGCGTGCCACAACCGCTGAGTAATGGGATAGCAAGCAGAAGCCAGCGAATTTTTTTTGTGATGTTCTGCATACCTGATAGCGAGTGTGGTGGTCATTGGCGCGGCGGGAATGTATCACACTTAGCCTGTTTGAATGTAAACTTTCTGTACGGAGGCCGCCGCGTGGGTGGTCATAGCAGCTTTTCGGCCTGCTTTGAGGATTTCAGCATGACACGCTTTCATCAGCTAACCGCCACCCGCCTGGATGGCAGTCTTATCTCAATGGCCGACTATGCGGGGAAGGTGGTTTTGGTCGTCAATACCGCCAGCCAGTGCGGCTTTACGCCCCAGTATGCGGGTCTCGAAGCGCTGTACAAGAAATACGCCGAGCAAGGGTTAGTGGTGCTGGGCTTCCCCTGCAACCAGTTCGGTAAGCAGGAACCCGGCGACGCCGATGAAATCTCAAAGACCTGTTACATTAACTACGGCGTCAGTTTTCCCATGTTCGGGAAAGTTGAGGTCAATGGCGCTGAAGCACATCCGATGTTTCGTTATCTGAAAAGCGAATTGCCTGGCGTGCTGGGTGGGCGGATCAAGTGGAACTTTACCAAGTTCCTGGTCGGACGCGACGGAAAGCCGCTCAAGCGTTTTGCACCGATGACGACGCCAGAGAAAATGGAGGGGGCAATTGTTGCGGCACTGGGAAGGTGAGTGTTTTTGTCGCCAGAGCCATCCATTTGCCGGGTATAGCCGAAATTCATTATGTCCGCTCTGTGCCAGGAGCGGACGTTGGTACAGGTAGCCCAGTAGTCGCCGCGATGGATGAGTTTACTGGAGCAGCATCGCCAGTAGCACCAGGCACAGCAGTATTACATAGATTCGTGCGTGCCATATGTCAGGTAAAGCAGGTATAACCCGACGGCTAAAAACTATTCCAGCCCAGCCCGTCAGTACCAACAGGCCTAAAATTTTCAGGCTGATAAAACCGAGAAATCCGTTCACCGGAATATTTTGCCAACCAATGACCGCATACGTCACGGCACCACACAGCGCGACAGGCAGAGAAAGCGGGTTAGAAGCGCTAATACATTCACCCATCGCATAGCCGTGTCGCCGTAATAATGGCACTGTCATCACGCTGCCACCCACGCCCAGCAATGCGGCTATCATGCCGATGATCACTCCGCCGCCCGTTACCACAGAAAGTGACAAGCGACGCGGGGAACTGCAGCTAAAAAAACCTTTGCGCAACAAACAATCGCCAATGGTTACCAACATATAAAGAATGAACAGTGCGCGAACAATATTCTCGCTGAAGACTCCCGCCAGACAGGAACCCACGACAGCCCCGATGGCGATAAACCATAATAATGGGAACAATGTCTGCGCTGAAAGTTTGCCGGCGCGCCAGTTTCGATAGCTGACCCAGCCCGCGTTAAATATCATCACCGCCGTTGAGGTAGCAACCGCGATATGCATGGCGTTTCCTGCCAGCTCAGACTGCCGCAGCATCAGTTGATAAACAAATGGCACCACGACAAAACCGCCCCCAAAACCAAAGAGCACCGTGGTGATACCGGTAGTAAAGCCTGCCAGTGCAATAATTGCGATATCGTTCAAAAGAATATCCCCGACCTGAAAATGAGCGAGCAGCTTATACCGGTAGCATCCTGCTTCCCATTTGCGCAGCGCTCAATTACCTTTGTAAATCGTTCAGACGGAGACCGGTGTGCGCAACGTAAAAATTGAAGATGTCGATAAGCTCGATCGTGAAGTGGTGGCGTTAGGCAATGACTATGCGCAGGGATTTATACTGCCACAACACCAACATCGCCGCGCGCAGCTGCTGTATGGCGCAACGGGTCTCATGTACGTCTCAACCTGTAACGGAGAGTGGGTTGTTCCCCCACAACATGCAGTATGGATCCCACCCGAAACCCCTCACGCTGTCCGGTTTGTAGGCGTGACCACGCGTAGCTTATATATTGAACCAACATGCGTGACGGGATCGATTAAGTATCAACACTGTAAGGTGATCAGCGTATCGCCATTGTTACGTCAGTTGTTGCTTGATGCCGTGGATTTGCCGCTGATGTATGACAGCGCACGCGATCGTGCGCTGGTAAATTTGCTGTTACTGGAACTGGCGGAAATGCCGGTTCGCGAATTCGATATTCCGCTGCCACAACATCCGGCTCTGTTGGCTCTTTGTCAGGCGTTTTTACTCAACCCCTCAATCCATGATCCTGCTGAGCGCTGGGCCAGTACGCTGTTTATGAGCGCCAGTACCTTTCGTCGACTTTTCTTACGGCAAACCGGCATGTCATTTTCTGCATGGCGACAGCGAGCCTGTGTCGTCAGTGCACTGACGTTGCTGATAACAGGTAAACCGGTGAATGAAGTGGCACTCACTCTCGGATACGACAATGCATCATCTTTCGCCACGATGTTCCGCCGTGTCACGGGACAGCCGCCTTCGTATTATCGGCTTGATTTCAAAAGCTTCACAGGGCACCGTTCATAACGTCAGTTATGTGACCACAGCGGACGTTCTGAGCTGTGTTAGCGTTAATCAGGTTATCTTGTGCTGAGTGCAAGTTTAGCCGCAAAGCACAAAAACAATCCTCCTGTAGCTCTGTCCATTCCCCTGACAACACTGCTTTTCTTCAGTATGGCTGATGCAAAGTGAGTGGATAAAATGAGCGTGACTGACCACATTGTCCCTATTGCGACATGAATGCTGACAAGTATAAAAGTCCATACAAAAGGGGAATACCCGGCAGGTATGAATTGAGGTAAAAAAGAGACATAGAAAATACCCATTTTAGGATTGAGTACATTTCCCAGCATTCCTTTTATAAACCAGTTCCCCGCTGAAGGATTAACGCCATCGCCGTGATTGAAAGATGAACGTGGCCGCCTCAGCAGTTGTAAACCCAGCCAGCAAAGGTAAGTCGCACCACAAATTTTCAGCATGGTATAAGCGAGCTCTGACACCGCCAGCAGCGCTCCCAGTCCCAGCGCAACAAGTGCGCCCCAGATAAAACAGCCAGTATCAATTCCAAGAGCTGCCTGAAAAGCCTTCTTTCCACCTTCAGCACATGCCGTTCGTAGAATGAGTGCCGTATCCAGGCCCGGAGTAAGGGTGAGCAGTAGTGCAGCGAGAGAGAAGGCAAGGAGAGAATCAGTAACAGACATTTTCTTTATCCGAAAGAGTGGATGTTACCCCCTTACTTTGCGCCAATCAATTAGACAAAGGCAGTTATGTGAATAAATTGTAAATTGCTTTAATGAGACAAGCCCTGCTGGCATACCGGGCTACAACTCAGGACGCTTTCTCATGCACTGTCATGATGAATACCAATGGGTGCTTCTCCCGGTTTTCATAGAAATGAGGAACGTCCGTTCTGGCAGTTGCCGAACAACCAGTTTTTACACGATACACGTGATCCTGTACGCCGAGTGTAAGCGTGCCCGACTGAACATAAAACAGTTCAAGCGTTCCTTCCGCGTGGCCGGGTGACGCAAACTTTTCCCCGGGCTGCATTTCCCACATCCAGAGCTCGGTCATATCAGGGCCACCCGACCCTGCGAGCAATCTCGCTCTCCCGCCTGTTTCACCTTGCCACAATTCTGGGATCTCATCTTCAGCAATGAGATGCACGGTCGGTTTGGCACTGACATCCACAAAATCAGCCACCGAAACCCCCATCGCGGCAGCCAGGCGACATAACAGGGCAATGCTGGGATTCGCCCGGCATCCCTCTATCTCAACCAACGCTCCCTTACTTACACCCGCCTGACGCGAGAGTTCATCAAGGGAGATTTTCTTTTGCTTACGATACAGTTTAATTCGCTGCGATACGGCTTCATTCACGGAGCTGGCGATCGAATTTGCATCGGTCATTAAATTGACTTTTTTGGTCATTGGTCATTATCATGGAATAAATTGGTCATTACAGGATTATCACGTGTTAACAGTATCTCCGTCAATTTCTCCTGAAATTTATCGTATTGCTCCCGGTTTTCGGGCGCTCAGTATCCGCGTAAAAGCTGCGCCAGTGCTTAATCCCGGCACTGGAGAAACGGCGCTGCGAGAAGCCTGTGAGGCGGTTCTGGCCGGTGAGCCTGCCTGGGCGGAATCTCATCTGGCGGCATGGGCCGACGTTTTTCAAAAATTTGGGGCTAAACCTAAACGCACCCCTTGCTCAGCGGATGCGTTACGCAAGCGCGTCTTACGTGACGGAACGATGCCAGCGCTCGATCCTGTCGTTGATCTTTATAATGCCGTCAGTCTCCGCTATGCCGTTCCGGTTGGTGGAGAGGATCTCTCTGCCTATCAGGGGGCGCCGCGTCTGACTGTGGCAAAAGGAACAGAACCTTTTGATACGGTCAAAGAGGGAGAGAGCGCCGTTGAGTATCCTTCACAAGGCGAGGTTATCTGGTGTGATGATATCGGCGTGACCTGCCGTCGCTGGAACTGGCGACAGGGGATCAGAACCCGCTTAGGCGTGGAAGCGCAGCAAATGTGGTTCATTCTGGAGAGTCTCCCGCAGATGCCGCTGGAGACGCTTCACGAAGCCGGAAAAATGCTGACCGACGGCCTGGAAAAAATGATGCCCGGTCTGTGGTTTGACGTTGCTCTCATCGAAGAACAACAGCAGTAATATCCTTCAGGAGAAACATGTATGTTTACCGGCTTGTCGGCATTTCCATTAACCCCAGTCACAGCCAGCGGCGTGGATGAAAAGGGTTTCAGCCATATCCTTTCCCGTCTTACAGACGCTCGGGTTGATTCTATGGGCATCCTGGGGTCAACCGGAAGCTACGCCTATCTGACCCGGGAGCAGCGCAAGCGCGTAGCAACGCTGGCCAAACAGCATGCAGGGAACATCCCCGTGATGGTGTGTGTGGGAGCGGTCAGTACCGATGCCATTCTGCATCTGGCAGATGATGCACAGGCCGCTGGTGCAAATGCGCTGTTACTCCCGGCGGTCAGCTACCAGCCACTCCGTGACGAAGAAGTCTTCTCACTCTTTGAGACCGTTACCCGGCACGTGTCTGTACCGGTGTGTATCTATGATAATCCGGGCACGACGCATTTTACCTTTACGGATGAACTCCACGGTCGTCTCTCATCACTTGAGGGTGTTCGCTCGGTCAAGATCCCTGGCGTCCCGAATAGCCCTGCTGCAGCAACTGAGCGGGTGAAGGCGTTACGTCAACATCTGCAACCTGGCGTAACAATCGGTATCAGTGGCGACGCTTATGCGGGACTGGGACTTAACGCCGGTTGTGAAGTGTGGTATTCCGTGTGTGGCGGTCTGTTCCCTGAGATGGCGAAACAAATCACTGAAGCCGCGGCGGCAAACGATCGTCAACGCGTTACAGCCCTGACAACCCGCCTTGAGCCATTGTGGTCGCTGTTCCGTAAACATGGCGGCAGTATTCGCGTTATTGCCGCTGCTGCTGGCGTGCTTGGTCTTACCGACATGGATTGCCTGCCTCGCCCTCTGCAACCATTGTCAGCTGGCGACATCGCGGATATTGCCCATGTGATAAGCACGCTGGAGCTGAAGTGATCTCCGCAGGACTGGGTGTCTACCGGTCCTTACAGCAAAATTTTATTATTGAAGTGACTCTTCTTCGCCTGATAGCTTATCTGCATCAGGAGAATAATGCTGGCAAACGCACGCCAGTTTATGTCCGTCAGGATCGCGCAGATAGGCAACATAAAAGTCGGGGCCGTAGGCGGTTCGTGTACCGGGCACGCCTTCATTTTTCCCACCCGCACGGAGGCCCGCTGCATGGAAGCGTCTGACAATGTCCGCGTTATCTGCTCTGAAAGCGAACATTGTCCCGTTTCCCGCCGTCGCGGATTGCTGGTCAAAAGGAGGACAAATGCAGAAGCTAAATTCGTCATCCGGATGATTTTCGTTTCCCCACATTGCCCAGCTATCAGTCCAGGCGGGCAGACGTGTATAGCCCAGCACGTTAAAAATAGCGTCATAAAAGTTCACGGCGCGCTGAAAGTCATTTGTCCCAATCGTGATATAAGCCAGCACTTTAAACATCCTCTTTTCCGTCAGTCTGAACAGAGATTATCGCAAAGTAGCTATCTTCATCACCACCCAGGCCAGGATCATCGGCATGCCTCAGCAGGACGCCTCGGCGATAAAAAATGTTGGCTGACGTCATCGTGTGCCGATAATACAAAAACTGTATGATTACACCTTCCAAAAAGGGAACGTATGTCTTTACCGCCACTGTATGCGCTGCGCGCGTTCGAAGTTGCCGCACGGCTGAACTCGTTCAGCAAAGCGGCTGAAGTCCTGAATATCACGCCGGGGGCGGTCAGCAGGCATGTCCGCACGCTTGAGATGTGGTTCGACTGCGAGCTGTTTAAACGGCAGGGACCGAGAGTGGAGGTCAGCGACGCCGGGCGTATTCTGGCCGGGCAGCTTAGCGAAAGTTTCTCGAATATTGAGTGGGCCTGTCGCGCATTCAAAAGTGAAAACCACCTTCTGCGCCTCAAGGCCCCCAGCACACTGACGATGCGATGGCTTCTCAATGTGCTTAAATCCTTTCGGGAGAATCATGCGAAGCCGAAAATCGAAATCGCCAGCGTCTGGATGGACTTCGACACCGTTGACTTCAGCCGCGAGCCCTACGATTGTGCGATCCTCCTCGGTAACGGCTATCTCGGCGAGTCAACGGAGAGCAGGCTACTGTTCAGTGAATGGCTTATTCCGGTTTGTACGCCGTCTTTGCTGGAGTCTGCCCGGCATCAGCTTCCAGAATGCGATCTTATTCATCCGTCACCGGACCGACGGGACTGGAAGCGCTGGCTGAAAAGGACGGGCTTATTCCCCGGCCTCGACATGAGCGGCGGGATCGTGTTCGACACCCTGGAGCAGGGAAGCCTTGCGGCCATGCACGGACACGGCGTGGCGATGGCCGATCTCCGGCTCACGCTCGACGCGCTGAAAAGCGGCTTGCTCGCGCTGCCCTTCCGGGAGGCGATAGCAACAGGGGACGGATACTATCTTGTCTGGCCGAAAAATTCGCTCAGAGGACAGAGTATTGAACGGTTGCTGGCCTGGCTAAACCTCAATTCGCCGGTCGTTCCTTCGCTGGATATCGTCTGTCTTGAGTATAATGAAAATCGGCTGTCTTAAAGTAAACAGGATATTCCTTACGGACTATCCTGTTTAATAAGTTTACGCGTAGGGTATATTCGCCATCTTCTTATATTTTTCCGGCAGTGCGCTATTCAGGTTAAGTAATTTATCCAGAATATAAAGCGCTGGCGTCCCCTTTGCGCGCTCTTCGTCGATCAGCGAAGAACGTAGCACATTGGCAGCCGAGGTCATTTTACGAAAATACTCTTCTGATTCCGGCGTCTGTACTTCACCGGACTCGGCGTAACGCACCCGTGGCCAGTCCGCGAAGTCAGGCTGGGGGGAAAGTCCGTCGTCTTTTGTAATATGTGCTGAGAGTAGCTCCTCGGCATTGCCAGGAGCGTTCTGGGCAAATGAGAGCAGGTGCAGTCGATGTATAAATGGCGAAAGCGCTTCTGAACGATGACTTTCTGAGGAAAGTAAGGTGATTAGCGCAGGTATTTTTTCATCAGCGGTGCTTTTTTCTGGTGAGAGGGTTTTCAATAAATGGAATAAAACATCGAGTGTCATAGGTGCTCCATATCCGCACATTATTATTTATTGTTTTTACGTCGCTATCTGTTTTTGACAGCGGTATACCAGGGGTAAATGGATGGTATTTCAGTGCGGTTATGTTTGAAAAACGATAAATAGTTGGCATTAATGTGAGTTTTACTCAATGTGGCGCTCTGGGCTCCAACATTGCAGATCCTCTCACGGCAGCGTTTTGTTTCACAAATGCCTTAGCTTATCGGCTTTTCAGGATGGTATAACGTCGTGCAGCAATCGGCTTGCCGTTAATCGCCACATTCTCAAAGGCTTATATGAAACAAATTACTTTTAGTGACCTGCAACAGCAAAGCGAGCAGGCCGCACATTCTCCTCGCTTACGCGCACACCGTAATTTACACCCTGACCTGAGCGACCCGGTGCAGCGCCTGGCCATTGCAATGGAACCCGGTACCTATGTCCGCCCCCATCGCCATCCGCACACGTTTGAACTGCTGACGGCGCTGAGCGGCCGCTTTCTGGTGCTGAATTTTGACGACAGCGGAAACGTGACCCGGCGCGTGGTGTTAGGCGAAGAGTGTAAAGTCCTGGAGATGGATGCCGGAACCTGGCATGCCGTGCTGTCGCTGGATAAAGGCGGCGTCATTTTTGAGGTAAAACACGGGGCGTATCAGCCCGTGCCTGAGCACGATACCGCCCCGTGGTCGCCTGCTGAGAACGCGCCAGGTACTGTAGAGTTGATGAAATGGTACGCCCAGGCGCAGGTGGGTGATAGGCGTTTTACCCTGTAATTTTCCTGTAGTGTTCCCGGCGCGCAGAAAAGCGCGCCAGCACCGTATGGTTTACTGGATGTCGCCGAGTCTTTGCAGGAATTCCTCAACCTGCTCAGGCGTAGCCGTGTCTGCCTGGTAAAGGATTTCGAGCTTAACGTTCTTCAACCCGCAGAAGCCAAATACCCCTTCGATTATCTGCGTCTGAATCGCCGTCGAATAGCCGTGTTTGTCGAACCCGGTAAGATCGCTACCGCCGGTGGCAATCAGGCGGACGGGAACATCACGTAAGTTGCCCACAATCCGGCCGTCGTCGGCCACCTTATACGCCCAGTTCAGGGTTAACACGCGATCGAACCAGCCTTTCAACAGCGCGGGAACCGACCACCAGTACACCGGGAAGACGAATACCAGCATATCCGCGCGCTCGACGCGCTTTTGCTCGCGCAGAATATCGTCGGGGAGGGCGCTCGGATCGCCGTGATACAAACCGAGATCGGCGCGGGTCATCGCCGGATTAAACCCTTCAGCATGCAGATCGGCGATCTCAATCTGCGTACCTTCCTCGCGTAATTTCCCGGCAATACGGGCTGCCAGCGTATGGGATAACGAATTGTCGATCGGGTGTGCCGTCACGATCAGCGCGTTTTTAATGGCATGGGTTGCAGACATAGCGACCTCCAGATGGGGGAGAAGTGATGCCTATATTACTATTGGTAACTTAGGTGTCAATCCGCCCCCGGCGATCATTTTGTGCTATTCGCGTAGGTCTCAAGCACCCCGGTCATGGCGCCGCAGAGCATATCTTCTGCCACATTCCGGGCGAGCACGCCGTTGCCCGCCGAGGTGCTGAGGGCCTCCGCCGCGCCAATGATGGCCGTCAGTACCGCTTCTCCCTGAACACCTTTTAAGACGATAAAAGGAGAAAGCGCGGTGCGCAGGCAGTCGGCGCATTCGGCCACGCATGCTTCCCGAAACGTCTGCAGCGCCCGGGAACCGGACAGCGCCGCGGCGATTGGCCCGGTTTCAGGCCCGGCGGCAATGGCACAGTCGATATAGGCCGCGCTGAAAAAGCGGATCGTCTTCTCCAGCGTTTTGCTGTCTACCGCCAGCGTCTCGCGGAATTTCGCCAGCTGCCGATCGCTATAGTCCTGATACAGTGCCATCAGCAGCCCCTCACGATCGCCAAAGTGGTCGTAGGGGATAGGCTTGGTCACGTTGGCCCGTTCTGCCAGATAGCCAAGGGTCAACGCCTCCGTGCCTTGCTGACGCACGATCCCTCGCGCAACCTCCAGCAGCTGCACGCGGCGGTCCTCTTTTCTTAAGCGCTTAACAACCATGCTTGCCTCAGGTCAGTTATCTACTGATGGTAGTTTACACGTTTTCCGTGGCATGCTGCACACGTTGTTCAGCCGGGCGGATCTGGAACCAGATCGCATACATCGCAGGCAGGAAGACGAGCGTAATGATCGTCCCGCCCAGCGTGCCGCCGATCAGCGTCCAGGCCAGCGTGCCCCAGAATACCGAATGCGTCAGGGGAATGAACGCCAGCACGGCCGCCATGGCGGTGAGTAAGACCGGCCGCGCTCGCTGTACCGTCGCCTCGACCACCGCCTGGAACGGATCGAGGCCGTCCCTCTGGTTATGATCGATTTGACCGATCAGGATCAGCGTATTGCGCATCAGAATGCCAGAAAGGGCGATCAGGCCGACCAGAGCGTTGATGCCAAACGGCTGATTAAATATCAGCAGGGTCGGCACAACGCCAATCAGCCCCAGCGGCGCGGTTAAGAACACCATGACCATCGCGGAGAGTGAGCGCACCTGCAAAATGATGATCAGCAGCGTCAGGGCAATCATGATCGGGAACAGCGGTAACATGGCCTGCGTGGCTTTGCCCGACTCCTCAATCGACCCCGCCATGTCAATGCGGTAGCCGACCGGCAGCGTATCAACGATCGGCTGGAGCTGCTTCATGATGGCGACCGACACGTCCGGCGGCTGAAGATTGTCGGCGATATCGCCCCGTACGGTAATCGTGGGGGTGCGATCGCGACGGCGAAGGACCGGGTCTTCCATGCCGACCTCTATCTTGCCAATTTGAGACAGTGGCACGCGCTGTCCCGCATTGCCGACCAGGGTAAATCCTTCGATTTTTGCCGGGTCAAGGCGGATATCACCCGCCGCGCGGGCAACGACCTCTACCGATCGAATATCTTCCCGCACGGAGGTGACAGGCACGCCTGAGAGCAGGAACTGAAGCTGCCCGGCAACGGCGCTGGAAGTTAAGCCGGTCGCCTGCAGGCGGTTCTGATCGAGAGTGAAATGGAGCACCGGAACGCGCGAGCCCCAGTCGGTGTTAACGGTTCGCATCATCGGGCTTGCCTGAAGCACGGCTTTCACCCGTTCGGCGATGTCCTGCACCTGTTTGACATCCGGCCCTGACACGCGCCAGGCAACCGGGAAAGGCGAGTAGGGGCCAAACACCAGCTGCGTCACCCGCACGCGGGCTTCGGGGGCAAGGCCGCTGGCGACGGCCTCCCTGAGCCTGAACTTGAGCGCCTCGCGTGACGTCTCGCTGTCCGTCAGGATCACGATTTTCGCAAAAGAGGGATCGGGCAGCTCGGGGGCCATTGCCAGATAGAAACGGGGCGAGCCCTGACCAATATAGGCCGTGACGATTTTGGCTTCTGGCTGCTTGCCCAGCCACGCTTCTATTTTTGCAGTAGCGGCGCTGGTTTGCGCAATCGAGGTACCATAAGGCATCTGTACTTCAACCAGCACTTCCGGGCGATCGGAGGTCGGGAAGAACTGTTTTTTTACCAGCCCCATGCCGAGCACGGCCAGAATGAAAATGGCGACCACGGACCCGGCCACACGCCATTTTCTGGCGATAACGCGGCCAAGCAGCTGGCGAAAACGGTTATAGCGAGGCGTGTTATAGATGGCGGCATGGCCGCCTTCCACTTTGGGGATCGCCGGCAGGATCTTCACCCCCAGATACGGCGTGAACACCACCGCAACAAACCATGAGGCAATCAGGGCGAGGCCGACAATCCAGAACATATTGCTGGTGTATTCCCCGGCGGTCGACTGGGCAAACCCATTCGGCATAAAGCCAATCGCCGTCACCAGGGTACCGGCCAGCATCGGCGCGGCGGTGTGGCTCCAGGCGTAGGCTGAGGCTTTGATTCTGTCGTAACCTTCCTCCATCTTCACCACCATCATTTCGATGGCGATAATGGCATCGTCAACCAGCAGGCCGAGGGCGAGGATCAGGGAGCCCAGCGTGACGCGGTCAAAGTTTATTCCCGCGGCCTCCATCACCACGAAGACGACCGCCAGCGTCAGCGGGACCGCCGCCGCGACTACCACGCCCACGCGCCAGCCCATGCTGATAAAACAGACCACCATAACCACGAGCAGGGCGACGAAGAATTTGATCATAAACTCATCGACCGACGAGCGGATATTCACGGACTGGTCGGTGACCTTGGTCAGGGTCATGCCAAGCGGCAGGCTATCATTGATTTTCGCCGTCTCCGCATCCAGCGCTTTACCCAGCGCCAGGCCATTCCAGCCCTCACGCATGACAACACCCAGCAGCAGGGCGGGTTCATGCTGATTGCGTATCAGCATCGTCGGGGGATCTTCATAGCCTCGTTCAACCGTTGCCACATCCGACAGCGTGAGCGTTTTGCCCTGAGCGACTAAAGGCGTATCGCGGATTTTCTGCAGTTCATCGAACGCGCCGTCCAGGCGGATAAAAATCTGCGCGCCCCGGGTCTCAATGGCGCCCGCCGCGGCCAGGGCATTCTGGTCGTTGAGGGCATTGAAAATATCCTGCGGTGAGAGGCCCATCGTCGCCAGACGGTCATGGGAGAAGGCGATATAAATCCGCTCGGCCTGTTCACCGATGATATTCACTTTTTTGACCCCTGGAACGTGCAGAAGCTGCTGGCGCAGACCTTCGGCATCGCGTACCAGCTGCCGCTGCGGTTCGCCTTTTGCTTTCAGAGCAAAGAGGGCAAAGGTGACATCCGAGAATTCGTCATTGATCATCGGGCCGATGACGCCCGCCGGGAGACGCTGGGATTCATCCCCAAGCTTTTTACGCGCCTGATAGAACTCCTCCTGCACCTCAGAAGGCGGGGTTTTGTCCTGCAGTGACAGGGTGATAAACGCCATGCCGGGGCGGGTATAGGTTTCCGTACGGTCATACCATTTGAGTTCCTGCAGGCGCTTTTCCAGCGGTTCGGCCACCTGATCCTGGATCTCCTGCGCGGTTGCGCCCGGCCAGACGACAATTGCCGTCATCTGCTTCACGGTGAAGGGCGGATCTTCCGCGCGTCCCAGTCCAAAAAAAGCGTAAATACCGGCAATCGTCACCAGAACGATCAGAAACAGCGTGACGGAACGCTCGCGGACGGCCAGCGCGGACAGGTTGAAGCGACTTTGGCTCATGGCGCGTTCTCCGCCGGAGCGGCATGGCGTTGTTCTGCCAGCCTGACAACTTCACCTTCGTGCAGAAGATGGGCGCCTAACGCAACAATTTTCTCCCCGGGCTTCACGCCGCCCGTGACCTGGACCGCATCTTCTCCCACGCTCAGCACCTTAACCGGCGTCCATGTGACCTTTGCCGGCTGGGCGGAAATACGCCAGACGCCGGGCCCTTTACCCGCATCATAGAGTGAGGCCAGCGGGACCTGCATGGCCTGACCTTCCGCTTTCGGGTCTTCAAGGCTGAGCGTGACGGTCGCCCCCAGCGGCGCGTTCGCCAGCTGGCCAGCCAGCACGTAGCGTGCTTCATACGTCCGGGTTGTGGCATCCGCGGAGTCAGACAGCAGGCGCAACGTGGCGGTGATCGGGTGTTGTTCACGGCCATAAAGCGTGGCTCGTGCTTCGCTGCCGACGGCAGGGCGCAGCGTCTCCGGAAGCTGCACGAGCGCTTCGCGCTGTCCCGCTCTGGCAAGGCGGATCGCCACCTGCCCGGCGCTGACCACCTGACCGGGTTCGGCAAGCGTCTCCATCACCACGCCGTCTGAATCCGCCAGCAGGACGGCATAGCCCGTGGCGTTTTGCGCCACGTTGGCCTGCGCCCGGGCGGCGCTGAGATCCGCCCTGGCCGTATCGGCCGCCGCTTTAATCTGATCGTACTCCGCGGCGGACACCGCGCCGGATGCCACCAGACCGCGATAACGCGCCTCATCGCTGGTGGCTTTTCTCGCCCGCGCCTGGGCAGCATCCACCGCGCGCTGCTGCGCCTGAGCCTGTAATTTCAGGTCAACCGGATCCAGGCGCAGTAAGGGCTGGCCCTGTTTGACAGTCTGCCCGGTATCCACCAGACGTTCGAGGATTTTACCCTGAACCCTGAAGCCCAGGTCGCTTTGCGTTCTTGCCACCACCACGCCCGTAAAGGTGCGAGCCGCTGGATTCGCCATCTCGACGGAGGCGGATCTGACAAGCGGTGGCCTGGTGCGCGGATCGTCACTCGCGGAAATATCGCCGCATGCCGCGAGGGCAAACGGCAGAAGACATATGGCAAGGCGGGCTGAAGTGAGCCTGAGCATGGGAAACCCTTTTGAAGTAACAGGACAGTTTCCGCATTCTGTGATTAGTGACCAATAAAGTCAATGGTCACTAATCAGGGGGCCAGGCTTCTTAAAATCAGTGAGGAGAGGAGTACCGCTGCCGTTGGGGCAGTTTCAAGGTTGTACTGCAGCTGAACGGGGTTAATGTAAGGGCACATCACCATGTAAACGGCGCAGGTGACCTCATCCAGCGGCGTCTTCCTTTCGAACTCTCCAGCCTGTCTGCCTTCGATAATGATGCTCTCAATCAGCTTCAGGAGGCTTTCGGTATACCTTTCCGTCGAAGGCCACTTCTCCCGTGACGCGACGGCGGCGATGTCGTAGAGCTTGCGATCGTGGAAAAACAGCTCGCTTCCGGCCTCGGTAAGTGCTTTGAAGAGACGGCGGATTTTTTCGCTGGCTGACGGCGCATCCGCAATGGCGGAAAGCACGGCCGTCATGATCAGCTCCAGGCGGTTAGCGCAGATCACCTCGCCGATAGCCTGCTTGGAATCGAAGAACTTATAAATGTAGGATTTTGAAAAACCGATAGATTTCGCCAGCTCGGCGACGGTGGTTTTTTCATAGCCGTAGTGACCGAAGTGCTCAAAGGCCGCTTCGACGATTTGCTCTCTGACAGAATGGTCAAGTGGACCACGTATTGATGGGGCGTTCATAGTTTTAGTCATTATGTAAGCTTAGCGTGACGAGCTACGATTGACAACGAGTGACCATTTCGTATTTTGGTTACATCCGTTTTCGTCGTGAGCCGTTCAGACGGGACGATCAACCAGGTGGGGTAAGTGTATCACTGTTTTTCGCGCGCTATGGCATCTATCTGTCTGCGGGGGCGAGGAGGCCGCAATAGCGATGCGGCCTTGTCTGTCAGGCAGCCAGTTCAGGCATTTGCTCCTTTACGAAATTCAACACCTTCTTCGCGTCCAGAGACGCGTAGGGAAGACTCTCAATGATAGCGATTGAACGTGTATTGCCCACCGTTGCGTGTATCTCGTCGAGTTTGTACTGAATGTGCGGCGCGATAAGAAAACCGTCGAAAGCGGGGGCGACGCTGGCGAAGTTATCCAGCCCAACGGCGCTAATCATCAGTGGATAGCCTTCTTGTTCTGCCAGGGACTGCATTTTTTTGGCAAGAGCGTTTGCGGTATTACCGAACAAACAACATATCAGAAGCTTTTTCATATTTTGTTCCTCCTGAAAACCGCTCATAAGGTAGTCCTGAGGTGGTCACCGAAATGCGCGCTATCTCTGATTTTGGTGACAAAACTATAACCCCAGATCGCTCAATGAGGGATGATCGTCCGGGCGTCTACCCAACGGCCAGTGGAACAGTCGCTCGGATTCTTTTATCGGCATATCGTTAACGCAGGCAAAACGGCGCTTCATCAGTCCGTCCGGTGCAAACTCCCAGTTTTCATTGCCGTACGAGCGGAACCAGTTGCCGGAATCATCATGCCATTCATAGGCATAGCGAACGGCGATGCGGTTATCCGTAAACGCCCAGAGCTCTTTAATCAGACGATAGTCGAGCTCTTTTTTCCATTTCCGCGCCAGAAACGCCTGGGCTTCTTCACGGCCATTGGCGAATTCCGCACGGTTGCGCCACTGGGTATCCAGCGAATAGGCCAGCGCGACTTTCGCCGGATCCCGACTGTTCCAGCCATCTTCTGCCAGTCTGACCTTTTCGATCGCGCTTTCACGGGTGAAGGGCGGTAAGGGTGGGCGTGTGTTCATGGCGATTACCTCTGTATGATGAAGTAGACAGGTCTGTCTACTTGCGCTAATCTATGCCTGAAAAATAACGCTGTCAACATCCGTTTTGAGGCTACCGAAAAGTGAAAACCGAGCACGCAGGCAACGAAGCAAAAATCAGCGTCAGGGATAAAATATTACTGACGGCGCACGATCTTTTTTATTCCAATGGCTTCAGGGCGACGGGGGTGGATACGCTGATTAAAGAGGCGAAGGTGACCAAGGTGACGTTTTATCGCCATTTTCCGAGTAAAAGTTTACTGATTCTCGCCTACCTGCACTATCGACATGAAATATGGATTAACTGGTTTGAGACCACGCTGCGTCGACATCTTGATGAAGGCGAAATACCTTCTGATGCGATATCTGCAACCCTTTATGAATGGTTTATTTCGCCCGAGTTCCACGGCTGCGCGTTTATTAATGCCAGCGCAGAAGCCAAATCCGAAGATATAGAAAACGAAATAAAAGCGATATGCCGCGATCATAAAATCGAAACTAAAAATATGATTGCGTCGCTGACGAAGATCGCTGATGAGCGCGTCGTCAATGAAATCACGCTGCTTATTGACGGCGCCATTATTCATGCACAGATGGGCATGGATTCAGAGACGGTAATAAATGTGTTAAAAAGTGGGTTAGAGGCGTTGACCGGTCAGAAATAAATCCTGAATCTGCCGCAAGCGGCGTGGAGCAAGTATTACGGTAGCTGGAATA
Source organism: Enterobacter cloacae complex sp. P12RS (assembly GCF_014895875.1). Classification (NCBI taxonomy): domain Bacteria; kingdom Pseudomonadati; phylum Pseudomonadota; class Gammaproteobacteria; order Enterobacterales; family Enterobacteriaceae; genus Enterobacter; species Enterobacter cloacae complex sp. P12RS. Next base: position 376,598 of record NZ_JADBQO010000007.1, read on the forward strand.
TCGACTCACCGAATCGGTAAGCTATTTATGCAAAGGAAACGAAAAATATGAGAACGCAGAAACGATGCCTGGGATGCGTGGCTATCGTGGTTGATGACTACGATCGCGCCATTGAATACTACACCGACAGGCTGGGTTTTACCCTCGTAGAGGATACGCCCCAACCGGGGAAACGCTGGGTCGTCGTCTCACCCAACCCGGAAAGCGACTGCAATATCCTGCTGGCTCGTGCCTCTAACGAAAGGCAGGAAGGTTTTATCGGTAATCAAAGCGGTGGCAGAGTTTTCCTGTTCCTTCAGACGGATGACTTTTGGCGCGATTACCATGCCATGAAAGCAAAAGGCGTTCATTTCTGCGAAGAACCTCGTGAGGAAGAGTACGGTACGGTGGTGGTGTTTGAAGATATTTACGGCAACCGCTGGGATCTTTATCAAAATGCGCAACCGTGAACATCACCGTAAATGATGTGTCATTCGCCTTTCGTCGTGCACGCTTCCCAGCAGAGCGTACTCAAAATTATGGGGACGTCTGGCTCTCGTCCCGCTGTGCCAGCGACAGCGCGCTGGCGCTGGCAGGATCGAACAGCGAGATGCTCTCAATCTGATTAAGCAAAATCACCTTGCGGAATGACATGGCGCTGCGGGGTTCAGAGTCGAGCGTAATGTCATGCTCCGCATACCACCTGCTGTAATTATTCTCGATACGCAGATTCATCGTCTTCGCATCCCGGTACCCGCTCAACATTGGGATCAGCACGATATTGGCCGTTTTTTCATATTCCAGCGTCGCGGTGTGGATCATGCCGACGTAAATCCGCCGCGACCGGAGTGTGACCTGCGCCAGCTCGCCTTGCTCCATACACTGATAGAGCAGTTGTTCAATCCCGCTCGCCTGCGCAAGCCGTTTGTAGAGCTTTTTCCGGCTCTCGCCGTCCAGCCTGGCGCTGCCTGCCCAGTTAGAGCGGTAGAGGCAAAACAGAATGGCAAACGCCAGCATTACGACCACCGGCGCCTGAATGCCTAAAAAACTCCAGTTCATAAAGTCGATTTGCCAGTCGGTGTATTTCGGTGAGGCAAAGTGAAAAGCGTTGTTGGCGGCGGAAAGGGCGAACAGCAGCAGCCAGAGCAATCCCGTGGCGATTACGCCCTGCAAAACGAAAATACAGCCGTAAAGCGCGACGAGAAAATAGACGTCCCAGCCAAAGGAACGCTTAATTTTAAAGCGGGTCGACAGGTCGCGGCTGGTGTACCAGTACCCGCAGACCATCAGCACCATAAATATCGCCGTTCCCATATCAGGCCCTCTTCAGCGCGTTAACGTGACGCAGAAAGTCCTGCCGCACCTCGTTGCTCTTGTAGTTCACCGAGGCGTTCCCGTCCTGGTCGATAATGATGCGGTCGCCATCTTCCACGGCTTCAATAATTTCCTGCTGACTCATCACCTGCAGTAAGGATTCCGGGCTTGAGAAAAGGGAGAGAAAGAAACGTTTCATGTCAGGCATCCTTATGAATAAAAAGGATAAGCCTGGAAGATGACGGCTGAATTTGCCTTAAGGATAACCTGAAAGTGAAAGCCGGGTGGCGGCTACATCTTACCCGGCCTACAAAACCGTCAAGTGATTGTGTTTTCAAATTGTTGATATTTATTGGTAATAAAAAATAAATTTGCACAAACTTGGACAAATAACGTTAATTGTGTAAGTTTTAATTATGCGATTACGCCACGTTGTTTACAGCCAGGATGTGACCCATGAGCACTTTGCCCTCTGTCGTGAGTCGGTTTATTGAGTACTACGCCGCACTGGATAGCCAGCCGCCGACCGCGCTGGTCGGGCTTTACCATTCGAATGCCACCCTTATCGATCCGTTCGGCGAGCACAACGGTATTTTCGCGCTTCAGCGCTATTTCACCCATCTGCTGGCAAACGTCGAGAAGTGCCGTTTTGTCATCGATCCGCCGCTCTGCAGCGGGAACCGGTTTGTTGTCACCTGGGTAATGCACTGGTCGCATCCGCGCATTGCCGGAGGCGAGCCGCTTGAACTGCCAGGATGTTCGGTTGTGGACACCGAAAACAATCTCATCACGCGTCAGCGGGACTTCTACGATGCGGGAGAGATGATCTACGAACACCTCCCTCTGCTGGGCTGGGCGGTACGCGGCGTGAAGCGGAGGGTCAAATCATGAAGACGGTGCTGATTACCGGCGCAAGCTCGGGCATCGGCGCGGGGCTGGCGAAGTCCTTTGCCGCTGACGGCTACCACGTGATTGCCTGCGGGCGCGATCCGGCGCGGCTTGAAGCGCTACATCAGACCTGTCCCAATCTCACCGTTCGCCCGTTCGATATGACAGACAGGGACGCCTGTCGCAAGGCGCTCAGCAGCGTTTACGCCGATCTGGTTATTCTCTGCGCCGGTACCTGCGAATACCTCGACGGCGGCGTGGTGGATGCGGCGCTGGTGGAGCGGGTCATGACCACCAATTTTCTCGGGCCAGTGAACTGCCTGGCCGCGCTGCAGCCGCAGCTGGTTGCCGGTAACCGCGTGGTGTTGGTGAGCTCGATGGCCCACTGGCTTCCCTTCCCGCGGGCAGAGGCCTACGGTGCGTCCAAAGCGGCGCTGAGCTGGTTTGCCGACAGTCTGCGTCTGGACTGGGAGCCAAAGGGGATTGCCGTGACGGTCGTCTCTCCGGGATTTGTCGATACCCCGCTGACGCGCAAAAACGATTTTGCCATGCCGGGTAGGGTGAGCGTTGACGAAGCGGTCAAGGCGATCCGTACCGGGCTGGCGAAGGGCAAAATGCATATCGCGTTTCCGGCCGGGTTTGGCCTTATTTTGCGGCTGCTCTCCGGGCTGCCCGCGTTTTTGCAGCGCACGCTTCTGCGCAGGATGGTGCGCTCATGAACATTGCAATTATCGGCAGCGGCATCGCCGGGCTGACCTGCGCCTGGCGGCTGGCAGGGCATCATCAGGTAACCCTGTTTGAAGCGGGCACCACGCCCGGCGGCCATACCGCGACGGTTGACGTCTCAACGCCCCAGGGCACATACGCGATCGATACCGGGTTTATTGTCTACAACGACCGCACCTACCCGCGCTTTATGGGCCTGCTCAGCGAGCTCGGCATCAGCGGGCAAAAAACGCAGATGAGCTTTTCAGTACACAACCCCGAGACGGGGCTTGAGTACAACGGACACACGCTGACGTCGCTGTTTGCCCAGCGCCGAAACCTGGTAAATCCGGCATTCTGGCGGCTGCTCGGTGACATCGTCCGCTTTAACCGCCTGGCGAAACAGGCGCTTGAAGGGGAGGTCGATCCGAACGCAACGCTGCAGACGTTTCTGGACCAGCACGGCTTCACGCCGTTTTTTGCGCGCCACTACATTCTGCCGATGGGGGCTGCGATCTGGTCGTCGTCGCTGCAGGAGATGAAGCGTTTCCCGTTGCCGCTCTTCCTGCGCTTCTTTCATCACCACGGCCTGCTGGATATCACCCAGCGTCCGCAGTGGTACGTGGTGCCGGGCGGCTCGCGGGAGTATATCCGCGCCATGCTGAAAAAACTGGGCGACCGCCTGACGCTGCACCTGAACGCGCCTGTTCTGCGGGTGAGCCGCCACGCGCACGGGGTCACGCTTCAGCTTGAAAACGGCAGCCACACCTTCGACCAGGTGATATTTGCCTGCCACTCCGCCCAGGCGCTGGCCATGCTTGATGATCCTACGCCCGCGGAGCGCGAAGTGCTGGGCGATATCGGCTGGCAGCGCAACGAGGTTGTTTTGCACAGCGATCCGCGCTGGCTGCCGGTGCGGCAGCGCGCCTGGGCCAGCTGGAACTACCGCCTGAGCGCGCAGGAGCAGGCCAGCGCCTGCGTCACCTACAACATGAACATTCTGCAGGGTCTGCCTGCGGGCAGCCCACTGTTCTGCGTCACCCTGAACCCGGACGAGCCGGTGGATGAACGCTTCGTCCTGCAACGCTTTGTCTATGAGCATCCGCTGTTTAACCCGCAAAGCTGGCGTGCGCAGGCGCGCCGTGGAGAGATCAACGGTCATCACCGGAGCTGGTTCTGCGGCGCTTACTGGTACAACGGTTTTCATGAAGACGGCGTGCGCAGCGCGCTGGACGTTGTCAATGAAATAGCCGCCGGGGAGGGGAACTGACATGAACAGCTGCCTCTATCACGGCGTATTGCGCCACCGCCGCCTTCAGCCGAAAACGCATGAATTCAGCTACGGCGTTTTTATGGCCTGGCTGGATCTTGATGAACTGCCGCTGCTTGCGTCCGTCGGCGTGCGGCGCAACCGCTTTGCCGCCGCCGCGTTCCATGACGCGGACTACCCGCTCGGCACGCCGCTTAAAGAGAACGTGCTGAACAGGCTGGAGAGCCTGACCGGGGAACGTCCCGCAGGGCGGGTCATGCTTCTGACGCAGCTGCGCTACTTCGGGTTTCATTTCAATCCGGTCAATTTTTACTACTGCTATGACCAGGAAAACACGCTTCGCTGGGTGCTGGCGGAGGTGCGCAATACGCCGTGGAACGAGCGCCATTATTACGCGGTCGACGGGCAAAATGCCCGGCCCACGGAAAAAGCGTTTCACGTTTCCCCCTTCAACCCGATGGACATGGTCTACCACTGGCGCTTCAACAACCCGGACAACACATTGCATATGCACATTGAAAATCATCAGGAAGCGAAGGTCTTTGACGCCACGCTGGCCCTGCGCCGGGAGCCTCTGACCCGCCCGGCGCTGCGCGCGCTGCTGCTGCGCATCCCGCTGATGACTCTGAAAACCGTTTTCGCCATTTACTGGCAGGCGCTGAGGCTATGGCTCAAGCGCGTGCCGCTGTATAACCATCCCGTCAGCAGGAGTGAACGCTCATGACCGATCCCGTCTTTGCGCTAGAACCCGATATCCCGCGCAACGTCCGCATCGCGCGATGGCTGCTGTTTCGTCTGTTAAGCGGCATTCGCGGCGGCTCACTCACCCTGCGTGAAGGGGCGCAGACCTTCCATTTTGGCGAGACATCCTCCGCGCTGCACGCCGACGTGCAGATCCTCACGCCCGGCGTCTACTGGCGCGTCTTAACGGGCGGGAGCCTTGCCGCCGCAGAAGCCTGGATGGACGGCGAATGGGAGACTGCGCAGCTTACGCCGCTTCTGCAAATTCTGGCCCTCAACGGCGAGGTGCTTGGTCGTCTGGAGAACGGGTTCCGGCTGCTTGGCCGACCGCTGGAGCGGCTGCGCCACTGGACGCGGCGCAACTCTCGTGCCCAGGCCCGCGAAAATATTGCCGCCCATTACGATCTGGGCAACGCTTTCTATGCCCATTTTCTGGATAAGGAACTGCTTTACTCCAGCGCGCTGTTTACCGCGGACGAGCAGGATCTGACGGCGGCTCAGCAGGCCAAAATGGCGCGCCTGTGCGACCAGCTGGCACTAAACCCGGATGATCACCTGCTGGAAATTGGCACCGGCTGGGGGGCGATGGCGGAATACGCCGCCCGTCACTACGGCTGTCGGGTGACCACTACCACGCTGTCGCAGGAGCAATATATCTGGGCGACCGAGCGCATTGCCCGCGCCGGGCTGCAGGACCGGGTTGAGGTACTGCTCTGCGACTATCGCGACCTCACCGGGCAGTATGACAAGCTGGTCTCGATAGAGATGATTGAAGCCGTCGGGCAACGCTATCTGCCCACGTTCTTCCGTACCTGTCAGGCGCGGCTGCGCCCCGGTGGACGGATGGCGATTCAGGCCATCACCATTCAGGACCAGCGCTATCGCGACTACAGCAAAAGCGTCGATTTTATCCAGCGCTACATTTTCCCCGGCGGCTTCCTGCCGAGCATTACGGCGATGAACGAGCTGATGACGCGCCACACCGATTTCGTGGTGCGCAATCTCTTCGACATGGGACCGGACTACGCCCGCACGCTGGCCCACTGGCGGCAGCGCTTTGTCCACGCCTGGCAGGAGATTGAAAAGCTTGGCTTTGATGAACGCTTCCGCCGCATGTGGCTGTACTACTTCGGCTACTGCGAAGCCGGGTTTAACGCCCGCACTATCAGCGTGGTGCAGCTGACCGCCGAGCGCGTATGAGACGCTACCTTCAGGTCTTTCTGCTGGCCGTCGCGTTCGATCTCTACTGGGCGCTGGTAGTACTGTTTCGCGAACAGGGCCTGATTATCTGGCTCGGGCTGGCGATCCTGGCGTGCCTGCTCTTGCCGTCAGCATACCGTCTTTACGCCATTGGGCTGGCCGCGGCGGGCAGCCTGCTGGATGCGCTCTGGGCGCTGACGGGGCTGATTGCCTTCACGGGCGACTCCCTGATGCCACTCTGGATGGTGGCATTGTGGTTGATGTTCGCCGTGGTCTGGACGCAGCTTGCGCGTACCACCACGTTACCCGGCTGGCTGCTGACCCTGCTGGCGGCTGTGGGAGGCCCGGTGGCCTACCTGATTGGCGAGCGGTTGGGCGCCATCACGTTTCTGGAGCCAACCTTTATCGTCGTCAGCTGGATGGCGCCGGGCTGGCTGGTGCTGATGCTGTTTTTCCACCTGCTGATGGGGAGACAAAAATGAGGGCTGCGGTTCTGCTGTTTTGGCTCATGCTGGTTGTTCCTGGTGCTCAGGCCGCCGACTGGCTGGCCTGGCGCAAGGTGGGCGACGCCACGCTCACCTGGGGGCCGTTCACGGTCTATACCTCTCAGCTCCGCACGCCGGATGGCCGTTACAGCCGGGACGATCAGGATCAGGCGCTGATTATTACCTACGCGCGCGACATAGATCGCGATGAACTGGTTGAGGCGACCCGTGACCAGTGGCAGGCGCAGGGGATCCTGACGCAGGAACCGCAAAGTGAAGCCTGGCTAAGGATGCTCCAGTCCCTGTGGCCGGATGTCCGGCAGGGTTCACAGCTGGCGTTTGTTCTCAACGATAAGCAGGGGCAGTTCTGGTACCGCGCGTCGTCGGCGCAAAAATCCTTTATTCCGCTCGGTCCGCGCCAGTCAGAAGCGTTCAGCACCCGCTTTCTGGCCATCTGGCTCGATCCCCGCACGCAATATCCTGAGCTGCGTCAGCAGCTAATCGGAGGCAAAAAATGAAACGAATCCTGACGCTGGCGCTGGCATTCACGATGCTGCTGGCCGGCTGCAGTACGGAGGTGTCCGAGTATCGTCAGCAGCAGCCGCGGCTTGATATCTTCCACTACTTCCAGGGCAAAACCGAAGCGTGGGGCATGGTGCAGGATCGCAGCGGCAAGCAGATCCGCCGCTTTCACGTTGAGATTGCCGGGGACGTCATCGGCGATACGCTGACGCTGAACGAGCGCTTCGTTTACGACGACGGCGAGAAGCAGCAGCGGGTATGGCACATTCGCCGCGTGGGGAACGACCGCTACGAGGGAACGGCAGGTGATATTGAAGGGGTTGCCACCGGGCAGGCCGCAGGGAACGCCTTTAACTGGCATTACAGCATGAACGTGAAGGCCAACGGCAAAACGTGGCTGCTGAACTTTGATGACTGGATGTACCTGCAGGATGAGACGCATCTGTTCAATAAAACCGAGATGAAGAAATTTGGCGTCACCGTCGCCACGGTGACGCTGTTCTTTACCCGGAATACGGAAGCTTAGTCGCGAACATCGCCGGTTTTGCTGCTGGAGTAAATGAAGTACAGGGCAATCCCCAGGCACACAACCGCGCCCAGACGGCTCGGTGAAAACGGAATAGCGGGATTGTTCAACCAGCCAAAGTTATCTATCAGCATGCTCATGGCGAGCTGGCCGAAAATCACCGCCACCGTGGCGACGGCGGTGCCGATGCGCTGCACGGCAAGCACCATGATCACAATGTAGGGCACGCCGAACATCGCCCCGAGAAGCTGCCATTTCGGCACGTCCAGCAGCGTGACCGTCTGCTTAGGCTCAAAGAAGAAAATGAGCAGGGCGGTCACCAGCGCGCCGACGGAAAACGTCAGAAATGCGCTCTTGAAAACGCCCACGCTGCTGCCGAGCTGTCCGTTAATTGCGGCCTGTATGCTCAGCGTCGCGCCGCCGCAGATGGCCAGAATTATCATCATCAGTGTCATGTGCTTACCCCTTTGCGACCAGTACCAGTGCGGCAATAATAAAAACCAGCGCCACGATGCGTCTTGCGTTTATCTTCCTGTGCGGCGTACCCAGCAGGCCAAAGTGGTCAATGATCAGGCTTTTAAAAACCTGACCTGCCAGAATGCCGATCATCGTCAGAGCGATGCCGATAGCGGGGGTGGCGATAGTCAGAATGACAACGTAAACAGGACCCAGCACGCCGCCAAGCAGCTGCCAGCCGGGCTGTGCGAAAAACGACGGACCGTTGCGCGGGCTGAAAAACAGCATCAGCAGAAAGGTCAGCGCAGCGCCGACCCCGAAAATGCTGAACGTGGCCCATAAATCGCCTACTTCTCCCCCTAACGGCCCCAGCAAACCCGCCTCGACGGAGAGGCCCATCCCGCCGGCAATCACCAGTAAAATCAATACAAACTGCATTATGCTTCCTCCGTTTTCAGGCGAAGAAGATTACGTCGGTAGACATGTGAGAAAAATGCCATAATGCAGGAAACACCTTTGCAGGAAATGCATTAATGTCAGATGCCGGAAGCATGAACCTTCGCTCACTGCTGCTGTTTATTGCCGTCTATGAAACGCAGAACTTTTCCGTCGTTGCGCGACGGGAGGGAATTTCTGCATCGCAGGTGTCGCGGATTATTCATCAGCTTGAGGACGCGCTCGGCCAGCAGCTGTTCTATCGCAATACCCGGGCGGTGATCCCCACGGAAAACGGGCATCTTTTTATCCGGTATGCCCGGGCGATGGTGGATAACTTCGAAGAGGCGCGTCGGGAGCTGGATGAACGTTCGACCGAACCCTCCGGCACGGTACGCATTAACGGGCCGGTATTTTTTGGACAGAGGCACGTTGCACCCGGCCTGGCAGGCCTGGCCGAGCGTTATCCACGGTTAACCATAGAGCTGACGCTGACCGATGACTTTATCGACCCGCACCGGGATGCCGCCGACCTCATTTTTCGCATCGGCACGCTGACGGACTCGACGTTCCACGCCCGCATCTTCGGGCAGCAGCGCTACCATCTTGCCGCGTCGCCCGCGTATCTGCGTCAACACGGCGTACCGGCCGACCCGGCCGAGCTGAGCCAGCATAAATGCCTGGTGTATCGCGGTTCGTCTGGCCCTAATCGCTGGCTTGTGCGACGCAAGGGGGAGAATTGGGTGCACTATCCCGTGGCGCCGCTGATGACGTCCAATAATGCGGAGTCGCTGCTCATTGCCGCGCTGGGTGGAATGGGGATCGTCCTGTTTCCGGACTGGCTGATTGGCGACAGGCTGCAGCGGGGGGAGCTGGTCGCTCTTATGCCGGAAATGGCGTGCGCTATCAATACGGAGCCGCTGAATATTGCGGCGATCTATCCTCACGCACGTCATCCGCCCCTGAACTTCAGGGCGGTGATTGATTATTACGTGGCGTTTTTCGGCTCGCCGCCGTACTGGCAAACGTAAGGCAATTACGCGCCGAGCTCCTTGCGGATAATTTCTGCGCCAGCGCTGAGCGCTTTCAGCTTACCGTTAGCCACCTGACGGGAGAGGGGAGCCATGCCGCAGTTGGTTGAGGGGTAAAGCTTGTCGGCGTCGACGAACTGCAGCGCTTTACGCAGGGTGTCGGCGACCTCTTCTGGCGTTTCGACGGTGTTGGTTGCCACGTCAATCGCCCCAACCATCACCTTTTTACCGCGAATCAGCTCCAGCAGATCCATCGGTACGCGGGAGTTGTGGCACTCCAGGGAAATGATGTCGATGTTAGAGGTTTGCAGCTTAGGGAAGGCCTCTTCATACTGGCGCCATTCTGAGCCGAGCGTCTTTTTCCAGTCGGTATTGGCCTTGATGCCGTAGCCGTAGCAGATGTGTACCGCGGTTTCGCATTTCAGACCCTCAATGGCGCGCTCGAGCGCGGCGATACCCCAGTCGTTGACCTCATCAAAAAAGACGTTAAACGCCGGCTCGTCGAACTGGATAATATCCACGCCCGCGGCTTCTAATTCGCGCGCTTCCTGGTTGAGGATTTTGGCGAATTCCCAGGCCAGCTTTTCGCGGCTTTTATAATGCGCGTCGTAAAGGGTGTCGATCATGGTCATTGGCCCTGGCAGGGCCCATTTGATCGGCTTTTCCGTGAGCTGGCGCAGGTACTTTGCATCGTCCACGAATACCGGCTTCTGACGCGCAACGGCAGAAACCACGGTCGGCACGCTGGCGTCGTAGCGGTTACGAATGCGCACCGTCTGGCGATTTTCAAAATCGACGCCGCTCAGGTGTTCAATAAAGGTGGTGACGAAGTGCTGACGGGTCTGTTCCCCGTCGCTGACAATATCGATTCCCGCACGGATCTGCTCGTCAAGAGACAGGCGCAGTGCATCCTGTTTACCCGCCAGTAATTCCTGATCCTGCAGTTTCCACGGAGACCAGAGCGTTTCAGGTTGCGCAAGCCAGGTCGGCTTAGGCAGGCTGCCAGCCGTAGACGTCGGGAGCAATGTTTTCATAATAAAAGACCTTTTTTGATGAATTAAAGCGTGTAGTTATCAGACCACTGCTCGAGAATGTGTTTATAAGGCTTAATGAAATATTCTTCGGTAAATCGACCCTGTTCAATCGCCAGCCGGCTTCGCTCTTCGCGGTCATAAACAATTTTGGTTAATGAATGATCCTGCTGGTTCAGGTCCGGGCGATAAAACAGTCCCGCCGCCGAGTTCGCGTTATAAATTTCCGGGCGATAGATTTTCTGGAACGTCTCCATCGTGCTGATGGTGCCGATCAGTTCCAGATCGGTGTAATCGCTCAGCAAGTCTCCGGTAAAGAAGAACGCGAAAGGCGCCACGCTGTTCTCAGGCATGAAGTAGCGGACCTTCAGGCCCATTTTGGCGAAGTACAGTTCCGTTAACGATTCGCCATCCGGCGCGTACTCAATACCCAGAACAGGGTGCTGGTTACCGGTGCGGCGATAGGTGTCTTTGCTCGAGACGCTCAGGCAGATCACCGGGCCCTTTCTGAAGTTCTCTTTGTATTCCGGCGAGTTCACAAAATGGCGGAAAATATTGCCGTGCAGTTCGCCAAACTTTTCCGGAATACTGAAGTGCTGCTGGTTCTTGTTGTGCTCCAGCAGCAGGACGCTGAAATCATAATCCCGCACGTAAGAGGAGAAGTTATTCCCGACAATGCCTGCGATACGCAGGTTATTTTTTTTGTCGACAATATACGTCTGCAAAATCTCAATGGCCGGGAACGGCTTTTCCGCGCCAATGTTCAAATCGACAGAGATGATTTCAAGCTCAACCGCGTAGCGATCGGCGGTCGGGTTATCCCAGCGCGCCAGGGCATTGAAGCGGTTGTTGATCATCACCAGCGTATTGCGCAGGTTTTCCTGACGTTTTTCCCCACGCGCCAGGTTGGCAAAGTTGGTGGTTGTACGCGTATTTTCTGACGGGTTGTAATTCTCATCGAAGCAACTGCGCTTAAGGGTATATGTGAAAGCTTTGCTCATTGTGGTTATGCATCCTAAGTTCATGTTGCTAAGAAGTTACCAATGCATAATTTATGCCTGAGCCCGCGGCGCAGGGGAAGTGACTTAATTTCAATGCAACATGAGGGAAGTTCATGAAGTGTAATGCTCGCGGTGTTGCTGTCTTTCTTGCCGGGTGGCGCTGCGCTTACACGGCCTACGATTCTCCTAATGTCGCACTCTTTCCTCAATTCCCGCTATAATCCCCAAAATTTCCAACCGGTTTAGAAACGATCATGACAAAACTCACCTTACAAGAGCAGATGCTGAAAGCGGGCCTGGTCAGCAGCAAGAAAGCGGCGAAAGTGCAGCGCACGGCAAAGAAATCACGCGTTCAGGCACGTGAGGCTCGGGAAGCGGTAGAAGAGAACAAGAAGGCGCAGATCGAGCGAGACAAGCTGCTGAGCGAGCAGCAGAAGCAGGCCGTACTCGCGAAAGAGTTTAAAGCGCAGGTGAAGCAGCTGATCGAGATGAACCGCATCACCGTGGCGAAGGGCAACATCACCTTTAACTTCACCGACGGTAATCTGATCAAAAAAATTGAGGTCGACAAGCAGACGCAAACCCAGCTGATCAACGGCCGTCTGGCCATTGCGCGCCTGGTGCTCAATGCAAACGGCGATTGTGAATACGCGATCATTCCGGCGGTGGTGGCTGATAAAATTGCCCAGCGCGATGCCGACAGCATCGTGTTAAACAGCGCGCTCAGTCAGGAAGAGCAGGACGAAGACGATCCGTACGCGGACTTCAAAATTCCTGACGATTTGATGTGGTAAACCGCGTTCAAAACGGGGCGGCGTGGCGGGCGTTAACCGGCTCTCCGCTCACGGGATGAATAAAATTCAGCTCGCTGGCATGCAGCATCAGCCGGGGCGTTTCCTTAGCCCCCGGCGCGTCAAGACCGCCATACAGATCGCAGCCCAGAATAGGGTGCCCCAGCTGTTGGCAGTGGATGCGCAGCTGGTGGGTTCGCCCGGTTTCCGGCGTCAGTTCCACCCGCGTTAACGGCACTCCTGTCCCCCGAAAAAAACGTTTCACCACCCGATAGCGGGAACGGGCGGGTTTACCGTTGATGGCGCAGATCGACATCAGCGGGAACAGCGCTGGGTCTTTGGCAATGGGCGCGTCTATTATTCCCTCGTCGTTTTCCAGATGCCCATAAAGCAGGGCGCTGTAGACTTTCTCCACGCTGCGCTTGCTGAACTGCTGGCAAAGCGCCGCGTTGATGGCCTTATTGCGCGCAACCACCATCAGCCCGGACGTGCCGAAATCCAGACGGTGTACCAGCGTGCAGCCGGGGAACGTCTGGACCAGACGATAATGGACAGAATCGAGGTTTTGCGGCTTTTTGCCCGAGAGGCTGAGCAGGCCAGAAGGCTTATTAATCAGCAGCAGATGTTCATCCTGCCAGAGGATCTCAATGTCGTCGTGACACTGTGGGGCAATAAAAGAATCGATAATCGCAGACATCAGGCCGCCCGGCTGGAGAGTGGATGCGGATGATAGCGAAATGCGGGGAAAAGAAAAACCCTCCCACCGGGCGGTGAGAGGGAGAAATCTTACGCGGCTACCAGGCTGTCGATGGCGGCTTTCGCGTCGGACTGTGCTTTGGTCGCCACTTCCGGACCGTAAGCGATACCTTCCGCGAACACGAAGTTCACGTCGGTAATGCCGATGAAGCCCAGGAACAGGCTCAGGTACGGCGCAACCAGGTCAGTTGGGGTATCTTTATGGATACCGCCACGGCTGGTCAGGACGATCGCACGCTTGCCTTTTACCAGACCTTCCGGGCCGTTCTCGGTGTAGCGGAAGGTTACGCCAGCGCGCGCCACCAGGTCGAAGTAGTTCTTCAGCTGGGTAGGAATGTTGAAGTTGTACATTGGAGCGTTGATGACGATAACGTCGTGCGCCTGCAGCTCAGCAATCAGCTCGTCGGACAGGGCCAGGGCTTCCTGCTGACGCGGGGACAGTGGCGCATCGCTTGGGCGCAGCGCGCCAACCAGCTCGCCGTCCAGCACAGGAATTGGGTTTGCTGCCAGGTCACGCACGGTGATTTCGTCCGCAGAATGCTGTTCACGCCACTGTTCAACGAAGTAATCAGACAGCTGACCAGACTGAGAGTACCCTGCCAGAATACTGGATTTCAAAACTAATATTTTGCTCATGGGTGATTCCTGTTGTTGCATTTGATTGAAGGGGGGTGCCCCGTTGCTTGTTGACACTTTATTCACAATCCTGCCACAGAGATAGCGCAATATATCGAAGCCTATGTTCGAATTTTTTGAATAAGGCGCTAAAAGCGTCAATGTGGTACTCTATAGCAATCATTAAAAAGAGATTTTATCCGGCAGAGCACTGCCCGTTAACGCTATGACAGAACAACCCAAAATCACCTTCCCGATGCTCCTGCAACAGCTTGATTCCCTGATGCTGCGCGATAAACAGCGGTTTTCCCGCCGGCTGCACGGCGTGAAGAAGGTTAAAAATCCTGATGCACAACAGGCCATTTACCAGGAGATGGCCAAAGAGATTGAACAGGCGACAGGGAAGGTTGTGCTGCGCGAAGCCGCGCGTCCGGCGATCACCTACCCGGAAAACCTGCCTGTCAGCCAGAAGAAACAGGACATCCTTGAGGCCGTCCGCGACCACCAGGTGGTGATTGTCGCGGGGGAAACCGGTTCAGGCAAAACCACCCAACTGCCGAAAATCTGTATGGAGCTGGGCCGCGGGGTGAAGGGGCTGATTGGCCACACCCAGCCGCGTCGTCTGGCGGCGCGCACCGTGGCGAACCGTATTGCCGAAGAGCTGCAGTCGGAGCCGGGCGGCTGCATCGGCTACAAGGTACGATTCAGCGACCATGTCAGCGACAACACCATGGTCAAGCTGATGACGGACGGTATCCTGCTGGCGGAAATACAGCAGGACCGCCTGCTGATGCAGTACGACACCATCATCATCGATGAAGCGCACGAGCGCAGCCTGAACATCGACTTCCTGCTTGGCTACCTTAAAGAGCTGCTGCCGCGTCGCCCTGATCTGAAAATTATCATCACCTCCGCGACCATCGACCCGGAGCGCTTCTCAAAACACTTCAACAATGCGCCGATTATTGAAGTGTCGGGCCGCACCTATCCGGTGGAAGTGCGCTATCGCCCGATTGTGGAAGAGGCGGACGATACCGAGCGCGATCAACTGCAGGCCATCTTCGACGCCGTTGACGAGCTGGGCAACGAGAGCGCGGGCGACATCCTGATCTTCATGAGCGGCGAGCGCGAAATTCGCGATACTGCCGATGCGCTCAGCAAGCGCGACCTGCGCCACACCGAGATCCTGCCGCTGTACGCGCGCCTGTCGAACAGCGAGCAAAACCGCGTCTTCCAGCCACACAGCGGACGCCGCATCGTGCTGGCGACCAACGTGGCGGAGACCTCGCTGACCGTACCGGGGATTAAATACGTGATCGACCCGGGCACGGCGCGCATCAGCCGCTACAGCTACCGCACCAAGGTTCAGCGCCTGCCGATTGAGCCGGTCTCCCAGGCGTCTGCTAACCAGCGTAAGGGCCGCTGCGGCCGCGTGTCGGAAGGGATCTGTATTCGTCTTTATTCCGAAGACGATTTCCTGTCGCGCCCGGAGTTTACCGACCCGGAAATTCTGCGCACCAACCTGGCGTCCGTTATCCTGCAGATGACCGCGCTGGGGCTGGGCGACATCGCGGCGTTCCCGTTCGTGGAAGCGCCGGACAAGCGCAACATTCAGGACGGCGTGCGTCTGCTGGAAGAGCTCGGGGCGATTACCACCGACGAGCAGGCGAGCATCTATAAGCTGACGCCGCTGGGCCGCCAGCTCAGCCAGCTGCCGGTCGACCCGCGCCTGGCGCGCATGGTGTTGGAAGCGCAAAAGCACGGTTGCGTGCGCGAGGCGATGATCATCACCTCGGCGCTCTCCATTCAGGACCCGCGCGAGCGTCCGATGGATAAACAGCAGGCGTCGGACGAAAAGCACCGTCGCTTCCACGACAAAGAGTCCGATTTCCTCGCCTTTGTGAACCTGTGGAACTACCTCGGCGAGCAGCAGAAAGCGCTCTCCTCGAACCAGTTCCGCCGCCAGTGCCGCGTGGATTTCCTTAACTACCTGCGCGTGCGTGAATGGCAGGATATCCACACCCAGCTGCGCCAGGTGGTGAAAGAGCTGGGCATTCCGGTGAACAGTGAACCGGCGGAGTACCGCGAGATTCATATCGCGCTGCTGACTGGCCTGCTGTCCCATATCGGGATGAAGGATGCGGATAAGCAGGAATATACCGGCGCGCGTAACGCGCGTTTCTCCATCTTCCCGGGTTCCGGCTTGTTCAAGAAGCCGCCGAAGTGGACCATGGTCGCGGAGCTGGTGGAAACCAGCCGCCTGTGGGGGCGCATTGCCGCGCGCATCGACCCGGAATGGGTTGAGCCGGTGGCGCAGCACCTGCTGAAACGCTCGTACAGCGAGCCTCACTGGGAGCGCGCGCAGGGCGCGGTGATGGCGACCGAAAAAGTGACCGTTTACGGCCTGCCGGTGGTCGCCGCGCGTAAGGTCAACTACAGCCAGATCGATCCGGCGCTCAGCCGCGAGCTGTTTATCCGCCACGCGCTGGTGGAGGGGGACTGGCAGACGCGCCACGCGTTCTTCCGTGAAAACCTGAAGCTGCGCGCCGAGGTGGAAGAGCTTGAGCACAAGTCCCGACGCCGCGACATTCTGGTGGACGATGAAGCGCTGTTTGAGTTTTACGACCAGCGCATCAGCCATGATGTTATCTCCGCCCGCCACTTTGACAGATGGTGGAAGAAGGCCAGCAAAGCGACGCCGGACCTGCTCAACTTCGAAAAGAGCATGCTGATTAAAGAGGGGGCGGAGTCGGTCAGCAAGCTCGACTACCCGAACTTCTGGCATCAGGGCAACCTCAAGTTGCGTCTGACCTACCAGTTTGAACCGGGCACCGACGCGGACGGCGTAACCGTCCACATTCCGCTGCCGCTGTTAAACCAGGTCGACGAGAGCGGGTTTGAGTGGCAGATCCCCGGCCTGCGCCGCGAGCTGGTGATTGCGCTGATCAAATCCCTGCCGAAACCGGTGCGGCGCAATTTTGTGCCAGCGCCAAACTATGCGGAAGCGTTTCTGGGCCGCGTCACGCCGCTGGAACTGCCGCTGCTGGACGCGCTGGAGCGTGAGTTCCGCCGCATGACCGGCACCACCATCGACCGCGAAGACTGGAACTGGGATCAGGTGCCCGATCACCTGAAAATCAGCTTCCGCGTGGTGGATGATAAAAACAAAAAGCTGCTGGAAGGGCGTTCCCTCAGCGAGTTGAAAGAGGCGCTGAAAGGCAAAGTTCAGGAGACGCTTTCTGCGGTGGCGGACGACGGCATCGAGCAGAGCGGGCTGCATATCTGGAGCTTTGGCCAGCTTCCGGAAAGCTACGAGCAGAAGCGCGGCAACTATAAGGTCAAGGCCTGGCCGGCGCTGGTGGACGAACGTGACAGCGTGTCGATCAAACTGTTTGATAACCCGCAGGAACAGCAGCAGATGATGTGGCGCGGGCTGCGCCGCCTGCTGCTGCTCAACATCCCGTCGCCGATCAAGTATCTGCACGAGAAGCTGCCGAACAAAGCCAAGCTGGGGCTCTACTTTAACCCGTACGGCAAAGTGCTGGATCTGATTGACGACTGCATCTCCTGCGGCGTGGACAAGCTGATCCACGAGGCGGGCGGCCCGGTCTGGACGGAAGAAGGTTTTGCGAAGCTGCATGACAGGGTTCGCGCCGAGCTGAACGACACCGTGGTGGAGATAGCCAAACAGGTCGAGCAGATCCTCACCGCCGTGTTCAATATCAACAAGCGCCTGAAGGGGCGCGTGGATATGACCATGGCGCTGGGGCTGTCGGACGTGAAGGCGCAGATGGCGGGGCTGGTGTACCGCGGCTTTGTCACCGGCAACGGCTTTAAGCGTCTGGGCGATACGCTGCGCTATCTGCAGGCGATTGAAAAACGTCTGGAGAAAATGGCGATCGATCCGCACCGCGATCGCGCGCAGATGCTGAAGGTCGAAAGCGTGCAGCAGTCGTGGCAGCAGTGGTTAAACAAGCTGCCGCCGGCCCGCCGCGACGATGAAGATGTGCAGGAGATCCGCTGGATGATCGAGGAGCTGCGCGTCAGCTTCTTTGCTCAGCAGCTCGGTACGCCGTATCCGATTTCGGATAAACGTATATTGCAGGCGATGGAGCAGATTTCCGCTTAACGTCCTTGCCCGGTTTTCTCCCTCTCCCACAGGGAGAGGGTCGGGCTGATGCCTTCACCCATTCACAATCGCCAGCGTAAACCCATCCCATCCCTTAACCCCCACCGTTTGCAGTGCGGTGGCGGTTAAGCGCGGGTTATCCCCCGTCATCTCGATAAAACGCCGCACGCCCAGCACGCGCGCGTCGTCGCTTTGCCCGTTAATGACCTCGCCGTCGCGGACCACGTTATCGCCGATAATCACCGTGCCGGGACGGGAATAGTGCAGCGCCCACTCCAGATAGCCGGGATTGTTTGGCTTATCGGCATCAATAAAGATCAGGTCGAACGGCGGAACGTCACCGAAATTCTCCAGCGAGTTCAGCGCCGGGCCTTCTATTAATTCAATACGATCGTTCAGCCCCGCGAGGCGAATATTCTGGCGGGCAACATCGGCATGCGTTGGGTCCGCCTCGAGCGTAATCAGCTTTCCGTCCGGCGGCAGGGCGCGCGCCATCCAGATAGAGCTATAGGCACCCAGCGTACCGATCTCAAGAATGCGTCTTGCCTGCGTCATGCGCACGAACAGCGCCAGCAGCTGTCCCTGATTGGCCGCAACATCGTGTTCGGGTAGCCCGGCGCGTTTGTTGTTCTCAAGAACCTTCTGTAGAACCTCATCCTCAGGGATAAGCGAAGAAATCATGTAATTATCTACTGCAGACCATTGTTGTTGCATAGATTGACTCCTTTAGAGGGATTGCCGGGTGGCGGCTACGCCTTACCCGGCCTACGGGTGCGAAATGCAGGTCCGGTAAGCAAAGCGCCAACGGGCAGGTTTTCAGGCACTGACCCATCCTCCGCCCAGTGCTTTATACAAATCAATCTGCGCCAGCAGCAGGTTATTTTTGACCTGCACCACGCTGGTCTGGACCGAGTACAGCGTGCGCTGCGCGTCCAGCACGTCAAGATAGGATGAATAACCGTTGCGATAGCGGTTCTGCGCAATGCGCAGCGTCTCCCGGGCCACATCCTGCTGGGCAAGCAGCTCCGTCAGCTGTTCCTGATAGCGCGTAATGGCATCAAGGCTGTTGTTCACTTCGGCAAACGCGTTACGCACGGTTTTTTCATACGCATACAGCGCCTGGTTACGCTGGGACTGGGAAATATCCACCTGCGCGTTCAGCGCCTGGCGGTTCAGCAGCGGGGCGAGAATGCTGCCGCCTGTGCTCCAGAGCTGGAGCGGGTTATCCAGCAGGCCGGAAAGGGTGCGATCCTGGATCGATCCGGTTGCGGTCAGGTTGATTGACGGCAGCAGGCTGGCGCGTGACGCGGCAAGCGAGGCGTCAGCCGCGACCAGCTGTCGCTCAGCCTGCACGATATCCGGCCGACGATTCAGGAGCGTGGAGGGCAGCTGTGACGGCAGCGTGAGCGGCGTCAGCGCCGCAAAGCTTTCGCTACGCGCTACCGCACCGGGATTGCTTCCCAGCAGCAGGCTCAGGGCATTCTCCTGCTGCGCAATCTGATGCCGCAGCACGGGCACCTGCGCTCGCGTTGAGCGAAGCTCGGAATCCGACTGCATCAGCTCCAGGCGCGAACTGTAGCCCGTCTCAAGCTGGCGTTTGGCAAGATTAAACGCCTCTTCGCGTGATTTCAGCGTGGATTCGGTCACGCGCAGCTGTTCATCAAGCGAGAGCAGGGTGACGTACCCGGAGGCAACGGACGAGGCGACGGTGAGATCCGCAGCCGCGGCGGCGGCTTTTTGCGCCTCCAGCGAGGCTTCGGCGGCATTGGCCGTGCTGCGGTTGACGCCCCAGATATCAACATCATAGCTCGCCGTCAGGCTGCCTCTGTACAGCGTGCTGTAGACCGGCAACCCGGTGGCGGCGGATTGCGAACGGGCGCGCGTCCCGGTTACGCCCGCGTCGAGCGAAGGAAACAGGCTGCCGTCGGCGGCAAAGACCCGCGCCTGATATTCGTTAATTCGTTCCCGCGCGATCAGCACGTCGCTGTTGTTTTTTAGCGCCTGGTCCACATAGCGGTTGAGGTTGTTGTCATGAAAATTGCGCCACCAGAGCTGTTCCGTCGGGCTGGTTGGCCCTGAGACGGCGCGCCATTGAGCCGGAATTTGCAGGGTCGGCTGCGCCGGCTTGACGTCAACGGACTGGCATCCGGCCAGCATGAGCGCCCCCACCAGCGCGGCTATCGGGCGAAGGATCATGGCTTCGCCTCCCGCGTATCAATCGTCACCTGTACCGACATACCCGGACGCAGCAGCGCAGACTCTTCAGGCTTACCGAGCACCTCAATGCGCACCGGAATACGCTGGGCGATTTTGACAAAGTTGCCGGTGGCGTTGTCCGGCGTGATAGCGCTGAATTCAACCCCGGTCGCCGGCGAGATGCTCTCTACGCGGCCCTGATACGCTTTGTTGTTTAAGGCATCGACGGTAAACTTCACCGGCTGACCGACGCGCAGCTCCGCCAGCTGGGTCTCTTTGATGTTGGCAATCACCCAGTGCTGCGGCGGTACCAGCGTAGTGAGGTGCGTTCCGGCGGTCACGTACGCGCCGAGACGCACGGCAATCTGGCCGAGCTGGCCGTCGCGCGGGGCGATAATGCGGGTGTTTTGCAGGTCAATCTGCGCCAGCTCCAGCGCCGCTTTGGCGTTTTCAACATCTGCCTCCAGCGCGCCGCGGTTCACAATCACCGTCTGCAGATCCTGACGCGACATCTCAAGCGTGGCTTTCGCCTGGTCGATATCTGCGCTGCCCTGAGCCGCACTGGCCAGCGCGGCATCGCGCTCCCGAATGGAAAGCGAACCATCCGCCGTCAGATCCTTCACGCGCTTTAAATCCGCCTGGGTTTTCAGGCTCTGGGCGCGGGCATTTTTCAGCGCGGCTTCATTTTTGGCAATGGTCGCTTCGGCGCTTTTCCGCTGCTGCAGGTTGTTATTCAGCGCGGCAATTTTCATCGCCAGCTGCGCCTCGGCCTGATGGACGCGCTGGCGGTAGATGCGGTCATCGATCTGCAGCAGCAGATCGCCTTTTTTGACCTGCACAAAGTCCTGAACCTTCACCTCGGTGATATAGCCGTTAACCTGGGGGCTGATGAACGTCGTCTGGCCGCGCACGTAGGCGTTGTCGGTAAACTGCGCGTGGCGGGTAAACGGCGGCAGCTGCCAGGCGTAAAGAATGACCAGCACGCCGACAATACCGATGGCAGCGGCGGTGAAAACGGAAACAATGCGCACATTTTTGCGGGTGTTGGCCTGCTCTTTGGCGGCATCCTGCTGACTCATAAACTCTCCAGAAATATTACAATTATTTGTTGCCGGTGGCGTTCTTCAGCGCCATACGGGCAGTAATGCGCAGGCGCAGCAAGCGCCATAAAATCCAGACCAGCGTGGCGGCAGCGATGCTTGCCGTCAGCAGATAAGTATCGTTATAGGCCAGAATATTTGCCTCAAGGCTGGTCACCGTCTGTAGCTGGGTAATGGCCTGCGTTCCCAGCAGCGTACTGTCGCCAATCAGGCTTTTATACATCTGGGTATAAAGCTGAATCCGCTCGTTGACCAGCGGGTTAAGCGTGGTGAGCTGATCCGCCAGCAGGCTGGAGTGGTATTTCTCGCGCCAGGTCTGGAAGGTGCCGAGAATCGCCGATCCCAGCAGGCCGCCGAGGTTCTGGCTCATGCCAAACATGACCGAAAAGCTGACCAGGTTACGCGGGTCGGCAATTACCCCGCCAATGGCGGCCAGCATGGCGGGCGCCAGGAAGAAGGCGCTGCCGAAGCCCAGCAGGAACTGGCTGACCATCAGCTGATCCGGGCGGGTCAGGTTATTGGACTGGCTGTCCAGCAGCGAGGCAACAATCATCAGCGCCAGAGAGGTGATAATCGGCCACGCCAGCTTTGTGGGCTTGATGGTGAGGCAACTGGTGACGATCCCGCAGACGATCCCGGCGAAAATGGACCACGCCAGATGGGTCATCTGCTCATTCTGTAACCCCACGTACTGCAGCCAGCCGATGACGCCGGTATTTTGCTCCGCCAGCACGATGCGGATCAGCAGCATGATCAGCCCCAGGCGAACGATGCTGCCGCTCGACAGCCAGCGGGTGTTCAGCAGCGGGTTGGCGCGGTTATGTTCAAACACGATGGCGGAAACAATCAGCACCAGCGATAGCGCCAGCGACCAGCCGATCCACGGCGCCTCAAACCACCAGTCAAGACGGCCTAAAGAGAGCACGGCGCAGAGCAGGGCCATTCCGGGAGCCAGTAAAAAGAAGGTGACAAAGTCTTTCTTCTCGAAGACCTTGCGTCGGTCACCCGGCGGCAGTTTTAAGGCGATTACGCAGGCCAGGGAGATCAGCGCCAGCCCCAGCTCAAAGAAATAGAGCCCGCGCCACTCGTCCAGCTGGAGAAGCTCAGTGGAAAACAGACGCGCCAGCGGAATAGCGAGCGACGATCCGGTGATCCCGATGGTAAGCGCCTTCAGGCGATGCTTCGCAGGCCAGGCCTGGATTTGGTAGTAAATCCCCAGCGAGCTGAGCGCGGCGGCCACCATCCCGTGCGCGGCGCGTACCATCAGCGCGGAGCTGAGGTCGTTAACGAACAGGTGGAAAAAGGTGACCAGCACGTACAGCACCAGAAAACCTTCCGTAAAGGCGCGCAGGCCGTACTGTTGACGAAATTTGACCAGCAGCAGGTTAATGGAGATGTTGGTCATCACATAGACTGCGGGCAGCCAGGCGATTTCGGTCGACCAGGCCCCGAAGGTTCCCTGCAGGTTTTGCAGGTTGGCGGTAACCACCGCATTGCCCAGTGCCCCCGTCAGGCAAACCAGCAGCCCAACGACGCCATAGGCGACGCGTTTTGGCGTACTGTGCTCGGGGGTGGAAGGCGAACCCAGCAGGGCGGGTTTCTCATGGGGCTGCCACTCGCGAGGAGCATAAGGGTCGCGTTCGGGCAGGCGCATAACGTCATTACCTTAGAAATGATTGAATAATTAGCGGGCTAGCGATTCTACGTCTGCCGCAAATGATAATTCAAGTGAATATGATTTGCGCATGTTAATCAAATGTACGAGAGAAATTTAAGGAAAAAGAGCGGCCCGATGTCGCCGTTGTGTTGAGAACCTGAAGTCGCTACCCTGAAGGGATAGCGAGAAGGAGTTCATCATGGAACAGACCCATTTTCCCATCCTGCCGGATGCCACGCTGGCGGCTATCAATACTGTCGGTGAATGGCTGGCGCAGGACGACCTGAGCGGCAGCCGCCAGCCCCCGGACGTCGATGCGGTAATTCTGGCAGGGAACGCGGTGATCACGACCATTGAGGCAGCCTGCCGTATTGCCGCGCAGCGAGAAATCCCGCTCCTGATTAGCGGCGGTATTGGTCATTCAACCGCGTTTTTATATTCAGCTATCGGCAATCATCCGCGTTATCACACCTTACAAGTCGAAGGGCGGGCCGAAGCGAGCATTCTTGCCGACATTGCGCGGGCGTTCTGGAAGATCCCCGAGGCGCGCGTGTGGGTTGAAGATCGCTCCACCAACTGCGGTGAAAACGCGCGCTTTAGCTGGAACATGCTGAAAGAGCGTCAGCGGACAAGCGGACGCGTGCTGGTGGTACAGGACCCAACGATGCAGCGCCGCACGATGGCGACGTTTGCCCGCGTGTGCCGCGATGAACCCTCATCACCGCAGTGGATCAGCCATCCCGGGTTTACGCCAGCACTGCAAAACGGCACAGAGGGCGTGGAGTTTAGTGGGGTCAACGCCGGGCTGTGGCCCGTTGACCGTTATCTTTCACTGGTTATGGGGGAACTGCCGCGCCTGTATGATGACGTTAACGGCTATGGCCCGGCCGGGCGGGATTTTATCGCGCACGTTGCCTTTCCGGAGGCGGTGACTGCCGCGTGGAAACAGCTACAGCAGGATCCTGTCCTGAAGGGCGCACGTAAAATAATGTAGGCATGGAACAATCCCCTCGCCCCATTGGGGAGAGGGTTAGGGTGCGGGGAAAATCACAGCGCCGCAAACTTATCCAGCGTCCGCACCAGCTGCGTCACAAACCCATACTCGTTGTCATACCAGGCAACGGCTTTCACCAGCTGCAGGTCTCCCGCTTCTGACACCTCCGTCTGCGTGGCGTCAAACACCGAACCATAGTGCGAGCCAATCACATCTGACGACACGATCTCGTCATCGGTATACCCGAACGATTTATTCCCCTGGGTCGCCTTTTTCAACGCGGCGTTGATCTCCTCGACCGTCACCTTTTTACCCAGAATCGCTACCAGCTCGGTTACCGATCCGGTTTTCACCGGCACGCGCTGGGCGTGACCCTTTAGTTTGCCGCTGAGCGCGGGGATCACCAGGCCGATGGCTTTCGCCGCACCGGTGGTATGCGGAATAATATTTTCTGCCGCCGCCCGCGAGGCGCGCAGATCTTTCCCGCGCGGGCCATCCACCAGCGCCTGGGTGCCGGTATAGGCATGAATGGTGGTCATGGTGCCCACTTTAATTTCAAACGCGTCGTTCAGGGTTTTTGCCAGCGGGGCGAGGCAGTTGGTGGTGCAGGACGCGACGGAAATAATGGTATCACTGGCGTCAATGGTATCGTCATTGACGCTATAGACGATGGTCTTCATCTCACCCGCGGGCGCCGAAATCAGCACTTTCTTCGCACCGGCGTCCAGGTGCGCCCGCGATTTTTCTTCTGAGGTATAAAAGCCGGTGCACTCCACGACGATATCCACGCCCGCGGCTTTCCACGGAATGTGCTTTGCCTCTTTTTCGGCGTACACCGCGATGGTTTTACCGTCGACAATCAGCGCATCCTCGGTGAAGTCCACGCTCCAGGGGAAGCCACCGTAGTTGGAATCATGCCTGAGCAGGTAGGCCAGGACTTTCGGGGAGGTGAGGTCGTTGATGGCGACGACGGTATTACTGTCCTGGGTTTCAAGAAGGCGGCGCAGCACAAGGCGGCCAATGCGTCCAAATCCGTTAATGCCAATTTTACTCATGGTGTTCTCCTGTGAACGTGTCGATACGACAGTTTGAACTCATCCAGGCTTAGACCATCACGGGCAGGGCAGCAATTGAAGATGCTTCATGCGAGGGGAAGTATTTGAAAAACCATACAGAAAAGTTAATGAATTTTTAAGGAAAGGAGATTATGTTGGCGCGGTGACTGTTTATTTCAGGAAATCCCATGCGCACTAAATATACAAGCCTGCAAATCACGATTCACTGGATGGTGTTTTTGTTAATCGTCGTCGCCTACTGCGCGATGGAATTCAGGGGCTTTTTCCCGCGTTCCGACCGACCGCTTATTAACATGATCCACGTCTCCTGCGGCATATCGGTTCTGGTGCTGATGGTGGCGAGATTGCTGATCCGCCTGAAGTTTCCCGCACCGCCCATTCAACCTAAACCTAAAGCGATGATTACCGGTATGTCCCACCTTGGGCATCTGATCGTCTATCTGCTGTTTATTGCGCTGCCGCTGATTGGCATTGTAATGATGTATAACCGTGGAAACGACTGGTTCGCCTTTGGTCTGGCGATGCCTCACGCGGCGGAGGGGAATTTTGACCTGGTGGATGTGCTGAAGGAGTGGCACGTTACGCTGGCAAACCTGGGCTATTTCGTGATTGGTCTGCACGCCTTTGCGGCGCTGATGCACCACTATTTCTGGAAAGATAATACTCTTTTGCGCATGATGCCGAATAAGCGTCAGTAATCTTTAACTCGTGCCGGGCGGCGCAGCGCCACCCGGCTTGTTTTTTAACCCAGAAGAGCACACTCTTCATCAGTTAACGCCAGCGTCTGCGTTGACCCCGTCTCTGACGATTTCACCGCCGCTTCCAGAACAGCCATGACCGCTAACGCCTTGACAGGGTGAACGGGATTGGCGATCTTCCCGAGCATCGCATCCCGCACGTTGATGTAGTACTGCCGCTGATCGCCCTTTGGCGTGGCAATCGTTTGGGGTTTACCATCAGCTCCGAAGAACACCATGCTGTCGTCGTCTTCGCCCCAGGCGTCGCTGCCGGGGATTACGCCAGCCAGCAGCTGCGCTTCCTGCTGATCGATTCTGGCTTTCACCACGCTGCCTTTGTCCCCGTGAACGGTAAAGCGCGCCGTACCGCCAGCCACCAGCATGCTGGCGTGCAGAACCACCTTATGATCCGGGTAATTGAGGACCACGTGCGCCCAGTCGTTAACCTCTGCGCCGTCGCGCAGCGTGGCGATATTTCCCTGAACAGACTCTGGCAGGCCAAACAGCTGAAGCGTCTGGTCGATCAGGTGAGGGCCCAGGTCAAACCACAGACCGCTGCCGGGGACGTTCTGCTCGCGCCAGCGCACGCGCACTTCCGGGCGGAAGCGGTCAATATGCGACTCCAGATGCTTAACCTTGCCAACCGTGCCTTGCTCAATAATCTGCTTAATGCCGAGGAAATCGCTGTCCCAGCGGCGGTTATGGAAAACGGAGAGCAGAAGCTGCTTTTCATCCGCCAGGGCAATCAGGTCCCGGGCTTCCTGCATATCCAGAGTGAAAGGCTTATCCACGACCACGTGTTTTCCCGAGTTCAGGGCCAGCGTCGCCAGCGGCGCGTGGGTGGCGTTAGGGGAGGCAATGACCACCAGGTCGACATCAGGATGTTGAATGGCTTCTTCGGGCGTGGCTACCACCAGCACATCCGGAAGATCGCGCTTCACTTTCTCTTCATCACGGGAAGAGACCACCGCCAGCTTGAGCCCGTCCACGGACTGGATCAGCGGGGCATGGAAGGTTTTACCGACAAAACCATACCCGATCAGCGCAATGTTGATTGTTTGAACTTTACTCATGACCTTCTCCACGTTATTGCGCGCACACCGTGACCCGTAATGCGCCAGGGTCCCCAAGCTCAGGCCAGGGACGATCTAAAAAGAGTTGATGAATATCGGTGAGCCCGGAGACCAGATACGGCTCGCAGCGGTTAACTTTCAGGTGATCGGCAACAATCCAGTGCGCATGGCTTGCGGCGAGCATCGCGCGTTTCACCTCGGCATCCGCTTCTTTACCGGCACTCAGACCGAGTTCGGCATGAAGGGCGCACGCACCGAGAATGGCGATATCGGCCCGATAGCGTGACAGCAGGGACAACGTGGCGCTGCCGGCAAACAGGCGCTGCTTCGGGTCCCATTTTCCGCCGAGCAGAATAAGCTCAATGTCTTCCCGGTCGCTAAAATGCTGGGCGATATCCAGCGAGGTAGTGATCACGGTGTGAGGCCCCTGCAGATAAGTGGCGACGGCCATCACCGTACTGCCGGCATCCAGAAACAGGGTGGAACCCGGCGGAACCGCCTGCGCAACCTGTTTCCCCAGGCGCTGCTTGGTTTCCGGCAGCAGGGTATTGCGGCCCTGACGATTCATGGCCGAAAGATTCAGAGCAATAGCCCCGCCGTGATTCTTCTGGGCAAGCCCCTGATTTTCCAGATCGGTCAGATCCCGACGAACGGTATCCGCCGAAACCTGCAGCTTTTCTGCCAGCTCGGTGATGCTGGCCTGACCTTGTTCACTGAGAATATCAAGGACATAGCGTTGACGTGCGGTTTTGTGCATGGGCAGCAATCCTGCAAAATGTCGCAATAAATCGCATAATACAGCATTTTGACGCAGAAGGAAGGGGCATCATAAACCAGGTTGATGTTTGATTATTGGAATTATATTAAGCGGATATCATTAAGCCGTTCTGAATGTTAACCAGAGTGTTAATGTTATGTTTTAATCAACGATTTGGGTTATGTAACCAACGCATTGTCATTAACTGGTGGAATATGCTGATATGTAATTAAAATAAAGCATTTAATGTCTGATATATGTTTTTTATTAGAATTATTTTTCAACAAATCGATGGCTCTTACTTAAGTTGACACTTCTTTGAAAATCTTTGTGTCTGACCCGCTCAGAAATTAACGCAAAAATGTGCGCAGAGGAGATTAAGAATTTTCCTTAAATTACAGTGTGTTTTGATGTTTCATCTGAAAGGCTATTTTCGGAGTTTTGTCCAGAAACCCCATGTTTTTTCTTATATGTAACACTGCATTAACATTGTGGGTGTAGTGGCCTATACCACATTTTGTTATGCTGCAAATCAACTTATGAAATAAGTAATTTCTTAAATTTAATAAGACAAAGGCGGATCTCATCTCCATCGGAAATGGGTATGGGGAGCTTTACCTGAAATTTAGCGAGGAAGTTAAATAAGATATTTGTCTAATTATCTGTACCTCTTTTTGGGTAATTGCTTGAGTATCACTCAGAGTCAGGGAGATAAAATGACGATATTACGCAAGCCTGTTTCACGCCAATTTATAGCTACGCTGGCGTTAATTTCATTAGCCCTAAATACGGCTTATGCCAATAGTGGCGCGGTAGGTATTGCCCCGATGGCAACGACGACCTTAAAGGAAAGTATTCTTTTCGCTATCGATCGCGATCCGTCAATTAGCCAGCAGGCCGCGCAGTTAGGTATTGGTCAGGCGCAAATAGACGAGGCGCGCAGCGGCTGGATGCCGCAAATAGCGTTGAACGGGAGTACGGGGCATAGCCAGACCACCGATTCCAGCGGTTCGCTGAAGAACTCTGCGGCCTGGGGGGTGAGCCTGACCCAGCTGATATACGATTTTGGCAAGACCAACAACAGCATCAGCCAGTCTTCCGCCCAGCGCGATAGCTACCGCTACCAGCTGATGAGCACGCTTTCTGACGTGGCGGAAAAAACGGCGCTCGGCTACGTGGAGGTCAAACGTTATTCCGACCTGCTACAGGCGGCAAAAGAGAATGTTCAGGCACTGAAAAACGTGGAGCAGCTGGCAAAACTGCGCGCCGATGCGGGCGTGAGTTCCACCTCCGATGAACTCCAGACCCGCACGCGTATTGCCGGCATGCAGGCGACGGTGGCGCAGTATAACGCCGCGTTGAACAGCGCCCGCGCAAGGCTCGCGGTATTAACCGGAATGCAGGCAGATCATTATTCGCCGGTACCCGCAAACCTCGCCGTTGAGCCGGATTCGCTCAACCGCATTGATTATTCGTTAATACCGGCGGTAATGGCCGCGCAGAATATGGAACGTTCGGCCCAGTATGGTGTTGAAACGGCGAAGTCCCAGCACTGGCCAACCCTGAGCCTGAAGGGGGGACGCACGCGTTACGAGTCGGACAACCGCTCATACTGGGACGACCAGATCCAGCTTAATATTGACGCACCGCTTTATCAGGGCGGCGCGGTATCCGCACGCGTGCGTCAGGCTGAGGGCGCCCGGGCGATGGCGTCCTCTCAGGTCGATCAGGCGCGTTTCGACGTGCTGCAAAAGGCCTCCGTCGCGCAAGCTGACTGGACCGGCGCACGGGGAAGAATGGAGGCCGGGAAGCGGCAGCTGGAAAATGCGCTGCGGGCCCGCGAGGTTTATAAAAATGAATACACCCTGAGCAAGCGGAGCATTAATGATTTGCTCAGCGTTGAGCAGGATGTCTGGCAGGCCACGTCGGCGAAAATAATCGCCGAGTATGATGGCTGGAGTTCGGCAATTAATTATGCTTCCGCGGTTGATAATTTAATGCCGCTTATTGGAATAGAGAAAAACGCTGCCGCAAAATTACCCGATTTGAGTTAACAAAAGCCACGCATAGCTGCACGAAATAAGTCTGAAAATAATGGGTGTTTTTTCCCAGGGATAGCTACATCCGTCTGGTGGATATATCCACAGGGATCCGTACACCTGCAAGGAGAGGAATATGAGTAACGTAAAGGTTGTTGATGTCATCATTCGCAAAACGGCGGAGAAAACGAAATTAACCGGCGAAGGAAATCTGTCGGTCTCTATTTCATCGCCGAGCGTGATTGAAATTCAGGGCTCTGCTCAGGACGTGGTGCGTTATGTCCGCCAGGGTAAAGACCTTCTCATTTATATGAAGGACGGCAGCGTTATTCGCTGCAATAACTATTTTGTTGAAGATCCTGAAACCCAACATCAGTCAGAGCTGGTGTTCAACGACGGGCAGGAACTGACTCATCTCTCTTTTGCCGATGCCGGGGAAGCGTCAGGCGTTGCCGCTACTGAATTAACCGCGCAGGCCACACCCATTAGCAGCATTGAACCCTTCCTGGAGCAGGGAAACGTCCTGAGCGATGCCCCGTGGGGCTGGATTGCAGGGGCGGCGTTAGGCGGCGGTGCTATCGGCGCACTGCTGGCCCACGGCGGTGACGGCGAAACCAAAACGAAAGTCATTGATAACACCAAAGAAGTGGAAAGCGCCACGCCGACCTTCCTGCTGTCGGACAAGGTGGGCGACAAGCAGGGAGTGCTGAGCGCAAACGCCCTCACGGACGATAACGCGCCGACCTTCAGCGGTACCGGTCAGCCGGGCGCGACCATCCAGATTAAAGACGGCAGCGGCAGCACCATCGCCAGCGCGATGGTCGGTAAAGACGGCACCTGGACGGTAAAACTCCCGACCCAGGCCGACGGAGAGCACACCTGGTCGGTGGTGCAGATCGACGGCAGTAAAACCACGTCAGCGGGCAACATCACCGTGACCGTTTCTACGTCCGAGGCCACGCTTACGCTGGCGACAACGGCGGGTGACAACGTGATTAACGCCAGCGAACAGTCCGCAGGCTTTACGCTGTCCGGCAGCAGTCAGCATCTGGCGCAGGGAACCGACGTTTCCGTAACGCTGAACGGCAAAACCTACACCGCTCAGGTGGGAGCAGACGGCGCGTGGAACGTTAACGTGCCTGCGGCAGACGCGCAGGCGCTCAGCGACGGTACCTGGACCGTCAGCGTCAGCGGCAAAGACGCGGCGGGTAACACCGTGAGCGGAAGCCAGACGATTGGCGTGGATACCGCTGCGCCAACGCTCTCCGTCGATACGCTCGCGCAGGACAACATCATTAATGCCGCTGAGCACAACCAGCCGCTGACGCTGAGTGGTAAAACCAACGCGGAAGCCGGGCAGATTGTGACGGTGACGCTGAACGGCAAAAATTATAACGCCACGGTGGGCAGCGACGGCACCTGGTCCGTCACGCTGGCGGCCAGCGAGGTGCAGGCCCTTAATGAGGGTCACCACACCCTGACGGTGAACGTCAGCGACAAAGCGGGCAACGGCTCGTCCGTGACCGCGGATTTCACGGTAGATACCAACGCGCCGGTCGTCACCATCAACACCGTCGCGGGCGACGATATCCTCAACACCAGCGAGCAGGGCCAGGCGCAGATCATTTCCGGGCAGGCGAGCGGCGCGGCGGCAGGCGATGTCGTCACCGTGACCGTTGGCGGCCAGACCTTCACCGGCGTCGTACAGGCAGACGGCAGCTGGAGCGTGGGCGTTCCTGCCGCCGTCGTCGGCGCGCTGGGTGAGGGCAACCACACCATTGCCGTCTCCGTCACCGACGCAGCGGGGAACACCGGTAGCGCCACGCACGGCATTGCGCTGAGCGGCAACCCGCCGGAATTTACGATTGACGCCATCAGCCAGGACAACGTGCTGAATGCCCGGGAGGCGATGCAGCCGCTGAGCCTGAGCGGCACCAGCAACCTGCCGGACGGCAGCGCCGTTACCGTGACGCTGAACAACGTCAACTATCAGGCGACCGTCGAAAACGGTATCTGGGCGGTTCAGGTGCCGGTATCCGACGTCCTGAATCTGGCGAACACCCTTTATAACGTCAGCGTCAGCGGCACCGACAGCGTGGGTAACAGCGGCTCCGCAGAGGCGAATCTGCTGGTCGATACCGTGCTGCCGAAGGTGATCATTAACACCTTTGCGGGTGATAACCTGGTTAATAACGCCGAAGCGGGCGTGGACCAAACCCTCAGTGGCCGCGTTACCGGTGCGGCGGCGGGCGATACGGTGTCTGTTACCGTTGGCGGTAAGAGTTACAGCGCCACGGTGGGCAGCGATCTGACCTGGAACGTCACAATCCCTTCAGCGGATCTTCAGGCGTTCGGCGACGGGGATTTGACCTTTACCGCCTCCGTGACCAACGGACACGGTAATACCGGCACCGGCGAGCGCGATATCAATATCAACGCGGAACTGCCGGGTCTGCGTGTAAACACCATTTCCGGCGATGACGTAATCAACGCCATCGAGCAGCAGCAGGATCTGACCGTCACCGGCGCCAGCACCCATCTGGCCGCAGGTACGCCGATTGTCGTCACCATCAACAATGTCGAATATCAGGCCGTGGTGACCGCCAGCGGCGGCTGGAGCATTGGCGTTCCTGCTGCGGATCTGCAGGCCTGGACGGCCGGAGGTATGACGGTCAGCGTCAGCGCGGAAGATGCCTGGGGCAACACCGTTGCGGCTGAACACCCGATTGAACTCGATCTCAACGCCGTGGCGGTCACCATTGATACCGTCTCCGGCGATGACCTGCTGAACGCGGCAGAAAAAGGGAGCGATTTAACCCTTTCCGGCCAGACGCAGGGCGTGGAGGCGGGGCAAACCGTGGTGGTGAAATTTGCCGACCAGACTTTTACCGCGCAGGTGCAGCAGGATGGCTCCTGGAGCCTGACCGTCCCGGCGAACGCCATGGAAACGCTGATTGACGGGCGGGCGCAGGTAAGCGTCAGCGTGACCAACGTCAGCGGCAACAGCGCGGACGCCTCACGCGTGGTGACCGTCGATACGCAGCCGCCGACCATTACGCTCGATAATCTGACCGACGACAACATCATCAATGCGGCAGAAGCGCAGCAGGATCTGGTGCTCAGCGGCAGCACAACCGCTGAAGCGGGCCAGACGGTCACCGTGACGCTGAACGGCAAAAACTATCAAACTACCGTACAAGCTGACGGCACCTGGACGCTGAACGTGCCTGCCGCCGACGTTGGCGCGCTGGCAGACGGCACTGTCACCGTGACGGCCTCCGTCAGCGACGTGGCAGGTAACAGCAGCAGTGCGGACCGCGTTGGGCTGGTGGATGCCACCGTGCCGCAGGTGACCATTAATGACTTTGTCACCGACACCAACACCGTTAACCAACTGGCCCATTCTCAGGCGCAGATCCTGAGCGGCTCCGTCACCGGCGCGGCGGCGGGCGATTTGGTCACCATCACTATTAATAACGTGGACTACACCACCGCGGTGGATGCTGCGGGCAACTGGAGCCTCGGCCTGCCTGCATCCGTCGTTCAGGGGCTGACGGACGGTACCTGGACCATTAACGTCTCCGTGACCGATCGCTCCGGCAACACCGGCAGCAGTTCTCTGGATGTGGTGGTGAATACCGTGACGCCTGTTATCGGTATTAACACGCTGGCCGTAGATGACGTGATCAATGCGGCAGAGAAGGGTGAAGATCTGCTGCTTTCCGGTACCAGCAACCAGCCGGAAGGGACCACCATCACCGTAAACCTGAACGGTATCAACTACACCACCACCACTAACGCCAGCGGCAGCTGGAGCGTCACCGTGCCTGCCTCTGCGGTGAGCGCGCTGGGCGAAGCCAATTACACCGTGACGGCGAGCGTTACCGATAATGTGGGCAACAGCGCCTCAACCTCGCACGATGTGCTGGTGGACAGCGCGTTGCCGGTCGTCACTATCAACACTTTCGCGACCGACAATATCGTCAACGCGGCGGAAGTCACCGCAGGGCAAACCCTGACCGGGAAGGTCTCTAACGCGGCATCGGGCGATACCGTCACGATTATCCTCGGCGGTCAAACATACACCGCTACCGTGCAGGACGATCTCTCATGGAGTCTGCCGTTAACCGAGAGCCAGTTAACCGCGCTCGGCAACGGCGAACTGACCGTATCGGCCAGCGTCACCAACGCACACGGCAACACCGGTTCGTCTTCGCTGGACTTTACCATCGACGCCCAACTGCCGGGCCTGCGTATTGATACCGTGGCGGGTGATGACGTCATTAACGTCATCGAGCACGCTCAGAACCTGATTGTTTCCGGTTCAAGCACCGATCTTGCAGCGGGCAGCACCGTCACGGTGACCATTAACGGTAAGATCTATTCCGCAACCGTACTGGCGGACGGTACCTGGCAGGCGGCGGTTCCGGCAGCGGACGTGTCCCAGTGGGCGGACGGTTCGCTGGATATCAAGGCAAGCGCGCAGGATCCTTCCGGCAACCCGGTGACTATCGGCACCGTCGTGGACGTCGATCTCGCGCCGGTCGCCGTCAGCATCAACAGCGTGACCGCGGACAACGTGCTCAACGCGGCAGAAAAAGGTCAGGATCTTGTGCTTTCCGGCTCCTCCGCGAACGTAGAAGCGGGCCAGACCGTCACCATCACCTTTGCGGGTAAAACCTACACCACGACGGTGAACGCCAACGGCGACTGGACGTACACCGTACCGGCAGCCGATTTGAGCGGCCTGAAGGACGGTGACGCCAGCGTGCAGGTCAGCGTGAGCAACCTGAACGGCAACGCGGCGTCGTCTGCGCAGGAGTTCAGCGTTGATACCGCCGCGCCAACGGTGACCATTAATACCATCAGCGGCGATAACATGCTGAACGCGGCTGAGGCAGCGCAGGATCTGACCCTGAGCGGGACGTCCACTGCCGAAGCAGGCCAGACGGTCACCGTAACCTTCAACGGCAAGCAGTACACCGCGCAGGTGCAGGCCGACGGCAGTTGGACCCTGGACGTGCCGGCTGCGGATCTGGCGGGCATCACCGACGGTAACGCCACGGTCACGGCTTCCGTATCCGACAAAGCGGGCAACCCGGCCAGCGCGGATGCCTCCGTGCTGGTGGATACCACCGTACCGCAGATTAGTTTTAACATCGTTGCGGGCGACGACATCGTGAATATTGCCGAGCACGGCCAGGCGCTGATCGTCTCCGGCAAGGTCACGGGCGCGCAGGCGGGTGACGTCATTACCGTCACCCTGAACGGCAAAGACTACACCGCGATGCTGGACGCGTCCGGAAGCTGGAGCGTGGGCGTTCCGGCGGCAGACGTGGGCGCGCTGGCTAACGGCGAGCAGACGATTTCCGCGACCCTCACCGACAAAGCGGGTAACAGCACCACCGCCACGCATGAATTTGACGTCTCCCTGGCTGCGCCGGAGATTGCCATCAATACCCTGGCGCTTGACGACGTGATTAACGCGGTCGAGAAAGGCCAGGATCTGCTGATTTCGGGCACCAGCAACCAACCGGAAGGTACAGCCATTACGGTGATCCTGAACGGCATCAGCTACGCCGCGACCACCAACGCCAGCGGCGGCTGGAGCGTGACCGTTCCGGCGGCGAACGTCTCTGCGCTGGGTGAAGCGAGCTATACCGTCACGGCAAGCGTGACCGATAGCGCAGGCAACGGCGCGAACGCCAGCCATAGCGTGCTGGTCGACAGCGCGCTGCCGCAGGTCACCATTAACGCAATCGCCATCGATGACGTGATTAACGCGGCGGAAGTCGCTTCCGGACAAACCCTGAGCGGGAAGGTGAGCGGCGCGGCGAGCGGTGACACTGTCACCCTTTCAATCGGCGGCAATACGTATACCGCGACGGTTCAGGACGATCTGAGTTGGTCGGTCAACGTGCCGTCCACGGTCTTAACCGCCATCGGTAACGGCGAACTGACGGTGTCAGCCAGCGTCACCAACGGCCACGGCAACACCGGCTTCGGCGAGCGCGACATCACCATCGACGCCAATCTGCCGGGCCTGCGCGTCGATACCGTGGCGGGCGACGACGTGATTAACAGCATTGAGCATGCGCAGAACCTGATTATTACCGGCTCCAGCGACGGCCTGGCAGCGGGCGCGGCGCTGAGCGTGCTCGTCAACGGCAAAACCTACGCGGCCACGGTGCTGGCAGACGGTACCTGGACGGCGGCCATTCCGGCGGCAGACGTCAACGCGCTCGGCGCAGGCACGGTCACCGTGAAGGTCGAGGGAAATAGCGCGGCAGGCAACCCGGTCTCCATCAGCCACCACGTGAAGGTCGATCTGGCGACGGTTGCTATCAGCATTGACGCGATTGCCACCGACGATGTGATTAATGCGGCAGAAAAAGGCGCAGATCTGGTGCTTTCAGGTTCTACCAGCAACGTGGAAGAGAACCAGACGGTTTACATCACGTTCGGCGGCAAGTCCTACACGGCGAAAGTGGATGCCAGCGGCAACTGGACGGCGACCGTGCCGTCGGCAGATCTGGCTGGCCTGAAGGATGGCGACGCCAGCGTGCAGGTGAGCGTCACCAACGTGAACGGCAACAGCGCCTCGGCGGGACGCGAGTACGGCGTGGACGCCACCGCGCCGACGGTCTCCATCGAAATCGTCAGCGACAACAACATCATCAATGCCGCCGAAGCGCAGCAGGATCTGGTCGTCAACGGTGTCTCTAACGCCGAAGCGGGCCAGACCGTGACCGTCACGCTGAACGGCGTGGATTACACCACCACCGTGCAGGCAAACGGCAGCTGGAGCGTGACCGTGCCTTCTGCGGATCTGGGCGCGATTACCGACGGGAACTATACCGTCAGCGCCGCCGTATCCGACAAAGCGGGCAACCCGGCCTCCGCGGCTCGCGATGTGCTGGTCGATACCACCGTGCCACAGCTGACCATCAACACCGTTTCCGATGACGACGTGATCAACAGCGCCGAGCACGGGCAGGCTCTGATCGTTACCGGCTCAGTGACCGGCGCGGCGGCGGGCGACGTGGTGACCGTCACCATCAATAACAAAGATTACACGGCGACGCTGGATGCTTCCGGCAACTGGAGCGTGGGCGTGCCTGCGGCGGACGTCGGTGCCCTGACCGCCGGGGATTACACCATCACCGCGGCGCTGACCGACAAAGCCGGAAACAGCAACAGCGCGACGCGCGAGGTGGAAGTCAACCTGAGCGCGCCAGTGCTGACCATCGACACCGTCTCCGGTGACGATGTGATCAACAGCAGCGAGAAAACGCAGGATCTGACCATCACCGGTACGGCTTCCGGACTGGCGGCGGGCGCGGTGGTGACCGTGATGCTCAACGGCAAAGCCTACAGCGCCACGGTTGAGGCCAACGGCAAATGGTCCACGACCGTTCCGGCGAGCGAAGTAGGTCAACTGGGTGAAGCGCTTTACACCGTCACTGCCTCGGCAACGGACAGCGTCGGCAACGGCACCAGCACCTCGCACACCGTCAACGTGGAGTCCGTTCTGCCGGGGGTGATTATCAACACCGTCGCCGGTGACGACGTGATTAACGCGGCGGAGCTGGCTGCTGGCCAGACCATTAGCGGTAAGGTGGTGAATGCCGAGGCGGGCAACACCGTGACCGTAACGATTGGCGGCAACAGCTACACCGCAACGGTACAGAGCGATCTGACCTGGTCCGTCGATGTACCGGAATCGGTCCTGACGGCGCTGGGCAACGGCGATCTGACTGTAACCGCCAGCGTGACGAACGGCGTGGGCAACAGCGGCAGCGGCGAGCGTGAGATCGTGATAGACGCCAGCCTGCCGGGCCTGCGCGTGGACACCGTGGCGGGCGATGATGTGATCAACAGCATCGAGCACGGACAGAACCTGATTATTACCGGTTCCAGCAATGGCCTGAGCGCAGGCACGGCGCTGACCGTGACCGTAAACGGCAAAACCTATCACGCGACGGTACTGGCGGACGGTACATGGAGCGCGGCTCTCCCTTCTGCAGACGTAAGTGCCCTGGCAGCGGGCACGGTCACCGTGACCGTTGAAGGCCAGAGCAGCGCGGGCAATCCGGTTTCCATCAGCCACGATGTGACGGTGGATCTGGCGAACGTCGCTATCAGCATCGACGCCATTGCCACCGACGACGTGATTAACGCGGCGGAGAAAGGGGCGGATCTGGAGCTCTCCGGCACCACCTCAAACGTGGAGGAAAATCAAACCGTCACCATCACCTTCGGCGGCAAGAATTACACCGCCACGGTCGATGCCGACGGTAAATGGACCGCCACGGTGCCAGCGGCAGATCTGGCGGGCCTGAAGGACGGTGACGCCAGCGTGCAGGTGAGCGTTACCAACGTCAACGGCAACAGCGCCTCTGCGGGCCGCGAGTACAGCGTGGATGCCACCGCGCCATCCGTCACCATTAATACGATTGCGACTGACGACATCCTGAACGCGACGGAAGCGCAGTCTGACCTGGCGATTTCCGGGAGCAGCACCGCCGAAGCGGGCCAGACCGTGACTGTGTCGCTGAACGGCAAAGACTACACCACAATCGTCGGCGCGGACGGCAGCTGGACGCTGAACGTTCCGGCGGCGGATCTGGCCGCGCTTAATGACGGCAGCGTCACCGTTACCGCGAGCGTGAGCGACAAGGCGGGCAACCCGGCATCCGTAAACCATAACCTGACGGTGGACGTGACCGTACCTGCGGTCACCATCAACGCCGTGGCGGGCGACGACGTGATTAACGTCGCCGAGCACGGTCAGGCGCAGATTATCAGCGGCACCGCCACAGGCGCGGCAGCGGGCGATAAGGTCACCGTGACCATCGGCGGCCAGACTTACACCACCGTGCTGGACGCGGCGGGGAACTGGAGCGTGGGCGTTCCGGCCAGCGTGATTTCCGGTCTCAGCGACGGCACCGTGACCGTCACTGCGTCTGTTACCGACGCGGCGGGCAACACCGGCAGCGGCAGCCATAACGTCACCGTGGACACCGGGCTGCCGTCCGTGGGCTTTAACGCCATCAGCGGCGATAACGTCCTGAACGCGGTGGAAAAAGGTCAGGATCTGAGCATCAGCGGCACCAGCGCCAACCTGGCGGAAGGCACCGTGGTGACCGTGACCCTCAACGGTAAAAACTACACCGCAACGACCGCTGCAGACGGCACCTGGAGCCTGACGGTTCCGGCTGCGGATCTGGTCGGTCTCGGTCAGGCCAGTTACACCCTCAATGCGACCGCCACCAACGGCGTGGGCAACAGCGTGAGCAGCGCTGCGAACCTGCTGGTCGACACCGCGCTGCCGACCGTCACCATCAACACCGTGGCGGGCGATAACGTTATCAACGCGGCGGAAGTGGCGGCAGGCCAGACCCTGAGCGGTACCGTGGCGAATGCCGAAGCGGGCAACACCGTAACCGTGACCATTGGCGGCAACAGCTATACCGCAACGGTGCAGAACGATCTGAGCTGGTCCGTGAACGTGCCGTCTGATGTGCTGACCGCACTCGGCAACGGCAGCCTGAGCGTGACGGCAACCGTCACCAACGGCCACGGCAACACCGGCAGCGGCGAGCGTGAGATTGCGATCGACGCTAACCTGCCGGGCCTGCGCGTGAACACCGTGGCGGGCGACGACGTGGTCAACAGCATTGAGCATGCGCAGAACCTGATCGTTTCCGGCTCCAGCGACGGGCTGGCGGCGGGCACTACGCTGACCGTTACCGTGAACGGCAAAGACTATGCGGCGACGGTGCTGGCGGACGGCACCTGGAGCGCGGCGGTTCCGTCTGCGGACGTGAGCGCGTGGCCGGAAGGCACAGTAAAAATCAGCGTCACCGGCGACAGCGCGGCGGGTAACCCGATTACCATCAGCCACGACGTGACCGTGGATCTGGCTACCGTTGCCATCAGCATCAACGCCATTGCCGCCGACGACGTGATCAACGCGGCGGAGAAAGGGGCGGATCTGGTGCTGTCCGGCGCGACCACCAACGTGGAAGCCGGGCAGACCGTCACCCTGAGCCTGAACGGTAAAATCTACACCACTACCGTAGAAGCAGACGGCAACTGGACCTATACCGTGCCGGCTGCGGATCTGGCGGGCCTCAAGGACGGCGACGCCCGCCTGCAGGTGAGCGTCACCAACGTGAACGGCAACAGCGCCTCGGCGGGCCGCGAGTACAGCGTGGATGCCACCGCGCCGTCCGTCACCATTAATACGATTGCGACTGACGACATCCTGAACGCCACGGAAGCGCAGTCTGACCTGACGGTTTCCGGCACCAGCACCGCCGAAGCGGGCCAGACCGTGACCGTGTCGCTGAACGGCAAGGACTACACCACAACCGTCAGCGCGGACGGCAGCTGGACGCTGAACGTTCCGGCAGCGGATCTGGCGTCGCTCAGCGACGGCAGCGTCACCGTGACCGCGAGCGTAAGCGACAAGGCGGGCAACCCGGCATCCGTAAACCATAACCTGACGGTGGACGTGACCGTGCCTGCGGTGACCATCAACACCGTGGCGGGCGATGACGTGATTAACCTCGCTGAGCACGCGCAGGCGCAAATCATCAGCGGCACCGCCACCGGCGCAGCAGCGGGCGATAAGGTCACCGTCACGATTGGCGGCCAGACTTACACCACCGTGCTGGACGCGGCGGGGAACTGGAGCGTGGGCGTTCCGGCCAGCGTGATTTCCGGTCTCAGCGACGGCACCGTGACCGTCACTGCGTCTGTTACCGACGCGGCGGGCAACACCGGCAGCGGCAGCCATAACGTCACCGTGGACACCGGGCTGCCGTCCGTGGGCTTTAACGCCATCAGCGGCGATAACGTCCTGAACGCGGTGGAAAAAGGTCAGGAACTAAGCGTCAGCGGCACCAGCGCCAACCTCGCGGAAGGCACCCTGGTGACCGTGACCCTCAACGGAAAAAGCTACACTGCAACGACCGCCGCAGACGGCACCTGGAGCCTGACGGTTCCGGCGGCGGATCTGGCGGGTCTGGGCGAAGCGAATTACACCCTGAGCGCAGCCGCGACCAACGGCGTGGGCAATAGCGTCAGCAATACGGCGAACCTGCTGGTCGACACCGCGCTGCCGACCGTCACCATCAACACCGTGGCGGGCGATAACGTCATCAACGCGGCAGAAGTGGCGGCAGGCCAGACCATCACCGGTAAGGTGGCGAACGCGGAAGCCGGTAACACGGTGACGGTGAACATCGGCGGCAACAGCTACACCGCGACGGTGCAGAGCGATCTGACCTGGTCCGTGAGTGTGCCGGAGTCCGTCCTGACGGCGCTGGGCAACGGCGATTTGACCGTGTCGGCGACCGTCACCAACGGCCACGGCAATACCGGCGCGGGCGAGCGCGAAATCGTTATAGACGCCAGCCTGCCGGGTCTGCGTATCAATACCGTGGCGGGCGATGATGTGATCAACAGCATCGAGCACGGACAGAACCTGATCGTCACCGGTTCCAGCGACGGGCTGGCGGCGGGCACCACGCTCACCGTGACCGTTAACGGCAAAACCTATGCGGCCTCCGTGCTGGCGAACGGTACCTGGAGCGCGGCGATCCCGGCCGCAGACGTGGGTGCCCTGGCAGCAGGCGCGGTGACCGTCACCGTGGCAGGCCAGAGCAGCGCGGGCAACCCGGTCTCCATCAGTCACGACGTCACCGTCGATCTGGCGGCCGTGGCGATCAGCATCGATGCGATCGCCACCGACGACGTGATTAACGCGGCGGAGAAAGGCGCGGATCTGGTGCTCTCGGGCAGCACCTCGAACGTGGAGGAAAACCAGACCGTCACAATCGCCTTCGGCGGCAAAACCTACACCGCGAAAGTGGATGCCGAAGGCAACTGGACGGCCACCGTGCCTTCCGCGGATCTCGCGGGTCTGAAGGACGGCGACGCCAGCGTGCAGGTGAGCGTCACCAACGTGCACGGCAACAGCGCGACGGCAGGCCGCGAGTACAGCGTGGACGCGACCGCGCCGACCGTGACGATTGATACGGTGGCAGGTGATAACGTGATTAACGGCAGCGAAGCGGCTGCGGGCGTGGCCATCTCCGGCACCACCACGGCGGAAGCCGGGCAGACGGTCACCGTGACGCTGGGCGGCAAGAGCTATACCGCTCAGGTGCAGCAGGGCGGTATCTGGAGCGTCAACGTACCGGGCACTGACCTCTCCGCACTGGCCGATAACGGTTACACCCTGCAGGTCAGCGTGAGCGACGCCGCGGGTAACCCGGGCAGCGCGGGCAAAGCGATTACGCTTGATACCACACCGCCGTCCGTCAGCTTTAAGGCTGTGGCGGGCGATGACGTCATCAACAGCGTGGAGCACGGGCAGGCGCAGATCGTGAGCGGAACGGCAACCGGCGCGAGCGTCGGCGATAAGCTGGTCATCACCATCGGTTCAAACCAGTACACCACCACCGTTGACGCCAGCGGCAACTGGAGCGTGGGCGTTCCGGCCAGCGTGATTTCTGCCCTGACCGACGGCACCGTGACCATTAGCGCGACCATTACCGACAGCGCGGGCAACAGCAGCACCCAGACTCACGATGTGGTGGTGAATACGGCTTCCGTGGCGCTGACGGTGAATACCCTCAGCGGTGACGACGTCATCAACGCGACAGAAGCGGGTAGTTCGCTGGTGATTAACGGCTCCAGTGCCCAGTTCGCCAGCGGGACGCAGGTCACCGTGACGCTGAACGGCAAGACCTATACGGCCACCATCCAGAACGACGGCAGCTGGACGACCACCGTTCCGGCCGCAGACGTGGGTGCCCTGGCCGATGGCGCGAGCTATCAGGTATCCGTGTCGGCGCAGGACAGCGCGGGCAACAGCGCCTCGGCGACGCACGGCATCAGGGTGGATACCACCGCGCCTGTCGTAAGCATTGCGACGCTGTCGGGTGACGACATGCTGAATGCGCTGGAAGCGCAGCAGCCACTGACGGTACACGGATCGTCCAGCGCGGAGGCGGGCCAGACCGTCACCGTGACGCTGGGCGGCAAAACCTACACTGCGCTTGTGGGCAGCGACGGCACCTGGACGCTCGATGTGCCGGCGGCAGATCTGGCTATCCTGAGCCAGGGGGCGCTGACGGTCACCGCGTCGGTCAACGACAAAGCCGGTAACGGCGGCCAGACCACGCACACCTTAACGGTGGATACCGCTGCGCCGACCGTGACCATCAGCACCGTGGCGGATGACGATATCGTCAACAACGCGGAGCAGCTGGCGGGTCAGACCATCCGCGGCACCACCACGGCAGAACAGGGCCAGACGGTGACCGTTTCCTTCAGCGGGCACAGCTATCAGGCGACCGTCGGGGCGGACGGAACGTGGTCGGTCTTCGTGCCGGGGCGTGATTTCCTCGGCCTGAGCGACGGGGATTACACCATTACCGCGTCGGTAAGCGACAGGGCGGGCAACCCGGGTAGCGCAACGCACGACGTGACGCTGAACGGCGATGTCCCAACCATCACCATTAACACTTTTGCGCAGGACGATATCGTCAATGCGGCCGAACACGGCACGCCGCTGGTCGTCAGCGGCACCACCGACGCGCCTGCGGGCCAGACGGTGACCATCACCCTGAACGGCAAAACCTACGCGGCGACCGTGCAGAATGACGGCACCTGGAG
This sequence comes from Enterobacter cloacae complex sp. P12RS, assembly GCF_014895875.1. Taxonomy (NCBI): domain Bacteria; kingdom Pseudomonadati; phylum Pseudomonadota; class Gammaproteobacteria; order Enterobacterales; family Enterobacteriaceae; genus Enterobacter; species Enterobacter cloacae complex sp. P12RS. Next base: position 419,794 of record NZ_JADBQO010000007.1, read on the forward strand.
CTACACGGTGGGCAGCGCAGACGTCACCGCGCTGGCAGACGGCGGTTCGTACGTGATTAAGGCGCAGGTCAGCAACGCCATCGGCAACAGCGCCAGCGATAACCACACCGTCACCGTCGATCTCACCGCGCCGTCGATGGGCATCAGCATTGATTCGCTGCAAAACGACACCGGCCTGAGCGCGACGGATTTCATCACCAACGATAAGCAGGTAGTGGTCAACGGCTCCCTTACCGCGCAGCTCGGCAATAACGAGAAGGCGCAGATCAGCCTCGACGGCGGCACCACCTGGATTGACCTGACGGTGACCGGCACCACGTGGCGCTACACCGATGGCCGCACCCTGACGGACGGTTCGTATCAGTACCAGGTGCGGGTGATCGATAGCGCGGGTAACGTGGGGGCAACGGACAGCCAGGACGTGGTGATTGACCTGACGAAGCCTGCGGCAACGACCATTACCGTGGATTCCGTTACCCAGGATACCGGCCTGTCCGGCAGCGACTTTATCACCAGCGACAACCAGATCAGCCTGAAAGGGACGCTCGGCGCGGCGCTGGGCAGCGGCGACCACGCGCAGATCAGCCTCGACGGCGGCGTCACCTGGACCGACGTCAGCGTGAGCGGCCTGACCTGGACCTACGTGGACGGTCGTACGCTGGCCGACGGGGATTACCACTACCAGCTGCGCGTGATTGACGACGCGGGCAACATCAGCGCCACCGCCAGCCAGGTCGTGACGATTGATACGGTTGCGCCGGACGCCAGCAAAACGATCGCTATCGACAGCATCAGCGACGATACCGGCCTGAGCAGCAGCGACTTTATCACCAACGATACGTCCCTGACGCTGCACGGCTCGCTCGGCGCGACGCTGGCCGACGGCGAGTATGCCCAGATCAGCATCGACGGCGGCGTCACCTGGCAGAACGTGATTGTCACCGGCAGCAGCTGGTACTACGTGGACGGACGTACGCTGGGTAACCAGACCTATGACTACTACGTGCGCGTGGTGGATGCGGCGGGCAACGTGGGCGCCAGCGCCCATCAGCAGGTGACCGTCGATACGGTCGCCCCGGATGCGGCGATTACGGTGACGGTGGATAACATCACCGTGGATACTGGCTTCGACAATAACGACTTCCTGACCAGTTCGACCTCGTACACGCTGCACGGAACGCTCGGTGCAGAGCTAGGTGCGGGTGAGTACGTGCAGGTGAGCATGGACGGCGGCAGCACCTGGGTGTATGCCACGGTAAGCGGTACCCAGTGGCGCTATAACGACACGCGCACCCTGGCCGACGGGGATTACAGCTATCAGGTGCGGGTAGTCGATCAGGCGGGCAACGTCGGTGCCACTACCACCCAGACCGTGACGGTGGATACCCAGGCGCCGCAGTACGGCATCACCATCGACAGCATCAGCGATGATACCGGGCAGTCCGGGAGTGATTTCATCACTATGGACACCACCCTGACCATCAACGGCTCGCTGGGCAGCGCGCTGGCGAGCGACGAACGGGTGCAGATCAGCCTCGACGGCGGAAACACCTGGATTGATGCCACGGTCACCAACCAGCGCTGGAGCTACACAGATACCCGCGTTCTGCCTGACGGAGACTACACCTGGCAGGTGCGGATTATCGACCTGGCGGGCAACGTCGGCTCCACCGCCTCTCAGGTGGTGACGGTGGACACCACGCCGCCAGCTACGGTAGGCACGGTAGTGAGCTATACCGACGGTGAAGGCGAGCGTCAGGGCACCTTTGGCAGCACGGTGGCCACGGACGATAACGCACCGCTGATCAACGGTACGCTCAACCGCGCCCCTGAAGACGGCGAGATCGTCCGGCTATACCGCGACGGCGTTCTGCTCGGTCAGGTGACCATGAACGGCAGCGCAAGCTGGTCCTTCCAGGATAACGGCCTGAGCGATGGCAATCACACGTACATCGTGCGCGTGACCGACAAAGCCGGTAACTACACGGAATCGGACGGCTTCGTGCTGAACGTTGATACCAGCATCCCGACCACCACGGCGGCGATTACCGCCCAGACCACGTCAGATACCACCCCAATCGTCAGCGGTACCGTCTCCACCGACCTGGTGAACGGTGAATACCTGGTGGTGACGGTGAACGGGAAAACCTACACCTCCCAGACGGGGGGTGCCGTGGTAGTCGACCCGGATCACAATACCTGGTACCTGCAGATCCCGGACGGCGATGCCCTGAGCGTGGCGGGCTACAGTGTGACGGCGCAGGTGAAGAGCAGCGCGGGTAACGGCAATACCACCGGTACGGCGACCGGCAGCCTGGTGATTGATACCACCACGGTGAATACCGACTGGGCGACCACGGCGGGGAACAGCAACAACTCCACCATGACCCTCGGCATGAACAGCAGCGGTCTGTGGAATATCATTGCGAACACTCAGGCTTACTCCAGCAGCGATAGCTCGACCTATGCCAGCAATACGCTGACCAACACCCGCGGCTACTACGTGGTGAGCCAGACCGCCGCCGACTTTGACCGTAACGGCACGCAGGATATCTTCGCGACCGAGAATACCTACGCCGGGTCTACTCAGGTGATGTGGACCTACGATGGCAGCACCTATAACGCCAGCCAGCTGGCGATGGGGACCACCATCTGGTACGGCGGCGTGATTGCGTACGATAAAACCGGCGATGGCTATCTGGATCTGGCGTACGGCGATGCCGGTATGGACTCACTGACCTACCTGGTGAACAACAACGGCGTCCTGTCGCCGGACGGCACCGGCGGGGAGGGCGGTTTCTACGGCCAGTTCGACTCCGGGCGTGAAATCTCCGGCGTCGACCTGAACAACGACGGTACGGTGGATATTATCCAGCACACCAACCGCAGCGGCGCGTACTCGTTAACCGTGATCAACAACAACGGCAACGGCACGCTCTCCATCGGCCAGAACCTGACCAACGTGTTTGTGGTAAACGCCGCGAATACCACCACGGCGGCGTCCATGACGTGGGCGGATTTCAACGGCGATGGCTACATGGATCTGTACCTGGGCAGCAGCTACAACAACAACGGCGGGGTGATCTACTACAACGACGGTACCGGGAAGCTCTCGACCACCAAGAGCGCGGTGGAAGCCTCTAACGCCACGGCGGGGTATCTCTCGGTGGCGGTGGACTGGAACGGGGACGGGCAGATGGACATCATCAAGCTCAGCACCTACGGCGGTTCACAGACGGCGACGCTGTTCACCAACAACGGCTACGGTTCCAGCTGGACCGCCAGCCAGCTTAAAACTGGCCTGGCCTACGCCACCGGCGTGGCGGCAGTGGACTACAACTGGGACGGCGCGAAGGATCTGCTGGTGTCGCAGCAGAACGGCAAGGTGATGCTGGTGCAAAACAGCGCCAAAATTGCTGACGGTACCGCGATGCACCTGCACATTGTCGACAGCGAGGGCATCAACGCCTACTACGGCAACACGGTCAATCTGTACAACGCCGCGGGCGTGTTGGTGGCTTCGCAGATCATCAACGCCCAGTCTGGTATTGGTTCGAACGATACCTCTGCGCTGGTGAGCTTCTACGGGCTGGATCCGAATGAAACCTATTCGGCCGAGATCCTGAAGATCACCAACGGCGTGTCGGATAACGTCACCTGGAGCGGTCTGGAGGCGGGCAACGGCAAAGAGGGCTACGTCCTGACGGCTGAAGCAGCTACAGGCGGCCACAGCGGGACCCTCACCGGGACCGGGTATAACGACACCTTTATCGCAGAGGATGGCACCTATACCTACAACGGTTCCGGCGGCTGGAATACCCATTCCGACTACGACACCTGGAGCAACACCGGCGGGATGGACGTGGTGGATTACCGCAATGCGACTTCCGGCGTAACCGTTGATTTGCGTCTCTCTACCGCGCAGGACACCGGGTTCGGTACGTCACGACTGCTCAACATTGAGGGCATCAACGGCTCGAACTTCGACGACGTCATTACCGGCAACAGCGGTGATAACCAGTTCGAAGGCCGCGGCGGGAACGACACCTTCAACATCGGCAGCGGCGGTCACGATACGTTGCTCTACAAGCTGATCAACGCGTCGGACGCGACGGGCGGTAACGGTCACGACGTGGTGAACGGCTTCACCGTCGGCACCTGGGAAGGGACCGCGGACACGGATCGTATTGACCTGCGCGATCTGCTCTCCGGCAGCGGCTATACCGGCACGGGCTCGGCGAGCTATGTGAACGGCGTGGCCATGCTGGACAGCAGCGCGGGCAACATTACCGATTATGTCCGCGTGGTGCAGAACGGCAGCAATACCGAAATCCAGGTGGATCTGGACGGTACCGGCGGCCAGTTCTCGCCAACCACCCTGGTGACGCTGAACGGCGTGCAGACGGACCTGGCGACGCTGCTGGCGAATCATCAGCTGTTAATTGCGTAAACCAACGCCGCGGGGATCAATCCTCGCGGCATTTTGGCGTTTCTTTACACGAATGGCGTTAACCCGGAGATTATGAAGACACATCCACAGTACGAACCCTGGCTGCAGGGCATGCTCATCATCGCGAAGCACTACCGGCTGGACTTTTCGGTGGAGCACGTTCGGGTCACGATTAACCATGAAAGTCAGTCTCCGCGCCAGCTGGTGCTGGAGGAGATGGCGCGCCAGCTAGGGCTGGGAATGCGCGTGGCGACGGATGCAACATCTCTCGATCCGTGGCGTCTGCCGCTGCTGGCGGAATTCACTGGCGGTCAAATCGCGGTCATTAACCGCATGGATAACGAAGGCAACGTCAGCCTGCAGTTCAGCGGCGACGGCGGGCTGGAGACGACGCTAACGCGGGACGCGCTCGGCTCACGGTTGAAAACGCTGCTGGTACTGCGCCCGCTTGAGTCTACGCCGGATGCCCGCGTGGACGACTACATCAAACCGTATGAGAAAAACTGGTTCTGGCAGCTGGCGCTGAAGGACTGGCGCCGCTACAGCGACATCATGCTGGTGGCGCTGGTCGCTAACGTGCTGGCGCTCTCCGGTATGGTTTTCTCCATGCAGGTGTACGACAGGGTGGTGCCGTCGCAGTCGGAGGCCACGCTGTGGGTGCTGTTTGGCGGCGTTATGCTCGCCATCGTGTTTGAATTCATCATGCGCATGCTGCGCGTGCATATTTCGGACGTGGTGGGGAAACGCGCCGACCTGCGCATCTCAGAACGCGTCTTTGCCCACGCGCTGCGAATTAAAAACGGGGCGCGCTCCAAATCAACCGGATCGTTTATCGCCCAGATCCGCGAGCTGGAGTCGGTGCGCGAGCTCATCACCTCGACCACCATTGCGGCGATCTCCGATCTGCCGTTCTTCCTGCTGTTCGTCTTTATTCTGTGGATGATTGGCGGCCCACTGGTGCTGGTGGTCCTGCTCGCCGTGCCGCTGCTGCTTATTCCGGGCCTGCTGGTGCAGCGCCCGCTGGGGAAACTCTCCAGCGAAGGGATGCGTGAATCCGCCATTCGTAACGCGACGCTGGTGGAGGCGGTGCAGGGCATTGAAGACATCAAGCTGATGCGCGCCGAGCAGCGATTCCAGAACCAGTGGAACAACACCAACGACGTGGCTGCCAGCGTCGGCATGAAGCAGCGCTGGCTGACGGGGCTGCTGTTGACCTGGACCCAGGAGGTGCAGTCCATCGTCTATGCGGTAGTCCTGCTGGTGGGCTGTTACCTGGTCATCAGCGGCGACATGACCACCGGTGCGCTGGTGGGAACCTCGATTCTGGCATCGCGTACCATCGCGCCGCTGTCGCAGATCTCTGGCGTGCTCTCGCGCTGGCAGTCGGCAAAAGTGGCCCGCAAGGGGCTGGACGACCTGATGCAGCGCCCGATTGACGATCCGCAGCACGGGAAGAAGGTGCATAAAGCGCACCTGCGCGGGGATTACCGGCTGGAAGACGTCGGCTTCTACTATGACGAAGAAGAGAAACTCACCGTGCTGAACATCAGCAAACTGCAGATTCGCGCCGGTGAGCGCGTGGCGGTGCTCGGGCGTAACGGCTCCGGTAAAAGCACGCTGCTGCAGCTTCTGGCGGGCATGCAGGAGCCGCAGCAGGGGAGCATTCTGCTGGACGATATTGCTCTCAATCATCTGGACCCGGCCGACCTGCGCCGCGACATGCAGCTGCTTAGCCAGCAGGCGCGGCTGTTCTTTGGCTCCGTGCGGGACAATATCCTGATGGGGAACCCGCTCGCCACCGACGATGAAATTCATCAGGCGCTGGTCAATAGCGGCGCGCTGGAGTATGTGCGTAAGCAGAAAATGGGGCTGAACACCATCATCAACGAGGGCGGAACGGGCCTCTCCGGCGGACAGCGTCAGGCGCTGCTGCTGGCGCGCGCGCTGATCACTGCCCCGAATATCCTGCTGCTGGATGAGCCTACCGCCTGGCTGGACGAGATGAGCGAGAAGCAGTTTATTCAGCATCTTCACAAATGGCTGGGCAAGCGCCGGACGCTGGTGGTAGCAACGCATCGCCTGCCGATTCTGGATTTGGTCGACCGCATTATTGTGCTGGAAAACGGCAAGGTGGTGATGGACGGCCCGCGCGACGCGATCCTGCATCAGCACGGGCTGGCGCCGCAAAAGGCGGCACAGCGCACCGTGACCATGAAGCCGGCGGCTGTTGCAGAGGAGGGTGCGGCATGAACGATTTCTCCCGTTATAACAGCCGTCTGAAAGAGCCGCGCCTGCCGCGATCCTCGCTGGTGGCATGGTCGCTGTTCGCCCTGCTGGCGGTGTTTATCGCCTGGGCGAGCCTGTTCCAGCTGGACGAAGTCACGACCGGCAGCGGCAAGGTGATCCCGTCCTCCCATGAGCAGGTGATTCAGTCCCTGGAAGGGGGGATTATCCATAGCCTGCTGGTTCGCGAAGGCGATATCGTTGAGCGCGGTCAGCAGCTGGCACAGCTTGACCGGACTAAGACCGAGTCCAGCGTGCTGGAGAGCGAGTCTCGTCTGAACGCGGCGCTGGCAACGGCTGCGCGTCTGAAGGCCGAAGTTAACGACACGGAACTCGCGTTTCCCGAGGAGCTGGACGATGACGTTGAGCTGGTCAAACAGGAAACGGCGCTCTATCAGTCCCGTCGCGAGAGCCTTGAAAAAGGGCTGGCCGGATTACGTCAGGGCGCCGAGCTGGTGCAGCGCGAGCTGTCGTTGACCCGTCCGCTGGTGACCCAGGGGGCGGCCAGCAAGGTTGAGGTGTTACGTCTTGAGCGTCAAAAAAATGAGCTTGAGAATAAAATCACCGAGATGAAAAATCAGTATTACGTCCGCGCCCGTGAAGAGCTGGCGAAAGCCAACGCGGAGATTGAAGCCCAGCGTTCGGTCATGAAAGGGCGTGAGGACTCCCTGACCCGGCTGACCTTCAACGCGCCGGTCCGTGGGATTGTGAAGGATATTGACGTGACGACCGTGGGCGGCGTTATTCCCCCGAACGGCAAGCTGATGAGTTTGGTCCCGCTGGACGACCAGATGGTGGTTGAGGCGAAAATCTCGCCGCGCGATGTCGCGTTTATCCACCCCGGCCAGAAAGCGCTGGTGAAAATTACGGCCTATGACTACTCCATCTATGGCGGGCTGGAGGGCGAGGTGACCATGATTTCGCCGGACACCCTGCAGGACGAGGTGAAAAGAGATGTCTACTACTACCGCGTCTATATCCGCACCGACAGTAACCACCTGACCAATAAGCAGGGCAAAGACTTTCCGGTCTTTCCAGGGATGATTGCAACGGTAGATATTAAAACCGGCAGCAAAACCATACTGGATTATCTGTTGAAACCGCTGAACAAGGCAAAAGAGGCGCTGCGCGAGAGATAAAGATTGGCGTTCGGGATACCGAACGCCATTTGTATTATACCGTTGACGTTACGTTGTTTGGGTGGCGTCGCTCCTTCGGCACCACGTTAATGTAATGAGTAACATAGGCGAAATATAATCCGGCATAGTTTTCGACCAGTTCGAAAAACGCCGGATACACCGACAGGCGACCGTCACCGCGATCTTTAAGATAACCTGCCTCATGCGCCGATTTGATAATCCGGTTGACGTGGATCCGGGAGACAAAGAATTCTTTAGCGAGCGTGCTGGCGGAGTATTGAATAACCGCGCCGTGGGCGGATTTGTTTTTTATGGCCTGCAGGTAAAGATACAGCATAATCATGCGGCCTCCATCCTTATCAATAAATAACCCCACTTCCGGTAAAACTTTTCTGAACGTTAATCCCCGGAAAAGATATTCTGCCGCGCGGCGGAAGAAGTTATTTCTCAATGTGTCATTATCCAGCAGATTTACATCAATATTAAACGTCGGGTAAAGAATGCTGACGGGTAAAAATGCACCGGACATATAGCGTTTGAGTTCATTCAATCCTTTTTCGGTTGGGGCAATTCTCGTTTTTCGCCGGTCTTCCGTACAGCGCCAGGTCCTGATGCGTCCCGTGGTTCGGAGTAACGTAATGATCGCAATAACGCTGTTGGGGCTGGCTATTTTATAGCGGGAACATAACTCTTTTATCTCTGAGACGGATTCGGCCTGATTGCCAAATATAAAACAACACATGGAAAGAATAATGTTAAACCGAGATTCCTGAAGCATTGTCTTGTAGAACAAGGGCTGCTTTTTGTAGATGGCGTCATTGATTGTGTAGTGCTCTAATATTGCCTCGCTAAACCGCGGGTTGCTTTTTATAACATCCCTTCGATGTAGCAAGGCCCTGGATGAGATGTGATTATCCATAGCATTTTTCTCGTATTTGATGAGCCGATAGATGAAGTATCCAGCCTTCTTTTTCGGAATTTTCATTATACCTGAGAAAAAGTGGCTTGCGGTCGGTATTTTAAAAGAAATATAGAGTTATATTTATGTTTGGAAAAAGAGTGATTAACGCAAAGATGTTACAGTGCATGGCGTTGATAACAGTATCTTAACCTGATGGTGTATTGTAAAATTATTATACACACCGCTGTTGGTATACATACTCATAATAATAATGGCGCTTTCGTGCCCAGGAGCAGGTTATGACCCACCAAATTTCTCTCAGGAATGATGCGCGCAACGAGCGAAGATTTGTCATTTCAACCTGCGGCTTTACGTTTCAGGGATATCACCTGCTGCTCAAAAAGTACGGCATAGAGACTGCGCATATTCACTTTGATGGAGATGAGTTATCTGATCCTGACAAGGAAAATATCCTTATTCATCAAAACGCTCACATCGTAGTGTTCCTGGGAAAAGGTACGGTAGGTCTCCTGGAGAGCCTGACGCGACTGGCATCCGTACTCAATGCACTTCCTGTTATTCGTCGTGTTACCCTGTATGGTGATATACCGGACAGCTGGCTGTATCGAACCCTGGGTAGTCTTCTAAATAATAGTCATCAATTATCATTGATTCGCATAGCCAGCGTATCTGATGTAATAACCTGTTTCCACACCCACAATAATGGCTTTAAAGACCGCTCGCGCTTATTACGCGATTACTATCTGGACTGTTCTTCGTCAGAAAAGCTCAAATGGCTGACAAGAAGAGAGGTTGATGTTTTATTGAACTTCTATCGCGGTATGTCTATAAAAGACCAGTGCGACAAACTGAGGCTTTCTAATAAAACGGTTTACACCCATCGTAAAGAAGGTCTGCAGAAATTACATTGTATCAAGCGATGGTTGAATGAACCGCGCAATGTAAAAGTGGAAAGGCGGATTAAAAGCCAAAATCAAAGAGTGGACTTCACGGATAAAGAAGCGGAAGTTTTTAATGCGCTGGTGAAAAGGGAGATATTTCCCGCCTACCAGATCATTACCGATCGTGATAAGAAAGGGGTGGGGTTTGAGATACTTATTCGCTGGAATAAGAACGGTAAAATAGTAAAGCCAGCGCGTTTTCTGAATGATATCGCTAATTATGAAGTATGGCTAAAGATTACGGCTATGGTGATCCACGCCGCCGTGTCCGGGATTAATAAATATAACGGTAAATTCTATTTTTCCGTTAATATTCCGCCTCGCCTGGCGTCCGGGAACGCGCTGCCAGAGATGGCCAGGAAAGCCATCGGCATGCTGCTTAACCCCCAGTGGGCGGAAAAGCTGGTCTTTGAATTCGCGGAAGATATTGATGTAACGAAAGATAAAAGCATCCCAGAAACCATGCGGCACCTGCGTAATACGGGGTGCAAACTGTTTCTTGACGACTGCTTCTCAAGCCATCATGCCATGTTCCCCGTGAGGCAGGTGCATTTTGATGGGCTGAAACTGGATCGGGACATCGTCGATCATTTTGTGGCGAACGACAACGATTATAATCTGATTAAAGCGATACAGATTTACAGCGACATGACCGGAACAGCTTGTATTGCAGAGGGAGTTGACAGTGAGGAGAAGTTTGAAAAATTAGTCGAGCTGGGTGTGAAAAACTTTCAGGGATATTATCTCTCGCGCGCCGTAAAAGAGGAGGAATTAGACCGCATGGTGAGATTGTTCAGCTAAAAAATAAAGCCCCGAAGGGCCTTGTTTATTTGCGTCCCAGCAACAGGCCAAGCACAATACCAACCGCACCCGCGGCGATAAGACCGGTGAGCGGGTTATTTCTGACCGCTTCAGTCACGTCAGAGACAGCATCGCTGGCCTGTGCGGCATATTTTTTCGCAGCGCCTTTTACCTGATGCTTCGGTGAATCAACGAACTCACCGAACTGCTGCTGGGCTGAACCTGAAAGTTCATCAAATTTATTTTTTGCTTTGTCTTCTGCAAACTGGGTGTTTTTATCAGTACCGAAATCAGACATTTTTGCCTCCTTTTGTTGATAGTTAAAGGATAGCCTCTCTTTGAAAAGATGAGAGGCGGAACGCTAAATTTCGGAGGGAATTGGCCGGTTTTCGGATATATCTACACCAGAAGAGGGCGTTATTTTTCGCTCTCATCCTGGCCGTAATACAGCTTGCCAATGCGGATAAGCGGGCGGCCCTGAGACTTGCGGTGCAGGTTGCTGTCCCGAAGGGAATACACGCAGCCGCAATATTCCTGCTGGTAAAACTGTTCCCGCTTGCTGATCTCAATCATGCGTGATGAGCCGCCCTGTTTGCGCCAGTTGTAGTCCCAGTAGACCATCCCCGGATAGCGCGCTGCCGCACGCTGGCCGCAGTCATTGATCTGCTGCATATTCTTCCAGCGAGAGATCCCCAGCGAGCTGCTGATAACGCTGAAACCATTTTCCGCCGCGTAAAGCGCCGTACGCTCGAAGCGCATATCGAAGCACATGGTGCAGCGGACGCCGCGCTCGGGCTCCCACTCCATGCCTTTGGCACGCTCGAACCAGTTATCAGTATCGTAATCGGCATCAACAAACGGCACGCCGTGTTTTTCTGCAAAACGAATGTTTTCTTCCTTACGGATGAGGTATTCCTTTTGCGGATGGATGTTGGGGTTATAGAAGAAAATGGTGTAGTCAATGCCCGAGGCCTGGATAGCTTCCATGACTTCACCGGAGCAGGGGGCGCAGCAGGAATGCAGCAGAAGTTTATCGGCGCCGTTTGGCAGGGTGAGCTGCGGGCGGATGAAGGGGGTTGTACTCATGATGTTCTACAATATGTTAATGAAATTTATGGAATTGTAGCACAAGTTATTAATGTCTTCAGACAGTACTGGCGGGAATCGAGGATCCCGCCTGGTCGGGATCCTCGCGCTGAGCGGTGCCGTTATTCGGCAAATTTGAGCAGCGCTTCGCCGTCAAGACGGTAGCGCACCCATTCGGACTGCGGCAGCGCGCCAATGCTGAGATAAAAATCGATGGCGGGCTGGTTCCAGTCCAGCACGCTCCATTCAAGGCGGCCACATTGCCGTTTTACCGCGAGTTGAGCGATATGTTTCAGCAGCGCTCTGCCCGCGCCTTTTCCGCGGTAGTCCGGGGAAATGTACAGGTCTTCCATATAAATCCCGTTGCGTCCAAGCCAGGTCGAATAGCTGGTGAAGAACACGGCATAGCCGACGATCCTGCCGTCAAACTCAGCGATCAACGCCTCGGTTTTACTGCCCGCACCAAAGAGGGTTTCCCGGATCTCGTCCGGCGTGGTTACGACCTCTTCGGGGGCTTTTTCATATACCGCCAGCTCATAGATCATGGCGTAAATAGCCGCTGCATCTTCGGGACGGGCCTGACGAAGGGTTATGCTCATTGTTTTTCCTGTTTTTTGCACGGTTCGCGATTGATGGCGTTAAGCATACGGAGTATTGTCCGAAGAATTAAGTGCAATGAAATCAACAAATGATGAATATTATGCATCCGGCGCTGAGACGTCTTGATTTAAACCTGCTGCCCGTTTTTGACGCCATTTACCGCCACCGTTCCGTTCGCCTCGCAGCCGACGAGCTGGCGATGAGCACCTCGGCGCTGAGCCATGCGCTGTCGCGTCTGCGCACGGCCCTTAACGATCCGCTCTTTTTTCGGGAAGGGCATCGTATGTCGCCCAGCGTGTATGCCACTCAGCTTGCGCCCTCTATTGCTTCCGCATTGTCGTTCCTTAATCAGGAGCTGACCCCGCAGCCGGAGTTTGACGCCGCCAGTAGTACCGAAAGCTTGCAAATTGGGATTACGGATTTTACCGCGCTATGTATTTTTCCCGCCCTGATGCACAAGCTGCAGACTGCTGCCCCGGGCTTGCGTTTCGAATTGCGCTATCTGCCGCACAGCCCGGCGCTGACGGAGCTGCTGGCGGGCGAGGTGGATCTGGCGCTGGGTTTCAGCACCGAGGACGATATCCGCCATCCGGAACTGGAAGAGATCGGCTGGTTTGAGGATGAGTATGTGGTTATCAGCAACGCAAGCCGGACCCGGCTAACGCTGGAGGATTATCTCGCGGCCCGACACCTGGTGGTGACGCCGTGGAATGAAAAGCAGGGCGTCCTGGACGTGCGGCTCGAGCAGCTGGGCTATACGCGGCACATTGCGATCAAAACGCCGTCGATGCTGAGCGCGCCATTTATCGTTGCGGAAAGCGACCTGCTGATGGCCATTCCTCGTTACGCCGCCGAGAAGCTGGTTGCGGCGGCGGAACTGAGGATTTTTGCCTTGCCGTTCTCTATTCCCAAATTTGAGGTGAAAATTTACTCGCATAAGCGCAGCGGCCAGCGGGGGGCGACCCGATGGCTTCAGGAGGAGCTGCAAATGCTGGCGCAAGATTGCAGGGGGATGAGTGCCGGATAAGCTCAGCCCGATCTAGATTTCACGTTAAAAGTAAGTTTACATATGTAAGATAACTCATATACCATACCCCCCTATAGTATCAGGAGGGCATATGCCGCACTCACCCGAAGATAAAAAACGTATTCTTACCCGCGTCCGCCGCATTCGGGGCCAGGTTGATGCCCTTGAACGCGCGCTGGAGTCGGGCGACCCCTGTCTGGCCATCCTGCAGCAAATTGCCGCCGTGCGCGGCGCTGCCAATGGCCTGATGGGCGAAATGGTCGAAATTCACCTCAAAGACGAGCTGGTGACGGGAGACACAACGCCGGATCAGCGAGCCGTACGCATGGCAGAAGTCGGCCATTTGCTGCGCTCTTATCTAAAATAAATCCACACACCTGACAAAAAGGGAAGACATGATGAAATCTCGCGCAGCTGTTGCATTTGGCCCCGGCCAGCCGCTGAAAATCGTCGACATCGACGTCGCACCGCCGAAAAAAGGCGAAGTGCTGATCAAAATCACCCATACCGGCGTGTGCCATACCGATGCATTTACCCTCTCCGGTGACGATCCGGAAGGCGTCTTCCCGGCGGTGCTGGGTCATGAAGGCGGCGGGATTGTGGTGGAAGTGGGCGAGGGCGTGACCAGCCTGAAGCCAGGCGATCACGTTATCCCGCTGTACACGGCGGAATGCGGCGAGTGTAAATTCTGTAAATCCGGTAAAACTAACCTCTGCCAGGCCGTGCGCGCCACTCAGGGGAAAGGGCTGATGCCGGACGGCACCACCCGTTTCTCCTACAACGGTGAGCCAATCTATCACTACATGGGTACCAGCACCTTCAGTGAATACACCGTTTGCGCGGAGATCTCGCTGGCGAAGGTCAACCCGCAGGCGCCGCTGGATAAAGTCTGCCTGCTGGGCTGTGGCGTAACTACCGGCATTGGCGCGGTGCATAACACGGCAAAAGTCAAAGAGGGCGACACCGTGGCGGTGTTTGGTCTCGGCGGCATTGGTCTGGCAGTGATTCAGGGTGCGGTGCAGGCGAAGGCCGGGCGTATCATCGCGGTCGATACCAACCCGGAAAAATTCAAGCTGGCGGGTGAAATGGGCGCGACCGATTTCGTGAACCCGAAGGATCACGAGAAACCGATTCAGGACGTCATCGTTGAGATGACCGACGGCGGCGTGGACTTCAGCTTCGAGTGTATCGGCAACGTCAACGTAATGCGTTCTGCGCTGGAATGCTGCCACAAGGGCTGGGGTGAGAGTATCATCATCGGCGTGGCCGGGGCAGGCCAGGAGATCAAAACCCGTCCATTCCAGCTGGTGACCGGACGCGTCTGGCGCGGCTCCGCGTTTGGCGGCGTGAAGGGGCGTACCCAGCTTCCCCGCATGGTGGAAGACGCGATGGTCGGTAAAATTCAGCTCGACCCGTTCATTACCCACCGTTTACCGCTGGAACAGATCAACGAGGCGTTCGATCTGATGCACGAAGGAAAATCCATCCGTACCGTCATTCATTTCGGCGACAAGTAACTCTTCTGCCAGCGGTTTTTAGCCGCTGGCATTTCTTTAATAATCTTCTCTAAAGTGTGACCAGTGCGGCGTTTTTAGCCGTAATCTAAATCTCTGCCGTGCCGATGACTATCTAACAGGCGTGTTTTTGCGCATCTTACCTATAAGAGAGTCGACGGTCATGGACAACACTTCTTCGATGCAGGCGCAGCGCAAGCTGAGCTTCCTGCATCACATCAGGCTGGTTCCGCTGTTTTCCTCCATTCTCGGTGGCATTATTCTGCTGTTTGCCTTGAGTTCGGGTCTGGCGGGGTATTTCCTGCTACAGGCCGACAACGATCAGCAGGACGTTACGTCCGAAATTCAGGTGCGTATGGGGCTGTCGAACAGCTCAAACCATCTGCGCACCGCGCGTATCAATATGATCCACGCCGGCGCGGCAAGCCGTATCGCGGAGATGGAGGCCATGAAGCAGAACATCCGCGAGGCGGAAACGCGCATTAAGCAGTCCCAGGATAGCTTTACCGCCTATATGCATCGTTCCGTGCGCAGCGCTGCGGACGAAGCGCTGGATGCAGACCTGAAGGCACGCTACGACGCCTATATCGCGGGCCTCCAGCCGATGGTCAAATTTGCCAAAAACGGTATGTTCGAGGCGATCATCAACCACGAAAATGAGACCGCGCGCCCGCTGGACGATGCTTACAACGCCGTTCTGCTGAAGGCGATTAAGATCCGCACCGACCGCGCCAATGCGCTGACGGCGCAGGCGCACAGCCGCACGCAGCTGGGCCTGATGTTTATGGTGGGCGCGTTTGCGCTGGCGCTGGTGCTGACCGCGATGACCTTCGTCGTGCTGCGCCGCACGGTCATTAATCCGCTGCAGCGTGCAGCGAAACGTATCGAGAATATCGCCAAAGGCGACCTGACGATGCCGGACGACGTGGCCGGACGCAGCGAAATTGGCCGCCTGACGCGCGATCTGCAAACCATGCAGCACTCCCTTGAAACAACGGTCGGCACCGTCCGTCAGGGAGCGGAGGAGATCTACCGGGGTACCAGCGAGATCTCTGCCGGTAACACCGATCTCTCATCACGCACCGAGCAGCAGGCCGCGGCGATTGAGCAGACTGCCGCCAGCATGGAGCAGTTGACCGCGACGGTGAAGCAGAACGCCGATAACGCCCATCATGCCAGCAAGCTGGCGGAAGATGCCTCCGGGAAAGCCAGCCGCGGCGGTCAGATGGTCTCCGGTGTGGTGAAAACCATGGGCAATATCTCAAGCAGTTCGAAGAAAATCTCTGAGATTACCGCGGTGATCAACAGCATCGCCTTCCAGACCAACATCCTGGCGCTTAACGCGGCGGTAGAAGCGGCGCGGGCGGGCGAGCAGGGACGCGGGTTCGCCGTGGTGGCCAGCGAAGTCCGTACCCTGGCAAGCCGCAGCGCCAACGCCGCAAAAGAGATCGAAAGCCTGATCAACGAATCGGTCTCGCTGATAGACCAGGGTTCCGGTGAGGTCGTTGCCGCTGGCAATACCATGAATGAGATCGTCGAGGCGGTGAAGCGCGTCACCGACATCATGCTGGAGATTGCCGCCGCGTCTGACGAGCAGAGCCGCGGTATCGTGCAGGTCAGCCAGGCTATTTCGGAGATGGATAAAGTGACCCAGCAGAACGCCTCGCTGGTGGAAGAGGCCTCCGCGGCGGCCGCGTCGCTGGAAGAACAGGGCGCGCGTCTGACAGAGGCGGTCGGGGCGTTTCGTCTGAGCGGCAAGGCTCAGGGGCGTACTCAACAGCAGAACTCTGCGGCAGTAAAACCTGCCGCACTACGTCCGGCGGTAGCGCATAACGGTGATAACTGGGAAACGTTCTGAGTCGCCGGCCGTGTCGGGTGGCGCTTCGCTTACCCGACCGACAAAAAAGGGACCTTTCGGTCCCTTTTTTCATCCGTTACTGCTTATCGGGTAACGCGTACGCGATAACGTAATCACCGCGATCCGGCGACTGGCGAGCGCCCCCGGCGTTAATGACGATGTACTGCTTACCGGTTTTCGGCGAGACGTAGGTCATCGGGCCGGACTGGCTGCCGACCGGCAGGCGGTCCTTCCAGATCTCTTTCCCGGTGGCGGTATCAAACGCGCGCAGGTAGAAATCCTGGGTACCGGCGAAGAACAGCAGGCCGGACTGGGTTGACAGCGACGCGCCCAGCGTTGGCATCCCGATTGGGATTGGCATGTGCATGCGAATGCCCAGCGGGCCGGTATCTTCCACGGTACCAACCGGTACCTGCCACACCAGCTTGCCGGTTTTCAGGTCAACGGCCGACATGGTTCCGAACGGCGGCTTCTGGCACGGAATGCCCAGCGGCGACAGGAAGCGCTCGCGCATTGCGCCGAACGGCGTGCCGTCCATCGGGACAATCCCCATCTCAATGCCGCTGGCGTTTTTCGCCACGTTCGCGCGCGGCACCATGTAGTTTGCCAGCCCCAGACGCATATCGTTGACGAACATCAGGCTGTTGTTCGGGTCAACGGAGACGCTGCCCCAGTTCATCCCGCCGAGCGAGCCGGGGAACTGCAGGGAACGGTCGAGCCCCGGCGGGGTGAAGACGCCCTGATGACGCATTTCTTTAAACTGAATGCGGCACAGAAGCAGGTCGACAGGCGTCGCCCCCCACATGTCGGACTCGGTCAACGTCTGGTTGCCAATCATCGGCATACCTACGGAGTACGGCTGGGTCGGAGAGTAGCGTTCACCTTCAACGTTACCCGCCGGAACTGGACGTTCCTCCACCTTCGCCACCGGCTTGCCGGTTTCACGGTTGAGCATAAAGATCATGCCCTGCTTGCTGGTCTGCACCAGTACAGGCGTGGTGCCGCCTTTGCCGTCCGGCAGGTCGTACAGCAGTGGCTGGGAAGGCAGGTCGAAGTCCCACAGGTCGTGGTGGGTGGTCTGGAAATGCCAGCGCACCTGTCCGGTGGCGGCGTCGACGGCGACGATGGAGGAGCTGTATTTATCGTCCAGCGCGGTACGCTCGCCTGCCCAGAAGTCCGGGGTGGCGTTGCCGGTTGGCAGGTAGATCAGGTTCAGCTTAGCGTCATAAGACATTGCAGACCAGACGTTCGGCGTGCCGCGCGTGTAGGTCTGGCCTTCCGGCGGCAGGCCGGTCAGGTTCGGGTTACCCGGATCCCACGCCCAGGCGAGCTTACCGGTGTGAACGTCGTAGGCGCGCACCACGCCCGGCGGCTCGCCGGTGGAGAAGTTATCCGCGACGCGACCGCCGACGACAACGACGTTTCCGGCCACCAGCGGCGTGGAGGTCTGCTGATAATAGCCCGGCTTGATTTCGCCCATGCCAACGCTCAGGTCAACGGTGCCATGGTCGCCAAAGTCGTCGCAGAGCTTGCCATTATCCGCATTAATGGCAATCAGACGGGCATCGGTGGTCGGCAGGAACAGGCGGCGAGGGCATGCCGCTGGCGATGTCCCGGTCTGTGACGCTGTCACGTTTGCATGATCTTCAAAGTAGCCCAGACCACGGCAACGCTGCCAGTTCGGGGCGGTGGCTTTCGAATCATAACGCCATTTTTCTTTCCCGGAATCCACGTCCAGCGCCAGCACTTTACTGTACGGGGTACAGACATAGAGCGTGTCGCCAATCTGCAGCGGCGTGTTCTGATCTTCCGCACCGGAGCCGTTGCTCTGCGGGATATCCCCGGTGTGCGCCACCCAGGCGACTTTCAGATCGCTGATGTTTTGCTTGTTAATCTGGTCCAGCGCGGCGAAGCGGTCGCCGTGGGTAGTGTTGCCCCAGTGTTCCCAGTTTTTCTGCTGTTCGCCGGGAGCAACGGGTTTCACCGGAACGGGCTCGTTCGCCGCCACGAGGGTTTGCGGCTTAAACATCCAGCCGAGGCTGACCAGCATCGCCAGTGCGAGAACCGCCGCAACGCCATAAGCCGGGGCTTTATTCGCTGCGCCGCGGTTGGCCGCGCGCAGGAAAGGCCAGACGATGGCGCAGAGGAAGGCCAGTACGGCAAAGGTGAACAGGCGCGAGAAGAGCGGCCAGAAATCCCAGCCCGCATCGCTTACCGCCCAGAACAGCGAGGCAATAAACGCGATGCCGTAAAGCACGATCCCGCTGCTGCGATTGAGGAAAATCAGGAGCGCGGCAATGACCATCACCACGCCCATTATCACGAAGTAAAAACTTCCGCCTACGGCGGCGAGCTTGAAGCCCAACCCGCCGACCGCCAGACCGATGAGCAACATCAGTCCGGCAAGGAGCCACTGCAAAATACGAGGTATCCCGCGCGGCGCGCTGCCAAATGCCATTTCTGTCTCCTTTGAATCTCTCCGCATTGTCGGGTGTGTACCATCTGGATAATAAATGCGGGTAGAGCAATGATTAAAACGAGTGAATTCTTGTTTATATAACGATTAGCGAACCAAATGGTTAATCCGCCGTTATGATAAAACTGTTAATTTGTTTTACGCAATTGTTAATGAATCATTCCGCATTATTTGATTAACGCACAGCCCAGTTCCCTCTCTCTGTGGGAGAGGGAACTGGGTGAGGGGTGAAGGGAATCAGACAGGCATAGATTTACGGATAGCGCTCAGTAGCGTTTGTGCGCCCGTGGAAAGGGGAGTATCCACCCGGGTCAAAATACCGATGGGTTCACCCGCACCCGGGGAGGCGATCGGCAGGGCGGTCAGCGTGCCCTGACGCAAATCATCTTTTACCGCACCGGAGGGGACGAACCAGACGTAGTCATAATCCAGGGTAAGCTGGCGCGAAAGAGAAGCCGAAAGCGTTTCGATGCACCCTGAGGGTAGCGTACACCCCTGCATCTGCAGCAAGGTTTCGGCGGCCTGGCGCGGGACGGTCCCTTTCGGGCAAACCACCACCGGCCACTCCATCACCCGACTTAACGTCACCGTGTCCTGCAGCAGGGGATGATCGGGTCGAACCACCAGCTTCAGGGATTCCAGGAACAGCAGTTCATAATTGAGACCGCCCATCAGCTCGGGATCGGACATTCGACCGATACCGAGATCAAGCTCACCCGATTTCAGCCCCGCGAGCAGCATGGTGTTATTCATGGTGGCAACCTGAATAGTGGTATTGCGCTGCTGCTTGTGGAACTGTCCAATAACGGGCGGCAGGATCCCCAGCGCCGCGGTTGGCAGGGCGCCGACGCGCACCACCTCGCTGGTGTGCTCTTCTTTTCGGTGCAGGGACTGGCCTGCGGTGTTGAGCGCATCAAGAACCTTCACGGCGTGCGTCAGGAACTGTTCGCCCACCAGAGTCAGCTGTGCCCCCAGCCGACCGCGGTCAAATAGACGGGCGCCGGTCAGCTGTTCCAGCTCGTTAAGGGTTTTTGAGAGCGCGGGCTGGCTCAGGTTAAGAGTTTCAGCCGCGCGCCCCAGCGTTCCCTGTTGAGCGACGGCCACAAATGTATGCAAATGGCGCAAGCGTATGCGCTGACTGAACAGACCATTTTTTTCCATAGGCGATGTTAAAAACAGAGCGATGCGGGTGACAAGTTAAGTTGTTTAATTTTGATAACTTGATAGCAAAATATTTTTAACATTTGATCTGTTTGAGTTACAACATGTTTTTCAGGCGAGGTGGGTGATGAACGTCCTTGTTCATTTATTGCTCACTGCGGAGGGATAAACTGCAAACCGTTTTAGATCACGCCGTCGCCGCCGTCAGAGCACCATACCTGACCGGAGGTAAAGGAACACTCATCCGAGGCCAGCGTGACGTACAGCGGGGCAATCTCGACGGGCTGTCCCGGACGACCCAGCGGGGTATCACCCCCGAACTCCTTCACTTTCTCCATCGGCTGGCCGCCGCTGGACTGGAGTACCGTCCAGTACGGGCCGGGGGCGACCGCGTTGACGCGAATGCCTTTCGGACCCAGCTGTTTGGCTAAGGATTTGGTAAACACCGCCAGACAGGCCTTCGTCTGGGCATAGTCCAGCAGTACGGGGCTGGGCTTCACCGCCTGAACGGAGGAGGTGTTAATGATCACGGACGACGCTTTCAGGTGGCGCAGGGCGGCCTTGGTGATCCAGAAGGGGGCGTAAACGTTGGTTTTAAACGTCGCGTCAAAATCTTCGGTGGTCAGCTCTTCAAGGGATTCCCGGAATTGCTGACGGCCTGCGTTGTTGACCAGAATATCCAGTCCGCCCAGCTTCGAAACGGCTTCTTCGACCAGATTCTGGCAAAAGGTTTCGTCCCGGACGTCTCCTGGCAGCGCGATGGCGTTGCGGCCTTCCGCTTTGATCAGGTCGATAACCTCGGCGGCATCTTTCTCTTCTTCAGGCAGATAGTTGATGGCGACGTCTGCCCCTTCACGGGCGTAGGCGATAGCCACTGCGCGTCCAATCCCGGAGTCACCACCGGTGATCAGCGCTTTTTTGCCGGCAAGGCGGCCATGCCCTTTATAGCTTGTTTCACCGTGGTCGGGTACAGGCTGCATTTCAGACGCCAGCCCCGGCGGCGTTTGCGGCTGTTCCGGGAACGGGGGTTTCGGGTAAGCGTTCGTACGTTGTGTAGTATCACTCATAGCTGACTCCTTAAGCCAAGGGGTGAGATTTGATGGATAGTTGCAGCGTTAACGCTTCGCTGAATTATTTCTGCAAACGATCAACACGAACGACGGCAGGCGATGATTTTTTATCAAGCGAACCGTTGATACTGATCATCTGATCGGGTTTTACCGTTCTGCCGTCGAAGACTGCCTGGGGAATAATAACGTCGATTTTTCCGGTTTTATCCTGGAATACAAACTTATCGCCGCTACCGTCAATAAGATTACCGCGCAATGAAATTGTCGCGCCATCGTGCAATTGTTTTGCCTGATCGATGGTCATAATACGCGCGTCGTCGGTTCCACGATATCCGCTGTCCAGCGCGTGGGGCGGTGGCGGTGCTTCACCTTTTTGTAACCCGCCGTTATTATCTGCCCATGCAGCTGGAACCAGAAATATCAAAAAAGCGGAAATAAGTGATAATTTCATCTGATATCCTTCATTTTTGAGTGTCTTGACATATTAAGTATTGTTGCTATTCCTTTATGTGGCAAATGTGATAAGTCTTAAAAACATTCTCTTTGGAAATCAAAACTATCTTGAAATAAGCGAAACGGTGACAACGACTATGAAGCATGAAAATGAAAAGTTACCCGGGATAGATGAGAGTTATCGCTTGTTGAGGTTTGAATATTCATTTCGCCAGGTGGGTTTTGTGGTCCTTCTGGCTATTATCATCGCAGCGGTTGCTGGTCTGTTTTCCAGCGGGATGGTGAGCGATACGGCCAAAACCAATTCCGCTAACTCATTGAGCATAAACTATGAACGCTTCGGCCGGCGGGAGACGGAGTCAAGAATGCAGATCACCTTCCCGGTGAAGAAGGAGGGCAGCTATACCCTCAGCCTGACCACCGACAGCAGCGACGTGTACGAGCCCGGCAGCGTCTGGCCGCAGCCAGACAAAATGTATAGCCACGGCAAAACCCTCTATTTGGTCTATGACGACCTGCAAAAATCAGACAACTTCTCTGTTTTATACTTCACGACACCTTCCAGAACCGGTAAATGGAACACCGTCATCCGCGTCAACAACGAGCCGGAGATTAACCTCTGGCAATTTATTTACCCCTAGGAGGCAGATATGGACATGGTCTTTCGCGCGCTGGCGATTTATCTGTTTCTCGTGGTGGTATTTAAAGTGGCAGGGCGACGGGCGCTGCTGCAGATGACCAGCTTTGATCTCATCCTCCTCTTAATTATTAGTGAGGCGACGCAGCAGGCGCTTTTGGGGCAGGATTTCTCCGTTACCGGCGCAATGATTACCATTACCACACTGGTGGTCGTTGACATTATATTTGGCCTGATGAAGAAATATTTTTCCCCGGTGGAGAATATTCTTGATGGGACCCCTGTGATTCTGGTTGAGAATGGCGTTCCATTAGCGGATAAGCTAAAAAAAGTCGACGTATCTTGTGATGATATTCTGGTGTCAGCGCGTCAAAATAATGGCATTACAGAACTTAGCGAAATTAAATATGCCATACTTGAGCGCAATGGACATATTTCAATCATTCCTGTTGAAAAATAAGAGGCGGTAAGATGAGCAATCTTTTACACGACAGTCATTATACCGTGAGTGAACTCACCAAAAAGCTGGCGAGTAAATTAACCGATGCCGGGCTGCGCTTAACCACCGCGGAATCCTGCACGGGAGGAAAGCTCTCGGTGGCGCTGTGTGCAGAGGAAAACACGGCCGATTTTTATGACGTCGGGCTGGTTGTGTTCAGCGATGAAGCCAAATCGCGGATCCTCGGCGTGCGTCAGGAGACGCTGGCGCGCTATACCGCCGTCAGTGAACAGACGGTGACCGAGATGGCCGCCAGCATCCGCGACATTGCCCAGGCGGATATCAGCATCGCCATCAGCGGCTACGCGGGCCCGGAAGGGGGCGATGACGGCACGGCGGCGGGAACGGTCTGCTTTGCCTGGAATATCTGCGGTGAGACGAAAACCCGCACCGTCCTTTTCTCCGGCGACTGCCAGGATGTGGTGGAAAAAGCGGTGCAATTTTCGCTCGCTGAACTGGTGACAACATTGTCGGACGGCAATAACGGCTAAATTCACGCGGAGGTTCTATGGCGGTCATAGTGATTACCGGCGGGACGGCGGGCGTGGGAAAAGCCACGGCGCTGAAATTTGCAAAGGCAGGTTACGATGTGGGGCTTATCGCCCGCGATGAAGCCAGCCTACACTCCACCCAGGAAGAGCTGCGCCGCTTCGGCGTTAATGCCCACGCGGTGCAGGCGGACGTCGCCGACAGTCAGGCGGTGGTGGATGCGGCTAACGAGATCGAGTATCGCCTCGGGGCGATTGATGTCTGGGTCAACAATGCGATGGGGGCCGTGCTGGCGCCGTTTCGTACCCTGACGCCGGATGAGTTTCGTCGCGTGACGGATGTTACCTATCTCGGATTTGTTAACGGCACCCGCGCCGCGCTGGAGCTGATGGTACCCCGCGACAGGGGGGTGATTATTCAGGTGGGGTCCGCACTGGCCTACCGTTCCATCCCTTTGCAGTCGGCCTACTGCGGGGCCAAAGCGGCGATCCGCGGATTCACCGATGCGGTGCGCACGGAGCTGATGCACGAGAACAGCCGGGTTCAGCTTTCCATGGTGCAGATGCCGGGACTCAATACGCCGCAGTTCGAATGGGCAAGGAATAAGTTCGCCTGGGCGATGCGACCGGTGCCGCCGGTCTTTGAGCCTGAAGTGGCCGCCAGCGCCATCTTTAAGGTTGCGCAGAAACCGGTGCGCGAGCTGTGGGTGGGCAGCAGCACTATCCAGTCCATCGTCGGGCAATTCTTCTTTCCGGGCTACCTTGACCGTCTGATGGTAAAAAAAGCCTGGGAAGGCCAGATGACCGACGATCTGAACGCAGCGGATCGGCGGGACTATCTCGACCAGCCGATTGACGACCTGCACAAAATCCATGGTCGTTTTACCGACGAAGCGAAGAACCGCGCTACGTCCGTCACCTCCGGTATGCCGGGTAAGGTGGCGCTGGGGGCCCTCGCGGTGGCGGGGATTATGCTGACGCGTCTGATAACCCGCCGGAAACGCTAATCAGCGCAGCGCGCTGCGGTGCGTCCAGAACCAGCGGTAACCGTAGGCGCCAATACTGAGTTCGACGGTTTTGCCGCAAACCAGCGCGTCGTCGTAGCGTTTGTCCGCGAGGCAGGCGGTCCAGGTGGCGTTGCGGATCCCTCTGGCGGTGAACTGCACCGGCTGGTCGCTGAAGTTTACGAATGTCAGAATGCTGCGCTCGTCGGTCTCGTAATAGATCCCCAGCACCGCGTCATGATTGAGGGTGATGAGGCGAAAGGGCGCCACGGCAATTTCGGGGAACTCCGATCGGGTATTGGCAATATCAATAATCCGGTGCAGGAGCGAGTTGCGGTGGAGCAGCGAATCGGCGACGTTGATTTTTTGATAGCGGTAGGGCCCGTGGTCGATTATCGGCGCAATAAATTTTTCAGGATCGGCCGCCGAAAAACCACCGCCCTGTGAACCTGCCCACTGCATTGGGGTGCGAACGGCGTAGCGCTCCTCCAGTTCAAGGTCGTCACCCATGCCGATCTCATCCCCGTAGCGCATCACCGGGACGCCCGGCAGGGAAAAGAGCACCGCGTGGCAGAACGCCAGCCGCTTTGGATCGCCATTCAGCATCGGGGCCAGACGTCGGCGGATCCCACGCTGATAGACGTTCATCTCCTCGTCAGGGGCGAAGGTGTCGAGCACGAACTGTTTATCTTTCTGGCTAATCCCTTCCAGATCCAGCTCGTCATGGTTGCGCAGCCAGTTGGCAAAACAGCATGAATCTGGCGGGACGATCATCTTCTTCACCGCGTTGCGCAGCGGGCGGGCGCTTTTTCTGGCCAGGCTGACGTAGAAATACTTGTTGAGCCAGAAGTTGAGCACCAGATGCAGGCGGTCGTTATTGCCGAAATAGTCTTTATAAACCTCAACGTCTACATCCACTTCGCCAAGCAGGATCGCGTCCGGATTACGCTGTTCGATAAGACGGCGCATGTGCTCCAGGATCCACAGGCCATTTTTCTCGTCACCGCTGCCCGCCTGCTTCGTGAGGTGTGATGCGGCATCCAGTCGAAATCCCGATACCCCCAGCTTGAGCCAGAAGAGGATAATATTCTCAATCTCCTTAAGCACGGCGGGCGAGGTCAGGTTCAGGTCAGGCTCGTGGCGGTAGAACATGTGCCGGTAATACTGTCCCGCCTCGTCGTCCCAGCTCCAGACGCTCTTTTCCACGCCGGGGAACATGGGTGGCGTGTCGTCGTCGTCGTTATCCGACCAGATATAGTAATCACGATAGGGCGAGGAGGGGCTGCGGCGGGCCTGCTGGAACCAGGGATGGGCGTCCGAGGTGTGCTGGATCAGCAGTTCAATAATGACCTGCATGCCCAGCTCCCGGGCCTGTTCGATAAAGGCGATGATATCAGCCAGTTTTCCGAAGCGGGGATCCACCTGCAGATGGTCGCTGACGTCGTAGCCCTCATCGAGAAAGGGCGTGAGGTAAAACGGGGTGATCCAGATAACCGTCGCCCCCATGCGGCGAATATAGCGCAGCTTGGCCGCGATCCCGGCGATGTCCCCGCAGCCATCGCCGTTCATATCGTAAAAAAGCGCGGTATCAATCTGGTAGATAATGGCCCGTGTATGCCAGTCCGTCATAGCGTTCCTCAGTGATAGCCTTCAGTATCCGAAACTTTGCCCCGGAAGACGTAGTAGCTCCAGGTGGTGTACACCAGAATCACCGGAATTATCAGCAGGGTCCCGACCAGCATAAACAGCTGGCTGGCGGGGGGCGCCGCGGCTTCCCACAGGGTGATGCGCGGCGGAATAATGTTTGGCCACAGGCTGATACCCAGGCCGCTAAATCCGAGGAAGATCAGCCCCAGCGTCAGCAGGAAGGGGCGCGAGTGGCTGGCCGGGTTGCGGGTCAGCCGCCAGATCAGCACGCTAAACAGGCCTACCAGCAGGGGAACCGGCAGGAACCAGAAGAAGTTGGGCAGGGTAAACCAACGGTCGGCCACGTACTGCCAGCCGAGCGGCGTCCAGACGCTGACAACCGCGATCACCACCATCAGGGCCAGCAGCACGTGGCGGGTTAGCTCGCGCATGCGGCGTTGCAGGGCGCCTTCACTTTTCATGATAAGCCAGGTGGTGCCCAGAAGCGTGTAGGCGACCACCAGGCCGATACCGCAGAAAAGGTTAAAGGGCGTCAGCCAGTCAAGCGGCGAGCCCACAAAGCGTCTGCCCTCTACCTCAAAGCCGTTGATCACCGCCCCCACGACGATCCCCTGGCTGAAGGTGGCGAGCAGAGAGCCACCGGCGAAGGAGTAGTCCCAGAACTTGCGGTGCGAAGGCGTCGCTTTAAAACGAAACTCAAAGGCGACGCCGCGAAAGATGAGGCCGATCAGCATCGCGGTGAGGGGGATAGTAAGCGCATCAATGATCACCGCGTAAGCCAGCGGGAACGCGCCGAACAGCCCCGCACCGCCAAGCACCAGCCAGGTCTCGTTGCCGTCCCATACGGGCGCTACGCTGTTGACCATCACATCGCGCTCTTTCGCATCGCCCACGAAGTTAAACAGCAGGCCGATGCCCAAATCAAAGCCATCCATAATGATGTACATCAGCGTGGCAAAGACGATGATGGCAAACCAGATAACAGAGATATCGACGCCCATCAGTTTCTCTCCTGTTCCGGAACAGACTCCGCGGCAGACAGTGGACGGGCCGGGGTGCCCGACGTGTTTGACGTCAGCGTATCGACGGGCTGCGGGCCTTTCTTAATCAGCCGGATGAGGTACACATAGCCCACGCCAAACACCGACGAGTAGACAACGAAGAACGCCAGCAGGCTGATGCTCATCTGCAGGGTGCTGTGCAGGGAGACCGCGTCAATCGTGCGCAGATAACCGTAAACCACCCACGGCTGGCGGCCCACTTCGGTGGTCACCCAGCCGGCGAGCAGCGCCACCAGACCCGCGGGCCCCATGCAGAGGGCAAACCACTGGAACGGACGCGAGTGGTAGAGCCGGTGGCGATAGCGTAGCCAGAGGCTGACCAGACCGAGGGTAATCATCAGCAGGCCCATTCCGACCATGATGCGAAACGACCAGAAGACGATGGTCGAGTTTGGGCGATCCTCTTTCGGGAAGTCCTTCAGCGCCGGGACCTGCTTATCGAGGCTGTGCGTCAGGATAAGGCTACCGAGCGCGGGGATTTCAAGACCGTATTTGGTGCGCTCCTCGTCCATATCGGGCAGGCCAAACAGCAGCAGCGGCGTGGCCTCGCCGGGCGGATTTTCCCAGTGACCCTCTATGGCGGCAATTTTGGCTGGCTGATGCTCAAGCGTGTTCAGGCCGTGCATATCGCCCACGACGGCCTGAATGGGGGCAACCAGCAGCGCCATCCACATCGCCATGGAGAACATGGTGCGTATGGCAGGGGTATCATTGCCGCGCAGCAGGTGCCATGCGCCCGACGCGCCGACAAACAGCGCGCTGCTCAGAAAGGCGGCGATGGCCATATGAATCAGGCGGTAAGGGAAGGAGGGGTTAAAGATAATCGCCAGCCAGTCCTGCGGAATGACCTGCCCGTTCTCGATAGTAAAACCCTGCGGGGTGTGCATCCAGCTGTTGGAGGCGAGGATCCAGAAGGTCGACATCAGCGTGCCGAGCGCCACCATGCAGGTTGAAAAGAAGTGCAGCCCAGGGCCGACCTTGTTCCAGCCGAACATCATTACGCCAAGAAAGCCGGCTTCCAGGAAGAAGGCGGTTAACACCTCGTAGGTCAGCAGGGGACCGGTAATACTGCCTGCGAACTGGGAGAACCCGCTCCAGTTGGTGCCGAACTGATACGCCATGACCAGCCCGGAAACGACACCCATCCCGAAGTTAACGGCAAATATCTTGAGCCAGAAGTGGTACAGCGAGCGCCAGACGTCGTTTTTGGTGCGCAGCCACATGCCTTCAAGCACGACCAGATAGCTGGCAAGACCGATGGTGATCGCCGGGAAAAGAATGTGAAACGAGACGGTAAAAGCGAACTGAATTCTGGCGAGATGAAATGCATCAAGTTCGAACATGGTCCGTACCTCTGAAGCGATGGGGCACGAGAATTGCCGGGCAGGTCAGGATGCCCGGCAAAACCGATTACGGTTTACTCTTTCCGGCACCCAGCTCGGCACCGGTCAGCGGGTCGGAATGGGGATCGGACTTGGTGCGGGCAGACATCGCCTTAACCAGGGTTGCCTGTTCAGCTGTGAGCGTCACGCTGGCGCTACCGTCTCCGCCATCAACCGCAGGCTGGGGGGACTCAACGTAATCAAAGTGCTTATCGCTGTTCCAGCTTCCGCGAACCTCTCCACCTTCAGACATATTGTAGTACTTGTTGGTGAATTCCTCGATTGGCGGCAGTTTTCCCGGCGGGAAATTGTTACGAATGGACTGCAGCGCCTTCTCAAAGGAGAGCTGATGCGCCGCCTCACGCGTCATCAGAAACGCCAGCGCGTCCTTCACTCCGGGATCGTCAGTGACGTTAATCAGCCGTTCATAGATGATTTTCGCCCTGGCCTCTGCCGCCACGTTCGAGCGCAGATCCGCCGTCGGCTCGCCGATGGTATCGACGTAGGCTGCCGTCCAGGGCACGCCCGCCGAGTTAGTGAGCGGGGTACCGCCGCCGTAGAGCAGGGAGGTTATGTGACTGTCGTTACCGTTTTCGGTCATGGACCGATACAGTTCAGCCTCATTTTCCACCCCTTCCGCCAGCGCGCCTTTGGCACCTTTGTTCAGCATACCAACCAGCGTACCGATGATTTCGAGGTGACTTAGCTCCTCGGTGGCGATATCCATCAGCATATCCTTGCGGCCCGGATCGTCATCGCTCAGGCCCTGAGTGAAGTAACGGCAGGCGGCAGCCAGTTCGCCCTGCGGCCCGCCAAACTGTTCCAGTAAAAGGTTAGCAAGACCGGGGTTGGGTTCGGCGACGCGAACCGTATATTGCAGCTGTTTGACGTGTCGAAACATAGGCACTCTCCTGTGGATTATTTTTTCGCTTCGACACCGTCTGCGTCTGAACGCAGCAGGAACTGTTCCGTCGTTTGCGGGATATGGCGAATCAGCCAGTCGGCCATTTCGCGCTCTTCTGCGAGGATCGTCTCAATGGCAGGCACGGAGACGGTATCGCCCGCTTTTTTCGCCGCAGCGAGCAGGGAGGTGTAGCAGGCGATTTCAAACTGTTCGAAGACATAGCCGCTGATCGAGCCCTTAACGATCTCATCGGACGGGAACATACCGCCGATGGATTGACCCAGGGCCGCCATTTTGCTCATCGAGTCTTTTAAGACCGAACGAGAAATATCATTACGGTCGAGGATTTCCTCCAGCAATGTAATTTGCCGTTTTGTCTCATTAATATGTTGCTCAATTCTGGCGCGAACATCAGGATAATTATCAATACGGCTGGCCATGGACTCCAGCATAGATTCGGCTTGCTTTTCCATTGCATGGGCATCGCGTAGCCAGTCATGGTAGTGTTCTACGTGATTCATCATTGTATCCTCATTAGGGGTTCGCTTATTTGGTCTCACTTTCAGCAGCCTGATCGGCACGTGCGGCACTGTAGCCAGATAAGTGGCCGACAATATTGGCGTAAATGCTGATGATAATGACCCATAGTACGCTATTCTTCCACCATATTACTGAAGGGATAGCGAGAATGAACCATATTATTGCTGCCGCTAAATGGCACCGTTTAATTGTCCTGGGACTGATGCTCATTTTATTTAACCTGTCTTATCGCGTCATTTCTGCGCTTTTTGGTTAATATTGCCAACGGCCAGGTCGGTGAGTTTAAGGTCGGTCTCTTTCTCTTCTTCCAGCGTTTCGGCAAGAAGTTTAACGGCTTTTTTGTAGCCCAGTTGTTCTGCGAGGGTCGCAAGGGTACCGTAGCTGGCTATTTCGTAATGCTCCACTTTTTGCGCAGCGGCAATTAACGCGGCATCACGCACTTCATTTTTTTCCGTACTTTCGATAACTTCGTTGGCTTCTTCAATTAAGCCTTCCATTGCCACGCACTTCATGCGCTTGAGCTTAATACCGTCTTCCTGTTCGACGATCTGGTCAATACGTTCAATCTGACCCTGCGTCTCCTCCAGGTGCGCGGTGAAGGCGGCGCTCAGCTTCTCGCTGGAGGCGGCACGAGCGAGTTTGCTTAACGCTCGGGTAAGTTGTTTTTCAGCGCTGTAGGTATCGGACAGAAGATGAATAAATACATCCTCAACACTTTTCATATTCATAATAATTACGCTCCGGTAAAATAAGGAAAGGGTACTGCGAGCTTTTCAGCCCGCAGCATGCTCTCAGGTTTTATTAAAAGAGTACTAAATAAGATCAGGAGTTATCAGATTTACGGCCTCCGCCGTGACTGTTCTGTCCCCCTTTCTTACCCGCTTCAGATGCGCGTTGCGGATCGTTTTTGAAATTACCACCGCTGTGCTGGCCGCCTTTACGTCCAGCTTCTGATGCTTTTTCACGGTCTTCAGCGAAATTACCGGAACCACCACGATGCTCTGCCATATTAAACCTCATAGTCATATATTGGTTATGTCAGTACGATACGAAAATATTCCGTATCACTCGTCGTTCGAGTAATAACTCTAGTCGCTGTGAGGCATACGTCAAATTCGTTTCGCCATTAGCGGTTGCGTTATATTTAATTATTGCTGCGTTTGCGCTTCGCTTGGTTTGGAAATATGGAAGTGTGGGAAGGACTTGTAAACAAATGTTCGG
Organism: Enterobacter cloacae complex sp. P12RS; assembly: GCF_014895875.1. NCBI lineage: Bacteria > Pseudomonadati > Pseudomonadota > Gammaproteobacteria > Enterobacterales > Enterobacteriaceae > Enterobacter > Enterobacter cloacae complex sp. P12RS. Next base: position 450,958 of record NZ_JADBQO010000007.1, read on the forward strand.
ATTAGTCCTAAGTTTCATTTAAAAATCGGAAGGTTGAGGCCAATAATAATGGCTTGGCAAAAACGAATAATTTGTAAGCGGTGATTTTGGAAAAATTACCCCTTTAGGGCTAGAAAAAATAGCCGCTACGAATCATAAGGAAAATCCTGGAAAAAGATGACGAGGCGCCTGACAGGGGTCGGTAGCACACGGTTTAACCACTGGCGTCTTAAGATCACAAATCAGAAATTCTTCCCCCCGGAAGGAACGGCCTTCTCTACACTCCAGGTAATATTCACTGGAGGCATGACATCATGGCGAACACCATCACGGCTGATGATATTCGGGAACATTTTTCGCAGGCTATGTCGGCGATGTACCAGCAGGAAGTTCCGCAGTACGGCACCTTGCTTGAGCTGGTCGCGGACGTAAACCTGGCGGTTCTGGAAAATAATCCACTATTACATGAACAACTGGCGAACGCCGACGAGCTGGCGCGCCTGAACGTGGAGCGTCACGGGGCGATCCGCGTCGGTACGGCACAAGAGCTTTCCACCCTGCGTCGTATGTTTGCCATCATGGGCATGTTCCCGGTCAGCTATTACGATCTTTCTCAGGCGGGGGTACCGGTCCACTCAACGGCGTTTCGTCCGGTTGACGATGCGGCGCTGTGCCGCAATCCGTTTCGTATCTTTACCTCACTGCTGCGCCTTGAGCTGATTGAAAACGTGGCGTTACGCGAGCGGGCGGCAGAAATTCTCTCTCAGCGGAACATCTTTACGCCGCGCTGTCTGGAACTTATTGACCTCCATGAGTCGGAAGGGCACTTTACCGAAGCGCAGGCGCACGAGTTTGTGCAGGAAGCGTTAAAAACATTCCGCTGGCACCGTCATGCAACGGTCGACCAGGAGACCTACCTGGCGTTGAGTAACGAGCACCGCCTGATAGCTGACGTGGTCTGCTTCCCGGGGTGCCATATCAACCACCTCACGCCGCGCACGCTGGACATTGACCGGGTGCAGGAGCTGATGCCGAAGTACGGGATTGAGCCCAAAATTCTGATCGAAGGGCCGCCGCGTCGTGAAGTGCCGATCCTGCTGCGTCAGACCAGCTTTAAAGCCCTCGAAGAGCCGGTGCTTTTCGCCGGGGAACATAAAGGCACCCACACCGCGCGCTTCGGTGAAATTGAACAGCGCGGCGTGGCACTGACCCCGAAAGGCCGTGAACTGTACGATAGCCTGCTGGCCCAGGCCGGAACCGGAAAAGATAACCTGACGCACCAGCTGCATTTGCGGGAGATTTTCAGCGCCTTCCCGGACAGCGAAATGTTCCTGCGCCGTCAGGAGCTGGCGTATTTTCGCTATCGCCTGACCCCGGCGGGAGAGGCCCATCGTCACGCGTTTCGTCCGGGGGATGACCCGCAGCCGCTGATCGAGCGCGGGTGGGTGGTGGCCCAGCCGATAATTTACGAAGATTTCCTTCCGGTCAGCGCGGCGGGGATTTTCCAGTCCAATCTCGGGAATGAAACCCAGGCGCGCAGCCACGGGAATGCCAGCCGCAATGCGTTTGAAGCCGCGCTCGGCTGCCCGGTGTATGACGAATTTACGCTCTACGAGGAGGCGGAAACGCGCAGCAAACAGCGTTGCGGTTTGCTCTGAAATCGTTACTCTTCAGGGGTGTGATGGAAAAAATAAGGTCGTTATGCAAAATCCTTCCGCCCCTGTGGTTAAAACGCGCCAGGGCGCACTGTCTGGTTTAACCGATGAAAACGTTCACCTCTGGCGCGGTATTCCCTATGCCGCACCGCCCGTTGGCGACTGGCGCTGGCGCTCACCCCGGCCGCCGGAACGCTGGGATGGCGTGCGTGCAGCTACCAACTTTTCGCCCTCAAGCTGGCAAAGCAGTGAATATTGTCAGGAGTTGGGCGGGGGCGATCCCGGCCAGTTTTCTGAAGACTGCCTCTATCTGAACGTCTGGTCCCCTATCGACCGTACCGGGCCGCTGCCGGTCATGGTTTGGCTGCACGGCGGCGGGTTTACGATCGGCGCCGGAAGCCTGCCGCCGTATAACGGCAAGGCCCTGGCATCCCGCGTGGTGGTTGTCGTCACGATTAACTACCGTCTCGGCCATCTCGGCTTCTTCGCCCATCCCGCTCTGGAAGGTGAAGAGGAGCGGGTGGTGCATAATTTTGCCCTGCTGGACCAGATCGCCGCGCTCGAATGGGTGCGGGATAATATTGCCGCGTTTGGTGGCGACCCGAATAACGTGACCCTGTTTGGTGAATCCGCCGGCGCGCGCAGCGTGCTGTCGCTGCTGGCCTCGCCGCTGGCGAAAGGACTATTCCATAAGGCGATAGTGCAAAGCGGGTACACTTTGCCGGATACGCCGCGCGCGCAGGCCCTGCACAAAGGGGAAGCGCTGGCCGCCCACTTCGGGCTGGAAAATGCGACGGCAGAGCAGCTGCGCGCGATCCCGCCTGAGGCGTTCTGGCCGCTGACCTCGCCGCTGAACCTCGCTCCGGCCCCTATCGTTGGGGATTGCGTTTTGCCGGAGGCGATGCTGGACGTCTTTTTCGCCGCCCGCCAGCATCCCGTGCCGGTGATGATTGGCTCCAACAGCGATGAAGCCAGCGTGATGGCGGTGTTTGGTGTCGATCTCGCCGGGCAGATCCAGAAGCTTCGCCGGGAGCGCCGCTTCGGGCTGGGGCTCATCAAGCTGCTTTATCCGGGCGTGAAGGGCGACGAGGAGCTCGGCAGGCAGGTGTGCCGCGACATGGCCTTCACCACTATGGGCTACGTGGTGATGCAGGCCCAGCAGCGCGTCGGCGGGCTTTGCTGGCGCTACTGGTTTGACTATGTGGCCGAAGCGGAACACGCCACCTATATCAACGGTGCCTGGCACGGCAATGAGGTGCCGTACGCGTTCGATACCCTCGGGCAGGTGGAGCCTTCGCGCCAGTACGTTAACGAACGGGATCTGGCGTTTGCCGCCCAGGTGGCTGATTACTGGGTGAGCTTTGCGCGCGATGCCGGAACGCATGACAGCCTTCACGGGCCGACGCGCTGGCCCGCCTGCCGCAAAGGGCGGGACGTGCTGTTACGTATTGGTGTGAATAAACATGCAGGTTTCAGGCTTGAAAACCGCTTTATGCGCGCCCGCATGAGCCTCTTCAAGCGCGTGATGAAGCACCACGTCAGCCTCGATTAAGCAAACAGGCGCGAAACGCCGCCAGACTATTCTCCTGACAAGGCGTTTCGCGCAGCACCAGCCGGTAGCTCGCGCCGGTTTTAATGCTGGTCTCATAGGGCCGCATTAGCCTTCCGGCGCGGATATCTTCTGCCACCAGCGTTTCGTCGGCAATGGCTACGCCCAGCCCCTGAATGGCGGCGGTAATGGCGAGATCCATCGTATCGAAGTGTTGATTTTTGTGCATAGCAAAGCCCGGACCTTCCTGATTCGCCAGCCACAGTGACCAGTCTGTCTTATCCCTTGTCGGATGAAGAAACGTAAGCGAACCCAGCGCGGCACCCGCTCGCACGGGGCTGAACACCGGCGTCAGCGCCTCTTCGAACAGCAGATCGCCTGCGCTCATGTGCGTGCCGAAGACGATGGCGGCATCGTAAGATTCGGTTTTGAAATTGACGTTATGATCGGTCGTGGTGGTGAGCGCGATCTGCAGATCCGGCTGCTCGCGCTCCACTTCCAGCAGGCGCGGCACCAGCCAGCGCATCGCGCAGGTGGGGGCCTTGAGGCGAATCACCGTATGCTGGCTGCGGGCCTGGTCGGCCACGTTCAGCAGTTGTTCGAAGGAGGACTGCAGTTCGGGAAGCAGGGCGCTGCCCTGAGGGGAGAGACGCAACCCGCGCGCGTGGCGCTCAAACAGCGGAAAACCAAACCAGGCTTCAAGGGAGGCAATCTTACGGCTCACGGCCCCCTGCGTCAGGCAGAGTTCCGCGGCGGCATGGGTAAGATTCAGATGACGCGCGGTGACTAAAAATGCGTCGATGGCATTGAGCGGGAGCGAACGGCGTGACATTGAAACACCTCAGCTATGCATTTTTCTCATGGCTATTATGACAACAATTCGATTGTCCCGGCAACGGAGTTATTGTTTGAATAGTTATGCAATATCCATGAGAAGGGTAAGAGGATGACTTTACGAACGCCGGTGCAAACGCGCTCCAAGCTGCCAGACGTGGGGACCACCATTTTTACCGTTATCGGCCAGCTTTCGGCCCAGCATAACGCCATCAACCTTTCTCAGGGGGCACCGAATTTTTCCTGCGACCCGAAGCTGATCGCCGGCGTTACCCGCGCGATGGAGGCAGGGCATAACCAGTATGCGTCGATGACCGGCCTGCAGCCGCTCAAAGAACGCATCGCCGATAAGATTGCCGCGCTCTACGGCACGCAGTATAACCCTGCCAGCGAGGTGCTGGTCACCGCCAGCGCCAGCGAAGGGCTCTATTCGGCGATAAGCGGGCTGGTGCACCCTGGCGATGAGGTGATCTACTTTGAGCCGTCGTTTGACAGCTACGCGCCGATTGTTCGTCTGCAGGGGGCAACGCCTGTCGCCATCAAGCTCACGGTGCCGGATTTTGCCGTCAACTGGGATGAGGTCCGTGCGGCAATCACCCCGCGCACGCGCATGATCATCATCAATACGCCGCACAACCCGAGCGGCCAGGTCTTCTCCGCTAATGACCTGCAGCATCTGGCGGCGCTGACGCGCAATACCGACATCATTATTTTGTCTGACGAAGTGTATGAACACGTCGTGTTTGATGGGGAACCGCACCACGGGATGGCCACGCACCCGCAGCTGGCGGAGCGTAGCGTGATTATTTCTTCTTTCGGAAAAACCTATCACGTCACCGGCTGGCGCGTGGGTTATTGTGTGGCGCCAGCAGAGCTGATGGACGAGATATGTAAAGTCCATCAATTTTTGATGTTCTCTGCCGATACGCCAATGCAATACGCGTTTGCAGAACACATGACCGATCCGCAAACCTGGCTGTCGCTGTCGGCGTTTTACCAGCGTAAGCGCGATCTGCTGCACGGCCTGCTGGCCGATTCGCCGTTTACCCTGCTGCCGAGCGCCGGGTCGTTCTTTATGCTGGCGGACTACAGCCAGTTCAGCGACGAGCGCGACAGCGAGCTGGTGAAGCGGCTGATTGTTGAGTACGGTGTTGCCACCATTCCGCTGTCGGCGTTTTATGCCGACGGCACGGATAATAAATTGATTCGTCTCTCTTTTGCGAAAGATGAGGCGACGTTACGGGCAGGTGCTCAAGCCCTGTGTCGGGTTAAACCACGCTAAGGAGTATGAAATGAAATTACGCGCGTTAGTTGTCGGCATGGGATTGCTGTGTACCTTTTCCTCCTTCGCGGCCACCGAGCTGCGCTACGGTCTGGAAGCGGAATATCCGCCGTTTGAAAGCCGTAATGCGGCAGGCGAACTGGAAGGGTTTGACGTTGAGCTGGGAAATGCCATCTGCAAAGCGGCAGCGCTGAAGTGCAGCTGGGTCGAAACCTCGTTTGACGCGCTGATCCCGGGGCTGGTGGCGAAGAAGTTTGACGCCATCAATTCGGCGATGAATATCACCGAACAGCGCCGCAAGAGCATCGATTTTACCCAGCCGATCTACCGCATTCCGTCTCAGCTGGTGGGCAAGGCCGGTACGGCGGTCGAAGCAACGCCTGAAGGGCTGAAGGGGAAAACCATCGGCGTGCTGCAGGGGTCGATTCAGGAAACCTATGCCAAAGAGCACTGGGAAAAGCAGGGTGTCACCGTGGTGTCGTATAAAGATCAGAATATGGCCTGGGGTGACCTGCTGAATGGCCGCATTGATGCCTCGCTGGTCATGTCCGCGGCCGGGCAGGCGGGTTTCCTCAGCAAGCCGCAGGGAAAAGGGTTTGGCTTCATCGGCAAACCGGTGTCTGACGACACTATCCTCGGCAGTGGGATCGGCTTTGGGTTGCGCAAAGGTGACGAGGCCACCAAAAAGCAGCTTGATGCCGCCATTGATAAAGTACGTGCCGACGGCACGATCGCCAAACTCGCTGATAAGTACTTCCCGGGTATCGATGTCAGCGTAAAATAACCGCCTCATTGGCCCCGTCAGCTGATGTCCTGACGGGGCATTTTTCTACACATTTTCCAGGCTTTCTTTACACCACTTTCGGGCCGTTCTGGTCGACAGAAAATATTTCTCACTTTGTTCAGATAATCACCGGCCAACAATTGGATTCTTAACCATTTTTGTTTAGGCTGTGCGTTCTTTCTTGCCGTCATTTCGCCGAGCGCGAAACACATTCACACGACCATAAGGACGTTTTTCCAGGCATGAATCGCAGACGTTTTCTAAAAGGCTCGCTGGCTGTGGCAGCCCTGAGCGGCACCTCCGGCCTTGCTTCCCTGTTTTCCAAAGCGGCATATGCGGCTGACTCTGACATCGCTGACGGTCAGAGCCGTCGGTTTGACTTCTCCGTACTGCAATCCATGGCGCATGACCTGGCGAAAACCCCGTGGGGTGGCGCGCCGCGTCCGCTGCCGGAGACGCTGGCGACCATGACGCCGCAGGCGTATAACGCCATCCGCTACGATGAAAAACAGTCTCTGTGGAACAACATTGAAGGGCGTCAGCTGGACGTGCAGTTCTTCCATATGGGAATGGGGTTCCGCCGCCGCGTGCGGATGTTCTCGCTGGACCAGTCTACCTCTATGGCGCGCGAGATCCATTTCCGCCCTGAGCTGTTCAGCTACGGTGACACGGGTGTCGATACCAAACAGCTGGAAGGGCAAAGCGATCTCGGCTTTGCGGGCTTCCGCGCCTTTAAAGCGCCTGAGCTGGCGCGCCGCGATATTGTCTCTTTCCTCGGGGCGAGCTATTTCCGCGCGGTGGACGATACCTACCAGTACGGGCTTTCCGCGCGCGGTCTGGCGGTAGATACCTTTACCGACACCCCGGAAGAGTTCCCGGACTTCACCTCCTTCTGGTTTGAAACCGTCAAGCCTGGCGATACCACCTTTACCGTCTATACGCTGCTGGACAGCCCGAGCGTCACCGGTGCCTATAAATTCGTGATCCACTGCGAGAAGAGCCAGGTGATCATGGAGGTGGAAAACCATCTCTACGCGCGTAAGGACATTAAGCAGCTGGGCATCGCGCCGATGACCAGCATGTTCAGCTGTGGCAACAACGAACGCCGCATGTGCGACACCATTCACCCGCAAATCCACGACTCCGACCGCCTGGCAATGTGGCGCGGCAACGGGGAGTGGATCTGCCGTCCGCTCAATAACCCGCAGAAGCTGCAGTTTAATGCCTATCTGGACAAAAACCCGAAAGGGTTCGGCCTGCTGCAGCTCGATCGCGATTTCTCCCACTATCAGGACGTGATGGGCTGGTATAACAAGCGCCCGAGCCTGTGGGTTGAGCCGCGCAATGACTGGGGGAAAGGATCTATCGCGCTGATGGAGATCCCAACCACCGGTGAAACGCTGGATAACGTGGTCTGCTTCTGGCAGCCGGAAAAACCGGTGAAAGCTGGCGACGAGCTGGACTTTAAATATCGTCTCTACTGGAGCGCGCAGCCGCCGGTGCGTTCCCCGCTGGCCAACGTTTACGCGACCCGCACCGGCATGGGCGGCTTCCCTGAGGGCTGGGCGCCGGGCGAACACTATCCGAAAGTGTGGGCCCGCCGCTTTGCGATTGATTTCGTCGGCGGTGACCTGAAGGCCGCCGCGCCGAAGGGCATCGAGCCGGTGATTACGCTCTCCAGCGGTGAAGCGAAGCAGGTTGAGATCCTTTATGTTGAGCCGTTTGACGGGTATCGCATTCTGTTTGACTGGTACCCAACGTCGGATTCGACGGAGCCGGTGGATATGCGCCTGTTCCTGCGCTGCCAGGGCGATGCCATCAGCGAAACCTGGCTGTATCAGTATTTCCCGCCAGCGCCAGATAAACGTCATTACGTTGATGACCGGGTAATGCGTTAACGATCGATTCCCTCTCCCTGTGGGAGAGGGTTAGGGTGAGGGGCAATGACCGCAACACAATCCGAAACTATTCCCGTATCTGACGCGCTCGAGCTTCGCGCCGTCGAAGAGCGTTACACCGCCGAACTGCATAACCTCGTCGTCAAAAACAGAGCCTATCTGCAAACCGCCTTTGACTGGGCGCAGCACGTGGGCAGCGAGGACGATACCCGACGCAACGTGCAGAGTAACCAGTTGCTGCACCAGCGCGGCTACGCCAAAATGTTTTTGATCTTCAGGGAGGATGCGCTGGTCGGCGTACTGTCGTTTAATGCGATTGAGCCTGCCAACAAAGCCGCGTACATCGGCTACTGGCTGGATGAAGCGCACCAGGGGCAGGGGATCCTCTCGCAGTCGCTGCAGGCGTTTATGCGCTACTACGCTGAGCGCGGTGAGATCCGCCGATTTGTGATCAAGTGTCGGGTGGCGAATCAGCACAGCAACAGCGTGGCCCTGCGCAACGGTTTTACGCTGGAAGGGTGCCTGCGTGAAGCGGAATACCTCAATGGCGCCTATGACGATGTGAACATCTACGGCAAAATTTATACCCTATAGCGCCCCCAGCAGCGGCGTGCGGGTGATGCGCTGGTCGCCGTTGATCACCTTTTCACCGCGCAGGTGAATGCTCTCACCAGCAAAGGCCTCTATCACCGCATCGTCGGTGATTTCTACCCGATGCTCAATCAGCACGTCGCCGCTGATCCGCGCGCGTCCCTGAATCACCACTTTATCATCCAGCATGATCGGCCCGCCGCGCAGCCATGCCTGACCGCCGATCAGGACGTGGTGCTTGATGATGCAGTTTCCTTCCACCACGGCGTTCTCGGCAATCTGAGAGCTGTAGCGCACGGTAGGGATGGCGTCATCGTCGAAACCGGCTATTACGCGGGCGTTGCCGTACACTTTGGCGCAGTCGCACACCCAGACGTTGTTGAGTTCGTTACCTTCGAGGATCGCGCAGTCGAACACTTCGGCGCGGTGCTCAACAAACGCGTTATTCACCATCGCCTCGCCGTATATTTGTGCCTGATGCACAATGCGCGATCGGCTTACCGTCGCCTTGCCGTAGATTTGCAGGATCTGGTCGTGGTCCGGCGTGAGGCCTTTAGCGGCAATGATGACGCTGTTGTGTAGGACGCGCGCGTCGCCGTAAAGATGGCACTCACCCCGCACGCAGGAGTGCTGAATTGTGACGTTGTCACTTATTCGCGCCCCGTGGCTGACCTCTGCGGCGTCAAGCCAGCAGTTATCGCCGATATGCGCGTCATGGCTGACGGTGCACGGCAGGGTCAGGCGCGCGTTGCCGGACACGGTTGCGCCAGCGAATACCACGCTGTTTTCATCGTAGATCCAGCAGTCTCCGTCCTGCGCAAGGGCGCGCTCATCGTCAATCCAGCCGCCTTTCGTGCCGGCCTTCACATCGTTAAAGTCCACCGTAGCGATAATCTGCCGCAGCGTCGTTGAGTGGGATGTTTCGCCATTTTTCCATTGCCAGAGCCGGGTTTCATCGCTGAGCCGATACTTATTCATCGTGGGGTCCCTGATATGCGTCTTCACTAAACGTAGCAAACTTTTGGCTTTCCGTTGTGCTGGCATCCGTTGCTGAAACCCCTTAAAATGGCATTTAAAATACATTTTAAAAATTCAAATTAATGGATAAATTAAACAAACCTGAACAGGCGCTTAACCTTCCCGCAGGCTATTTTGGCATGGTGCTGGGCATCATCGGCATGGGTTTCGCCTGGCGATACGCCAGCACCCTGTGGCCGGTGACGCGCTGGCCGGGTGAGATTCTGGTCGCTCTCGCAGTTGCCTGCTGGTTTTTACTGACGACGGCGTTTATTACCCGTGCGATCCGTTTCCCGCACAGCGTGCTGGCAGAGATGCGCCATCCGGTGATGAGCAGCTTCGTCAGCCTTTTTCCGGCCACCACCATGCTGGTCGCCATCGGTTTTGTGCCCTGGTTCCGCCCGGTATCGCTGGCGCTTTTCGGCGTGGGCGTGGTGTTACAGCTTGCTTATTCCGCCTGGCAAAGCGCCGGGCTCTGGCGAGGCAGGCACCCGCAGGAGGCCACCACGCCCGGATTGTATCTGCCGACGGTGGCGAATAATTTCATCAGCGCGATGGCGTGCGGTGCTCTGGGGTTCAACGATGCAGGGCTCGTTTTTCTCGGCGCGGGCGTCTTTTCCTGGCTCAGCCTGGAGCCGGTGATCCTCCAGCGTCTTCGCAGCGCCGGGGAGCTTCCCACCGCGCAGCGCACCGCTTTAGGCATTCAGCTGGCGCCCGCGCTGGTGGCGTGCAGCGCCTGGTTTAGCGTCAACGGTGGGGAAGCCGACACCTTCGCCAAAATGCTGTTCGGCTACGGCCTGTTGCAGTTGCTCTTTATGCTGCGCCTGCTGCCGTGGTATGTGTCTCAGCCGTTTAACGCCTCCTTCTGGAGTTTCTCGTTTGGCGTGTCGGCTCTGGCTACCACCGGGCTGCATCTGGGTCACGGCAGTTCGTCTGGATTCTTCCACGCCATTGCCGTGCCACTGTTTATCTTTACCAATCTCATCATTGGGATGCTGTTGGTCCGTACGTTTATTCTGCTGATTCAGGGCAAACTTCTGGTGCGCACTGATAAGGCACTGCTTATGCAATCTGAGGAAAAATAATGGCTGTCGATGAAAATTACTTCACAGAGAAATATGGCTTAACCCGTACGCATTCAGAGGTGCTGTACAGCGCCGGGATCGTAAAGCCCGGAAAGACATTGGATCTGGGCTGCGGAAATGGCCGCAACAGCCTTTACCTGGCGGCCAACGGCCACGAGGTGACCGCCTGGGATAAAAACCCGATGAGCGTTGATAACATTGAGCGTATCAAGGCGGCAGAAGGAATTGAGAATCTGCACACTGCCGTCAAAGATCTTAACAGCCTGAGCTTTGACGGCGAGTACGACTTTATTCTTTCCACCGTGGTGCTGATGTTCCTGGAGGCGAAAACCATTCCGGGCCTTATCGCCAACATGCAGCGCTGCACCAAACCCGGCGGCTACAACCTGATCGTTGCCGCGATGGACACGGCGGATTACCCGTGCACCGTGGGCTTCCCGTTTGCGTTCAAAAGCGGTGAGCTGAGCAGCTACTACGAAGGCTGGGAACTGCTCAAATACAACGAAGAGGTTGGCGAACTGCACCGCACCGATGAAAACGGCAACCGCATCAAGCTGCGCTTTGCCACCATGCTGGCGCGCAAGCCCGCTTAACGGGCGGCCAGCAGGCAGATCTGCAGGGCAGTCTTGTAAGACGCCTCGAACGACGACAGCGGCAGGAACTCAAACTTCGAGTGGAAATTATGCGCGCCGGTGAAGAAGTTCGGGGTGAGTAGCCCTTTTGCCGACAGCGCCGCACCGTCCGTGCCGCCGCGCATAGGGATCGGTTTTGGGGTGATGCCGAGCGATTCCATCGCCTCAAACATCAGGTCGATGGCGCGCCGGTCTTCACCAATCGCATTGCTGATGTTGCTGTAGGTATCTTCAATGCGATAGTCGACCTTCGCCGTCGGGTGTTGGGCGGCAATCAGCGCGGCGACGTCCGCAATCTGCTGCTTGCGGGCGTCAAAGCTGGTTTTATCAAAATCGCGAATATTAGCCTTTAGCACGGCGTCGTTCTGTCCGGCCTGAATGCCGTTAAACCAGATATAGCCCTCGCGGCCCTCGGTGCACTCCGGGGTTTGCTGGCGGTCGAAATGGCTGATGAAGTCGGTCGCCATCAATAACGGGTTCACCAGTACCCCTTTGGCGGACATCGGGTGCGCCGTCACGCCGGTGAAGTGGATCTCTGCCGCTGCCGCGTTAAAATTCTCGTAAACAATTTCTCCCAGCTCACAGCAGTCGATGGTCCAGGCAAAGTCCACGTCGAAGCGTTTCAGATCCAACGCCTTGGCGCCGTTCAGGCCAATCTCTTCGTCGGGCACAAACGCGACCACAATGTCGCCATGCTGATGCTCAGCGGTGAGGTTTTCCAGTACGGTCATTACCACCGTCACCGCCGCTTTATTGTCTGCGCCCAATACGCTGGTACCGTCGCTGAAAATAATCTCCTCATTCGGATAAGCCAGAATTTCCGGGTGCTCGTTCACGCGCAGCCAGATGTCTTTTTCCTTATTCAGACAGAGATCTTCACCATTAAACGTTAATATTTGCGGATGAATATTCGGTGATAAACCGACGTCTACCGTATCAATGTGGGTAATAAAGCCGATGCGCGGCGCACCGGGCACGTTGCCTTTTTTCACTGCCGTCACGGTCGCGAATTCGTCAATCACGATGTCGTCTAAACCCAGCTGCGCCAGCTCCTGCGCCAGCTCTCGCGCCATGTCGTGCTGGCCCGGCGTCGAGGGCAGAGTTTTTACTTTCGGATCGCTCTGGCTGGTAATCGCAAGATAGCGGAAAAAACGGTGCGTTAATTGTCTGGAAAGCGGCGAGCCCATAGTGTTTTCTTCCTTATTTATTTTTCGGGTGTTTGCCACTTCACTTTAATGTTATTTATGAAATGGCAAAAGAATTAATTAGCCGTCGAATTAAAAAGACAGGAATAAATGATGACAAGCAAACGCACAACGTTAACGCTGGCACTCGCTGCGCTCACGGTCAGTTCCACCGTAGCCGCGAAAACGCTGGTGTATTGCTCCGAAGGGTCACCGGAAAACTTTAATCCCCAGTTATACACATCGGGCACCAGCGTGGATGCCAGCGCAGTGCCGGTCTACAACCGGCTGGTCGATTTCAAACCCGGCACCACGGAGCTGGTGCCGAGCCTGGCAGAGCGCTGGGAGGTGAGCGACGACGGCAAGGTTTATACCTTCCATCTGCGTAAAGGGGTGAAGTTTCAGAGCAATAAATTCTTCACGCCGACCCGCGATTTTAACGCCGATGACGTGATCTTCTCGTTTATGCGCCAGAAGGACGTGAACCATCCCTATCACAACGTCTCTAACGGCAGCTATTCCAACTTCGAAAGCCTGGAGTTTGGCAGCCTGATTACCGCTATTGATAAAGTCGATGACCACACGGTGCGATTTACCCTGGCGCACCCTGAAGCGCCGTTTGTTGCGGATCTGGCATGGTATTTTGCCTCGATCCTCTCCGCGGAGTATGCCGATGCAATGTTGAAAGCGGGCACGCCGGAGAAGGTGGATATGCAGCCCATTGGCACCGGGCCGTTTAAGCTGGCGCAGTATCAGAAGGATTCCCGCATTCTGTTTACGGCGTTTGCCGACTACTGGCAGGGGAAATCAAAGCTGGACAGGCTGGTCTTTACCATCACCCCGGATCCCTCCGTGCGTTTTGCCAAAATTGAGAAAAACGAATGCCAGGTGATGCCGTTCCCGAACCCGGCGGATCTGCCGCGTATGAAGGCTAATAAAGATATTACGCTGATGAGCAAGGCCGGGCTGAACACGGGTTTCCTGGCGTTTAATACCCAAAAACCGCCGCTGGATAACGTGAAGGTCCGTCAGGCGCTGGCGATGGCCATCAACAAACCGGCCATTATTGACGCGGTGTTCCACGGTACCGGAACGGCGGCCAAAAATCTGCTGCCGCCGGGCGTCTGGAGCGCTGACAGCGAGCTGAAGGATTACGATTACGATCCTGAAAAAGCGAAAGCGTTGCTGAAAGAGGCCGGTTTAGCCGGCGGCATGAGTATTGACCTGTGGGCGATGCCCGTCCAGCGGCCCTATAACCCGAACGCCAGGCGGATGGCGGAGATGATTCAGGCTGACTGGGCGAAGGTGGGGGTGCAGACCAAAATTGTCACCTACGAATGGGGCGAATATCTCAAGCGCGTGAAGGACGGTGAACATCAGGCTGCCCTGATGGGCTGGACGACCGCAACGGGCGACCCGGATAACTTCTTTGGCCCGCTGTTTACCTGCACCTCGGCCAACGGCGGTTCGAATTCGGCGAAGTGGTGCTATAAGCCGTTTGATAAAATTATCGCGGAGGCAAAATCAACCACCGATCGCGACAAGCGCGTGGCGCTGTATAAAGAGGCGCAGCAGATCATGCATGACCAGATGCCGGCGGTCATGATTGCGCATTCAACGATCTTTGAACCGGTGCGCAAAGAGGTGACAGGTTACGAAATCGATCCGTTTGGCAAACATTTGTTCTGGCAGGTGGATATTAATCAGTAATTTTCTCTGCCCGGTACGCTGCCGGGCACTCTTTTCGCAATTTGTGCTCCCCACGTCATTTTTTGTCACAACAGACCCACCGAACTTTTGCTATAACTTCAAATGCATACTTGCAGATTACATGGAAAACTATCATGCGTACTCAAACTTTTTTTAAAGTTGCAGTGCTTACGGGTTTATTGGCAGTGGCGGGCTGTTCTTCAAAAGTCGCGGCTCCAGAACAATATTCAGGCTTTTTAAAAGATTATTCCGGCTTGCAGCAGACGACGTCTGCAACGGGTAAACCAACGCTGCGTTGGGTTGACCCTTCCTATAACGAAGCCAACTATGACAGCATTATCTGGACGCCAATCACCTATTATCCAACGCCAAAACCGACGACTCAGATCGGGAAACAAACCCTTGATGAGCTGCTGGATTACACCAATAACAAAATGAAAACGGCTATTGGTACCCGTAAGCCGATTGTGACCACGCCGGGTAAACACAGCCTGATTTTCCGCGGTGCTATCACCGGGGTGAGTTCGCAGAAAGAAGGCCTGCAGTTCTATGAAGTGGTGCCGGTCGCGCTGGTGGTAGCAGGTACGCAGATGGCTACCGGCCATCGCACCATGGATACCCATCTCTACTTTGAAGGTGAGCTGATCGACGCGGCCACCAATAAACCGGTGATGAAGGTGGTACGTAAAGGTGAAGGTAAAGAGCTGAATAACGAAAGTACGCCGATGACCTTTGCGACGCTGAAGCAGGTTGTTGACGACATGGCGACAGACGCCACCATGTTTGACGTGCATAAAACAGCGAAATAATGTTAAGCGGCCTGCATTGCGCAGGCCGTTTTTTTTACGCCGTACGCAGGCGCCTGAACCAGGTCTCTGGTTTCGTGAACATCACCATATTCCCGCCCAGAATCAGCAGCAAACCGACGATACCGTTGATGTGCCAGACGTAGCCTTCATACACCGTTGAGATAGAGAGCGCCACCAGCGGGAAGAGAAGCGTACTGTAGGCCGCTTTCCCGGGGCCGATACGTCCCACCAGCGTGAAGTAGGCGCCAAAGGCAATCACCGAGCCGAAGAGGGCCAGATAGAGCAGCGCGCCCATGTAGGTGACCGTCCATTCCGGAGTAAAACTGTCGCCTCTGAAGAGCGCAATACACCCCATCACCAGCGTGCCGTAAAGCATAGCCCAGGCGTTGGTGGTCATGGTTTCCAGACCTCTGCGCTGATGGCGCATGCTGATCATATTGCCCAGCGAGAAGCCGTACGTGCCGAGGGCGGAAAGGCCAATGCCCGTCAGGAGCGATACGCTCCAGCCGCTGGCCAGCAGGTCGTCCCAGAAAAGGGTCACGATCCCCACAAGACCCAGCGCCGCCGCCGTCCAGAAACGCGCGGGCGGGCGCTGTCCAAAGAAAATAAAACAGTTAATAGCGTTGTAGAGCACCGCCATGGAGAAGATCACCGATTCCAGCCCGGTGTTGATGTGTGCCGCCGCGGTATAAAAACACCAGAAGTTAAAGCAGAAGACGCAGCATCCCTGAAGCATGCAGAACAGATGATCCCGCAGCGCCAGCTTGCGCAGCCGGCGCAGGGCAAGTAACACCACCATCATCGTGGCGCTGGCCACCGCGAAACGCCAGAAAATAGAGACGGGGGCGGGTACGGGACCCTGCTGCAGGAAAATGGCAATCCAGGTGGTTCCCCAGATGATCACCACCAGTCCGTATAATAACGCGTTCATATTTTTTCTCTTCTCAAACCACGGAAGCCCGCAGTATGGCGCTGTCATCGCTCTGGGGCTTTCACCGGCTTGCGGTAGACTTGCAAAATCTTGCGCTTTTTTCTTTTCCGGGGGCTGGCAACGGGGGACAACAGTTCTTAGACTGACAGTTCACT
The DNA here is from genome assembly GCF_014895875.1 of Enterobacter cloacae complex sp. P12RS. Classification (NCBI taxonomy): domain Bacteria; kingdom Pseudomonadati; phylum Pseudomonadota; class Gammaproteobacteria; order Enterobacterales; family Enterobacteriaceae; genus Enterobacter; species Enterobacter cloacae complex sp. P12RS. Next base: position 467,053 of record NZ_JADBQO010000007.1, read on the forward strand.
CAATAACGCGCTAACGGTTATGTCTTACGCTTACGATACCTTTGAAACGCTTCGCCAGCAGAATGCGGTCCTGCGGGAAACGGTCGCGCTCAATTCCGGCATTCAGCTGGCGGCGTGGTACAACAAGCACGATACGATAACGGTTAAAAGCAATCATCATACCCTTAGTCTGTACGTCGCCGACGGTTACGAGAGCTATCAAAAGACGCCGGGCGGCTGGAAGAACGGCGGGGGACCGGACCGTTTCTGTCTGATGCCGAAAGAGAGCGAATCGACGTGGGACATCCGCGATGACCTGTCGTTTGTCCATCTCTACTGCACCGATGAACACCTGCGCGATGTGGGCGAAAAAATCTGGGACAAGCGGCCCCTGTCGCTGACTCTGGACGAGCGCATTTTTGGCAGCGACCCGAAAATTACCGCGCTGTACCGCCAGTTTCTGCTCGGCTGCGACTGGCAGCAGCAGGCCAACCAGCTCACCCTGAGCACGGCCTCTACGCTGCTGTTGACCCACCTGCTGCAAAACTACGCCAACGTTCAGTGGAAGCTCCCGGTCGTTACTGGCGGGCTATCGCCGTTTGTTCTGCGCAACGTGCTGGCTTTTATTGAAGAAAACCTCGGACAACCCCTGACGCTGGCCGATCTGGCGGCGCAGGCCGCACTCAGCGAATACCATTTTGCCCGCATGTTCCGCCAGTCGACGGGGCTGGCGCCGCATCAGTACGTTATGCAACGGCGCATGGAAAAAGCGAAAAACCTGGTGCAGCATACCTCGACGCCGCTGACGGATATCGCGCTGGCCTGCGGGTTTAACTCCGCCAGCCACTTCAGTAACCGTTTTCGCAGCGTCATGGGCATCACGCCGTCACAGCTGCGCGCGGCGAGCGCGTGAAAACAGGGCATAGCTTACGCCGCCCAGCACCAGCCCCCAGAATGCCGAGCCGATGCCCAGGATCGTGACGCCGCTTGCGGTCATCAGAAACGTGACGATAGCCGCGTCGCGCTCCGCTTCATGATTCAGCGCCTGATATAAACTCCCGCTGATGGTACCCAGCAGCGCCAGACCGGCCAGCGTCTGGATCCAGCTGAGCGGCAGCGCAGCCATTATCCCGGTGATGGATCCGCCGAACACTCCCGCCAGCAGATAAAACCCGCCCGCGGCGATAGCCGCCAGCCAGCGTTTACCGGCATCGGGGTGGGCATCCGGGCTTTGACAGATAGCGGCGGTAATGGCGGCTATGCAGATGGAAAAGACGCCGAAGGGGGATAGCAGCAGCGCCAGCCCGCCCGTAAAAATAATGAGCGGTGAGACCGCCAGCGGATAGCCGGACGCTTTCATGGTCGCGAAACCGGGCGCATTTTGCGAGGCCATGGTCACCAGGAAGAAGGGCAAGCCGATGCTCACCAGGCTGGTGAAGGTGAACGTGGGCGCAATAAACTCAGGTGTCACGAAGGAAATGGTGATTTTATCCGTGACAACGTCACCTCCCGCCCACGCCACGATCCCGCCCACCAGCAGCGTAACGACGATCGCATAGCGCGGTGCCAGCGCTTTCGCCAGCAGCCACGCGGCAATCATGCTGCCGCACAGCAGAAAGTGCCCGTCCAGATGGGCAAACGCATGCAGCCCAAACTGCAGGAGTACACCTGCCAGCATGGCCGCAGCCAGTGAGTGTGGGATCAGCTTCATCAGGCGGGCGAAAAGCCCGGTAATGCCGCAGAGTAAAATGAGCGCGTTGGCGAAGATAAACACGCCGATTGTCTCGGCCAGCGTCACGCCGTGCAGGCTGGTGGCGAGTAGCGCCGCGCCGGGCGTAGACCAGGCGGTCAGCACCGGAGCTTTATACCACCAGGAGAGCGCCAGCGTGCTGACGCCCATCCCAACCCCCAGCGCGGTCATCCAGCCCGCAATCTGCTGCGCGCTGGCGCCTGCCGCTGCGGCGGCCTGCCAGATGATAGCTGCCGAACTGGCGTAACCGACCAGAACGGCGACAAATCCAGCCAGTACGACTGGAACGAGATGAGAGGTAGGGCGCATAGAAACTCCGCTGTGCGTTATAACGTCCGCGATAAGGTAACACTGTGCGCTATAGCGTACAAGTGGTATGCTCAGGGCCATCAGGAGGGAGCATGGACATTACACAACATCTTGCAGCAACGCTGAAAACGCTGCGCCAGGCGCGCGGCTGGAGTTTATCGAAGCTGGCGGACGAAACGGGCGTGTCGAAAGCGATGCTCGGGCAAATCGAGCGCAATGAGTCCAGCCCGACGGTGTCGACGCTGTGGAAAATTGCCACCGGGCTGAACGTCCCGTTTTCCGCTTTCATTACGCCAGAGGCGGACAGGCCAGCTGTGTTTGATTCACAGCAGCAGGCGATGGTGGTCAAACCGCTCTTTCCCTGGGATGAGACGCTCCGGTTCGATCATTTCTCCATCACGCTGGCACCGGGTGCCCTGAGCGAGTCCACGCCGCATGAGGCTGGCGTGATTGAACATGTGGTGGTCATCAGCGGCGAGCTGGAGATGAACATCAACGACGAGTGGCAGACGGTGCATGCCGATTCTGGCGTCCGTTTTGCCGGCGATAAACCGCACGCCTACCGCAACAGCAGCGACAGGCCGGTGCATTTTCACTCTCTGATCCATTATCCCCGCTGAGGCTACGCAAAACTGTTTCGCTGGCGCATACTTCTGACTACAATAGCCGCCATTTTGACCATAACGGATAACGACGAAGTATGCGCCTGCAATCCCATCATCTTGAACTTTTAAGCCCGGCCCGCGACGCCGCCATTGCCCGTGAAGCGATCCTTCATGGCGCTGACGCCGTCTATATCGGCGGCCCTGGCTTCGGTGCCCGCCATAACGCCAGCAACAGCCTGCGCGATATTGCCGATCTGGTGCCGTTCGCCCACCGTTTCGGGGCGAAAGTGTTCGTGACCCTGAACACCATTCTTCATGATGATGAGCTGGAGCCCGCGCAGCGTCTGATTACCGATCTCTACCAGACCGGCGTCGATGCCCTGATTGTTCAGGATATGGGCGTGCTTGAGCTGGATATTCCGCCTATCGAACTGCATGCCAGCACCCAGTGCGATATCCGCACGGTTGAGAAGGCGAAGTTTCTCTCAGACGTGGGCTTTTCGCAGATCGTTCTGGCGCGCGAGCTGAACCTCAGTCAGATCCGCGATATTCACCAGGCAACCGACGCGACGATCGAATTCTTTATCCACGGCGCGCTGTGCGTGGCCTATTCCGGCCAGTGCAACATTTCCCACGCCCAGACGGGCCGCAGCGCCAACCGCGGCGACTGCTCGCAGGCCTGCCGTCTGCCGTATACCCTGAAAGACGACCAGGGTCGCGTGGTGGCGTTCGAAAAACACCTGCTTTCCATGAAGGATAACGATCAGACCGCCAACCTGGGCGCGCTGATCGACGCGGGCGTGCGTTCCTTTAAGATTGAAGGGCGCTACAAAGATATGAGTTACGTGAAGAACATCACCGCGCACTATCGCCAGATGCTGGACGCCATCATCGAAGATCGCGGTGACCTGGCGCGCGCCTCGGCTGGTCGTACCGAACATTTCTTTATTCCGTCAACGGACAAAACCTTCCACCGCGGCAGCACGGACTATTTCGTGAACGCCCGCAAAGGGGATATCGGCGCGTTTGACTCACCGAAGTTTATCGGTTTACCGGTCGGTGAAGTGTTGAAAGTGGCGAAAGATCACCTGGACGTTGAAGTGACCGAGCCGCTGGCGAACGGCGACGGCCTGAACGTGATGATTAAGCGTGAAGTGGTGGGCTTCCGCGCCAACACGGTCGAAAAAACCGGCGAGAACCGCTACCGCGTCTGGCCGAATGAAATGCCTGCCGATCTCTACAAGGCAAGGCCGAACGCGCCGCTCAACCGTAACCTGGATCATAACTGGCAGCAGGCGTTGCTGAAAACCTCCAGCGAGCGTCGCATCGCGGTGGACATTGAGCTGGGCGGCTGGCAAGAGCAGCTGATCCTGACCATGACCTGCGAAGACGGCATCAGCGTAACGCATACCCTTGATGGCCTGTTCGAGGTGGCAAACAACGCGGATAAAGCGCTTAACAGCCTGAAGGACGGCGTAGCGAAACTGGGCCAGACGATTTACTACGCGCGCGCCATCGAGGTTAATCTGCCGGACGCGCTGTTCGTGCCGAACAGCCTGCTGAACCAGTTCCGCCGCGAAACGGCAGAGATGCTGGATGCCGCACGCCTGGCGCAGTATCCGCGCGGCAGCCGTAAGGCTGAATCCGTTCCTGCGCCTGTGTATCCGGACACCCATTTATCGTTCCTGGCCAACGTTTACAACCATAAAGCGCGTGAATTTTATCATCGCCACGGCGTGCAGCTTATCGACGCGGCCTATGAAGCGCACGAAGAGAAGGGCGATGTGCCGGTGATGATCACCAAGCACTGCCTGCGCTTTGCTTTTAACCTGTGCCCGAAACAGGCGAAAGGGAATATTAAAAGCTGGAAGGCCACCCCCATGCAGCTGGTCAACGGTGACGAAGTCCTGACCCTGAAGTTTGACTGCCGTCCTTGCGAAATGCATGTTATCGGCAAAATGAAAAACCACATTTTCAAAATGCCACCGCCGGGCAGCATCGTTGCGTCCGTGAGCCCGGACGATCTGATGAAAACCCTTCCGAAACGCAAGGGCAGTTAATTACCTTACGTGCGTGTCCGGTTTGCGCGATTTCTGCCACAGGTGGTGTTCGCGCAAACCCTCCGCTGACTCTTCCGCTACACTGCGTAACTCGTCACTGTCGGCCTCATGCCGCAGCTGATGCTCCACATTCTTTACCCAAACATATTCATGCCCTTTGTGCCCGGCCATCAGTTGGCCAGAAAAGAGGGCACAAATAAGCATGATAAAAGATAGCCCTTTTTTGAACATAAATTCACCGAATAAGAACAGCGCGGGGAAATCATGCCAATTATTGTTTAGGGTTATTATTCAAAATTTCAAAATAGCGCAAAGAAAATGTCAAATAACGTGGGTTCATAATACCGATTAGGATTTTTCTTAAAATATATGTGCGTTTTTGTAAACCTCCTATTTCTGGTCCATAGTTGGATGTTCGCTTTAAGGATAAATCCTATATAATAGTGAATCTCTGGCTAAGGAATGGGTCATTCATAAATGAAAAAAATAATAGCGTTTTCGCTTCTGGCTGTTGCGGTAGGTGCCGTTGCAGCGATTCGTTATGCAGGTAATGACGAACCAGAATATATTCAGTCCGCTGAAATTCGCGTTGGTTCCTATTTAACCAGCGACTATGGACGCGTAGCCTGCACTAGTAAAAGAGTAAATGAACAGCGCTGGGAATTAGACTGCACCCATCCGGCACGGGGAAAAACATTCCAGTTTGCGGTATATCCCTCTGAAAAGGCTCCCTATGGCGTATCGCGATCGTTTTATCTTGAGGCCCTTAACGATGATGCCAGGCAGAGCGCTGAGCAGGGCCTGATGCGCTATTTGCAAATCAACACCAGCGCGAGTTAATCAGGCTGTTTAGCTTTCGTTGAGACAGCCAGTGTTAGTTTGTATGAGATCCGCTGCCCGACCATGGAGCGTCGGGGACGTAGAGACCAAAATACAAATCTATCCATGCAAGCATTTACCGCCAGATAATGGCGGTTTTTTTTTGCGCTTTTGCCGCTAGCGGGGAGTATCAGAACGTGAAAATTGTTTGCGATACTGAGCCGGGGAAAGCGCGAACTGCTGACGAAAATGATGACGCAGCGTCGACGCCTGACCAAACCCGGTCTGTTCCGCGATGCTGTCGATGCTTAAACGGCTGCTCTCCAGATAATCTTTTGCTCTCAGAAGGCGTTCATTAAGCAGCCAGCGAGCAGGCGTCGTGCCCGTTGCCGCCTCGAAGCGACGAAGAAAGGTGCGCTGGCTCATGCCGACCCGACGCGCCAGCGAGTCGACGCTGTGCGGCTCGACAAGGTGCGTGTGCAGAAAATCAAACAGCTGGCCCAGGCGCTGGCTCTCACGCAGCTGCGCCACCGGGCGGCTCAGCTGCTGCGGCTGTGAACCATCCCGGTGAGGGGGGATCACCAGCCGACGCGCCACGCTGTTGGCGGTTTCCATGCCATAGTCCCGCCGGACGACGTGCAGACAGAGATCGATTCCCGCCGCGCTGCCCGCGGAGGTCAGGATATCGCCCTCGTCCTGGTAGAGCACATCCTCAACCACCTCGATGTCAGGGTAGCGAACCTTAAGCGCGTCAATGTAGCGCCAGTGCGTCGTGGCTTTACGTCCGTTCAGCAGCCCCGTAGCGGCCAGCACGAACACGCCCGAGCAGATGGACAGCAGCTGACATCCGCGCGCGCTGGCCTGGCGCAGCGCCTCGCAGAGCGCCGGAGGAACCGGTGAGTCCAGCCCCCGCCAGCCGGGAACCAAGATCAGGTCCGCCGACGCAAGCAGGTTCAAGTCCCCATCGGTAACGATGCGGATCCCGCCGGTCGCCCGCAGTTCGCCGCTATCCACGCTCGCCACCGCAAAACGATACCAGTCGTCGCCCAGCTCCGGACGCGGCAGGCCAAAAATCTCAACCGCCACGCCAAACTCAAAGGTACATAGCCCGTCATACGCCAGCACCACCACCTGCGGACGGGTAACCTGTCTTAAGTTTGTCATCTTTTTGCTGTTTTCTGGCATAAGCGAGCGCATTCACGGGCTGAATTTGTGGATAGAGTAGTGTTAACACAAACGCCAAAGATGAGGAAGGATCATGAGCTATGTTACTGAATTTCCGGCTGCCGAGCCGCAGGAAGCCGTTACCCATTTTCTGCGTCGCCTGAGCGTCGAAACCGACTGTGCCGACGTGCATCACGCCATCGCCAATAATGAGCAGGACTTCGTGCTGCTGCACGTGGTGGGGAGCCCGGAACAGTTTGCCCGCCGCCATGTGCCGGGCGCACTGCATATGCCGTGGAGCCAGATGACCGCTGAGCGGATGTCTCAATGGCCGGAAGGGACGCTGTTTGTCGTCTACTGCGCGGGGCCACACTGTAACGGCGCGGACAGGGCGGCGCTGAAGCTGGCGCGTCTCGGGCTGCCGGTCAAAATCATGCTCGGCGGCATCACCGGCTGGGAAGATGAACGCTACGCCTTTGCCAGCCAGGCGCACGCTGACGCGCTGTGAAGATGAATTTTTTTCAACACACGTGAAATTTTCTCGTTTGCCGGAAACGGTCAGGTATGACATCTTTTTTTTGGACATTTAGACATCCAGAAGTCTAAAGATTCAAATGATGAATTATCACTGCGGGCAATTAATACCGGCAGACTGAGGAGATTTCCATGCAACGACAGCACGCCCCATACCGCGCCGACGTAGTCGGCAGCTTTTTACGCCCGGATGCCATCAAGCAGGCTCGCCTGAAGTTCGCCAGCGGCGAGATTGATGCCGGACAGCTTCGCGCGGTGGAGGACGAGGCTATTCGCCACGTCGTCGAGCAGCAGTGCGCGTGCGGCCTGCATGTGGTGACCGACGGTGAATTTCGCCGTGCCTGGTGGCACTTCGATTTCTTCGACGGTCTTCAGGGCGTTGAGCGTTACGATTCCCAGCAGGGGATTCAGTTCAACGGAGTACAAACCAAAGCCCACGGCGTGCGCGTGACCGGCAAGCTGGGCTTTGGCGACCACCCGATGCTGGAAGACTTCCGCTATCTGAAAAGCATCAGCGGCAATGCCCAGCCGAAGATGACCATTCCCAGCCCAAGCGTGCTCCATTTCCGCGGCGGGCGCAAAGACATCGACGCGACGGTGTACCCGGATCTGAACGACTATTTCGACGATCTGGCAACCACCTGGCGCGACGCGATACGCGCATTCTACGACGCGGGCTGCCGTTATCTGCAGCTGGACGACACCGTCTGGGCCTACCTCTGCTCGGACGACCAGCGCCGTCAGATCCGCGAGCGCGGCGACGATGCCGATGAGCTGGCGCAAATCTATGCCCGCGTACTGAACAAGGCCCTGGAAGGCAAGCCGGAGGATCTGACCATCGGGCTGCATGTCTGCCGCGGTAACTTCCGTTCAACCTGGATTTCCGAAGGCGGCTACGAGCCGGTGGCGGAAGTGCTGTTCGGGACGGTCAACGTTGACGCATTCTTCCTTGAATACGATAACGACCGCAGCGGGGATTTCGCGCCGCTGCGCTTCGTTCGCCCGGGCAAGCAGCAGGTGGTGCTGGGCCTGATCACCACGAAAAACGGTGAGCTGGAGAACCCGGAAGGCGTGAAGGCCCGTCTGGAAGAGGCGGCGAAATACGTGGCGAAAGAGCAAATCTGCCTCAGCCCGCAGTGCGGTTTTGCCTCCACGGAAGAGGGCAACAGCCTGAGCGAGTCCCAGCAGTGGGATAAGGTCCGTCTGGTGACGCAGATCGCCAGCGAAGTCTGGTAAAACCGCTTCCTCAGCGCTGCATTATAAAAGTGCAGCGCTGTGCCATTCTGAGTCGTTCTCTTTACATCCTGCCGTCTGTCTCCTGCAATAGCGCTTCCTCCATTCTGGCATCCTTTTTGCTCCTGCTTCGCTGACACCTTTATTTCCGCGTCCATGCCGTAACGGACGTTTTCGCACAGCGTTCTTTTTCAGGAGTGAAAATATGCAGCGTCGTACCTTATTAAAAGCTTTTGCGTTATCCGCGTCCGTCGTGGCGATGGGAATGAGTTTTGGCGTGCAGGCGGCCGACACCATCAAAGTGGGGATCATGCACTCTCTGTCCGGCACGATGGCCATCTCCGAAACCCCGCTAAAGGACGTCGCCCTGATGACCATCGACGAGATCAACGCCAAAGGCGGCGTGCTGGGTAAGAAACTGGAGCCTGTGGTGGTGGATCCAGCCTCAAACTGGCCGCTGTTTGCCGAGAAGGCACGCCAGCTGCTGAGTCAGGATAAAGTGGCAGTGGTGTTCGGCTGCTGGACGTCAGTTTCGCGCAAATCCGTGCTGCCGGTGTTTGAGGAGCTGAACGGCCTGCTGTTCTATCCGGTGCAGTATGAAGGCGAAGAGATGTCGCCAAACGTCTTCTATACCGGCGCGGCGCCGAACCAGCAGGCCATCCCGGCGGTGGAATACCTGATGAGCGAGGACGGCGGCGGGGCGAAGCGCTTCTTCCTGCTGGGTACCGACTACGTTTACCCGCGCACCACCAACAAGATCCTGCGCGCGTTCCTGCATTCGAAAGGGGTGGAGGATAAGGACATCGAAGAGGTTTACACCCCGTTTGGTCACAGCGACTACCAGACCATCGTCGCCAGCATCAAGAAATTCTCCGCCGGCGGCAAAACCGCCGTGGTGTCGACCATCAACGGCGACTCCAACGTGCCGTTCTACAAAGAGCTGGCTAACCAGGGGCTGAAGGCCACCGACGTGCCGGTGGTGGCGTTCTCTGTCGGCGAAGAAGAGCTACGCGGAATCGACACCAAACCGCTGGTGGGTAACCTGGCGGCGTGGAACTACTTTGAGTCCGTGGATAATCCAACCAACCAGGCGTTCGTCGCGGATTACAAAGCCTATGCGAAGGCGCACAAGCTGCCGAATGCCGATACCGTGGTAACCAACGACCCGATGGAAGCGACTTACGTGGGGATCCATATGTGGGCACAGGCGGTGGAAAAAGCAGGCACCACCGACGTGGATAAGGTGCGCGCGGCGATGGCCGGTCAGTCATTTAAGGCGCCGTCTGGCTTTACACTCACCATGGATGCTACCAACCATCATCTGCATAAGCCGGTCATGATCGGTGAAATTGAAGGCAACGGCCAGTTCAACGTGGTCTGGCAGACGGAACAACCGGTACGCGCCCAGCCGTGGAGCCCGTTCATTGCCGGGAATGACAAAAAGCCCGACCAGCCGATGAAAACCGCCAGCAACTAGGCCATTGCCTCAGGGAGAAACGTCATGAACGCCATGCGCATGTTCATCGCTCTTGTATGTCTTTCCGGACTGCTGCCAGGGATGGCGCAGGCATCGGATGCCGATCGTTTTGTTGCCGCCAGCCGCGGCCAGCAGGCGGAGCTCCTCACGCAGTGGGCCGCCGCGCCGGATGCCGCCAGGCTTCCGCTGCTTCAGTCCCTGCAAAAGGAAAACCTGTATACCGACAGCCAAAAGCACGCCTTTGCGAAGCGTAATGGCGAAATGGTTTCGCTCGGTGAGGCCCGCGCGGCAGTAGGGCAAACCAAAGCTGTACGCCTGACAAACCGGCTGCGCGTGCTGGCTGCAACGGCCATTGCCACGCATCAGCTTGTTAGTGACAGTGTCACCGAAAGGCGGGCGGCAGCCCGGCAGCTGCAGCGGGATGCTCAGCCCGACATGCTCGCTTTTCTGGAAAAGCGCGCCGGGGATGAAGCGGACGCTGTGGCGCGGCAGGCGCTACTGCTGGCGGTAGCGAATCTCCAGCTGGCGAGCCCGCAGCCGGAGGTGCGCCGCAGGGCCGTCGAACTGCTTGGCCAGTCAGACGATCCGGACGTACAGTCCAGACTCACGCCGTTTACCCAGGCGCAGACCGAGCCGGATGCCGGCGTGCGCGCGGCCGCAGAAGAGAGCCTTAGCCAGATTACGCATCGCCTGATGTGGGGCGATCTGCTGGGCCAGGCGTTTATGGGGCTTTCTCTGGGTTCGGTGCTGCTGCTGGCTGCGCTGGGGCTCGCTATCACCTACGGCCTGCTGGGCGTCATTAACATGGCCCACGGCGAGATGCTGATGCTGGGGGCGTACGCTACGTGGATGGTGCAGCAGGCAATGGCCGGGCTTGCGCCTCAGTGGCTGGCGCTCTATCCCGTTATCGCCTTGCCGGTAGCGTTCTGCCTGACGGCGGGCATTGGAATGGTGCTGGAGCGCACCGTGATCCGTCACCTGTACGGTCGTCCGCTGGAAACGCTGCTGGCGACCTGGGGGATCAGCCTGATGCTCATCCAACTGGTGCGCAAGACCTTTGGTGCCCAGAACCTGGAGGTGGCAAACCCGGCATGGCTTTCCGGCGGGGTACAGGTTTTTGCTAACCTGACCCTGCCGTGGAACCGCATTGTGGTGCTGGGCTTCGTGCTGCTGGTGCTGTTCTTCACCTGGCTGATTCTGAATAAAACCCGTCTTGGTCTGAACGTGCGCGCGGTGACGCAAAACCGCAGCATGGCCGCCTGCTGCGGGGTACCGACCGGGCGCGTCGATATGCTGGCGTTTGGGCTGGGCTCAGGGATCGCCGGGTTAGGCGGCGTGGCGTTATCCCAGCTTGGTAACGTCGGGCCGGAGCTTGGTCAGGGGTACATCATCGACTCGTTCCTCGTAGTCGTTCTCGGTGGCGTAGGCCAGCTGGCAGGCAGCGTGGCCGCCGCGTTTGGGCTGGGCATATTCAATAAAATCCTTGAGCCGCAGATGGGGGCGGTACTGGGCAAGATCGTGATTCTGGTGGCGATTGTCCTGTTTATCCAGAAGCGCCCTCAGGGGCTGTTTGCGCTGAAAGGGAGGGTGATTGACTGATGAGCCAGCCGCTGACCTTAACGCTGGCGCGTAAAGCGCCGCGCACAACACAGATTGCAGGCAGCCTGCTGGTGGCGTGTCTGCTGATATTACCGTTTTTCGCCTTGCTGCCCGCCACGCATCCGCTGGCGCTGTCGACCTGGATGCTGACGCTCATCGGCAAGATCCTCTGCTATGCCATCGTTGCGGTGGCGCTGGATCTGGTGTGGGGCTACGCCGGCATGCTCTCTCTTGGACACGGCATCTTCTTCGCCCTGGGCGGCTATGCGATGGGCATGTACCTGATGCGCCAGGCGTCAGGCGACGGCCTGCCCGCGTTTATGTCGTTTCTCTCCTGGAGCGAGCTGCCGTGGTTCTGGTGGGGCACCCAGCACTTTGCCTGGGCGCTGGTACTGATCGTGATGGTGCCGGGTTTGCTGGCGCTGGTGTTTGGCTGGTTTGCCTTCCGCTCGAAGATCAAAGGGGTTTACTTCTCGATTATGACCCAGGCGCTGACCTACGCGGGCATGCTGCTGTTCTTTCGCAACGAAACCGGCTTTGGCGGCAATAACGGCTTTACCGGTTTTACCACGCTGCTTGGGTTTTCGGTGACGGAAACGGCAACCCGCATCGCGCTGTTCCTGGCGACGGTGCTGTTGCTGCTTCTGGCGTTGGGCACCGGATTTGCGCTGGCGAAGAGCAAGTTTGGCCGCATCCTGACCGCCGTGCGCGACGCGGAAAACCGCCTGACGTTCTGCGGGTACGATCCGCGCGGGTTCAAGCTGCTGGTGTGGACGCTCTCCGCCGTGCTGTGCGGCCTGGCGGGGGCGCTGTACGTTCCGCAGGTGGGCATCATTAACCCCGGTGAAATGTCGCCGACCAACTCGATAGAAGCCGCCATCTGGGTGGCGCTGGGCGGACGCGGCACGCTGGTGGGGCCGGTGATTGGCGCGGCGCTGGTGAACGGGGCGAAAAGCTTCTTTACCGTTGCCATGCCGGAGTACTGGCAGCTGTTTCTGGGGCTGATTTTTATCGCCGTCACGCTGTTCCTGCCGCGCGGCGTCTACGGTCTGTTGCGTAAGGGAGAGAAATAATGCAGCCAACGGAAGAGTTATTTACCCGCCAGTTGCCCGGCGATCGCTACCGGGACCAGACTGACCCGGTGCTTCAGCTTGAGGCCATTAACGTCAGTTTCGACGGCTTCCAGGCGCTGACCGATCTCTCCCTGAATATCGGCGTGGGCGAGTTGCGCTGCGTGATTGGCCCCAACGGGGCGGGTAAAACCACGCTGATGGACGTGATCACCGGCAAAACCCGACCCAAAAGCGGGAGAGCGATTTACGACCAGTCCATCGACCTGACCGGGCTGGAGCCTGCGGCCATTGCCCGTCAGGGGATTGGCCGAAAATTCCAGAAACCCACGGTCTTTGAAGCGCTGACGGTGTGGGAGAACCTTGAGATCGCCATGAAAACCGATAAATCCGTCTGGGCGAGCCTGCGGGCAAAACTCAACGGCGAGCAGCGGGACCGCATTGACGAGATGCTGGTTCTTCTGCGCCTTGGCAGCGAGCGGGACCGTCGCGCCGGGCTGCTTTCGCACGGGCAGAAACAGTTCCTGGAGATCGGCATGCTGCTGGTGCAGGACCCGCACCTGCTGCTGCTGGATGAACCCGCCGCCGGGATGACCGATGCGGAAACGGAATACACCGCCGAGCTGTTCAAAACCCTGGCGGGCAAGCATTCGCTGATGGTGGTGGAGCATGACATGGGCTTTGTTGAAACGATTGCCGACCACGTCACGGTGCTGCATCAGGGGCGCGTGCTGGCGGAAGGCTCGCTTCGCGAGGTGCAGGCCAACGAGCAGGTGATTGAGGTCTATCTGGGCCGCTAAGGAGCGATGATGTTACAGGTTAACGAACTGAATCAGTACTACGGCGGCAGCCATATCCTGCGCGGCGTGAGCTTCGAAGCCGCTCCCGGTGAAGTCACCTGTCTGCTGGGACGCAACGGCGTCGGGAAAACCACGCTGCTGAAGTGCCTGATGGGGCTGATCCCGGCGAAAACCGGGGAGGTCATCTGGCAGGGTAAAACGATCACCCACAGCAGGCCGCACCAGCGGGTGCAGTCCGGCGTGGCGTATGTCCCGCAGGGTCGCGAGATTTTCCCGCGCCTGACCGTGGAAGAGAACCTTTTGCTTGGGCTGTCGCGTTTTTCCGCCCGCGAGGCAAAGCAGGTTCCTGACGAGATCTGGCAGCTGTTTCCGGTTCTCAAAGAGATGAAGCACCGCCGCGGGGGCGATCTCTCCGGCGGGCAGCAGCAGCAGCTGGCGATTGGTCGCGCGCTGGCGAGCCGTCCGCAGCTGCTGATTCTGGACGAACCGACGGAAGGCATACAGCCTTCCGTCATCAAAGAGATTGGCCAGGTGATCCGCACCCTGGCAAACAGAGGCGATATGGCAATCCTGCTCGTCGAGCAGTTTTACGACTTTGCCGCCGAGTTGGCCGACAGCTATCTCCTGATGTCCCGCGGCACTATCATTCAGCGCGGGAGGGGCGAAAATATGGAGCAGGAGGGCGTTCGCGGGCTGGTTGCGATCTGAAATGTTATAATATAACATCCTTATTCTTATAAAACGGAATGAGGGCGTTACTTTGGCTGTACATATTGGAAAATTTGCCATGACTCTGGGGGCGCTGCTGGTCAGTGGCCAGCTGTTTGCTCACTCGCACGGCCATCAGATGACCGAAGCGGAACAGAAGGCGGCAAACGGGGTGTTTGAGGATAAAGACGTAAAGGACAGAGCGCTGTCCGACTGGGACGGCACCTGGCAGTCGGTGTATCCGTTCCTGCTGGACGGTTCGCTGGATCCGGTCTTCAAACAGAAAGCGCAGAAGGATAAAAGCAAAACCTTTGACGAGGTGAAAGCGTATTACCGCAAGGGATATGCCACGGACGTGGATGCCATCGGCATTGAAAATAACGTAATGGAATTCCACAGAGGCAAGGCGGTCAGCAGCTGTCAGTATGACTACAGTGGCTACAAAATTCTGACCTACGCATCGGGTAAAAAAGGCGTTCGCTATCTGTTTGAGTGTAAGGATGCCGACAGCAAGGCGCCGAAGTTCGTGCAGTTCAGCGACCACATCATCGGGCCGAAAGCCTCATCGCACTTCCATATTTTTATGGGCAATACCTCCCACGAGGCGCTGCTGAAAGAGATGGACAACTGGCCGACCTATTATCCAAACGAGATGTACAAAGAGCAGGTGGTGGAGGAGATGCTGCACCACTGATGCGTTATTGCCGGGGGCGGCTTCGCCTTACCCGGCCACTATTTTTTACGCCGCTTTGGGGGATTCGTTCCACGCCTTCACGCTCATTCCCCGCAAAATCATCAGCCAGGCAACGACGATGGCAACCATCATGATTGCAAACAGCGACCAGTGCGGCAGGTTGGTCAGGATAATGCCGGTGATCATCGGGTTTGCCGCCGCGCCGAGCCAGCCCAGCGCCTGCGCGGAAAAATAGCTCGCCTTCATCCCCGGCGGGGCGATGTTGTCGATCAGCATGTATTCACCCGGTGCGTAGATAATCTCACCCAGCGTAAAGATGGCGGCGGCGATGCCCCAGTAAATCAGGTTCTCCCCGGAGAGCATAAAGCCTCCCAGACCCAGGATAAAAAACAGCGTTGCGGCGGTCATTAAAGGCCGAATATTGCTGGCGGAGATCTTCCGCCCCAGCGCGTACTGCAGCGTCACCACCACGGCGGCGTTAACGGGCAGCACCACGGCGACCACCTTCTGGGCAAAATCGCTGTCGGCATTGGCGGCCAGTACGTATTGCGAAATGCAGCTGGCGAACGATCCGCCCACGTAAGACGCGAGCAGGCCGGAGAGGGTGAACCAGAACAGGGCGCGATCTTTCAGCAGCACCGACGGCTGCCAGGGCATCTTCTCCTCGGCGGTATCCAGCGCGACGCTTTTTTGCACGAAGAAATGAATAAACCCGAGCGGCAGCGCGGCGCAGAAGGCCGCCAGCCAGAACGGCAGCTGCAGGCTGTACATCACCAGCAGGGTGCCAATCGGCGGCCCAATCGTCCAGCCAATGTTCAGAAAGCTGTAGTTGAGCGAGAAGACGCGCGCTTTCTGGCTGGAGGTCAGCACGTCCGAGAACCAGGCTTTCAGCACCGTCGAAAAGACGGAATAGGCGCAGTTAATCAGGGAAAAGAACAGCACTACCAGGGTGACGTTATCCACCAGCGGAATCGCGACAAAACCGGCGATAAAAGCCACGATCGCGATCAGCATATAGCGTTTTTTATCAAACTTATCGGCCAGAATACCAAATCCCAGGCTAAACACCACGCCAACGGTCAGCGCAATCGTCAGGGCATAACCAATATTCTCGACGCTCATATTAAACACGCGCGTGAGATAAATGGTCATGAACGGCAGCGTTGCCCCCCGACCGATGGTTAATAACAATGACGATGCCAGCAGCGCTGCGGTTGAGCGCCTGAGAGATGGTTTCATATTCCTTCCCGACGGTTGCTTATGCTTTTTTTAGACGAGTGTTAACAGGATTACCATGACATAAGGGGCTTGTATAGCACCCGATTTATCCCTAAGTGCTTCAGCTGCCTGCCAGAAATAATGATCTTCTCGCGGCACACTTTTTTCTGTTACCTTGAACTGTTAACAAATTATTAATAATTCAGGGGCAGGGTATGACGCGTAAAGACGGACTGCTGGCGTTGCTGGTGGTCGTGGTATGGGGACTCAATTTTGTGGTCATCAAGCTGGGATTGCACAACATGCCCCCGCTGATGCTGGCCGGTTTGCGTTTTATGCTGGTGGCGTTCCCGGCGCTCTTTTTCGTCGCCCGTCCGAAAATCCCGTTAAAACTGCTGCTGGGCTACGGTCTGACCATCAGCTTTGGCCAGTTCGCGTTTCTCTTCTGCGCCATCAAGTTCGGCATGCCGGCCGGTCTGGCCTCGCTGGTGTTACAGGCGCAGGCGTTCTTTACCATTATTCTCGGCGCATTTGTGTTTGGCGAACGTCTGCAGGGCAAGCAGCTGGCGGGGATAACGCTGGCGGTATTTGGCGTGCTGGTGCTGATTGAAGCCAGCCTGAACGGTCAGGATGTGGCGCTGCTTGGGTTTATGCTCACGCTGGCGGCGGGGCTGAGCTGGGCGTGCGGCAATATTTTCAATAAGCTGATTATGCAGCACGAGGCGAGGCCTCAGGTGATGTCCCTGGTGGTCTGGAGCGCATTGATTCCGATAATCCCGTTTCTGGTGGCGTCGTTTATTCTGGATGGCCCGGAGGTGATGCTGAACAGCCTGGTCGAGATCGATCTGACTACGATCCTTTCTCTTATCTATCTGGCGTTTGTCGCCACCATCGTGGGCTACGGGATCTGGGGTTCGCTGCTGGGGCGCTATGAGACCTGGCGCGTCGCGCCGCTGTCTTTGCTGGTTCCGGTAGTGGGGCTTGCCAGTGCGGCGATACTGCTGGATGAAACGCTGAGCGCGCTGCAGCTGCTCGGTGCCGTGCTGATCATGGCCGGGCTGTACATCAACGTGTTTGGCCTGCGGGTTCGCCGGGCGGCGCGGGTAAGGGGATAGGGCATAAAAAAGCCCCGCGGCTGCGGGGCAAAAACGAATCAGAGGCCGTGCTGATTATAATAAGGCACGCCTAATTCGTCGGATTTGTCGCTACCAGCACCCATGTGGTTGAAATCATAAGGCGACTGGTCATGTGCTGACGGCAAAATCATCGTGTCATGATTATTTTGCTGCGTTGCACCTGGAGTTTGCTCCGCGAAGGTCTGGCTGGAAAACAGCACCAGCAAGGCGAGGGCGGCGGAGGCGGTAACTTTCATTTTTTCCTCGGTTACGTCTTTTACAGGCGATGATTAACTACAGTGTTTTAACGGATACAGGTAACGGGATTCACCCGGCACGCTGGTGATTCGGTACTTATGAGGCGGCACGTCAAAATAGTTCTTGAACGTACGCGTGAGGGTTTGCTGTGATTCAAATCCGTAACGCTCCGCCAGATAAAGGATCGGTTCATTGCTTTCTTTCAGTTTCTGGGCAATTTCCGTCAGCTTGCGGCTGCGAATATATTGACCTAATGAATGACCGGTCTCTTTTTTGAACATCCGTTGCAGGTGCCATTTGGAGTAACCTGAACGCTCAGACACTTTTTCAAGGGAGAGCGGCGATTCCAGGTTATCTTCGATCCAGTCCAAAATGCTATGAATAGTGATAGCGTCAGTATTGCGTCTGGACATCGTCATACCTCTTTTTCTGTTTACGGCAGTATTTTCTTCAGCAAAAGCTCAAGGGTAGCCACTTCATCTGCCGTTAAGTTTTTTGTTAGTTCCTGATGCAGTGTTTGTCCTACTAATTGATGACATTGCTCGCACATAGCCGCACCATCGCTGGTGAGCCTGACCAGTACGCCGCGTTTGTCATTCGGGTTAGGGCTTCGTTCTACCCATCCTTTGCAGACGAGACGATCGAGCATGCGGGTTAACGCACCCAGATCGACAGAGAGCACCTTTTTCAGCTCAACCGGCGTGATACACACTTCGCAGCGAATGGAACACAGCACTTTGAACTGTGTTGCGGTGATATCCAGCGGTGACAGGTAGTCATTGAGCAGGCGATCTTTTTTCTGGTTAACCATATGAATAAGACGACCCAGCGGAACAACGTCGTTAAAGATATCACTGGTGCTTTTCACAATGGTTGCCCTGGCAAGTAGTTTAATCACGGCAGATATTATTGCTCAGGCAAGTATAAGTCAACTGAATGAATCAGCCGATGCCACGAATTGCTAAAACGTTTCATGAACGATATTTGCAACCTTTCAAATCAGGAAGATAACTAACGAGTATCGTTCCCAAAGGAAAACTATCGTTACGTTGCGCCGATGGCTGAACGTCACACTTTCACCCTATAATTGCGATGTTAAATGTGGATAAGGACAACGACGCACTATGTTGGATTTGATTAAAGCAATTGGTCTCGGGCTGGTGGTACTGCTGCCGTTAGCTAACCCGTTAACGACGGTGGCGCTGTTCCTGGGGCTGGCAGGGAATATGAACAGCGCCGAGCGCAACCATCAGTCGATGATGGCTTCGGTGTATGTGTTTGCCATTATGATGGTGGCCTACTACGCCGGACAGCTGGTGATGAACACCTTCGGGATTTCAATTCCCGGGCTGCGTATTGCGGGCGGGCTGATTGTGGCCTTTATCGGCTTCCGCATGCTGTTCCCGGCGCAAAAAGCGCACGAGTCTCCGGAGGCAACCAGCAAATCTGAAGAGCTGGAGTCCGAACCGAGCGCGAATATTGCTTTTGTCCCGCTGGCCATGCCGAGTACGGCCGGGCCGGGTACCATCGCGATGATCATCAGTTCTGCATCGACGGTGCGCGACAGCTCTACCTTCCCGGACTGGGTACTGACCGTTGCGCCACCGCTAATTTTTGCACTTATTGGGGTTATCGTGTGGGCGTCTCTGCGCAGTTCCGGTGCGATCATGCGCTGGGTGGGCAAGGGCGGAATCGAGGCGATTTCCCGTCTGATGGGCTTCTTACTGGTCTGTATGGGCGTGCAGTTTATTATTAACGGCGTGCTGGAGATTATTAAGACCTACCACTGATGTCATTGCCGGGTGGCGGCTACGCCTTGCCCGGCATAAATAAACCTCACCCGTGCTGCCCCTGTTCCTCCAGCGCCACCGGCCACTTGCGGAAGATGAGTACCGACCAGACGAGCGCGACGAGCGCCGGAATCGCCCCCAGATAGCCAATCGCCGACATCGATACGTGCAGGCTAATCTGATTGCCCACCAGCGCCCCCGCGCCAATCCCCAGATTGAATATCCCCGAAAACAGCGACATCGCCACGTCCGTGGCATCCGGTGCCAGGGCCAGGACTTTCACCTGCATGCCGAGACCAATAATCATGATCGCCACGCCCCAGAACAGGCTCAGGATCGCCAGCTGGCTTTCGCTGCCTGACGCAGGCAGCAGCAGCACCAGGCACGCCAGCAGCAGGCCGATGGCGCTGCTCACCAGCAAGGAGGCATGCTGGTTACCCAGTTTACCAAACAGCACGCTGCCAATAATGCCCGCGCCGCCGAGAATGAGCAGTAAGAGGGTGGCAAAGTTTGCGCTAAAGCCCGCGACCACCTGCACAAACGGTTCAATGTAGCTGTACGCCGTGTAGTGCGCGGTGACCACGATAACGGTAAGCAGGTAGATACTCAGCAGCGCCGGGCGACGCATCAGCAGCGGCAGGCTTTTCAGCGAGCCGGAATGTTCGCTTGGCAGCGCGGGCAGCAGCTTAATCAGACACACCAGCGTCACCAGCGCGCCCATGCCGATGGCAAAGAAGGTGGTACGCCAGCCGAAGTACTGTCCCACGATGCGGCCAATGGGCAGCCCCAGCACCATCGCCAGCGCGGTACCGGTGGCAATCAGGCTCAAGGCCTGGGCGCGTTTACCCGCCGGTGCGAGCCGAATAGCCAGCGACGCGGTGATCGACCAGAACACCGCGTGGGCAAAGGCAATGCCGATGCGGCTAATGACCAGCACCGTAAAATTCCACGCCATAAACGACAGGACATGGCTGGCAATGAACAGGGCAAACAGGCCGATCAACAGCCTGCGCCGCTCCATCTGGCTGGTCAGCAACATAAACGGCAAAGACATCAGCGCCACCACCCAGGCGTAGATAGTTAACATAATCCCCACCTGCGCCGTTTCCATCTGGAAGCTTTCTGCTATGTCAGACAACAGCCCAACCGGAACAAATTCTGTGGTGTTAAAAATAAATGCGGCAATGGCCAGCGTGACCACGCGTAGCCACGCGACCCTGCGGGAAACTGTGTTCGTTGTCATAGGGATGTCGGAGATTCGTTGCTGGAAAGATGAGAAGGCGATCTTAAAACGTCATACGGCGAAAACTCAACCATTATGTGACGCAGATCTCAATATTTACCTTATGAAAGCGGTAGCCGGGGGCGTTGTTTTCATTGAATATAAAAGTACGACACAGCATAGACAGGCGGTAAGACAATGCAGGAGATTGATTTTTATCTGGTAGATGCGTTCAGCAATACCTCGTTCGGCGGCAATCCGGCAGCGGTTTGCCCGCTAAACGAATGGCTGCCGGATGAAACGTTACTGAAAATGGCGCAGCAGCATAATCAGTCGGAAACCGCATTTTTCGTCTGCACTAAGGGCGGCATTGAGCTACGCTGGTTTACCACGCTCACTGAAGTCAATCTCTGCGGTCACGCCACCCTGGCCGCCGCGTACGTTCTGTTTAATGAACTCGATTACCCCGACTCGCGGATCCACTTTGATACCGCCTCTGGCCGACTGACGGTCAGCCGGGAGGGAGAGTGGATGACGCTGGACTTCCCGGCGTGTCCTATCCGTGAAGAGACGCCGCCGCCGGAGATGCTCGCGGCGCTCGGTATCCGCCATTACGTTGAAGCCCGTAAAGGCCGCGCCTGGGTGATTGTGCTGGAAAATCCCCGGCAGGTTGAAGCACTTGCGCCGCGCTTTTCGGCGATGACGCCGGGCGAGCATAAAGTGAGCGTGACGGCACCGGGTGAAGGGGAATATGACTTTGTCAGCCGCTTCTTCTCACCGGGCGTTGCCGTTCCGGAAGATCCGGTGACCGGATCCGCGCACACGATGCTGATCCCCTACTGGAGCGAAAAGCTGGGGAAAACGGCAATGTTTGCCCGTCAGGTTTCGGCGCGCGGCGGGGATGTGCGCTGCGAGCTGAAGGGGGAGCGCGTATTGATGAGCGGTCAAGCGTCGTGCTACCTGAAAGGCACTGTGTATCTGCGCTAAAACTGATAACAAAAGAGGAAGAGACAATGCGGGAAATTGATTTTTATCTGGTGGATGCCTTCAGCGACAAAACCTTTGGCGGCAACGCGGCAGCGGTATGTCCTCTGGAAGAGTGGCTGCCGGACGAGACGCTTCTCAAAATGGCACAGCAGCATAATCAGTCGGAAACCGCGTTTTTTGTGCGAACCGACGGCGGATTTGAACTGCGCTGGTTCACCACGCTGCATGAAATTAACCTCTGCGGCCATGCGACCCTCGCGGCATCACACGTCATTTTTGAGTATCTGGACTATCCGCATACGGAAATCCACTTTACCACGCGCTTCGTGGGGGAGCTGACGGTCAAACGCAGCGGCGACTGGCTGACGCTGAATTTCCCCGCATGGTCCACGGAGGTCGTCGATAACCCACCGCCTGCACTGTTTAGCGCGCTGGGCATCCCGGCGGCAAAAGAGGTGCGCGTCGGGCGAGACTACTGCGTGGTGCTGGAGAGCCAGCAGCAGGTGGAGGCATTAATGCCGGATATTGGCGCGATGGTTCCGCTGGGCAAAATGGTCTGCGTAACCGCGCCGGGCGAAGGGGAATATGACTTCGTCAGCCGCTTTTTCTGCCCGGGCGAAGGGGTACCGGAGGATCCGGTTACCGGGTCCACGCACAGCATGCTGATCCCTTACTGGAGTGAAAGGCTGGGTAAGAAGTCGCTTAACGCCCGCCAGGTGTCGTACCGCGGCGGGGATCTTCGCTGCGAGCTGAAGGGCGACCGCGTACTCATTGCCGGTCAGGCCACCCTGTACCTGAAAGGGCGGATCTTTTTACGCTAGCGGCTGCGCGATAAGTTAATACTATGAAGCAGCCTGGCAGGCCTGCGCTATGTTGACATTGAGTTTCACAAATAAAGCAAGGAGCCTGCCATGTATTCCATTACCTCTGAATCTGCACGTCACCCGGACATTCTTATGCTGATTGCGGCCCTCGACCGTTATCAGAGCGAACTCTATCCCGCCGAAAGCAACCATCTGCTCGATCTTTCAGAACTGCCCGCGACATCCCTTATCCTGATGATCGTCCGCGACCCGCAGCTTCAGGCCGTTGGCTGTGGAGCTATCGTGCTCAACGGCGACGGAACGGGGGAGATGAAGCGGGTTTATATCGATCCGGCCCATCGCGGGCAACATCTGGCTGAGAAGCTGCTGGCCGCGCTGGAAGATGAGGCCCTGAGCCGTCACTGCCATACCGTACGGCTTGAAACGGGCATCAAACAGCATGCCGCGATTCGTCTTTATGAACGAAGCGGCTACGATCGGCGTCCGGCGTTTGCCCCATATGTGGACGATCCGCTTAGCCTGTTTATGGAGAAGGCGCTGGTTGAAGACGTTCGTTTAGCAGCGCTATAAACGCTTCCAGCTGGCGGGTCATCGCCCCGCGTCGCCACACCAGCCAGGTAGTGAGCCAGCGCCAGTTTTCCGCCAGCGGCCAGGCTTCAACCTGATGGTGGCCCGGCATACTTTCCAGCATTGAGCGCGGCATCAGCGCGATGCCCGCACCCGCGATGACGCAGGCGAGCATGCCGTGATAGGACTCCATCTCATGAATGCGTCCCGGCGCGGCTCTGTCTGCATGAAACCAGCTCTCCAGGTGTCGGCGATACGAGCAGTTTGCGCGAAAGGCATAAACATCGCTGCCGCTCACCTGCGCAGCGCGCGTTACCTCTGTCTGCCCGGCAGGGGTGACCAGCATCATCTCTTCCCGGTAGACCGGCATTCCCTCCAGCTCCGGGTGCGACAGCGGCCCGTCGACAAAGGCGGCGCTCAGGGTTCCCTCCAGTACGCCATCAATCATCGTCCCGGACGGCCCGGTAGAAAGGGCAAACTGGATGCGCGGATAGCGCTGGTTAAACTGCGCCAGCGTCTCAGGGATGCGCACGGCGGCGGTGCTCTCCAGCGCGCCGAGGGCAAACAGCCCCTGCGGCTCATCGCCCGCGACGACCATGCGCGCTTCATCCACCAGCGCCAGGATCTGCCTGCTGTAGCGCAGGAAGTTATGCCCGGCGGGAGATAAGCGTAAACGCTGGTTCTCACGAATAAACAGCTCCACGCCAAGATCGGCCTCCAGCTGGCGGATGCGGGTCGTCAGATTCGAAGGAACGCGATGCACCTTCTGCGCCGCCTGGGTGATGCTTCCCGTCAGCGCGACGGCGTTAAACATTTCAAGCTGGGTTAAGTCCATAGCATTCTCGTTTCGTGAATAAGGTGGTCAGTATTATTCATTTTTAAGAAATAGCAGAGTGAGCCACACTTAATCAACCGAAATGCGTGGAGAACATCATGAAATATTCATCTGCTACACATGCTCTGTCCGTTAACCCTGCAACGGGCGAAACGCTCGCCTCGTATCCGTGGGCGACGCAGGAAGAGGTTGAACGTGCCATCGCGCTGGCTGATGCGGGCTTTCGTCACTGGCGGTGCGAAAGCGTAGCCCACCGGGCGCAGAAGCTGCGCGATCTCGGCACCGCGCTGCGCGGTCGCGCGGAAGAGATGGCCCGGATGATGTCCCGCGAGATGGGAAAACCCATTCAGCAGGCGCGGGCGGAAGTGGCGAAATCAGCGGGCCTCTGCGACTGGTATGCCGAACATGGCCCGGCGATGCTGAATGCTGAACCCACGCAGGTCGAGAATAACAACGCGGTCATCGAGTATCGTCCGCTGGGGCCAATTCTGGCGGTGATGCCGTGGAACTTCCCGCTCTGGCAGGTGCTGCGCGGCGCGGTGCCGATCCTGCTGGCAGGTAACAGCTATCTGCTCAAACACGCGCCCAATGTGCTCGGCTCGGCGGAACTTATCGCGCAGATTTTTGCGGACGCCGGCTTCCCTGAAGGGGTATTCGGCTGGGTGAACGCCACCAATGACGGCGTAAGCCAGGCGATTAACGATCGTCGCATTGCGGCGGTAACCGTCACCGGCAGCGTGCGCGCCGGGGCAGCCATTGGCGCGCAGGCGGGGGCGGCGCTGAAAAAATGCGTTCTTGAGCTGGGGGGTTCTGACCCGTTCATCGTTCTCAACGATGCCGACCTGGATCTTGCCGTGAAGGCGGCGGTAGCAGGGCGCTACCAGAATACCGGGCAGGTGTGCGCAGCGGCCAAACGGTTCATTGTGGAAGAGGGTATTGCAGACACCTTTACCCGACGCTTCGTTGACGCCGTCGCCGCGTTAAAGATGGGCTCGCCGGATGAAGAAGAGAACTACCTTGGCCCGATGGCGCGCTATGATCTGCGCGATGAACTGCATCAGCAGGTGCAGGCGAGCCTGGCAGAAGGGGCAACGCTGCTGCTGGGGGGAGAGAAAATCAGCGGTGAGGGGAATTATTACGCGCCAACCGTGCTGGCGAACGTCACCCCATCGTTGACGGCCTTCCGCCAGGAGCTGTTTGGTCCGGTCGCGGCCATTACCGTTGCGAAAGACGCGGCGCACGCCCTGACGCTTGCCAATGACAGCGACTTTGGCCTGTCTGCCACGGTCTTCACCGCCGACGCAGCGCTTGCGGATAAATTCTCTCGCGAGCTGGAGTGCGGTGGGGTGTTTATCAACGGATACAGCGCCAGCGACGCGCGTGTGGCCTTTGGTGGCGTGAAGAAAAGTGGCTTTGGCCGCGAGCTTTCCCATTTTGGTTTGCACGAGTTCTGTAATGTGCAGACGGTGTGGAAGGATCGCGTGTAATTTATTCGGCCCTCATCACGAGGGCCGTTGTCATTTATCTGCAATGGTTCTGTCATTTTCGTTTCGTAGACTCGCACGCGTCTAACGTCTTGTTACTGAAGAAAATTATGAACCTAACGCAAATTTTTCGCCGTATTGCGCAGCGTCTTATCCCTCGCCAGTTTGGCCTGCTGACGGGTATCTTTTGTATTATTGGCCTTTTCTCCGCGCTGCAGCTCTCCTCATCCTTTCTGCTGAACGCCTCCCTGAAGGAAGCTCAGCGCAATGAACGGCAAAACCTGCTGGCGTATCAGCAGCAGAGCAAGCTGGATCTGGCGCGCGTCTCCCTGCTGGCGGCGAGCGATCTGCTCAACCGCTCCGGCGTCTGGTTTATGCAGGATAAAGAAACCGGCTCGGAAGGAAGCTGGCACAGCCTGATGGACGACGCACAAAAGTCGCTGGCGGTTTCTCAGCAGGCATGGAAAGCCTGGCTGGCGCTCAGCCCGCCAAAAGATGAGGCGCTGATTAACAGCTACCAGCTTTTCTACGATGCCATTAAGGAGCAATCGGAAGCGCTTGTCAGAACCAACTCGATTGATTCCTTTTTTGCCGTGCCGGCACAGGCGTTTCAGACCGACTTTAACGACAACTACGCGCGCTATCAGCAGGCCAGCGAGAAGCAGGCCATGCAGGGGCGTCAGGCTTTAATGGCGCAGCTCTCCGGTTTGCAAACGTTGTTCCTGCTGGCGCCGGTTCTGCTACTCGCCATCGCCGCAGCCGTCTGGTTCGGTATGTCCAGGTGGGTGATTACGCCGTTGCGTCGGCTTATTGCACATATTAACCGGCTGGCCGCTGGAGATCTCTCCGGCACGCCGCCAAACGTGATGCGCTTTAACCGGGAGACGGGGCAGCTTAGCGACAGCGTTGCCACCATGCAGCGCGGCCTGCAGCAGCTGGTGACGCAGGTCAGCCACGCTACAGCCACGATGGTGGAGAACATTGGCACCCTCGCGGAGGGAAACCAGAAGCTGTACCAGCAGTCGGCGCGTCAGGCAAAGGAGCTGGAGGAGGTCACAGCGCATATCGCGGCGCTGGAAACCCACGTGGAAGGGAATACCGGCTATGCCCGCCTCGCCAGCTCGCGCGCGGATGAAGCGCGTCAGGCTGCCGCAGGAGGCGACCAGATGATGTCGACCGTGAATGCCTCCATGCAGGCGATCGTCGAGCGATCGTCAGAGATGCGCGGGATCGTGGCGATGATCGACAGCGTGGCGTTTCAGACTAACATTCTGGCGCTCAACGCCGCCATTGAGGCCGCCCATGCAGGAAACCAGGGGCGCGGGTTTGCCGTCGTCGCCCGGGAAGTCGGGCTCCTGGCGCGAAAGAGCAGCCACTCGACGCAGACCATTCAGGAGTTGATCAACCGCTCCGTGCAGGGCATTGAAGACGGCTCCCGCGCCGTGAATCTGATGGAAGAAAACCTGCAGCAGGTCACCGGTCTGGTGGGCAATTTAAGCAGTTTGCTGAATGAAATCTCGACCGCCACGCTCAGTCAGGGAGAAAGTATTCACCAGATGACGCGCCAGCTTCAGGCGCTGAATCAGGTCTCGCGCCAGACGGATCTGCTGGTTTCTGACGCCTCGGAGGCCTCTGAACGCCTGCAAAAGCAGTCCGATCTTTTATTGCAGGCCGTTTCGCGTTTTCGTCTTAGCGCCTGACGCAATACATTAGCCTCTGTTATACTCGCAGCCCGTTTTAGCCTGAGGGCAAGGAGCAAAGAGTGGCTGCGGTCATCCATAATGAGATGCTGGACGAGATTCTGGCGCAGGTTCGTCCGTTATTGGGAAAGGGGAAGGTTGCCGACTACATTCCGGCCCTTGCCTCGGTGAGCGGGAATAAGCTGGGCATCGCTATCTGTACCATAGACGGACAGCGATACCAGGCAGGCGATGCCGCTGAACGCTTTTCTATTCAGTCTATTTCTAAAGTGCTGAGTCTGGTCGCGGCGATGCGCCAGTATGAGGAAGAAGAGATCTGGCAGCGCGTGGGAAAAGATCCGTCCGGCCAGCCCTTTAACTCACTGCTTCAGCTCGAAATCGAGCAGGGTAAACCGCGTAACCCTTTTATCAACGCCGGGGCGCTGGTGGTCTGCGATATGCTGCAAAGCCGCCTCAGCGCACCGCGTCAGCGAATGCTTGAGATTGTTCGTCAGCTTTCTGGCGTGGACGATATTGCCTATGATTCGGTGGTGGCGCGCTCGGAGTTTGAACACTCCGCCCGCAACGCGGCTATCGCCTGGTTGATGAAATCCTTCGGCAATTTCCACAATGACGTGGCGACCGTGCTGCAAAACTACTTCCATTACTGCGCCCTCAAGATGAACTGCGTTGAGCTGGCTCAGACGTTTCTGTTCCTTGCGCACCAGGGGCACGCGCCGCATCTCGATCAGGAGGTGGTTTCCCCGCTTCAGGCCCGTCAGGTTAACGCCCTGATGGCTACCAGCGGCATGTATCAGAACGCCGGGGAGTTTGCCTGGCGGGTTGGCCTTCCGGCCAAATCGGGCGTTGGCGGCGGGGTGGTGGCGATAGTGCCGCATGAAATGGCGATTGCCGTCTGGAGCCCGGAGCTGGATGAAACGGGAAATTCACTTGCCGGCGTGGCGGTTCTGGAGAAGCTGACCCAGCGCCTGGGACGTTCTGTATACTGATGTCTGACCTGGATCCCCTTTTTTCCCGCCTGGCGCGATCGACGTTTCGCTCGCGCTTCCGCTTAGGCAATAAGGAACGACAGTACTGCTGGGACAAAGGCCCCGAAACCATTGACCAGCATGCCGCCGATTTTGTCGCTAAACGCCTTGCACCCGCGCAACCCGCAAACGACGGCAAGCAGACGCCCATGCGTGGCCACCCGGTGTTTATCGCCCAGCATGCCACCGCGACCTGCTGCCGGGGCTGTCTGGCAAAATGGCATAACATTCCCCAGGGCGTGCAGCTGAGCGCGCAGCAGCAACATTATATCGTCAGCGTGATCCACCGCTGGCTGGTGATACAGATGAACGCCCAAAAATGATATTTAATGCGTTCTGCGCTTACCGCCTGCATCTTCGTACCCGGCTAGCGGACGAGCAAATCGTCATAACGCATTGACGTGAAATGGATAGCGGCTTAACAGGACGTCGAACGCTGACAATGTCTCGGTTTAAGCTACGCTTTGAGTAACGCTTTACGTCAGGAGACATTATGAAAGCACCTGCAACACCTGAAAATGAAATTGACAGACTTAACGCGCTGCGCGAATCGGGTCTGCTTGAGATTGACAGTTCCCCGGCGTTTGACCGCTTAACGCGTCTGGCAAAACGTTTTTTCCAGGTACCGCTGGCCATGGTCAACCTTATTGATGAGCATACGCTGATCGTTAAGTCGGCGGATGGGCAGGCACCCGATTCCGTTCCGCGCAACATCTCTTTTTGTGGCCATACCATCCTCACCGAAGCACCGCTGATCGTCGGGGATATGCTTCAGGACGATCGTTTTGCGGATAACCCGCTGGTGGCCGGTGAACCTCGCGTGCGGTTTTACGCAGGCTTTCCGCTGCGTTTACGCAACGGCGCGAGCGTTGGCTCGCTTTGCCTGATTGACTACGCACCGCGGGAGTTCTCAGCGACCGATCTCGCCGTGTTGGGGGATTTGGGCGCGCTGGCTGAAGATGAGTTTGCGGCAATCAGCGCGGCGACCACGGATGAATTGACCGGATTATTCAACCGACGGGGCTTTAACCAGCTCGTGCGGTTCACGCTCTCCATCGCCCGACGCCGGGCTGAGCCGTTAACGCTCGGCTGGCTGGATCTGGATCGTTTCAAGGAGATTAACGATCGCTACGGGCACGAAGAGGGGGATAAGGCGTTAAAGACCATGGCGCAGCTGATGCGCGCTTCTTTCCGCGAAGCGGATATGCTGGTTCGTTTTGGTGGCGATGAGTTTGCCGTGCTGTTTGCTGATACGGATGAGAAGGGCGCGTGGATAGCCATGCAGTATCTCGCCGAGCAGGTCGAAAACTACAATGCACGCAAGCTACATCCGTGGTCGCTTCTGTTCTCCTGGGGGCTGAGCGAATTCGATCATAACGGCAACGACCTGCAGCAGTGGCTTAAAGATGCCGATGAAAAAATGTATGCCATGAAGCAGCAGCGGCAGCGGGCCAGATGACATAACAAAAGCATATGACCGTTCCGTTTGCGTTAATAAAATGTTAAATGCAAAGTGAGGATATTCAACGTAAGGACAAAAAAATGAATACCTCACTGCAAATCAAAAACCTCACCCGCGACGACATTCTCACCCATCTTGATGCGTTGGCCGGGATCCTCGAAAACTGCGTAAACGGCGGGGCATCCGTCAGCTTTATGCTGCCCTTTAACCTGGAGAAGGCCCGTTCATTCTGGCTCGGCATAGCTGACAGCGTAGGGCGCAACGAGCGCGTGGTGCTGGCCAGTATTGATCCGCAGGAGGGCGTCATCGGCACGGTGCAAATGATTACCGACCAGCCGGAAAACCAGCCGCACCGTGCGGACGTGGCAAAGCTGCTGGTTCATGAAAAAGTGCGTCGAAAAGGGGCCGCAATGACGCTGATGGAAGCGCTGGAAGCGGAGGCCCGGGCCAGAAACATTTCGGTTCTGGTGCTCGATACCTCCACCGGCAGCGGCGCCGAAACCTTCTACCAGCGTGCCGGCTGGCAAAAGGTCGGTGAGATCCCGCGCTACGCCCTGATGCCGGACGGCGCTATGACGGCCACGTCGGTGTTCTATAAATTCTTATAATTTTTTCACAACCACGCCGGGGATTGATCGAAACAGGGTTTCTGGTCGTAAAGTTTTGATAAGTTATCGTACCAATCTTATCAGGCTGTATGACTAATCATAAAAGGAACCCTCTTGTGAACACGCTCAACCGTCGTGATTTTCCCGGTGCGCAGTATCCCGAACGCATTATTCAGTTTGGCGAAGGCAATTTCCTGCGTGCGTTTGTCGACTGGCAAATTGACCTTTTGAATGAACATACCGATCTCAACGCCGGTGTGGTTATCGTTCGTCCTATTCAGAGCGACTTCCCGCCGTCGCTGAACACGCAAGATGGGTTATACACCACCATTATTCGTGGCCTGAATGAGCAGGGCGAAGAGGTGAGCGAAGCCCGACTTATCCGCTCTGTTAACCGTGAAATCAGCGTCTACGACGATTACGACGCCTTTCTGAAACTGGCACACAGCCCGGATATGCGCTTTGTTTTCTCGAACACCACCGAAGCCGGAATCAGCTATCACGCGGGGGATAAGTTCGACGATGCGCCTGCCGTCAGCTACCCGGCGAAGCTAACGCGCCTGCTGTTTGAGCGCTTTAGCCACTTTAACGGCGCGCCTGACAAGGGCTGGGTTATCATTCCGTGTGAACTGATTGACTACAACGGTGACGCATTGCGTGAACTTGTGTTGCGCTATGCCCAGGAGTGGGCGCTGCCTGCCGCCTTTATCCAGTGGCTGAACGAGGCAAACCACTTCTGCTCAACGCTGGTTGACCGTATCGTAACCGGTTACCCGCGCGATGAAGTGGACACGCTTGAGGCCGAGCTGGGTTATCACGATGGGTTCCTGGACACGGCTGAACACTTTTATCTGTTTGTAATTCAGGGGCCAGCCTCGCTGGCTGGTGAACTGCGCCTGGATAAGTACCCGTTAAACGTGTTGATTGTCGACGACATCAAGCCCTATAAAGAGCGTAAAGTCGCCATTCTTAACGGTGCGCACACGGCGCTGGTACCGGTGGCCTATCAGGCCGGGCTGGACACGGTTGGCGAGGCGATGAATGATGAAGACGTGTGCGCTTTCGTCGAAAAAGCAATTTATGAGGAAATTATTCCGGTTCTCGATTTGCCCCGCGACGAACTGGAGTCGTTCGCCAGCGCGGTAACAGGGCGTTTTCGAAATCCCTACATCAGACACCAGCTGCTTTCCATCGCGCTCAACGGCATGACCAAGTATCGCACGCGTATTCTTCCGCAGCTGCTGGCAGGGCAGAAGTCCTCAGGTCAACTGCCAGCGCGTCTGACGTTTGCGTTAGCGGCACTGATCGCATTTTATCGCGCGGAGCGTAATGGAGAGAACTATCCGGTGCAGGATGATGCGTTCTGGCTGGAACGTTATCAACAGCTATGGGCGCAGCATCGCGATAATCAGCTCGCTACCCGCGAACTGGTGCACGCCGTGCTGAGCGTAGAAGCGCACTGGGAGCAAGACCTGACGAAAGTAGACGGTCTGGTTGATCAGGTGACGCGGGATCTTGATGCCATTCTGCTGAAGGGCATGCGCGCAGCGGTGAAGCCGCTTTGCTAATTACGAGACCCGGCTTCGGCCGGGTTTAAACAGGCATTATTTTAGTTACAACATACTATTTACCCTGTTTTTAAAATCAAATGCAGCACCGTGCGGTTTTCGTTCTTCAGGTGAGAGAATGCAATGTTCCGTTAACATGCTTGCAACCGTGATGGGGATCACGTTTAATAGCCACGCTCTTTTCTTGCCTGAAACTCACTATGATTGTTCGTCCTAAACAGCACTGGCTACAACTGATTTTTGTCTGGCACGGTTCGGTACTCCCCAAAATCTATACCCGACTGCTGCTCAACTTCCTGCTTTCTATCGCCGTTATCCTGATGCTGCCCTGGTATACCTCGCTGGGCATCAAATTTACCGTGGCGCCATTTAGCATTCTCGGCGTGGCGATCGCAATCTTTCTTGGTTTCAGAAACAACGCCTGCTATTCACGCTACGTTGAGGCTCGCCAGCTGTGGGGGCAACTGATGATAGCGGCACGCTCGTTGTTTCGCGAGGTAAAAAACACCTTGCCGGACGATAATCACCTGGGGGAATTTGTCCGCCTGCAGATCGCCTTTGCCAACTGCCTGCGCATGACCCTGCGCCGGGAAATGAACGCTGACCAGCTCTCTCGCTATCTTGCCCCGGACGTTTTAGCTCAGGTAATGGGCGCCAACTCGCCGGCGAACCGTATTTTGCTGGTCATGGGGGAGTGGCTGGCCGTGCGGCGGCGTAACGGGCAGCTTTCGGACATCCTGTTCCACAGCCTGAACAACCGCCTCAACGATATGTCCATCGTCCTTTCCGGCTGTGAACGGATTGCGACAACGCCAGTGCCGTTTGCCTATACGCTGATTTTGCACCGCACGGTGTATCTGTTCTGCATCATGCTGCCGTTCGCGCTGGTTGTGGATCTGCACTACATGACGCCGTTTGTCTCGGCGCTGATCTCATACACCTTTATCTCGCTGGACACCCTGGCGGAAGAGCTGGAAGACCCGTTTGGCACAGAAGATAACGACCTTCCGCTGGACGCCATCTGCAACATGATGGAACGCGATCTGCTACAGATGAACGATGAAGAGAACATTCCGGAAAGGCTGATGCCGGATAAGCACTATCAGCTGACCTGATGGGCGTTCCATTCGTCGCGGGTGATCTCCCACAGTTCGGAGTCCAATATCCCGCTGACGTAGGCTTTCTTTTCCGTTCTGATGAGCCGCATGCCGCTGCTGTCTGAAATACGACGGGAGCGGCTGTTCGCGGCGGCCTTCGGCGCCCGCAAAACGGGTTTGTTGAGCGTATTAAACCAGTAATCCGTCGCGGCAATGCTGGCCTCACGCATATATCCCTGTCCCTGAAACTCCGGCGCCAGCCAGAATCCGCGGTTATTATCGTCAACATCGTACAGACAGATAATCCCCATCAACGCATCCGGCACCTCACGACGGCGGATGCTCCAGATCCAGGCTATCCCTTTTGCCATATCCGGCAGCGCGACGTTATTCACATAGTTTTCCGCGCCATTATCCGGGTAGGGCCAGGGCACGGAAGAGACCAAATAGCGAACGATCTCCCAGCGCGGATACAGCTTTTGAATCTGAACCGCATCTTCGGCGACCAGCGGTTTCAGCAGGAGACGTTCTGTCGTGAGGGTCGGTATTGTCATCTGCGGATCTCCTTATTTAAGCGTTATGTTTTTGTTTGCGTTCTGGTATTTTCATCTCTATCACATTCTGGTGAGGCGTGCTGTGGTTATTCACTACCAAAAATGGGCAACGTCTCTTTAATGGCGAAATATTGAAGAGGTGATATGACGTTACGAACTGCTCATCCACAGGAAGCCGAAATACTCTGGAATATACGCAATCAGGCGATTCGTCACGGCTGCAAAACCAGCTACGACGCTGACGTGATTGCACGCTGGACGCCGGATCTTATGCCCGAGCATTACCGTCAAATGGTCATTGATTACCCTTTTTACGTGGTGGAAGACGAGAAGGGCGTCATTGCGGCTACCGGCTATCTGGATCTTGATACCCATTGTCTGGAGGCCATATTCACCTTGCCTTCAGCCACCGGAAAAGGCATGGCGACCAGAATTATCGAGGCGCTTACACACGAGGCGCGCAGCCGGGGGATAACCCGCCTGAGGCTGGATGCAACGCCTAACGCCCACGCCTTTTATCAGAAGCTGGGGTTTGTTACGCTGCGCGAAAACTATCATCACTCGCGTATGGCGGGGGCTGATTTACGCTGTTTTGAAATGGCAATCGACTTGTAATGTGAGGAACGCATGGCTGTCACGGTAAGACCTCTACGCGAAGATGACTATCCCCAGTGGCGACCGCTGTGGGATGGCTATACCCATTTTTATGATTGCTACCTCGAGGAGTCCGTTACCGCATCGACATGGGAAAGGGCGCTTTCAGCGCATTCACCGATGTTCTGTCGGGTGGTAGAGAAAGACGCAAAGGTCATCGGTTTCGCAATGTGTGTTCTGCACGAAGGAACCTGGTCAACCGCGCCCATCTGCTATCTGGAAGATCTGTTTGTTGATGCAGCCGAGCGCGGCGCGGGAGCGGGTAAGGCGCTGATTGATGCCTTGATAGCGGAAGGCAAGCGCGAAGGGTGGTCAAAGCTCTACTGGGTTACCCGGGAGAACAATCCGGCACGTAAACTCTACGATCGATACGGTGACGCTGACGATTACGTCCGCTATCGTCTCTCCCTTTAAGGCAGCAGCCTGTGTTTGTATCACACTGTATCCGTGTTCCAGATACATACACAGGCTTGCAATAAACGCGTTTCCGCACATATCCGCTATACATTGAACTGTTGTTATATCTCCGTGAATTGTACTCAACCGGAGATACCAACATGTCCAGCAAACTCGCTTATTCAACGCTTGCTCTCACCGTTTCCCTTGGCACCGTCATGTCATGTCAGGCCGAAGTCACCGGCACTAACTTAGCGGCGGCTTTCGATCGTCCACAGCAAATTAACGCCGGCGATCTTAACGTCGGGTATGTCGACATTGGTCCTAAAGACGGCCAACCGGTCATTCTGTTACACGGCTGGCCCTACGATATTCACAGCTACGCTGAAGTCGCGCCTGCGCTGGCGGCAAAAGGCTATCGCGTGATTGTGCCTTCTCTGCGCGGCTACGGTACTACGCGCTTCCTGTCGGCAAAAACGCCGCGCAACGGCCAGCCTTCCGCGATGGCGAAAGATATCGTGAACCTGATGGACGCCCTGAATATCAAGCAGGCGGTGTTTGCAGGCTATGACTGGGGTGCCCGTACGGCCGATATCGTTGCGGCGCTGTGGCCAGAGCGCGTTAAGTCGCTCGTTTCGGTAAGCGGTTATCTCATCAGCAGCCAGCAGATTGGTAAACAGCCGTTGCCGCCAAAAGCGGAGCAGCAGTGGTGGTATCAGTTCTATTTCGCCACCGAGCGCGGCGCTGAAGGCTATGCCAAAAACACGCATGACTTCGCTCGTTTGATCTGGTCTCAGGCCTCACCTGACTGGAAATTTAGCGACGCTGTCTTTAACGCCAGCGCCAAATCCCTTGATAACCCGGATCACGTTGCGGTAACGCTCAGCAACTATCGCTGGCGCTTAGGGCTGGAAAAAGGCGAGCGCAAATACGACGCCTACGAGCAAAAACTGGCCACGCTGCCGAATATCACCGTTCCGACGATCACCATCGAAGGCGGAAACAACGGGGCGCCGCATCCGGCACCGCAGGCCTACGCGGGTAAATTCACCGGTAAGTATGAACACCGTACCTTCGGCGCAACCGTGGGGCACAATCCGCCTCAGGAAGATCCGCAGGATTTCGTCAAGGCAGTTGTTGACGCTGACAAACTCTGAAATGTGCTATTTTCAGTACGTTACCCTTCGGTCTGGAGATTTCGGTGGAGCATATTGATCATATCCTTGTCGTCGATGACGACAGGGATATTCGTGAACTGATTATCGACTATCTCGTTAAGTCCGGTTATCGCGCCTCTGGCGCGGCAAACGGCAAAGAGATGCGCGTCGTGCTGGACAAGCAGCATATCGACCTGGTGGTGCTGGACGTTATGATGCCCGGCGACGACGGGCTTACGCTGTGTCGGCAATTACGCGTCGGGAAATATAAAGATCTGCCCATCCTGATGCTGACGGCGCGCAACGAGGAGACGGACAGGATCCTGGGCCTGGAAATGGGAGCCGACGATTACGTCGTAAAGCCTTTCGTCGCGCGAGAATTACTGGCGCGTATCAAAGCGATTTTACGCCGTTTTCGCACGATGCCGCCCAATTTACAGGTGACGGAAGCAGGGCGGCTGGTGATGTTCGGTGAATGGCAGCTCGATACCGTTGCCCGCCACCTGATCGACCCGGAAGGGGTGATTGTGGCGCTCAGCGGGGCGGAGTATCGCCTGCTGCGCGTTTTCCTTGACCACCCGCAGCGGGTGCTGACCCGCGATCAGCTGCTCAACCTGACGCAGGGGCGTGACGCCGAGCTGTTTGAACGCTCAATCGACCTGCTGGTTAGCCGGGTTCGCCAGCGTCTGAATGAAGATGCCCGTACGCCCGCGTATATTAAAACCGTGCGCAGCGAGGGCTATGTGTTTACCATGCCGGTCACCATCAAAGAGGCTAACGAATGACGCTCTGGCCTCGCTCGCTGCTGGCCCGCTTGCTGATCGTCGTGCTGCCCGGCCTGTTGCTCGCCAATGCCCTGAGCCTGACGCTGGTCATGATAGAGCGAATGCACAGCGCCCGAACGGTGATGCTCGGTAATCTGGAATACGATGTCGCGACCAGCGTGGCTATTTTAGACCGCTTACCCGCCAGCGAGCGCGCGGCCTGGTTGCCGCGCCTTGAACGGGGTAACTACCGCTATATTCTGGGGCCGGGAGATCCTGGCAACGCGCCGACGGACAAGCGCTCCCGGGACGCCATCCGAACCTTAAAAGCGACGCTTGCAGCACAGTACCCGCTCAGCTTCACCGCCGTTCCCGGCGCCATTTCACATATCCAGGCGCATCTCACGTTACATGATGGCGCGCCGCTGACCATTGACCTGATCCCTCGGATGCCTCCGGTCGCCAGCTGGCTGCCCGTTGTTCTTATTCTGCAGTTGCTCGTGCTGGCTGCCTGCTCCTGGATCGCCGTACGCCAGGTGATACGGCCTTTTTCACAGTTTACCCGCGCGGTAGACTCCCTGGACCCGGCCGCCAACACGCCAATGACGGAAAAGGGGCCAGTCGAGGTGCAGCGGGCAGCACATGCCTTCAACGCGATGCAGGCGCGCATTCAGTCCTATCTCAGGGAGCGGGCGCAGATCCTGGCATCCATATCGCACGATCTCCAGACGCCCATTACCCGCATGAAGCTTCGTGTTGAAATGGCGGATCAGCCTGACCTGCGCGACAAGCTCTTAAACGACCTTGATAACATGTCGCGTCTGGTGCGGGAGGGTATTGCGTATGCCCGGTCATCAGAATCACTGGAAGAGACCTCGCTGAAGCTGGAGCTGAACGCCTGGATAAACAGCATCGCCTGCGATTATCAGGACATCGGTAAAAACGTGCAGTTTCAGGCAGGCGAAAACCGTTTGCCCATCGTCACGCGTCCACAGGCGCTGCGCCGGGTGTTGACCAACCTGCTGGATAACGCCCTGAAATTTGGCGACTACGCCACCATTAGCATTGATGACTCGGCTGCCGGAGAGGTGGTGATTCATATCATGGACGGCGGGCCTGGGATACCGGATGCCGAGCTGGAGGCGGTATTACAGCCGTTTTATCGGGTAGAAACATCACGCAACCGCGACACCGGCGGGACAGGACTCGGCCTGGCGATCGCAGCGCAGCTCACCGCTCAGCTGGACGGAAAGCTAAAGCTGGAGAACCGCGCAGAGGGCGGGCTGGACGTTTCGATTACTCTCCCGCGCCTTTAATTGTACGGTTCTGTATCTCCCCGCGTGGCCGATACAGAGCCAGACAAAAACCCATGCTTTTACACATATCCTGAACACATCCGCACGATGAAATAGCCTCACTGCAGCGTCGCAGGACTTGTATTGTGAGGTGTCTATGTTTCTGATAATTGCTTTCCTGGGCGGGATGATAAGCTTGCTCAGTCCATGTACGCTCCCGGTAATTCCTCTCCTGTTCGCCGGTTTTCAGGGGCAGCGGCGACATATTCTGGCGCTGCTCGCGGGGATGATCGTCATGTTCACCCTGGTGGCGATGGTCGTCACCGTCGCCAGCGAGTGGATAGCAGAGGCAACTATCGTCGGGCGCTGGGTCGCGCTTATCGTCCTGGCCACGGCCGCACTGGCCTTAATTTTTCCGGCCTTTGCCCAGCGTATCGCCGGGCCGGCAGTCAGCGCGGGGAATGTCCTCAACACCCGAAGCGGGCAAACGCGTGGTATGGCATCGGCTTTTCTGGCCGGGCTTGCCGTCGGGCTGCTCTGGTCTCCCTGCGCGGGACCGATTCTGGGCACCATTTTCAGCATCAATATTGCCGGACACTCGGCCATTGCCACAGGAGCCTTGCTGGCCGCCTATGGTAGCGGCTGCGCGCTGATGCTGGGCCTGCTCGTTTTCGGAGGCCGCACGCTGATGGCGCCGCTGAGAGCAAGATCGGCGCTGATGGAAAAGTTACGTCAGGGGGCAGGCGTGGTGATGTTAGCGGCCGTTGTCTTTAACGCAACGGGGATGACGTCTGCTCTGCAAGGCGCAAACGGCGTCGCGAATCGTCTTGAAACCGCGCTGCTGAATCTGGCAAAGCCCGCCGCGCAACCAGCGAAGCTTCAACCGGTCGTCATGACCGAGCCCAGCAGCCAGCTGCCTTCATTAAGCGGTGGAACAGGGTGGGTAAATGGTGACCCTGTCACGTCTGAATCGTTGCGCGGGAAGGTGGTACTGATCGATTTCTGGACCTGGGACTGCATTAACTGCCAGCATACCCTTCCGCACGTGCGCGACTGGGCAACAAAATACCAGTCTCAGGGCCTGGTCGTCATAGGGGTACACACGCCTGAATACCCCTGGGAGAAACCGATCGCCTCGGTGAAAAACGCGGTAAATAAATGGCAACTGCCGTACCGGGTTGTGACGGACAACAACTATCAGATCTGGAACGCTTTTGGCAACCAGTACTGGCCCGCGCACTACTATTTCGATGCTAAAGGTCAGCTACGCTATACCTCGTTTGGCGAAGGGAATTATGAGCAGCAGGAAAAGGTTATCCAGCAGCTGCTCAAAGAGGCCCGTTCATAGCGCCGTTCAGGGCTGACGCTGGGCAACCATAAACAGTCGAGGAAACGCCAGCAGTATCTGCCCGTTTTCCTGGAGCGGATACTGCTCTTCCAGCAGTTCATGGTAGCGTTTCAGGAAACGTTGCTGCTCGCTCTCGTTCAGTTCCTGGAGCCACGGGCGCAAACCGGTCGCGCTGACCCAGTCAATAATAGCCTGGTGCGAACTCATTTTATGGAAATAGGTTGTCCTCCAGATATCCACATCGCAGCCGGCCTCCGACAGGATATCGTAATAGGCATGCACGCCAGGCAGCGGCTCGCGGCCACGGTCAGGGTAGCCTTGCTCCAGCGCCACTTCACGCATCGCTACATGCGTGGGCTCAAGCCAGTTGTCCGGCATCTGGATCGCCAGCACGCCATTGAGCGCGAGCAGTGACGCCAGATGCGGCAGGAGATCGTAATGGTCAGGTATCCACTGTAGGGATGCGTTCGCATAGATGAGGTTCAACGGCTGGCCTGGCCTGAACTGGCGGATATCGGCCTCAACGAACTGACAGTCGGGCAGTGCGCTGCGCGCCTCTTCCAGCATAGCCGGTGAGTTATCGACGCCGACAATCTGCGCTTTTGGCCAGCGATGCTGCAACAGCGCGGTGCTGTTTCCCGGCCCGCAGCCCAAATCGGCAATGGTGGCAACGTCACTCAGGGGAATTCTGGCAAGCAGCTCGGCGGCAGGGCGCGTTCGTTCAGCGCCGTATTGCAGATAAAGCGAAGGGTTCCAGTCGGCCATCTTCAGATCTCCGTTTTGCGTGTTTCAGCAAGGATAGCACAGGCCGACACCTGCACCGGGACAGGCGTCGGGCGACCGGCAGGTTACAGAATGCCTTTCAGTGCAATATGGTAGAGCAGCATGATGGTTTTTCCGTCGACGATTTTGCCCGTATCAATTCCCCGCAAGGCCTCTTCAAAGGGCATTTCCAGCACGTCGATATCTTCTCCCTCCGCTTTGATACCGCCGCCTGCGCTGGTTTTGTCCTTCGGCTGATACTCGGCAATATAGAAATAGAGTTTCTCCGTGACGGAGCCTGGGCTCATGTAGGCTTCAAAGATTTTCTGCACGCTCGACACGTTAAACCCGGTCTCTTCTTCCGCCTCTGCTCTAATGCGGCTTTCCGGATCCATGTTATCAAGCAGGCCGGCCGCCGCCTCAATCAGATTGTCCTCATGGCCATTAATAAAGACCGGGAAGCGGAACTGGCGGGTCAGAATCACCGTTTTTTGGTCACGGTTGTAGAGCAGGATCGTAGCGCCGTTCCCCCGGTCATAAACTTCACGCGTTTGCCGCTGCCATTCGCCATCGCGTCTTTGCAGGTCAAAGGTATATTTTTTAAGTAAGTACCAGTTATCGGACAGGGTTTCACTGTCAATGATGCGCACATTTGCACGTTTTGATTGCACGTTTCGTCCTCCTTACGTAGAGTAACTATCAATACCAGCACTATCGTGCATTTTCAAGATTAAACATGCAACATCAGGAATACATCATGCTCACCAGTCAGCGAAAACAGTTGATCCTTGAAAAGCTCGGTGCCGAAGGTCAAGTCCAGTCAAAAGCGCTTAGCGTTCTCTTCGACGTCTCTGAAGACACCATCCGACGCGATTTGCGCGAGCTGGCGGCAGAAGGGCGTTTACAGCGGGTTCACGGCGGCGCGCTGCCGTCGTCTTCCGCTACTGTGCCTTTCGCGGAACGACAGTCCGTTAAAATGGATGCCAAAAGAAAGGTGGCGCAGAAGGGGGCACAGCTGATTTCTTCGGGCCAGGTGGTGATCGTTGACGGTGGAACGACCACTTCAGAATTGATCGCTTTTTTACCGCGTGACCTGCGTATTACCGTGGTGACGCACAGTCCGAGCATTGCCCTGGGGCTTGTTAATCATCCTTCCATCGAGGTGATTCTGATCGGCGGCCGTTTGTATAAACACTCGATTGTCGCCGTTGGCGCGGCGGCCATCGAAGGTATCGAAAACATTCATGCGGATCTGTTCTTTATGGGCGTGACCGGTATCCATCCGGAAGCAGGGCTGACGACCGGAGATTTCGAAGAGGCGTGCATCAAACGTGCATTTTCCGGCAGAGCCGCCGAGACGGTTGTCCTGGCGTCGCCGGAAAAAATAAATACGGCGTCATCATTTGTTATTGGCGATGTGGCGCTGGCGAATACGATTGTCGTCGAAGGCGATACCGACCGCGGCTGGGTCAATGCGGTATCGGAAAAAGGGGTATCGGTCGTATTGGCCTGAGCGTGAGCCAGCCAGAAAACTGGCTGGCGCGGGTACTCGCAAGCGGGTGAAATTAAGTTATCTTTCTTCGGGGGCATGGCATACCGCTTCGATATTATGACCATCAGGGGCAATGACAAATGCGGCATAGTAATTTTCACCGTAGGAGCGTAATCCCGGTGCGCCATTGTCGCGTCCGCCTGCGCGCAGCGCGGCATGGTAAAAGTCATCAACCTGCTGGCGTGTCGTGGCCACAAAGGCCAGATGAAGCGGAGCGGGTTTATCATTCGACTGAAAAAGGCAAAGAGAAACATCGCCGGAACTCATTTCGACGCCATAGTCAGGAGAGCCTTCATCGACGAGTTCGACACCGAGCGGTTGAAGCGACATGAGGAAGAAGGTTTTACTTTTCTCATAATCGCTGACGCCGAATTTTACATGATCAAACATAATGGACTCCTCAAAAGTGATGGTGAAATGAGAAGTATAGAAAGAGAGTGGAGTCCAATACGATCAAGGGGTTGTGAATGTGACCGATATCAATACTCGCTACACAGCAGACCGTTTACTCCCTACGAATGTCCAACGCAGATAATCATAGAGCCAGTTAAAAAGCATCGTGTATGGCAGGAAAAACAGTACAAGGCCAATCTCAACAAAAAATGCCTCCGCGATCGTTAAATTCAGCATATACATGGCCACAGGGATTAAGGAGATGATAAGGCCCGTTTCAAAC
Source organism: Enterobacter cloacae complex sp. P12RS (assembly GCF_014895875.1). Lineage (NCBI taxonomy): Bacteria > Pseudomonadati > Pseudomonadota > Gammaproteobacteria > Enterobacterales > Enterobacteriaceae > Enterobacter > Enterobacter cloacae complex sp. P12RS. Next base: position 508,775 of record NZ_JADBQO010000007.1, read on the forward strand.
CCAACTGCATGGATGGCGCGAACGAGAAACGTTCGTTGAAACTGATGTTTTTTCTGCAGGGCGTCAAAGAACTTATTGAAGACAAAATTCCAGACCGTTGCGGTAAGCGCAGATATCACCGACAACGAACCCGACTGGAGTACCGAAACGTTCATCAGCCACGCAAGAGACAGAGCGATGATAACGTTGGCCGTCACTTCAAAAATGACAGCGTGGAAAATCCTTTCTTTAAAGCTTTTATTGAGTTCGATTTCCATAAGTCTACAGCAGCGGTGGTCAAAGCCAGGAGTATATCAAACGTCTTTTAACATTGGATAAACGTAGAAGTTGGATTTCACAAGCTATCAATGAATCGGGGCAATCACGACCGTAGAAAGGCAGATTTTGACTGGCATTACATTGGTGCGCATAATGTATATTATGTTAAATAAGAATATTGCCGTGCCTCAGGAGGTATCCCTCCTCAGTCTTGAGGATTCACTGTTGGCCACGCAGTTTGTATGTAAACCCCACTGACGATTACGCCCATCTGTGAAAAAAACTCACAACACCATTCGATGGCGCATGGTGGTTCCCTTCATGTCAGTGCAATACCCTTTCACATACAGAATTGCTGGCAATAAAAGAAGGAACACAGAATGAAGTATGTGAATCTGGGTCGTAGCGGTTTGCAAGTCTCCCGTCTTTGTCTCGGTTGTATGAGCTATGGTGAACCTGAACGCTTGCCTCAACCCTGGTCCCTGGATGAAAAGGCGTCACGTCCGCTCATTCGTCAGGCGCTTGAAGCGGGCATTAATTTTTTTGATACCGCGAATATCTACTCGGGCGGAAGTTCTGAAGAGATCACTGGAAAAGCGCTGAGAGAAATGGCCAGACGCGATGAAATCGTTGTGGCGACAAAGACCTTCTTTCCGTGGCGCAACTCACCCAATACCGGGTTTCTTTCCCGCAAGGCCATTTTTCAGTCTATTGACGATAGCCTGATGCGCTTAGGCATGGATTACGTGGATCTCTTTCAGATTCACCGCTTTGACCACTCCACGCCTGTTGAAGAGACCATGGAGGCTCTGCATGACCTCGTTAAATCAGGAAAAGTACGTTACATCGGCGCATCATCTATGGAAGCCTGGCGCTTTGCAAAAATGCAGCATACGGCAGAGCGTAACGGCTGGACCCGATTTATTACGATGCAACCGCAATACAACCTGCTTTACCGGGAAGAAGAGCGCGAGATGTTGCCCCTGTGTGAAGACCAGGGCGTTGGTGTGATCCCCTGGAGTCCGATGGCACGCGGCAGGCTCACGCGCGACTGGAGTGTCACGTCCCGACGAACGCAAAACGATGCCTTTGCGTTAAAAATGTATGAGAACGCAGCCCTTCTGGATAAGCCCGTTATTGATGTTGTTGCCAGCATTGCTGAAAAGCACCATGTGCCAAGAGCCCATGTTGCAATTGCCTGGTTGCTATCAAAAACGGTCATCACAGCACCGATCATCGGCGCGACGAAACCAGAACATCTTTCAACGGCTATCAGCGCGCTGGACTTTTCACTTAGCGATGCCGAAATCATGGAACTCGAGGCACGCTATCTGCCGCACCCCGTCGACGGGATCATTCCCCCGCTTCCGGATACGCCACCTTCACTCACGCCGCCTTCAGCAATACAGGACTGTTAATGCCCTACCCTGGCCCGGCGTTGGTTCGGGCCCGCTGTTGGTGACAATGAACAACTCGTGATGTCAGGGTCGGATCGCTGACCGGGAGACTTTACCTACAGTCTCCCTGTGACAGTAAGTATAAAGGTGGCCATCACCGTTTAACTTTTATCAAACTGACTTTCGGTAAATGGATCTGCGCGACCGCCCTGCAATGGGATCCTGGCAAGCGCTGCATCGATTTCGCGTAACTCGCTGTCCGTCAACCGGACTTGCGGTGCACCGCTATTTTCTATCAGGTGCGGATATTGCGTCGTACCCGGGATGGGGACAATCCATGGCCGTTGTGCCATCACCCAGGCCAGCGCGAACTGAACCGGAGTGGTGTTTTTGCGGCGGGCCCACGATTGCGCAAATTCAAGCAGTACCATGTTTTTGGCCAGGGCATCGGGCTGGAAACGTGGCAGGTTATGCCGCCGATCTGTGCTGTCGAACCGCTGATCTGGATTGACTGCCCCGGCAAGGAAACTCCGGGCGGTCGGGCAGTAAGGTACAAAGCCGATACCCAGCTCTTCGAGCGTTGGAAATATCCGCGTCTCCGGTTCACGCCACCACATGGCGTACTCACTCTGTACTGCAGTCACAGGGAGTACCGCATGTGCGCGGCGGATTGTCCTGGCACTCGCTTCCGACAATCCCCAGTGTTTCACTTTACCCTCCTGGATCAACGCCTTCACGGTTTCCGCCACATCCTCGATCGGCACATTCGGATCGGGGCGATGTTGATAAAGAAGATCGATGTGGTCCGTTTTCAGACGCTTTAGCGAGCCCTCTACGGCACGGCGAATATGGTCAGGATGGCTGTTAAGGGAGGTTGGCTTCCCCTCCTCCACGCCGAAACCGAACTTAGTGGCAATCACCACACGATCGCGAACGGGGGCCAGTGCTTCCCCGACAAATTCTTCACTGAGATGGGGGCCATACACCTCGGCAGTATCAAAGAACGTGATGCCTTGTTCGAAGGCGGCCCGGATGAGCGAAACCATGGCTTTACGATCGCGCGGACCACCGCCGTAATACCCCACCATAGGCAGACACCCGAGTCCCATACTTGAAACCTCCAGCGAGCCGAGTTTACGCGTGGTTAAGGTCTCCTTCTGGACGGGAACAGCACCCGAAAGGGCGCTCGACGTGTCCTGACCAGCCGGTTTAGCCATCACGGCTCCGCTCCTGCCAAGGGTGGTAGCGGCCAACGCCAGACCGGCGCCGGCGATCAGAAAATTGCGACGATCCCGGGAAGCGGGTACGGAAGCAGAATGCTGGTCATGCATCATCTTGCTCATAAACTGGAACTCCCTATAGCGAAGAAAGGATTCATTAATGTGGTCATTACCAGGCATAAGCCTGGGGCGCTTCTCCCCCGGGTCCGGGCCAGATTTCGTCGAGACAGCTCATGGTGTCGTCTGATAGCGTGATTGTCGTTGCGTGAAGCGCCTGCTGGAGTTGTTCGACCGTACGAGGCCCGATAAGTGGAGCAGTAACAACAGGATTCTGCAGGAGCCAGGCAAGCGCCACATCGGAAGGGGTTTCGCCGAGATCCTCACATAATCCTTCGTAGGCTTCCAGCTGCGGACGATACTGTTCGATTAGACGGGAAAACGCGGGCCTTGCACGGCGCCCGCTTGCCATCTTTTTCAGTACGCCGCCAAGCAACCCTCCGGCAAGTGGGCTCCAGGGAATCAGTCCCAGGCCAAAATGACGGCATGCGGGAATGACCTCCAGCTCAACGGTTCGGGCAGTCAAATTGTAGAGACTTTGCTCAGCAACCAGGCCCAGGGAATGACGGGCCGTGGCAACTGACTGCGCAGTCGCAATGTCCCAGCCTGCGAAATTGCTGCTACCGATATAAAGCACTTTTCCCTGCTGAACAAGGAGTTCCATGGCCTGCCAGACCTCTTCCCATGGTGTATAACGATCGATGTGATGCATCTGATAGACGTCAATATGGTCGGTCTTAAGCCGTCGCAAACTGTCCTCGCAGGCCTTGCGAATATGGTAAGCAGAAAGACGACGATCGTTCGGACCCGGTCCCATAGGCTGATAGGCTTTCGTCGCCAGAACGATACGGTCACGGCGGCCACCCTGCTGGAGCCAGCGACCAATAATCTCTTCAGACAGCCCCGAACCTTGCTGGATATCGGGTGATTGCTCGGTGCCATACACGTCTGCTGTATCAATGAAATTGATACCCGCCTCAAGCGCTTCATCCAGAATGCGGGCGCTGGTTTTCTCGTCGGTGACATCACCAAAATTCATGGTTCCGAGACAAAGGCGGCTGACTTTCAGGCCGGTGCGGCCAAGATGCGTATAGTTCATACACGGCTCCGTTAGGTGAATGTTCCGCCCTGACCGACGGCCAGAGCGCATAATTTTCAAGAATAACGAAGCACAATGTGTTCAGTGAGAGGCGATGGGTGGATGGACTTGTGAAAAAAATTCAGCAACGGATTAGCCCTGGTCGGTCTATGGTGTATATCATTTCCGTATCAACGCATTCGGGCCTTAACGCACAAGGAAAACGATTCTGTATGCAAATAAGCAGAGCTGATGTCGCCGATCTCATTTATTTCATGGCTATTGCACGTCATCGCAGTTTCAGCCGTGCGGCGATTGAATTAGGTGTCAGTGCATCAGCGCTTAGTCATGCCCTGAAGGGACTGGAAACCCGGCTCGGGGTTCGCCTGCTTAATCGCACGACCAAGAGCGTTACACCTACGGCTGCAGGTGAAGAACTGGTTCAGTCTGTCCTTCAGCCTTTCGACAAGATAGAAGGCGCGCTTGAATCGCTTAACCGGTATCGTAATACGCCTACCGGGCGTATCCGCATCAATGCAGCCGTTGAAGCGGCCAATCTTTTGCTTGCACCGGTTATGCCCGCGTTTATGGATCGCTATCCCGATATTGAAATCGATATTGTGGCCAGTAACCGTATGGTTGACGTCACTGATGCGGGCTTCGATGCCGGTATCCGCTATGGTGGCACCGTCCCGGAAGACATGGTTGCCCGGCGTTTATCTGCCGATATTCGCTGGGTTATCGCCGCATCCCCCGACTACCTTGCACGCTACGGAACGCCTGAACATCCGGATGATTTGTTACACCATCGCTGTATAAGCAATCGTCTCGGCGACGATCGGATTTATCGCTGGGAACTTGAGCGAGATGGCGAAACGTACCAAATCACTGTGCCTGGCTCAGTGACGGTCAACCAGGCTGAAACGGGTCTTGTGGCCGTATTAGGCGGGGCCGGCCTGATGTATTTTCCGGAGCCTCTTGTTGCACCCTATGTGAAGGATGGACGGCTCCGCCTGGTGCTTACGGAATGGTCCCCGCTGGAGGAAGGTTTTTATATCTATTATTCAAGCCGCCGGCAACTGCCGACCGGGCTTCGCCTTCTGATTGAGTTCATACAGGAGGCCAGGCCGCTGGGGTTGTGAAATAGCGCTTCCATACGGGACGATGCGTTATCGTCTTTATCGCCCCGTAGCGGATATCAGAAAATCAATCAGGGCCTTCACTCTTTTCGTTTTGCCCGCGTTTTTGGGGTAATAGAGATACACTGGCGGGTAGGTTTTCCAGTAGCTCTCCATCACGGGTATAAAGCGCTCCCTGTCCGGCTGTAACTGCCAGATGGGTTCAAACAAACGTCCAATTCCCAGGCCGTTACGGATCCCGTCTGCCATAACGTCAATATCGTTGCTGATTAACTGTCCGGGCATCTCAACCGTCAACTGCTCTCCGCGGTCGTTCAGAATCAACGGAAGGATGCGGTTGTTAGTAATAAAACGGTAGCCAATCAGCTTGTGTTGACTGAGATCTGACGGCACCTCAGGCGTTCCATGCTCGCTGAGATAGGCTGAGGATGCATATAACCCTTCACGAAAGGGTTTCATTAACGGCCGCGCTACCACCCCACCCTCGAGGATATCGCCAAAACGGATCCCAAGATCAAAACGCTCTTCGATAACATTCACAGTACCGTCGTAAACCGAAATTTCCAGCTGTATACCCGGATATTGCTGACAGAATTTCGCCATTGCAGGCTTAAGAATTAACAGATAGGCAAAACGCGAGAGCGTGATTCGCACGATACCAGAGGGCTCCTGATTCTGGTCGCGAATGCTTTCAAGCGAATTTTCCAGCGACTCCACCGCCGCAGCGGTCTGTTCCAGCAACAGCTGCCCGGTTTCCGTCAGCTCAATACGGCGGGTCGTACGCACAAAAAGCGGATGGCCAATATGATCTTCCAGCAGCTTAAGCGCATTGCTGACGGAGGGGGGCGTAATTTCCAGTTTTCTTGCGGCTGCCGAAATATTGCCCTCACGTGCAATGCTCTGAAAGATCCGTATCTGGTTATACAGGGCGTTATTCATAATGTGTTCCTTAAGCAATCACTGCTTAATTGTTAACTACAGCCTAAAGATGCTTAAGTCAATAATATCCCTTTAGTTCGTTTTTACTGATGCTGCGATCCACTGTTTAGTGCGGGATAGTCAGTGTAGCCCACCGCATCGTTCTGTCCCGGCGCATAGAAGGTTGCAGGGTCCGGAACGTTGAGATCGCTGCCGCACGCAAATCTTGCGGGTAAATCGGGATTGGCAATAAATGGAACACCATAGGCGATGAGATCGGCCTCACCCTTGTTAATTGCATCCTCACCGGTCTGAGCATCATATCCACCATTCAGAATAAAAGTTCGCGAGAAACACTGACGAAGATAAGGTGCAATCCGCTGTGAACCTGCGACCGGAGCATCGGGCCCGGCAATACCTTCTGTTACGTGAAGGTAGGCGATGCCAATAGCGTCGAGTTGAGTCGCTAAATAACTGAATGTTTCAACCGGCGAAGAATCAGACATACCATGTAGCGACATGTTTGGACCAACCCTGAAACCAACGCGATCGGCGCCGAGCACTTCGCTCACTGCACTGACGACCTCCAGAGGAAAACGTGCACGGTTTATAATAGTCCCACCATAATGATCTTCTCGTTTGTTAGAACCGTCACGAAGGAACTGGTCAAGGAGATATCCTGAACTACCATGTATTTCTACTCCATCGAAACCGGCTTCAGAAGCTTTTTCAGCACCCTGACGAAACTGTGAGACGACATCGGCGATTTCACTTGTTAAAAGCGCGCGAGGGACAGGAGTTTGTGCTAGTCCATTAGACGTAAAAACGTCTGCCTCTGCATTAATTGCAGATGGGGCAACCGGAAGGACACCATCATGGAACTCAGGATGCGAAACGCGTCCGACATGCCACAGTTGCGCAAAAATAATTCCCCCCGCTTCATGAACTGCATCTGTTACGCGACGCCATCCCTCAACCTGAGCGAGGGAATATATTCCCGGTGTTCTTATATATCCGGTACCTTGACGGCTAACCTGCGTAGCTTCAGATATTATCAACCCTGCCTGCGCCCGCTGCGCATAGTAAACAGGAGCCAGAGGGTTAGGTACATTACCGGTAACGGCCCGACTGCGGGTCATTGGGGCCATTACCATTCTATTTTTTAGTGTCAATTCCCCGATGTTATATGGGGATAAAAGCGTAAGGGGTGCATTTTTCAAGGAGCAGTACCTTTATTCTCAGTAAGAAACGAGTCGTTTTGTTTTGTAACCAGGGCTATATTACATACCGTTATTTTACCCGCAAGAAGGCACATTCATGATACCGTCAGATAAACGGACAGCACCCACCTGCAATATTTTCACCCGCGAATTGCTCAGTCGGATTGGTGATAAGTGGAGTATCTTAATCATTGCTCATCTTTCCGAGGGACCTTTGCGGTTTAATATACTCAGACGTACCATCGGTCAGGTCTCTCAGAGAATGATGACGTTAACACTGAGAAGTCTTGAACGAGACGGGTTAGTATCGCGGACGGTATTCCCTTCGATCCCGCCACGTGTTGAATATGAGCTAACTCCACTTGGACGGACATTAATGGGGCCAGTTATGACACTTATAGACTGGTCCTTGATTCATCAGGGCGAGGTTGAAAAGGCACGTTCTGAATATGAAAGCCAGCCCGAGTTTTCGACTGATTAAGCCAGACTATTCATATACAGATGCAGGAACAGACATGTCTGGCATAGATTTACCCTGTCGCACTCCTCACCTGATTATTAAGTACAGACTAAATATGCTTAAGCCAATGGCCACCTAATCTTCTCAAAATGGCGCTCATATACTCTTCTCTCTTTCCCTTTAAACCTGAGAACAAGAGACACTTATGCGAATTTTATGTCTGGATATCCCCGCACCTGGAGCATCGCTGGAAAAGTATGCTCCACACCTTAACGCTGAAGCACTGCACGCCTGGGGATTGTATAAATCCGGCTTCATCCGCGACATCTACTTCCGTCAGGACAGACCTGGCGTCGCTATTTTTCTTGAATGTGACTCTGTCGATGAAGCGATGAACGTAATGGCCGAATTCCCGCTGGCAAAAGCAGGCTTATTAAGCTTTGAGTGCATTCCGCTTGGCTCCTTTATTAACTGGGAAAATCTCTTTGCCGCTGAATTTAAAAATAAAGAGTGAGGCCCGATATGAAACCTGCAGATAAACCCGTGCTGTGTGTCGTTTCCAGTCATCCGATTAAAGGCGCATCCGGTGTACCAACCGGTTTTTTCCTGGCCGAGCTGACGCATCCGCTGAAAGTACTGGAAGATGCCGGACTAAAAACGATGATCGCCAGCATTCGCGGGGGACAGCCGCCGGTGGATGGATTTGACCTCAGCGATCCTGTCAACGCCTGGTACTGGAACGAAACCGATTTTCAGCAGCGCCTGGCAACAACACCAGCGTTATCCGAGCTGAACGGTACCGATTACAGCGCCGTTTTCTTTGCGGGCGGCCATGGAACCATGTGGGATTTCCGCGACAGCCAGGATGCCCAGCGTATTATCCGCGAAGTGTATGAAAGTGATGGGATTGTCTCAGCCGTCTGCCACGGACCTGCGGCATTGGTTGACGCAAAGCTCAGCAGCGGCGAATACCTGGTGAAAGGCAAAAACGTGGCGGCCTTTACCAACAAGGAAGAGGAAGAAGTTCACGCCACAGATGTGGTTCCCTACCTGCTTGAGACTGCACTCCGCGAGCATGGCGCGCTTCATCATGAAGCCCCGAACTGGTCTGAAAATGTGGTTACTGACGGTCGCCTTATCACGGGGCAGAATCCCGCTTCAGCGCACGGTGTCGGTGTGGCGCTGTTAAATGCCCTCCGCCAGCCAACTTAATTCATTCATCTGTCTTTCATCTTTACTCACCCTCTTTGGCCGGTTTACGTCAGCAACGTTCCGGCTTTTTTCAGGAGCTGAATATGAAAACTCTTCCTCCAGTCGCGCTCGGCACATGGTCCTGGGGCACAGGCTTTGCCGGTGGCGACACCGTCTTCGGCAATCATCTTTCTGATACTCAGATGGCAGACGTGTTCACCACGGCCATGAGTAAGGGTCTGAATCTCTGGGATACCGCAGCAGTATATGGCATGGGGAGTTCCGAGGCAGCGCTGGGAGCATTAGTCCGTCAGTTCCCCCGCGAGGATATGATTTTATCCACCAAATTCACGCCGCAGATTGCGAACGAACAGTCAGCACAGCCTGTCAGCGATATGCTTGAGGCCAGCCTCGGACGCCTGGGTGTGGACGCGATTGATATCTACTGGATCCACAATCCCCTCGACGTTGAGAAATGGACGCCAGGACTGATCCCACTTTTACAAAGCGGTAAGGTCAAACGCGTCGGGGTTTCCAACCACAATCTCGCACAAATCAGACGCGCCAACGAAATCCTTAACGCTTCCGGTTATTCCCTCAGTGCAGTACAGAATCACTACAGCCTGCTTTATCGCGCCTCTGAAGAGGCCGGGATCCTTGATTATTGCCGACAAAATAACATCACGTTCTTTGCTTACATGGTCCTGGAGCAAGGCGCGCTCAGTGGTCGTTATGATTCAAATCATCCCATGCCTGCCGGGAGTGGCCGGGCCGAAAGTTATAACGCAGTACTGCCGCAGATAGAAAGATTAACCGCCGCCATGAAAAAAATGGGAGCCGAAAGGAATGCCAGCGTGGCACAGATAGCCATCGCATGGGCTATTGCAAAAGGTACCCTTCCCCTCGTTGGTGCGACTAAAGTCCATCACGTTCTGGACGCCGCCTGCGCTTCAGACATCCAGTTACGCGATGAGGAAATCATCCTGCTGGAACAACTCGCCACAGAGACCGGAGTGGATACACGAGGCGCCTGGGAAAAACCGATGGTGTAAACCCCATCCGGGACAGACTGTCATGAATGACACTCACGAACGGGCTGTTCCGGGCGCTCCTAATCTGCATCACTTTTACTGCTTTGTATGAAGGGTGAGAATATGAAAATCATTTGCCTCGAAGAACATTATCTCGACAGCGAGTTAGGGCGAGCGTGTATGCCTGTTGCGCTTGAGCAGGCACCTTTCCTTGGCGACTGGGGGAAAACCGTCGCTGATGGTCATAATCCTGACCGAAGCCGGCCGCAGATAGAAAAGAATGCGCTGATAAACGCGAAAGGCGCTGATTTGGGAAGCCGCCGCCTCAGGGATATGGATGAAGCTGGAATTACCCTTCAGATCCTCTCTGTGGGCGGATTTCCCCAGCTGGCACCCGGGGATGAAGTAGTAACATTAAATACGGCGGCAAACGACCGCCTTGCCGGGGCGGTAAGAAATCACCCGGATCGCTTCGCGGCATTTGCCACACTTCCCTGGGCACAGCCAGAAGAGGCTGAAAAAGAGCTTGTCCGCGCAGTTGAAAAACTGGGGTTTAAGGGGGCACTTCTGAATGGCCGACCCTCTTCATGCTTTCTCGATCATCCTGACTATGACTCCCTGCTTTCCCGCTTTAATAAACTGAATGTGCCACTCTATCTTCATCCCGGATTACCGGTTAAAAGCGTGCAACAGGCCTACTTCACGGGCTTCAGCGCAGAGGTCAACGCCCGGCTCTCTATGTTTGGCTGGGGCTGGCATCACGAAGCCGGGATCCATTTGTTACGGCTGATGTTATCGGGCGCATTTGATAAATATCCCCACCTGCAGGTAATCAGTGGCCACTGGGGGGAGATGCTGCCCTTCTGGCTGCAGCGTCTTGATGACAGCCTTCCGCTGGCTGCAACGGGTCTGTCACGCACGCTAACGAGAACCTTCCAGGAACACGTTTACGTTACCCCGTCAGGTATGCTGACACTGCCGCACTTCCAGTTTATCTACGCGTTAATGGGGGCAGACAGGATCCTGTTCTCCGTTGATTACCCCTATCAGACCCTGGACGGTGTAAAAACATTTATCGACAGTCTGCCCGTCAACAAGGCTGAAAAAGAGGCTATCGCGTTTCGCAATGCAGAACGTTTAGTGGGCATCATGGCGTAGTTCACGGGTTCATGATGACCGGGCACAATGAGAACAGTCGACCATTATTAGTTTTTGTCTAAAAGTGAATGAGCCTTTACTGCTCTAAAAAAAATAATGGTGTCACTCTATACTGGACTAAAAATTCACCAGCCTCTTTAACGTATTGAAATGAAAAATATCCTTGTTATTTCAGGTCATCCTGAGCTGAACCATTCCGTCGCCAACGCCACTATCCTTGACGAAGTGGCGACCGCCCTTCCCGATGCTGAAATTCGTCGTCTGGACTGGCTCTATCCGGACGGCAAATTCAATATCGCTTCGGAGCAGGATAGCCTGCTCAGGGCCGATGTGATTGTCTGGCAGTTTCCTTTTTCCTGGTATGGGCTGCCCGGGTTAATGAAACAATGGCTGGACGAGGTCTTTGTCCACGGCTTCGCGCATGGCTCAACGGCGAAACTGGGCGGTAAAAAGCTGATCCTCTCCTTCACTACAGGGGCGCCACAGGCGCTCTATACCGCTGACGGTTTCTTTGGCCATGCCATTGAAGAGTATCTTATTCCGTTCGAGACCACGGCAAAACTGTGCAATCTTGAGCTGCTGGCGCCGGTTTATACCTGCGGTATCAGCTATGCCGACCGGGATTCCGCCAAAATCGCGCAGCAAAAAACGCTTGCCCGGGAACACGCTTCAAGGCTTGTCGATCTGCTCAATTCCGTCGTGAATAATCCAGAGGGAGAATAACGATGCAGTATACCCGGCTCGGTAAAAGTGACTTACTGGTCTCCCGCATCTGTATGGGATGTATGGGGTTTGGCGACCCGTTAACGGGCCAGCATCGCTGGACGCTGGACGAAACAGCAAGCCGGGACATCATCCGCTACGGTCTCGAAAAGGGTATCAATTTTTACGATACCGCCATCGCCTATCAGAACGGCTCCAGCGAGCGATACGTTGGCCGGGCGCTGCGGGAGATGGCAAAACGCGAGGACGTGGTGCTGGCCACCAAGTTTCTGCCACGAACCGCCGCGCAAATTGCCGCGGGGATCGGCGGAAAAGAGGCAATAGCCCGATCGCTCGACCAGAGCCTGCAGAATCTGGGGATGGACTACATCGACCTCTACATCTACCACATCTGGGATTACAACACGCCCGTTATTGAGGTGCTTGAAGCGCTGCATGCCGCCGTTACTGCGGGCAAAGTGCGCGCTATTGGTATTTCCAATTGCTATGCCTGGCAGCTTGCGAAAGCGAACGCGCTTGCCGAACGCGAAGGGCTGACGCCCTTTGTTTCCGTGCAAAGCCACTACAACCTGATTATGCGTGAAGATGAACGAGAGCTCTTCGGTCTGTGCGCTGAAGATGATATCGCAATGACGCCCTATAGCGCGCTCGCCAGCGGCCGTCTCGCCCGGAAAGAAGGCCACACGCGGCGAGCCACGGAGGATGATTATGCGCGCGGGAAATATGACAGCACGGCTGAACAGGATCGGATCATTATCGAGCGCGTCGCCGAGCTTGCTGAACGACATCAGGTGTCCATGACGGAAATCTCACTCGCCTGGCTGCTGACAAAGGTCACGTCACCTGTCGTAGGGGCCACAAAAAAAGATCACGTTGATGGCGCGGTAAACGCCGTAAATCTTCAACTGAGCCTTGAGGAAATCCGGTTTCTGGAAGAAACCTACCAGCCGCACGTTCTGACGGGGATTATGGCGCAAAACACGCCGCAAACGAAAGACGTTAAGCAGGTCTGGACGCGGTAGCAAACAGTCATTTCAGTAAAAGGATCAACGTGAAAAAGCCCCTTATGCTTTTAATTTGCATGCTAATAAGCAGCCCTGTCTTTGCAACAAAACCGGACGCGCCGGATAAGGTAGTGATGAATATCTTTGAGCTCGGCGTCAGACCCGATCGGGACAAAGAGTTTGAAGACGTGGCCAGGCAGACGATTTCCGCTTCGGTTGATCATGAAGCAGGTACGCTGGCGATGTACGCCCTGCAACGAAGCGACAATCCACGTAAGGCATTCATGGTCGAACTCTATGAAAACGAGAGTGCTTACCGCAAACATCTGAATGCCGAACCATACAAGGCATTCGCTGCCCGGGCACCTGACATTATCGATCGGAAAAATAAAATCACTCTGGAGCCACAGTTTCTGGGCGACAAACACATCATACCGAATGAGCGAACCATTAATAATCTGGTGATCGTCGAGGTAAAGCCTGAATTTCAGACCGAATTTAAAAACATCGTCCTTCCTGAAATGGCCGAGTCGCTCAAAGTAGAGAAAGGCGTGTTAGCCATGTATGCCGCTACAGACTCACAGAGTCCGAACCGCTGGTATTTCTATGAGATTTACGCCAGTGAGGAGGATTATCAACTGCACCGACAAACGCCGCACTTCCTGGACTATCTCAGGCAAACGGCGCATATGAGCGCCAGGAAGGACGCTATCCCGGTAAAACCGGTATTTCTTCGTAACAAAGGCGGAATCAAACAGGATCCGCACCGTTGACCAGTGAGGATTAACATGAAAAGCGTAATTGCAGCGGCGGCCATGTCGCTTGTTATTTCTGATTTTGCTAATGCTGAGGAAACAAGAGGTAAAGCTATGATGAAAATTGAACCTTCAGCGATTCCTGAAGCTGATATTCGTTCTGTCTCACCGGCTCTTGCGCGCTTTGGTCGAGAAGCGATTACTGAAGATCTGTGGACACGCGATGCCCTCTCGCCCAGGGATCGTAGTATGGTGACCGTCGCCATGCTGATTGCCCGTAACCAGCCTGCCGAGCTCAAGCACTATATTGACGTCGCTCTCGATAGCGGCGTGACGCCAGCGGAATTGTCAGAAATCATTACCCATCTGGCGTTCTACTCAGGTTGGCCAAATGCAATGTCAGCCATCAGCGTGACCAAAGTAGTATTTGAAACTCGTGGCGTCACGGCAGATGCACTTCCTGAAGCTTCTCCGGACCTGCTTCCTCTCAATCAGGAAGCAGAAAAGCAGCGTTCAGAGACAGTGGAAAAAAATGTAGGCCCAATATCTCCAGGCCTGGTTAAATTTACTGCTGACCCACTGTTCCTGGATCTCTGGCAAAGACCCGCGCTGAAACCCCGCGACAGAAGCCTGATTACGGTCAGCGCGTTAATCGCATCCGGGCAGAGTGCGCAGATTGGCTATCACCTCAACAGAGCGATGGATAATGGACTTTCTGCTGAGGAAGCTGGGGAGATCGTTACCCAAGCCGCGTTTTACGCTGGCTGGCCAAACGCATTTACCGCTGCTCCTGTTGTCGGAGAGGTATTAAGCAATCGCTCATCGAGTAAAAGGTAATATTACTGAACACTAAAACCTGACGCACATCACAAAATTAGAACGAACGTTCGCGTTGAATCGGATGCGGTATCGACGCGCTTCATTCTCTCCGTGCCGAAAAAAGTGGCCTGAGCCGTCAGCGTACAGCGCGGCACACCTCCAGCACCTTTTCCCTGAGCCAGCGATGCGCCGGGTCCCTTTCCATGCGCGGATGCCACATCTGTGACACCGTAATGCTCCGGGTTTTAAACGGCAGTTCAAAGACGTGCACGCGCTCGGTCATCGGCTGATTGAGCAGATAGAGCGCCGGCACCATGGCAACGAGATCGGAGACCAGCGCCACCGATAACGCCGTCGGGAACCCTGGCACCACGCTGGCGATTTTGCGCTTCATCCCGCGTTCCGCCAGCGCCTCATCGACAAACCCGTGTAACGAGCCGTCGGGCGAGGCCACCACGTGCCCCCAGGCGACATAATCCTCCAGGCTGACTGACGACAGCGAGGCCAGCGGATGCCCCTGGCGCACCGCGCCAACAAACCGATCCTGAAAGAGCCGTTGCAGACGAATTTCAGGACCCATATTGCTCTGCACGCCGATCTCCAGGTCAACCAGCCCCTCACGCAGATAGCGCGACGTTTTCTCAGGTTTCGGCGAAAAGCGAATGCAGACGTCGGGCGCCACCGCCGCCACTGCGGCAATGAGCAGTGGCCCAAACGCCACCACAAAGCCGTCGTTGGCTCGGATGGTGAACAGGCGCTCCATACGCTCAACATTCAGCGTTTCCGTGGAGGGTTGCAGTACCGCCCTTACCTCATGCACGGCGCTTCTGGCCCGGTCCCGGGTGGCTTCGGCCCAGGGCGTCAGCACCATCTGCCGACCGGCCCGCACCAGGATAGGATCGCCTGTCACCTCCCGCAGCCTGCTCAGGGTGCGGCTCATGGCAGAGGTGCTCAGGTTTAAGCGCCGCGCCGCGCCAGCCACGCTGGCTTCGGCCAGCAGAACGTCGAGCGCAACCAGAAGGTTAAAGTCAGGATCGGACACGATGGCTCCTCAGATAAGGCGTTATATGCAACGATAAAGTGCAAGCGCTGCGTCTTCCGCCCTGTATACCCCATGATTATAGTTTCGTCATCACTATTCTTATGCGGAGTAACGACGATGACGCTCTTTTCAAACCAGCCCGGCGATGAAGGCTTACCCGGTCATGAACGCGCCCGGGTGATGGCCGCCGTCATGACCACCACGCTGATGGGCGTCTTTGACGGCACCATGATCAACATCGCGCTGCCCTCCATGGCAAGGGCGATGCAGGTCCCCGCGAACGTTGCGGTGTGGTTTGCCAACGGTTATCTACTATCGGCGGCAATGACGCTGGCCATCTTCGCGGCGCTGGCGGCGCGCGTGGGCTTTCGACCGGTTTTTCTTGCCGGGCTTGCCACCTTTACGCTCACCTCGCTCGGCTGCGCGCTGGCGAAAACGCCCGACATGCTGATCGGGATGCGTATTCTGCAGGGCATCGGCGGTGCGGCTACCCTGAGTATCGCCCCGGCGATCCTGCGTTCCGTTTTTCCGGGGCGATTGCTTGGGCGTATTCTGGGGCTGCACGCCCTGCTTATTGCCGCCAGCACGGCGATTGCCCCTGTACTGGGGGGAACGATACTGGACGCGCTGAGCTGGCAGTGGCTGTTCGCCATTAACCTTGTTCCGGGCAGTATTGCCCTGTTTCTGGCATGGCGGGCGTTGCCGCGCCAGTCGGACGTTGACCGCTCCCCCTTTGATGCGCCGGGCGCCGCGCTCTCCGCCGTGCTGTTAGGTTCTGCAATCATGCTGGCCGACAGCCTTCAGCACATAACGCAAGGCATTAACCCGGCAGCCGCTGGCTGGGGGCTTCTCACGCTGGTCAGCGCTATCGCCTTCGTCTGGCGTATTCGGCGCGCGCGCAGTCCCATACTGCCGCCCGTTATGTTCAGAAACGGACGCTTCACCCTCGCCGCCCTGACCTCGCTGGCCTCGTTTGTCAGCCAGGGCATCACCTTTGTCGCGCTGCCGTTCCTGTTTCAGAGCGTGTATGGCTTCAGCCCGGTGGTTTCGGCGCTGCTGTTCACCCCGTGGCCAATGGGCATCGTGCTGATCGCACCGCATGCGGGGCGCTGGGCAGATACCCTTTCCGCGCCGCTGATCTCGACTATCGGCCTGATGATTTTTGTCGGTGGGCTGGTCCTGCTGGCGACATTGCCGGAAAGTCCGTCCGTATGGAATATCTGCCTGCGCAGTCTGGTTTGCGGGATTGGGTTTGGCTGCTTCCAGAGCCCCAATAACCGGGAGATGCTCGCTAACGTGGCGCGGGAATATGCCAGCTATGCCTCAGGGGTGTTGTCTATCGTCAGGACGTTCGGGCAATGTCTGGGGGCCGCCGCGGTGGGGGTGCTGCTTGCGACGACCGGCTCAGACCACGATCGGGCCGTGCATCTGGCACTGTGGATCGCCGTCATCGCCTCAACAGGATCGGTTTTGTTTAGCCTGAGCAGGCTGCGCCCTGGGGTTCGGGCGTCAGCCTGAATCGCCCAGCGGCGCTACGTTTGTACGGGACAACGGCCGGGTAAGGCATAGCCGCCACCCGGCAAAAAAGACGACTCGTTCGTTTATTCCAGCGCCAGTAGCGCAAAGCTCGCCAGCCAGTGCCCGCCGCTGTAGTGGCTGCCCACCACGTGCCCGACGCTTGCCGCCAGGTGTTTTGCCACGGCATCACGCAAGGCCTGCTGGGCCGGGTGGTTTACCGGAAGCGCCCTGGCGATATGCTTCATACACCAGGCGCGGCTGAGGTTTAACCCATCCAGATGGGCAATTTTCGGGTCGGTACGGTCGCTCACTTCCGCCGGGTTCATCAGCGCCGCAATGGAGCCGATATCCGGCAGAAACGCGTCAAACCAGGCCGGGAAATTCTCTGCGACCTTGCTCATCAGCAGCGCTTCCGTCAGCGCACCAGAGATGTACTCATCGCCACCCGGCTCGTAATGGGCCGGGTAGCGCGTGTCGGCGAGATAAAACCGCTCCGCCGCCGTCACAATCGCCTGCTCAAGCGCGCTATCTTCCACGGCTCGGGCGTAATCCAGCCCCAGCGCGAGGGCAAACGCCGTGTTGTAGTGCGTTCCGACGCGGATCGGATAGGTTAGCTTGCTGAGGTAATCCACCAGCCGGTTGCGAATATCCTGGGTGAGCGGCTCCAGCGTCTGGTACCAGCCTGCGGCCTGCGGCAGCGACGATTGTTTCAGCTCCTGGGCCAGCGCCAGCAGCCATCCGTAGCCATACGGCCGCTCAAACGAGGCGCGGAACGGCGCGGTGAAATAGGCAAGCTCCTTCGCCACGTTCTCGTCGGTCAGGTGCTCGTCGAAAAGCGCGACGATGTTATTCCGACACGGTAGATCAGGATAGAGGCGCACGCAGCGCAGCAGCAGCCAGTAGCCGTGCACCGCCGAGTGCCAGTCGAAACAGCCGTAGAAAATCGGGTGCAGCTCGCGAGGCGGCAGAACGTCACCGTCATCATTCAGCAGATGCATGATGTGGTTCGGGTATTCCTGGCGCAAATAGGTTAAAGGCATGCGGGCAAACGCGTCAGCCTGATGTTGCGTCAATTCCATAACAGCTCCTTAGCGAAACACGAGGAAATACATGAGGAACACGTTCACCACCAGCAGGGTTAACGCGGTCGGGATCTGGATCTTGATCACCTGATATTTGTCTTTCAGCTCCAGCAGCGCGGCGGGAACGATATTGAAGTTCGCGGCCATTGGCGTCATCAGCGTGCCGCAGTAGCCCGCGTACATGCCGATCGCCAGCAGCGGCGCCGGGTTGCCGTGATGCACGTTGATCAGGAACGGTAAGGCGATCCCCGCGCTCAGCACCGGGAAGGCCGCAAAGGCGTTACCCATGATCATGGTAAACAGCGCCATCCCCACGCAGTAAATGACCACCAGCATGAAGCGGCTGTCCGGGTTCACGAACAGGCTCACCACCTTCTGCACCGAATCACCGGTATTGGCCGCCACGAACACGCCGCCGAGCATAGCCAGCATCTGCGGCAGGATCACCGCCCAGCCGATGGTATCGACAAGACGACGTGACTGGCGAATGGCGTGCAGCGGCGTGCCTTTGGTCAGCCACCAGCCGGTGAGGATCGCCGCGACGCAGGCCACGCACAGCGCCGCCAGAGTGAGCTGTTTCTGGTCGAGAAGGTAAACGCCGCCAATCGACACCCCCTTCAGGAAAAGCGTCCCGATTACCGTCACCACCGGGATCATCAGCGCGGGCAGGAACAGCCAGTTTTTAAGGCGGTTTGACGAGGCAATGCGCTCCTCGTCGGAGGCCATTTTATAGTGGCCTTTCCCGACCAGGCCAAAACCCGCCAGCAGCGCGATTGCGATAACGCAACCGCCAACGATCCGGTACGCCAGCGATTTGCCCAGCTCCTGAACCATCAGGTCACCGAACAGGAAGATCCCGCCGAATAAAAACCAGAACAGCGCGGTGGTAAAACGCTTCGGATTAGCGCGGTCGCGCAGGGTCATGACAACCAGCAGCATCACAACAAAACCGATCAGGTAATACACCCGATTAATGGTGATAAGCGTCATCATTGCGCGGCCCCCTGCGTACCCTGCTCTGCACGCCAGGCCATGACGTCGCGGCGGATGCTGGCATCCAGGCGCAGCAGGCGCGTCATATGAATAATCAATGCCGCAATGGCGGTGGGAATGGCCCACAGGCCGATATGCAGCGGCTCGATCCCCTCGATCCCGTTTTCCTTAAGAAACGCGTCAATCAGCAGCACCGCACCGAAGGCGATAAAGATATCTTCCCCAAAGAAGACCGCGATGTTATCGCACGCCGCGGCATGGGCCTTGATTTTGTCGCGAATGTGCTGCGGCAGTTCGCCGTATTCGTTCAGCGCTGCCCCTTCGGCCATCGGGGCCAGCAGCGGGCGTACCGTCTGGGCATGGCCGCCCAGCGACATCAGCCCCAGCGCGGCGGTTCCTTCACGCGCCACGAAGTAGAGCATCAGAATACGCGCCGAGGTGGCGCTGGCGATCTTCGCCACCCAGGCCTGGGCGCGCTCTTTAAGCCCGTAATATTCCAGCAGACCAATTACCGGCAGGATCAGGATGAAGGTCGCCAGCGATCGGCTATTGACGAACTTCTCGCCAAAGGTCTCCAGCAGCATCCCGAAATCCATCCCGACCAGCAGGCCCGTCGCCAGACCCGCCACCACAACGACCAGCAGCGGGTTGAAGCGCAGTGCAAAACCAATGACCACGATCGGTATCCCGATCAGCGGCAACAGCGTAGTACCGTCCATAACGTTTACCCTATCGAAAGTGAGCGTTGCGCGCCGACGGCTATTTTTTTAATTTGCGGCGAGCGATGTTGTGTTTTTCGCCAGGCTTCACAAAACCTGCGCTAAAAAGCTATATCTGAACCTCAAAAACATGTAAACAAATTATCAATAAAATGTTCTTATTTTATCGACGAGTTTACATTTCTGGCTAAGGAACGTTATGACCTCGAAAAAGAGTGCTTCACCCGATTGCAACGATATCAACGATGGCCGGATCGTCTCCTCCCGCCACCTGGTGTCGGAGCGCTGCGCGGAACTGTCAGAGCTGGAGTACGCGCTGATCATGACCGGCAACGCGTTTAACAAGTGGATGGTGCGCTGCATGGCCGCAGCCGGAGAGCCGGATATGGGCGCTTTTGACGTCTCGCTGCTGCATCACGTGAACCACCGCAACCGCAAGAAAAAGCTGGCCGATATCTGCTTTGTTCTCAACGTGGAAGACACGCATGTAGTGACCTATGCCCTGAAAAAGCTGGTCAAAGCGGGCTACGTGACGAGCGAGAAAGCGGGTAAAGAGCTCTTTTTCTCCACCACGGAGGAAGGGAAAGCGTTGTGCATGAAGTACCGGGACGTGCGCGAAGCGTGCCTGATCGCCATTCATGCGGAGAGCGGCATTTCCGGGAAATCGATCGGCGAAACCGCGCAGCTGCTACGCGCGATCTCCTCCCTGTATGACACCGCCGCCCGCGCGGCGGCATCACTCTGAATTACGGACGTCTGAACAGGGTAATGCTGCGTCCAGCCAGTTCGTACTCTACGGTTTCGGTGAACGCTGTCCCGGCGGCAGCGTCATCCGCCGTAGAAAGCTCCAGCACCCATCCCCCTTCGCCAAACTGCGGGATCTGGAACGGCACGGTGCCTTCAAACGGATTGAACAGCATCAGCACGTCGTGCCAGATGCCGTCCTCCTGCTGAAGATCCGGCCTGCTGATGGAGACCCCGAGCGTTGATCCTTCATCCCACTGCTCGGCCTGCTGCGGACCGCCTCCGGCATTGAACCAGCGGATCTCCAGCCCGTCGCGCCAGCTCTCACGACGCAGCAGCGGCTGCTGCGCGCGCAGGGCAATGAGCCGGCGGGTGAACTCGCGCAGCGCCGCGTCGTTTTCGGACAGCCCCTTCCAGTCGATCCATGAGATCTCGCTGTCCTGGCAGTAGCCGTTGTTGTTACCCTTCTGCGTGCGGCCAAACTCGTCCCCCGCCAGCAGCATCGGCGTACCGTGGGAGAAAAGCAGCGTGGTCAGGAAATTACGCTTCTGCCGTTCGCGGGTGGCGATAATGTCCGGGTTCTCCGTCGGCCCTTCTTCGCCATAGTTGTACGACCGGTTATCGTTATGCCCGTCGTTATTGTCCTCACCGTTGTCAGCGTTGTGCTTCTCGTTGTACGACACCAGGTCATTCAGCGTAAAGCCGTCGTGGGCGGTGATAAAGTTGACGCTGGCCCACGGGCGACGCCCGCGCAGGTCGTACAGATCCCCGGAGCCCAGCAGACGCGCGGCAAAGTCCGTCGAGACGTTGTCCCCCTTCCAGTACTCGCGCACGGTATCGCGGTATTTGTCGTTCCACTCTCCCCAGCCTGGCGGGAAGCCACCGACCTGATAGCCGCCGGGGCCAATATCCCAGGGCTCGCCAATCAGCTTGAGCTTAGAGAGCACCGGATCCTGGGTAACGGCGTCGAAAAAGCCCCCGCGCGGGTCGAACCCCTCAGGCTCGCGGCCCAGAATCGTCCCCAGGTCGAAACGAAAACCGTCAATGTGCATGGATTCGGCCCAGTAGCGCAAGGAATCCATCACCATCTGCAGCACGCGCGGGTGGGAGGTATTCACCGTGTTCCCCGTCCCGGTATCGTTAATGTAATACCGGTGCTGGTCCGGCAGCGTGCGGTAGTAGCTGTAGTTATCAATGCCCTTGAATGAAAGCGTTGGCCCCAACTCGTTACCTTCCGCCGTGTGGTTGTAGACCACGTCCAGAATCACCTCGATGCCCGCGTCATGATAGGCGCGCACCATGTCGCGAAAGCCCTGGATCCCCGCCGGGCCATAGTAGCGTGACGCCGGAGCAAAAAAGCCGAGCGTGTTATAGCCCCAGAAGTTCTTCAGGCCACGGTCGAGCAGATGCTGGTCGTCCGGGAACCAGTGAACGGGCAGCAGCTCCACCGAGGTAATGCCGAGGCTTTTGATGTAGTCGACCGAGGCTTTGTGTCCCATCCCCTCGAACGTCCCGCGCAGCTCGGGCGGGATGTCCGGGTTCATCTGGGTAAAGCCCTTCACGTGGCTCTCATAGACGACGGTATGTGGCCAGGGCACGTTTGGCCGGTTGTTGTCCTGCCAGTCAAAAGCGTTCGGGTCGATAACCTTGCATTTCGGCGTGAACGGCGCGCTGTTCCGCGTATCGAAGCTAAGATCCAGTTCGTCATGCCCCAGCTCATAGCCGAAATGGGCGTCGTTCCAGTCGATATCGCCCACCAGTTCACGGGCATACGGGTCAATAAGCAGCTTATGCGGGTTAAAGCGGTGACCGTTTTCCGGATCGTAGGGGCCATAGACGCGATAGCCATACAGCGCACCGGGTTTCAGGTCAGGCACATAGCCGTGCCATACCTCATGGGTATACTCCGGCAGCTCCAGCCGGGCGATTTCTGTTTTCCCGGACGGGTCAAACAGACAGAGCTCCACCCGCTCCGCGTGCGCGGAGAACAGCGCGAAGTTAACGCCCTTCCCGTCATAATTCGCACCCAACTGCTGGCCATGACCGGCCCGAATTTCAAACGTAGTTTCCTTTGCCATTTTCGTTCTCCACGATTATTCGCAGGTAAGCAGAACCAGTACACATCCCTTTTCTGACGTTAAATCCAGCGTCTCTTGCAGAATGCGGCTTTCACCGCTGAACAGATCCCGATAGCGCTTCCCGGCCAGTTCGTCGGGTATCGCTACCGTGGTATTGACCCACAGCTGATGATTATCGGTGATGCCAAAAACCAGACGCGGCACGGCAACGATCAGCGCCTCCTCGTCTTTAACGCGCGCATAGACAATCAGGTTCTCCTCGCGCTCGCCGGAAACCTTGAGCGGCAGCCAGTCGCCGTAGCGGAAAAGCGCGTCGTAATGCGGTCGAAGCCGAAGCAGCGTGGCGGTGACAAACTGCTTTACCCTGCCGTCCCGCCAGCACGCCGGGTGTTCAAACACTGAAGCATCCGCCGCGCTGAGGTTTTGCACCAGCGCGTTGAAGTCCGGCTCCCGCCGGTTATCCGGGTCGACGAGGCTAAAGTTGAGCGCCTCGCTGCCCTGATAGATATCCGGCACGCCGGGCGCCGTCAGCTTGATGACCGTCTGGCTGAGGCTGTTCATCAGCCCGGCGCGGATAAAGGGCTGCATCGCCTCGCTGAAATCGTGCAGGAACGGGGCGTTATCCGGGGAAAGCAGATGCCGCGCATAGCTCAGCACCACGCTCTCATAGCTCTCGTTGCTGTCGATCCAGTCGGTGCGCTGCTTCGCCTCGCGAAGCGCTTTCTCAAGGAAGCCGAGGAAACGCGTCTCCAGCGATGCAAGCCCTTCGGCATCGTCAGGCGACAGCGTGGCGGGCCAGACGCCCGCCAGCGCCTGATAGATCATCCAGGTATCGGCGGCGTTCGGCGCGGTGCCGTCGTTGAGAAAACGCACCTGGGTCTGGTTCATCTGCCGCCAGCGGGCGAGATTTTCTCCCCAGCGTTCCGGCGCCTCCGTCAGGGTGTAGAGCCGCGCCCGGGCGTCTTCTCCGCGCTTGGTATCGTGCGTGGAGGTGCCCAGCAGCGCGTCGGGCTGACGGGCGAGACGAATGCGCATCTCCTGGTGAAAGCGGGATAACGAGAACGCGCGCGGCGTCGGGTCAGCGCCCACTTCATTGAGCGCAAGCTCAAGGTTCAGACGGAAAAACAGCGTATCTTCCACCGACTTCGCCATCAGCGGCCCGGTCAGCTGCTGGAAGCGGGTTCTGAAAAGCGCGGCGCAGTCGCGGCAATCTTCCGGCAGATCGCCGGTAAGAATGCGCACAATCAGGCTCAGGGCCGCTTCGGACGTATTTACTCCGGCGACCACGCGGCTAAGCAGCGCCACATCAGGCGGGGTTAATCCCTCGCGAGTGCCGTAGGTGCGGTACACCGGAAAGGCGATAAGCAGCTCGCGCAGCGCGTGGCGGATCTCCTCGCGCGGCAGCGCAACGTCATTGCGGCGGGCCAGATCGTCCGCAAGGTTTAGCAGCGTGGTGAACTCGCCCTCAAAATTACGATCGGTCATCAGACCCTTGGCATCGCGCAGTTCGGCGTGGCGATCAACCGTGACGCCCAGCGTCTCGTCGTGGATTGTCTCCAGGCGCGAGAGGTTATCGTCATCGACCAGCACCTCCGCCAGCGAGGCGATAAACTCGTAGCCGGTGGTGCCGGAAACCGGCCAGTCGGTGGGGAGCTGCTCTCCCTTCGCGAGAATTTTTTCGACCGTGATGTAACAGTCAGGTCCGGCTGCCTGCCGCAGCTTCTGCAAATAACCCAGCGGATCGGCCAGGCCGTCAATATGGTCAATGCGCAGGCCGTCAACCACGCCCGCGTGAACCAGCTCAAGAATGAGACGGTGCGTATCGTCGAAGACCGCCTCGTCTTCAACCCGTACGCCTACAAGACCGGTGATCTCGAAGAAGCGCCGCCACGAGAGCTGCTTCGGCGCTTCCCGCCAGGACATCAGCCGCCAGCTCTGCGCCTCATGCAGTTCGGCGATACTTTTGTCCTCGCTGTACGTGCACGGATTAAGCGGGTACGCCGTGTCGTAATAGACCAGAGAGGCTTTATTCGTGACAGGGTCACGTTTTAACGTAATGGCACCCTTCTCCAGCTCCGCCTCAAAGGTGTCGCCGAGAAACGGCAGCGTAAGCGGGCGCGACGCGTCGATATCGAAATAGCGGAAATAGCGGCTCTGCTGGCCATATTCAATCACGTCCCGCCACCAGGCGTTTTCCAGCGAGGTGGACATATGGTTCGGGACAATATCCAGAATCAGCCCCATGCCAGCCTGCCTGAGCGCCGCGGCCATGCGGTCAAACCCTGCCCGACCGCCAATCGCGGGGTCAATTTCATTCGGGTTGGTCACGTCATAGCCGTGGGTGGAACCCCTTGTGGCGGTAAACACGGGCGAGGCGTAGAGGTGGCTGATGCCGAGGTCTTTCAGATACGGCACCAGCTCGACAGCGCGGTCAAACGTCATGCCGTTGCGGAACTGAATACGGTACGTGGCGGAAGGGATCATAACGATGCGTCTCCATCAGCAAAGCGAACGACAATACTGTTTGGCGGCAAAACGTCGTTTACCTCCGGCCAGGCGAAGCGCGTCTCCCCTGCGAGCGCGGGTACGTCGACAGGCTTAGGGCCGATATTGAGCGCCAGAGAGAGCGTCCCGGACGGGAAGCGCCAGCTCACCGCCACCATGCCGGGCGCGGTCTCGATCGCCTTGCCCTCAACGATGCCGCCCTGATGCAGAAGCGGAACGATATAGCGATGGCGCAACGTCAGCAGGTGGCGGGTGAAGCGCAGCCACGTTTTCCCTTCGTCGGTAGCAATCTTATGCCAGTCGAGCTTTGAGCGAACGAAGGTGTTAACGTCGTTCGGATCCGGGACGGCTTCATCGTGCCCGGCGTGGCCGGTAAACTCTTTCGCGCGCCCTTCCCGCACCGCTTTTGCCAGGTCGCCGTGAAAATCGGTGAAGAACAGGAACGGATGCGTTTCACCGAACTCCTCGCCCATAAACAGCAGCGGGATATGGGGAGAAAGCAGCAGCGCGGCAAGCAGCACCCGCGTTCTGTCGGCCCCCGCGAGGGTGATGAGCCGCTCCCCCTGGGCGCGATTCCCGGTCTGATCGTGGTTCTGAATGAAATCGACGAAGAACTGCGGCGGCTGGGTGCGGCACTCCACCCCGCGAGATTCCCCGGTTTGCAGCGAAATCTCGCCCTGGTAGACAAACCCTTCCGCCAGCGCACGGGCGAACTTTTTCTCCGGCTCACACGCAAAATCCTGGTAGTAGGCGTGCGTTTCGCCGGTGGCAAACACGTGGGCAGCATTGTGGAAGTCATCATTCCACTCGGCGGTGAACAGCGGCGTGTTGCCCTGTTCATCGCGCGGATGCAGGAAAATCACGTTGCGGCTGTCTTCAGTGGTCAGGTGAACGTGACGATGCGGGATCGCCTCGCGGATCTTCGCGGCAATCTCCTCCAGAATGTGCGTCCCGGAGCTGTCTTTAATCTGGTCGATGGCATCAAAGCGCAGGCCGTCCAGACGGTACTCCGTCAGCCAGTAGAGCGGTGCGTCGGTGATGTACTGCCTCACCGGCTCGCGCTCGTAAGCGATGCCGTTGCCCCACGGCGTCATTCGATCCGCATCAAAAAACGCGGGCGACAGCAGAGGGAGATAGTTCCCCTCCGGGCCGAAGTGGTTGAGCACGATATCCAGCACCACGGAAAGCCCCAGCCCGTGCGCGGCGTCGATAAACGCGTGAAAATCCTCCGGCGTACCGTAGGCAGCGTGCGGGGCATACAGCAGCACGCCGTCGTAGCCCCAGCCGCGGGTTCCGCCAAACTGGGAAACGGGCATCACTTCAAGCTGGGTGATACCGAGCTCCGCCAGATAGGGCAGCTTGTCGATGGCCGCCCGGAAAGTGCCCTCTGGGGTAAAGGTGCCGACGTGCAGCTCGTAAATGACCGTCTCTTCCCACGGCCGCCCTGCCCAGTCCCGGTTAACCGGCTGATAGCGTCGGGGATTGATAACAACCGATGGCCCGTTAACGTCGCCCTTTTGCGCGCGCGATGCCGGGTCGGGTACCGTCATGCCGTCCTGCAGGACAAACTGGTACTCTGCACCGTGCGTGACGCCAGAAACGTCTGCCTGGAACCAGCCGTGCCCCACCGCCGTCATCGGCACGTCGGTGGCGGCCAGACGTAGCGTAAGTTCTTTCTGTCCTTCAGCCCAGACGCGAAAACGTACCACGTCATCGGAAATAAACTCAGCACCCCACTGCTTTTGAAATGTCCTGAATTCCATTCATTGTCCTCGAATGACCCACATTTTACGCGGAACGAAGTACAAGCTTAGTTCAGGATCTCAAGTGCGTGAGCTCAGCGGATTTAACCGCGTCGTCTATTCTTTATGAAATAACTCACTATCGGGAATACTATGCAGATTCGAAAAGGATTAAATACGGACCTCGTCCGTCTTGAATGTTGTGACTTTTCTTTCACCATTAGCCACATTGCGCGAGAGCCGTTTATCCATTGTGATTTGCATATTGAAGCCGTCGCCGAGCCCTGGATAAAAACCTACGAACTCGACATCCAAACGCTTGAAAACCATTGCGTTAATCCGGACGCCATATTTCTTGTTGCGGAAACCGATGACGGTGAATTAGCCGGATTTATTACCGCGTCAATCGGCTGGAATAAATTTATTTCAGTGGATTATATTGCCGTTGATCGCACCAGACGCAGAACCGGCGCCGCGCAAAAATTAATGGCTGCCGCACACGTGTGGGCCCGCAGCGTAAACGCGCCGGGATTACGGCTTGAAACACAAAATGTGAACGTCTCTGCCTGTCTGTTTTACCGTAACTACGGGTTCACCCTGGGCGGGTACGATCGGTATCTCTACAACGCCTTACCGGAAAAAGACGAGGTTGCCCTGTTCTGGTATTACATGCTGGTGTAGCGCCGCAGCCTTCATATTTCTGTCATTGAACTTCATTACGCTTTCGGGATTTTAACCACGGTGTTGAGGAAAGAAGTGTGAATTCAATGGCTAAGGCATTACTGCTGGCATTACCCGTTTTGAGTGCAGCGGCGACGGCCGCTGAGCGCGAGCTGTGTGAACCCAAAGCGTACGAAATGGCGCTGCGCTATCAGCAGAAATCGGCAGAGATTCTGGCCCTTCAGCTGCAGACGTATCGGTTTGCCACCGAGCGTTTCGACGAAAAATTAAAAGATCTAAAAACACCTGAAAATTACGCCGTGGTGATGGACCTGGATGAAACGGTGCTGGATAACACCCCTCTGCTGGTGCGCGACATGGCGCAGTGTCACGACTATACGAAATGGGATACCTGGAGCGACTGGGAAAAACAGGGAAAACCCGGCTTAATTCCGGGAGCGAAGGCGTTTCTTGACCATGTGAATCAAAGCAAGGTCCGCATCTATTATGTTTCGGACCGTATGCAGGAAAACAAAGCCGACACGCTGAAGACGTTAAACGCTCTCGGCCTGCCGCAGGTATCTGACGAAAGCGTGCTGCTGGATACGGTCAGCAAGGAAGAGCGCCGTCAGAGCATCCTCAAAAAGCAGCAGATCGTGATGCTGTTCGGCGACAGCCTGCCGGACTTCGCCGTACAGTTCAAAAACAAAAAACCGAGCGAGCAGCAGCGTGAGCTGGTTGATGCCAGCGCCGAACACTTCGGCAACGACTGGATTGTGCTCCCAAATGCCGCTTATGGTGCCTGGTCCAGGGCCACACTGGATAGCTGGAACGCACCGCTGAAAAAATAACGCTTTACGGGCCGGGAATGGCTTCACCACCACCCGGCTGTTGCGCTGTGCTATTTATCTCGTTTATAGGTCCTATCATTTCTGAGCAGGTTCTTATAATTTTACGGAGCAGTAAGATGAGCACTTTCAAAGGAGACTCGTATGCTTACCGTGAAAAAACTTGCTCTTTCCACGCTGATTTCCAGTTCATTGCTGTTCTACCCTGCGCTGCAGGCCTCGGCAGAAACGCCGCAGCACGTCGTTAAACAACCGGCGGGCGGTTACAGCGTGCAGGTCGGTGACGTTCTGGTAACGTCGTTTACGGACGGGACCGTTGCGCAGGATCTGCATAAGCTGCTGCGCCGGACAACGCCGCAAAACATTGATGCACTGCTCGCGAAAAACTTTCAGACCAACCCGGCGGAAGTGTCCATCAACGCCTTCCTGATTGCGATGCCCGGACACAAAATCCTGGTGGATACCGGTTCCGGCCAGCTCTTTGGCCCCGGCAACGGCGGACGTCTGATTGAGAGCCTCGCCACCCAGGGAATCAAACCCGAGGACATTACTGAAGTCTTGCTGACCCACGCCCATTCCGACCACGCGGGCGGCCTGGTGAAAGACGGCAAGGTGGTGTTCAGCAACGCGCGCGTTTTCGTTGGCAAACCGGACGTCGACTTTTTCTTTAACGACGACAATCAGAAGAAAACCGGCTACGGCAAGAACTACTTCGATGTCGCACAGAAGACCTTAAAACCCTATCTTGACGCGGGTAAAGTGGTGCCGTTTAGCGGCACATCGGAGATTCTTCCGGGGCTGACCGGCACAGTTCACCCCGGACATACGCCGGGATCGGCCTTCTACACGCTGACAAGTAAAGGCGAGAAGATCACCTTTGTCGGCGACATCATTCACGCAGCGGCGGTCCAGTTCCCGCAGCCTACGGTGACCATCACCTACGATGAAGATGAGAACAAAGCGGCAAGCGTACGCGAGCATGCGTTCGCTGACTTTGTGAAAAATAAAGACCTTATTGCCGCGCCCCATCTGCCTTTCCCGGGCATCGGCTATGTGACGAAAGGTGAAAAAGGCGGCTATGCCTGGGTCCCTGTCACCTATACCAACCGGGACGCCAGCGGCGCGAAGTAGAGTGATGTCGCGTATATCTGACATGGACATCGACCTGCTCCTGGCGCTGGACGCCCTGCTTCAGGACAGGAACATCACTCATGCGGCCACGCGGCTGGGCATCAGCCAGCCCGCGCTCTCTGCCCGCCTGGCGCGTCTGCGCACGCTCTTTGGCGAGCCGCTGTTTATTCCCTCCCCACATGGACGTGGGGTGTTACCCACACCGAGAGCGGAGGCGTTGAGGCCACAGGTTGAAAGCGTGCTACGCGGCATCCGCGCGATGTTTGCCCCCACCGCGTTTGAGGCGCACACCAGCAGCCGGACATTTGTTATCGCGCTGCATGAAAACCCGGCGCTGATGCTCGGCACCGCGCTGCTTAACCAGGTGAGTACCGATGCCCCCGGCATCCGCCTGCGCTTCGCCCTGCCGGAGATGGTTGACCTGCCGCAGCAGCTGGAAAACGGTGATGTGGATATCTACATCGGCGTGAGCGCGGGCGCCCATGACGGATGGGTGAGGCGCAAACTTCTCGACGACGCGTTTGCCACCGCCCAGCGCAAAGCTCATCCGCGTGGAACAGGTCCGTTAGATTTGGAAAGCTACTGCGCGCTTTCTCATCTGGTGGTGTCGTCGGCGGGAGATCCCTTTACCGGATTTGTCGACCAAACCCTCGCCGGGCTGGGCTATCAGCGACACGTTGCCATGTCCACCCAGAGCTACGCTATGGCGCCTGCGCTGGTTGCCGGTACCGACCTGGTATGTACCCTGCCGGAACGGATGCTGAAGCAGTTTGCCAGCACGCTGGATATTTTCCCACCGCCGCTGCCGCTCCAGCCGATTACCATCAACATGTACTGGCACCCGAAAAACAGCCAGGATCCGGCGAACGCCTGGCTGCGCGGGCAACTGCTGCGGGCTGCCGGACGTCAGGTGTGATCGAGCGTGACCAGAAACTTTTTAAGCACTTCTGAACGAATAATCCGGTGGCAAACCAGGGTGAGTTCGCTCTCCCGCAGCCGGTCGAGGATGTCCACGTAGACGACATTCTCAACGCTCACTGCCTTTGCCGACGCGGGCAGCAGCGCCAGCCCAAATCCGGCCGCAACAAGGCTTATCACCGTGGGCACGTCGGTCGCATTTTGCACCACGTCCGGCTGAAAGCCCGCCCCGCTGCAGGCGTCATAGAAGTACTGCTCCAGCCCCATTCCCTCCGGATCGCGCAGCGAGATCCATTTTTCGTCTTTCACCGACGAAAGCGTCAGCGCGGACGATCCGGCGAGCGGATGCTGACGAGAGAGCGCCAGCACCGTTTTCTCCGAGGTGAACGGCCGGCTTTGCAGATCGTCAGGCAGCGACGGCAGTGGCGCGCGGATGATGGCCACGTCCAGCTGGTTGCTCTGCACGGCGGCGTAGAGCGTCTGCACATTTCCCGTCATCAGGGACATGGTAATGGCCGGCCAGCGGCTGTGCATCTGGCGCAGCGCGGCGGGCAGCCTGCCGTCAAACATCGCACTCGACACGCACCCCAGGTTTAACGCCCCCTGCTCGCCCCGTGCCGTTTGTCTGGCATCCAGCACCGCCTGCTCGGTCAACGAGATGGCAAGCCGGGCTTTGACCAGAAACGCTTCGCCCGCGGGCGTCAGGGTTAAGCGGCGGTTCGCCCGGCTGAAAAGCGTGACGCCTAAACGTTCTTCCAGCGCCTTTATCTGCTGGCTCAGCGCCGGTTGGGCGATGTTCAGACGCTCGGCGGCCCGGTGCATGTGGAGCTCTTCGGCAACGACAATGAAGTGGCGCATCTGACGAAACTGCACGAGACGTCTCCCTGTATTGATATAAATTTACTTATCAATTTAACAGAAATGATGAAATTGATGCTATTGGTCTTTGCCATAAAAATGGAGGTATTCAACCGAGGGAGGAAAATATGGAAAACCAAGTCAACGATCTCCGCAGCGCCATCGCCTTACTGCAGCGCCACGAAGGGCAGTATATTGAAACCGATCATCCGGTCGATCCCAACGCGGAACTGGCGGGTGTCTATCGCCATATCGGCGCAGGCGGCACGGTCAAACGTCCGACCCGCACGGGTCCGGCCATGATGTTCAACAGCGTTAAGGGCTATCCGGGCTCCCGCATTCTGGTGGGCATGCACGCCAGCCGCGAGCGCGCGGCGCTGCTGTTAGGCTGCGAACCGTCTGATCTGGCAAAACACGTTGGCCATGCGGTGAAAAAGCCGGTCGCACCGGTTGTCGTTCCGGCCTCGCAGGCCCCCTGCCAGGAACAGATCTTCTACGCTGACGATCCTGACTTCGATCTTCGCAAATTGCTTCCGGCACCGACCAATACGCCAATTGATGCCGGTCCGTTTTTCTGCCTGGGGCTGGTGCTGGCAAGCGATCCGGAAGACAGCTCGCTGACGGATGTCACCATTCACCGCCTCTGCGTGCAGGAGCGCGACGAGCTTTCCATGTTCCTTGCCGCCGGGCGACATATCGAAGTCTTCCGTAAAAAAGCGGAGGATGCCGGAAAACCGCTGCCGGTGACGATCAACATGGGTCTCGACCCCGCCATCTATATCGGCGCATGCTTTGAGGCCCCTACCACGCCGTTTGGCTACAACGAGCTGGGCGTCGCCGGGGCGCTGCGCCAGCAGCCGGTCGAGCTGGTGCAGGGCGTGGCGGTCAAAGAGAAAGCCATCGCACGGGCGGAAATCATCATTGAAGGCGAACTGCTTCCGGGCGTGCGCGTAAGAGAGGATCAGCATACCAACACTGGCCACGCGATGCCGGAGTTCCCGGGCTACTGCGGTGAGGCGAATCCCTCCCTGCCGGTGATCAAAGTGAAAGCCGTGACCATGCGCAACCACGCGATCCTGCAGACGCTGGTGGGACCGGGGGAAGAACATACCACGCTGGCCGGACTGCCGACCGAGGCCAGCATCCGTAATGCCGTTGAAGAGGCAATTCCGGGCTTCCTGCAAAACGTCTATGCCCATACCGCGGGCGGCGGTAAGTTCCTCGGCATATTGCAGGTGAAAAAACGCCAGCCGTCAGACGAAGGACGCCAGGGCCAGGCGGCGCTCATCGCCTTAGCCACCTACTCGGAGCTGAAAAACATTATTCTTGTCGACGAAGATGTGGATATTTTCGACAGCGACGACATCCTGTGGGCGATGACGACGCGCATGCAGGGCGATGTGAGCATCACCAATATTCCGGGGATCCGCGGCCACCAGCTGGATCCGTCCCAGTCGCCGGATTACAGCACCTCGATTCGCGGCAACGGCATTTCCTGCAAGACGATCTTCGACTGCACGGTGCCGTGGGCGCTGAAGAACCGCTTCGAGCGCGCGCCGTTTATGGAAGTGGATCCACGTCCGTGGGCGCCGGAGCTGTTTGCCAATAAGAAATAAAATCACGCGCGTATGGCCCGCAGGTCATACGCGTATTTTCTTTTCAAGCGTGGCGATATTTTCACCCGCCACGCGTTCAACAGTGAAACGATCGACGCTCAGCAATATGAGCATCAGCCCCCTGCCGCTCTCCAGCAGCGGCGACATTTCGCAGAAACGGTCTCGCCGGGCGATCTCAAGACGCTCCTGCGGGAACGCGTCACCCGCGTCGGTAAAAACAAGGCAGACGTCATTGCCGCGGATGGCGAACTGTACGCTAAAGACGCACGAATTATCCTCATGAAGCGCGTAGCGGATGATATTCGTTGCCACTTCACAAACGGCGAGATCGAAGGCGAAACGCCACTCGTCATCGACGGGAAGCGCGCTCAGCCTGTCTCTCAGCCAGTCTGACAGCGGCGTCAGGGACGCGATCGCCGCCGGAAATTCAGCATGCTCTGGCCTCTGCATCTACTGCCCCAGCTGTGCAAGCGCGCTATGTTTATCCGGATAGATACGGAAGATGCGATCCATTCGGGTCAGGGTGAACATGTTCATGATCCCGGGGTTCAGAGAGCACAGCGCCATGTCGCCTTTTCCGTTCATCAGCTTAAACAACGACACCAGCATCCCCAGCCCGCTGCTGTCGATGAAATCCACTTTGCTAAAGTCGACGATTAAGGCTTTACGATCGCTGCCGATTTCCTCCGTCACGGACGCTTTAAACGTCGCAGCAACGGAGGCGTCCAGCCGTCGGACCGCGGGCGTGAGAATGTTGGCATGCGGTAATCGTTCGGTGTTAATTATCATTCTGTTCTCCCTGACGCTCAATCACGAGCAGTGACACGTCATCGGTTAAGGCGATCGGTTCATCACGGTTTGCATTGCGCCAGCCGGTCAGGTGGTCACCGAACCGCGGCAGGAGCTGGTCAACGGGGAGCCGGGCATGCTCATGAAGCCAGCGTTCGAGACGTTGCGGGCCAAACTGCTCGCCGCTGACGTTCTCACACTCGGTAATACCGTCACTGAATAAGCATAAGCGATCCCCTGGATGGAGGGTAAACGCGACGTCTTCCCAGCTCAGATCCGGGATTAGCCCGACCGGCGGTCCGCCATCACCCACGGACGTGACGGCGCTGTCCGCATTCACAATGAAGGGAGTAGGATGCCCGGCCTGGCACAGCCACCCTTCACCAGTCTCTGGATCGATCACGCCGTAAATGAGCGTGAAATAACTGGTGATGTCGCTCTCTTCACTGCAAAAGCGGCTGTTCAACATCCTGACAACCTCCGCAGGTGACTGAATCCCCCCCTCTTCGGTAAACAGAAAGCGATCCACCACCCGGCCATGTAAAAACTGGCGAGCCACCGCGAGGGACATCATCGCAGCCCCCACGCCGTGACCCGATACATCAACGCAATAGAATCCCAGATGTGAATCCAGAGGGAAAATATTGAACACATCGCCCGAAACCCAGGCTGACGGCAGGAAAAGCCAGTCGGAGAAGTAGTCGCCATAGCGTAAGCGGCGTGAAGGCAGCACCGAGTGCTGGACGCGCGCAGCCAGTTCCAGATCTTTTTCAATCTGATGCAACGCTTCACTCAGGCGCTTGTTGTGCGCCGCGAGGGTCGCCTCCAGCGTCAGGATACGGACCCCGGCATGAAGCCGCGCCCGCAGTTCAGCCTGCTCAACGGGCTTACTCAAAAAATCATCCGCTCCGGCATCAAACCCCTGCGTCACGTCCCCGGCATTCTCGCGGGCCGTCAACAGGATGATATACACGTAGCGGCCAAACTGACGGTTGCGGATGGTCTGACACAGCGTCAGTCCGTCCATTTCCGGCATTTCCCAGTCGCTTATCACCATGCTGACCGGCTGGCTGGACAAGATTTCCAGCGCGTCGACACCGTTTTCCGCCTCGCTCACGATATATCCCCACTGGGTGAGCATTCGGGAGAGTAACCGACGATAAATCAGCGAATCTTCAACGATTAACACGTGCAGCGCCGACATACATCCCTCCTAAAGCGGTAAGAACCAGATGAGGCTCACGGTCCCTTCCCTGAATTTTGCATTCCCGTTGCCGTGCCCCGGATAGCGCGTTCCCGCATAGTTAGCGTACTGGATGGAGAACGAACCCGGCGTATAGCCGGCATAACCGAAGCTGTAGCTGTAATCGCCGTTCCAGGGCTGCTGCTGGCTGCTGTCCGGGAACCAGAATGCCGTCGCGCGAACGAAGAAATGTTGTTTGAAGGTGTAGCCGCAGCCGCCGAGCATGACGTTTTTATTTTTGCGGATGTCATCGCTGCTGAGGTCGTAGTAGCGCGGTACCCAGCTGTACCCGACCTGGCAAATGATGGAATCCCCTTTATTAATCAGGAGCGTGTTTTCAACCGGTTTCGGTAGCGAAAACTTATAGGCCAGCGTGAAGGCGCCCTGTTCGAAATAGGTGTGTCGTCGGCTGCCCGATGTCCAGAAATGGTTATCGCCGTAGTTGCTGTAAACCAGACTCACGGTGTTGGCGTGCCAGTCATCGTAGCCGAAGCTGTAGCGAAAATCGGCGGTGTAGCGGCTGGTGTCTCTGACCGGCAGTCGGGACGTAATGTTGGCAAACCAGAAGCTGTAGGGGGAATACTGAAGGCTGAGATTCAGCGTCTGGTTAATCTTTTTCTTTTCCGTGGCGGTGTCTGAACTGTTAGGAATGCTCATCCACTGCTCTTTCAGTCCCGAGCTAAAGCTCAGCGCACCTGAGAATTTCTTGTCGTTACCCGAGAACAGGCGCCCCCAACGGCTGGTAAAAACGCCTGCCTGAACGGGTTCACCGTTCTTATCGCGCAGGGTTTCTTTATCACTGCTTTGCGCCGCCTCCGCGGCGGGTATCGCGGCGAGCAGCACGCCCGCCAGAAGCCATTTTTCGCGCATAACCGCCATCCTTAGTTAGGTATCCAGCGTGCGCCGACGTCGTATTTTGCCATCAGCCACAAAATACCCAGTGCCGCCGCATGCACTAACGTGTTCTCTATCCAGGCGTGACGCCATAAATCGAAGGTGATGAACTGACTCACCAGCAGCACCACGTAAACATGCAAAATAAAGGTATAGAGCGAGTGCTGCCCTAGCGGGATGAGGAACCATCCCAGCAGGCGGTTGAGCGGCGTCCAGCAATACGTCAGCACCAGGTAGACGGTGACCATCAGGGCGATATCGTTTAATACCCGCACCGGCCCCAGCCCATTCTTCGCCGCCCAGGTGTGATAAAACGAATTGAAGCTGTCAGGCGGGATGACGTGCATCAGCAGCGCGGGCGGCATAAACGGGTTGGTATGGTTCTGGGCGACAAATCCCAGCACCAGCGACACCATGACCAGCGCCACCACCACCCCTTTCCCCGGGGGCGTCCGGGCGAACGAGAGCAGTTCGGCTTTATACCAGCCGCTGACCATGCCCAGCACAAAGATGAACTGCCAGGCGAGCAGCGGGAAGGCAAATTCGAATTCCGACGGCGTCAGCCGAAGCGGCCACCGCTGCCACAGGCTGTACACCAGCAGCGACAGCCCCAGCAGCCACCAGACTTTTCCTTTCTGCAGCATCCCTAAAAATAGCGGGCTGAGTAGCAGCAAAAAGATATACAGTCCGAGAATTTGCGTCTGGTGGGGGCCGATCTGCAAATAGAGAATAATGTTGAACCAGGTCTCTTTAATTTGCGGCGTCACAGGATAAAGCGACCAGCTTTGACCTGAAAAGCGGTCGGTAAAATGGGTGACCTCGAAAACGTTAATATGTGGGATATAGGCCAACAGAATAAACGACACTATGATAATGATATTTACGCGATATATTTTCCATGCCCTGAGATAAAGTCCCCAGGAAACCGTAAGCAAAACCACTTTTTGCAGACGCGCGCGATTCAGCATACCCAGCATAAACCCCGAGAGAATGACAAAGCCTTCTGCACCTGTTGTTAACCCAAAACGCTCCCAGGAGAATATATTAAATATCGACATTACCTCCGTATGCGCCACGACCATCATGACGAGGGCAATGCCGCGCATAAAGTCAATTCTCAGGTCACGGGCACCTGCAACGACATACCTCCATGTTATTGATTTAGCGTCATCTTCTTGCGCAATCGACGGCGCAACATGGCTCATAGGGTGTCCTTTGCCTGAAAACGAAAATTAAGGTCTAAATAAAGTAGATAGTCTAAAGGAATAGTAACTGCAATTTATCACCGGCAGATGAAACATATTAAGCAGAATTAAATCCAAATTAATCACCACCTCATATTAATAAAAACGACGCTGGACACTTTTATTCGGCGTTCTACACTTATCTTAAATCTTGTTTACTCGCTATTTTCTTTCGCTTTTGGGCAACTGTCTGCGCAGCAGAATGGGTCTGCATTTTCACGGAATCAGGAACGCCGGAACTATGGATTTTTATTTTTCCCGTTTTGAACATCGTCGTCCTCCGGAACCGTTAACAACACCGCGTTGGGTCATGATGACCTGGCAGGTATTAGCGGTCGCGGCGCTTATTCTGGGTGCAAATTATATTTACTGGCGCTGGACCGCCTCCCTGAATACTGACGCACTATGGTATGCCATACCGCTGGTCCTCGCCGAAACGCTGGCGTGGATAGGGACCGTGCTGTTTACCATCAACTTATGGAAAGAACAGGATCCCCCCCAGTGTCCGCCCCCCGGCGAAATCAACGAATGCCTGTTTCCGGAAGAGGCCGTAGAACCTCGTCCTGTTAAAGTGGATTTGTTCATTGCCACCTACTCGGAAGACACCGAGCTGGTCAGGCTGTCCATTCGCGACGCCCTGAAGATGGCCTACCCGTACCCGATTGACTACCGGATCCACGTGCTTGATGACGGCCGCCGCCCGGAGATGAAAGCCGTCTGCGACGAGGAAGGCGTTAACTATATCAGCCGCCAGACCAACATCGGCTTTAAGGCCGGCAACCTGCGCAACGGTCTTGAGCAAACCGACGGTGATTTCATAGTTATCTGCGACGCCGATACCCGCGTATTTCCCACCCTTCTCAGCCATACGCTGGGCTATTTTCGCGATCCGGACGTGGCCTGGGTGCAGACGCCGCAGTGGTTCTTCGACCTTCCGGAAGGAGAAAATCTTTCACGCTGGGGCCAGCGAAAAGCCGGAAAAGTGGGCTACGGTCTGGGCTGGCTGATTCAAAAGTGCGTTGGCCCGGTGACCGTAGGCCGCGACCCGTTTTTTAACGATCCGCGCATGTTCTATGACGTGATCCTGCGGCGGCGCAACTGGGCGAACGCGGCTTTCTGCTGCGGCGCGGCCTCCATCCACCGGCGCGAGGCGGTCATGCAGGCCGCGCTGAGAAGCTACGTCTGGTCCGTCGAAGAGGAGATCCATCGCCACACCCGCGACATCCGCGATGAAGAAACCCGCGAAGCGCTGCAGGAGGCGATGCGCCCGCACGTGGCGTTTGACACCGAGCTCACCCCCTACAAATTTCACGTCTCCGAAGATATTTACACCTCGGTGCTGCTGCACGGTGACGCCGCGCGACGCTGGCGCTCGGTCATGCATCCGCGGGTGGAGTCGAAGATGCTCTCTCCTCAGGATATGCTGACCTGGATGATCCAGCGCTTTAAATACGCCGCCGGCTCGCTGGATATTTTGTTCCATGACAATATCTTCAGCCGTCGCCGCTTCCGGCTTTCCCTCCCCCAGACGCTGATGTATGCCACCACCTTCTGGTCTTACATGGCCTGCGTGTGGAACACGGTATTTTTGATTTCGCCCATTATCTATCTGTTCACCGGCATTCCGCCGGTATCCGCATGGTCGACGCCGTTCTATCTCCACTTTCTCCCCTTTTTTATCTTCTCTGAACTGGCGTTTATGTTCGGGACATGGGGGATCTCGGCCTGGGACGGCAGGGCCTCTTACCTCTCCTTCTTTTCCATGAACCTGCGCGCGCTCAATACCGTGCTGCGGGGCGAGCAGATCAAATTTCACGTCACGCCAAAAGAGCGGCAGACGGGCCGTTTTCTCTACCTGGTGAAGCCGCAGATTGCCATTGTGGTGCTGACCCTCGCAGGGCTTATCTGGGGTGGTATTCAGGTGGCGCGTGGACAGGTGGACGACCCCTCCGGCTACGTCATCAATATTTTCTGGGGAGGGGTGAATATCGCCGCCATGCTGCCGCTGATTTTCGCGGCCATGTGGACGCCCGCTGAAGAGGATGAGGTCACCCAATGAGGATACGTGATGCCCTGCTGCCCGCGCGCAGCTACCTCACCATTTTGCTCGGGTTCCTGCTCGGCTTTGCCATTGTGGCCTGGGTGGAGAAACAGATGCCCACGCGCGTGGAAAGCAGCGGCGGCATCGCGCTCAGCAAAGACTTCCCGCCGCTGCCT
Organism: Enterobacter cloacae complex sp. P12RS; assembly: GCF_014895875.1. Taxonomy (NCBI): domain Bacteria; kingdom Pseudomonadati; phylum Pseudomonadota; class Gammaproteobacteria; order Enterobacterales; family Enterobacteriaceae; genus Enterobacter; species Enterobacter cloacae complex sp. P12RS. The sequence goes on from NZ_JADBQO010000007.1 coordinate 548,044, forward strand.
GCGAAACGCGCCCTGACCTATGACGAAGCCATCTGGGCGCGGGTCGCCTGGCAATACTACGTGAATAATACCCAGCCAAACGGCCTGCCGAATGCCAGCGACGGTGAACCCTGGCTGAGCCTCTGGAGCGTGGGAAGCTACCTGTTTGCGACCGCTGCCGCAGAGCAGCTCAACATTATTTCCGCCGATGAGTTCGACGAGAGGATCGGTACGGCCCTGTTCGCGCTGGGGCAGCTGCCGCTCAACGAGCGAGGCCTCCCAGCTGCGTATTACCATGCCGACACCCTGAAAATCCTCGGCAAACCCGACGCCTCGGCAATTGGGCTGAGCCGCCTGCTGACGGCGCTTCAGACCCTCCTGTGGCGCTATCCTCAGCACGCGTCGGCTATCCACGATCTCTTCAGCCTCTGGAACACCGGCGCTCTGATTGAACATAACGTCCAAAGCCAGGCGGCCGTGCCGCTCCATCACTGGACGCTGACCGATGACGAACAGCGGGACAGCTTTGGCTACCGTCTCTATGCCAGCCATACGCTGCGCCTGATTGACAGCGCGGCAGGCATCGCGGTGACCAACCCGCCTGAAGGGCAAAAGATGATCGATCTGGACGGCGTGATGGTGCCGGATGAAGGGCTACGCACGCCCTGGGGCAAGCAAACCTCCCTGATCAGTCTCCCCTACCTGTTAACCGGCCTTGAGCTGGGCTTTGACGCGCAGAGCGCTGAGATTGCGTGGCGGATTATGCAGATCCAGCAGCGACGTCATAGCCTGCGCAGCCCAAAACCCCCTGTCAGCACGGATTACGCCGAACCGGCGCCGGATTACGTCAACGATCTGCCGAACAGGCAGCCGGTACAGGCGCGCAACCTGCGCGACGAGGTGCCGGAGAAAGTGGCGATAACCTCCACCCGCACCGCGTTTGCCTGGTATGCCCTGTTCCGCAACAGCTGGAGCGAAGCGCTGCGCCAGCAGGTTCTGCCGCTTCAGGTACCGGGTAAAGGCTGGCAGCGCGGGTTAAATCTCAACAACAGCGTCAATGCCGTCGTGGACGCCGATACCAATGCCATTGTGCTGGAAAGTCTGTCTTACATCGCGCATGGTCAGATGCTCTGTCTGGCCTGCCTCTACACTTCCCCCTCAGCAGGAGCAACGCCATGAAGCCACGATCCCCGATCCTTTTCCACCTGCTCACGGGAATAACGATCTGCTGGCTGGCGTTATCGACCGTGCGTGCGGACACCGAGCTTCCTGCATCAGGTTACTCCCCGCGCAGCGGCGAGCTGACGGCCCGAGAGATGACCATCGCGAAAAACGCCTGGCAGTATTTCGTCACCAACTATCAGCCCACGACGGGCCTGGTGAATGCGGTCAACAAATTTCCCTCCACCACCATGTGGGACAGCGCCTCCTATCTGGCCGCCCTGACGGCGGCGCGCGAGCTCGGGATCATTGATAAAGCGGAATTTGACCGCCGGATGCTGAAATTTCTCGCCACGTTAAACACCCTGGTACTGTTCCGCAACGAGCTGCCCAACAAGGCCTATAACACCATCAGCGCCCAGAAGGTGGACTACACCAACAAGCCCGGCGAAATTGGCTTCTCGGCGCTGGATATCGGGCGAATGCTGGTCTGGCTGAAAATCGTCAAAGAGCGCTATCCGGAATACGGCAACAGCATTGATAACGTGGTGCTCGGCTGGGATTTCAGCCACGCGATCGACCCCTGCGGCACGCTGTACGGGGCCTATCTCGAGAACGGCCAGCCGAAGTACGTTCAGGAAGGTCGGCTGGGCTATGAAGAGTACGGCGCGGCCGGGTTCCAGCTTTGGGGGTTTAATACCTGTAAAGCCAGCCGTCCGCAGCCTTATGAGCTGGCCGAAATCTACTGCGTGCTGGTCCCGTACGATACGCGCGACCCGCGCAACACGTCGCAGCATAACTACGTGGTGACGGAATCCTACCTGCTCTACGGGCTGGAGTTCGGCTTTGATAAACCGACCGACCGGGATAACGCCCCGCGCGACTACTCCCTGACATGGATGAAAAACTTTGCTGACCGCGTTTATCAGGCTCAGGAGAACCGCTATACCATTACCGGCGTCCTCACCGCGCGCTCCGAGCACCAGCTCGATAAGGCTCCTTACTTCGTCTATGACACCGTCTTCAGCGACGGATACAACTGGAACACCATTACCGATAAAGGCCAGTTCGTCCCCAACGCTGCCGCAATATCGCTGAAGGCGGCGCTGGGCATGTGGGTGCTGTGGAACTCCCCCTATACCGACCGCCTGCTGAATACCATTGAGAATGCCAACGAAGAGGGAAAAGGCTACTACGAAGGGCTGTATGAAAACGGTGACGGCCCGATCAAAGAGTTCACCGCGAACAATAACGGCATCATGCTGGAAGCCCTGCTGTTCAAGAAAGAGGGAAAACTGCTGGCCTTCAACACCGACAACCCAAAGAGCAAGGATTTTGCCCCCTCGCTGTGGGATCGCAAGCTGCTCGATCAGTTTGAAGAGAACAACGCGCTGCGCAGCCGTCCGTTCCTTAGCAGCACACCGGCCATAAAAAGCTGGTGCGACCGGACGGGCGTCACGCAGCGTACCAAACCCGCCTGTCAGGCCTGTCAGTGCGCGTCATGCAGCGTGGACGAGCCCGTTAAACTGCCTCCGGTGACTGCGCAATGCTTAAAACCTTAGCCAGAGGGCTCGCGGGATTACTCATTGCAGGCGGGGTCATTTTTGCCCTGTTTGGCCATCAGGGCGCAGGCTGGCGCTGGCTAATCCACGGCGGCTGGCACTCCAGCGCGCGTATCGCCGCCCTGACGCCGGAAGAGCAGACGTGGGCGACGATCGCCTGGCGCTATTTCGTCAATAATACCCAGCCGCAAACGGGCCTGGTCAACGGGAGCGACAAACAGCCCCGCGTCACGCTCTGGCAAATGGGCGATACGCTTATCGCCCTGCTGGCGGCAAAAGAGCTGGGGCTGATTGAGGACGCCGAGTATGACGCTCGCTTAACCCGTCTCATGGGCACCCTTAACCGCCTGATGCTGACCGATGCCCGAACGCCGGGTCGACTCTATTCCAGCCAGACGGCGACGCCAGTCGACTTTAGCGGCAAGCCCAGCAAAAATGGCTGGTCCGCGCGCGACATGGCGCGTCTGATGCTCGCCCTGCGCCTTACCGCAGAGCGGGAGCCGCAGTACAGCGAATACCTGGATAAAATTATCCTGCGCTGGAATTTCTGCCCGGTCATCGACAGCGAAGGCGAACTGTGGTCCTCTTCCCTGCAAAACGGTCAGCCGGTCGTGCGGGAGGAACTGCGGCTGGGCGAAAGTGAATATGCCGCGACGGCGTTTCAGCTGTGGGGATTTTCCCCGGATAAAGCATTTACGCCCCCGGCGCACCACGTCATCATCGCCCAGCGGCGTCTGGCCGTCGATGCCCGCGATCCGCGCACCACGTGGCAGCCCTCTCTGATTACCACCCTTCCCTATATGCTGCCGGGCCTGGAGTTTGGCTGGGAGCCAGAAGGCGTTGCGGCCGATCTGCAACAGCGTCTGCGCAAGCAGGCCGAAAACGTCTGGCTGAGCCAGAAGACCCGCTGGGAGACCGATAAAATCATGACGGCCAGGGCAGATTTCACGCTCTCTCAGGCGCCCTGGCATATCCAGGATACCGTCTGGGGAAATGGCTATGCCTGGAACTCTGTCGGAGACGATGGCCGGGACTACACCCGTTTCGCACAGGTATCGACTAAAGCGGTTTTTGCCCTGTGGGCGCTGTGGGATACCCCGTACACCGACGTGCTGATGACGGTCACCAAACACCTTAACGATCCGCAGAAAGGCTGGTATGAAGGCCGTCAGGAAGCCACGGGCGATACCAACGCTGCCTTAACCCTCTCGACCAACGCCACGGTGCTGGAAGCCCTTTTCTTTAAACACAACGCCGGGCCTCTGTTTGACGTGCGTCGGTCGAAGAAAGAGAGCTACTTCTCACGCCGTCTGGCAGAGCAATACACGCCCATCGGGCACTGTCTGCCGGGCGAAAGCACCATAAGGAGGACGCCGTGAAGTTCTATCGCGATCTGTTTGAATCCAGTCTGAACCGCGTCTTTCCGAATAATGAAAAAACCGCGTTTTTTCAGACGTTCTATGACGCCTTCGTCCATATGTCACCCGAAACCGAGGCACATTTTTCTCGTCTGCCGGATCGGGAGGGCCAGCAGACCCTGTTTAAAAGCTTCTTCGCCATGCTTGCGGTCGACGGCGCCCTGATCGTCCCTGATTTTCTCGAGCGCCTGGCGCGGGAGCAAAGCGACGACGGCCTCCACCTTCCCCCGCGGTTTTTTGCCCTTTGGCGCGAAGCGATGTTGAACGCGGTGAGCCTGCGCGATCCGCAGTGCGACGATGAGATCCTCACCGCCTGGGCCATGGCGATCGCGCCCGGGCTGGAATACCTTCGCCGACAGGCAGAACTGCACTACCGCGCGTAGGGGGAATCACGATGAGTTCATTCACGTACGATCTTAACGCGCTGCCGGCCGCCGTCATGATTTATGACCGTAATGAATGCCTGCAGGCCTGGAATCACAACGTTGCCCTGTTTTATCCGGTCATAACCCCGTGGCTGACGGTGGGAACCACTCTTGAAGCGCTGGCGGAACGCTTTATCGACGCCGTTTACAACGTCGATCCCGGCCTGCGCCAGACGCTGCGCGAGTCGATCGTGCGCAACTGTCGGCAGGATAAGCACTGCGAGGTGCGCCAGGCGGGCCAGCGGCGGATCTTCGTCCAGCATCAGCGGCTTGCGGACGGTGGTATTGTCAGCCTGCACAGCGATGTTACGGAGCTGGATGAAGCGCAGCGCGCGCGCCACCAGCTGCATGACGACTTTCTGCTGACGGCGGAATCCATTCATATCGGGATCTGGGACTGGCAGGTTTCCGGCGACACGCTCCAGGTCAACGATACCCTGCTTGCCATGCTGGGCCAGTCGCGCACACAGTGGCGATATCCGGTGCGTTTTCTCCTCAATCAGGTCCACGAGGACGATCGCGCAGCGCTACGCAAGGCGCTGCACGCTTCGAAGCAGGATCATCGTCCGGTCTTTGAATGTGAAATTCGCGTGCATCACCCTACCGAAGGACTGCGCTGGATGCTGCTGTCCGGCCAGGTGGTTACGCTCTCCATTGAGGGAAACGCAGAGCGCGTTATTGGCACGCTGCAGGATATTACGCGGCGCAAAGAGGCTGAAATTCAGGCGTTCGCCTCTGCCATTGAGGCACAAAAAGCCAATGAGGCAAAAAGCGCGTTCCTGGCGAATATGAGCCATGAAATTCGTACCCCGATGAACGGCATTATTGGCATGACCCAGCTGTGCCTGGATACGTCTCTGAGTGCCGATCAGCGCGACTATCTGACCCTGGTGATGAGCTCTGCCCAGTCTCTGCTGCATATCATCAACGATATTCTCGACTTTTCCCGAATTGAAGCCGGCAAAGTGGAGCTGGAGTCGGAACCCGTACCTGTCCGCCCCTTTATTCAGTCGCTCATTCGCCCGCACATGCCGGGGGCGAGCGAAAAAGGCATCGAGCTGCTGGTTGATATTGCGCCCGACGTTCCCGACGTGCTGCTGGTTGACGGCGCGCGGCTGCGGCAAATCCTGACCAATCTGCTGGGCAACGCGCTGAAATTTACCCATCAGGGAGAAGTTATCCTGGTTGTTGAGCCCGGCGATAGCGCGAATCGATGGCGTTTTCGCGTGCGCGACAGCGGCATTGGCATACCGGCAGATAAGCAGAAGGCCATTTTTGAAGCCTTCAGCCAGGCGGACAACTCAACCACCCGCCGCTACGGCGGCACGGGGCTCGGGCTAACCATCTCGGCAAGACTGGTTGCGGCCATGGGGGGCGAATTAACGGTCTACAGCGAGCCGGGAAAAGGAAGCGAATTTTCGTTCTCGCTGCCGCTGGCAGCGCAGACCCTTGCGTCCGGAGAGCGCCCACATAGCCAGCGCTTTAACGGTGAATCCGTACTGGTGGTTGATGATAACGCGACCAACCTGCGGCTGCTGTCCGCGATGCTCAGCCAGATGGGACTGAAACCCACCTGCGTTAACAACGCCAGCGAGGCCATTGACCGGGTTAGAACGGGAACGGCGTGGCCCCTGATCCTGCTGGACGCGCAGATGCCGGATATGGACGGCGTGTCTCTGGCCCTTGAGCTTTCGGTTCTGCCGCAGGTTGCTGAAAGCCATATCATCATGCTGAGCTCCATGAGCCGACATTTTGATATCAATATGCTGAAGCGGATCGGAATCAAGAACTATCTGCATAAGCCTATCGCCCAGGATGAATTACATCAGGCGATTGCCGCCGCGTTTGAACGTTCGCCAGCACCCGTGGGTGAAAGCACGCCCACGCCTGTCGCCTCGCCTGCAGCCACGGGACTGCGGATCCTGCTGGCTGAAGATAATCTGGTCAACCAGAAGGTCGCCGCGCGCCTGCTCGAGCGGCTCGGCCATAGCTGTCAGATCGTCGACAATGGCTTCGCGCTGCTGGAACGCTGGCGCGCGGATACGTGGGACGTTTTACTGATCGACCTTCAGATGCCAGAGATGGACGGTGAGACCGCCATTCGCCTGCTTCGTGAAGAAGAGCAGTCCCGGCCCGGACCGCCTCAACCCACCGTCGCCATGACCGCACACGCCATGCAGGGGGATAAAGAGCGCTGCCTGAACATGGGGTTCGACGGCTATATTGCCAAACCCATTAGCCAGGAGCGTCTCGCTGAAGAGATTGCCCGCGTGCTCCAGCACCACGAAGACGCCTCCGGTTTTCCGGATGAAGCACGCCTGCTGAAGCAGTGCGCTGATGATCCCACCCTGGTACAGGAGCTGCTGGCCCTGTTTGGCGAAGGGCTAAATGAAGCAATCAAAACCATTACCCAGGCGATCGACAGCAACGACCGCGAGGCGCTGCGACGCGCGGCCCACAAGCTGCGCGGAGAAGCCGTCACCCTGGACTTCAGCACGCTCGCACAGCAGTTGCAGGTGCTGGAAAGCGACGCGCATACGCTGGATGGGCGCCAGCTTGCGGCCCTGAAAGAAAATCTTCGCCAGGAATCGCTGCGCCTGATGGCGTGGCTCAACGCGCGCGGGGTAAACAAATGAACGCTCGCAACTGCACGCTGCTCGTTGCCCTGTTGACCACCCACGCGGTGGCGAACTCTGCGCCGGTCAGCTGGTCTCTGGCCGGAGAATGGCAGGTTCAGGATGCCAATGACAGCGCACGTCCTGCCGCATCAGGCTGGCACCCGCTTCAGGTTCCTGCCAACTGGTACAGTGCCGGGTACGATCATCAGGGCGCGCTGTGGTACAAGCACGCGTTTTCCCTGCCCGTGCAGCCCCCTGACGTGATGAGTACCCTGGTGTTTGACGGCGTCGATTACCTGGCCGAGGTGACCCTGAACGGCCAGCCGCTGGGCAAGCATGAGGGCTACTTTCAGCGTTTTTCGCTGGACGCCAGCCCGGCGTTACAACGTCACAATCGGCTCATCGTCAGGGTAGACAGCCCCTACGAAGATCCGCACAAGATCTGGCCTTTGCATAAAACGGCCATGAAGGGGGTTCTGAATCAGCATGACACGCGTCCCGGTGGCGCCTGGTCGCCGGAAGGACAGGACGCTAACTCGGGCGGCATTTGGGCACCGGTCCGGCTGCACCTTAGCCGGGGCGCTACCCTTGATGAGACCATCCTGCGGCCCGACTGGTCGCAGGGGCTGACTCGCCCGACGCTAAAAGCGGAGATTCGCTACCGCGCGCTCGGTCAGGGCCCGGCGACCGTGCGGCTCACCGCCACGCCCGCCAACTTCAGCGGCAGGCCCTATCAGGCTGACTTTCCGGTTACTCTCGAAAGCGGTGCCCATTCCGTTCAGGTGACGCTGCCCATGCCGAAGGCAAAGCTGTGGTGGCCCGTCGGTACCGGAAAACCCCACCTGTATACCGTTCGCGTGGCGTTGCGGGATGCAAACGGCTTAATGGACACGGCGGTAACCCGCACCGGGCTGCGCAAAATAGTCGAGCAGCCCGACAATAAGGGCTGGCTCATAAACGACAGGCGCCTTTTTATTAAGGGCAGCAATTACATCGGTTCCCCCTGGCTCGGCACCATGACGCGGAAAAAATACCGACGCGACCTTCGTCTGGTGGAAGCCATGAACGCCAACGCCATACGCGTGCACGGACACGTTGCCGGACGTGCGTTGTATGACGTGGCCGATGAGATGGGCATGATGATCTGGCAGGATGTTCCGCTGCAGTGGGGCTACAACAACAGTGCGGCTTTCACGGAAAATGCGGTTCGACAGACGCGGGAGATGATCGAACAGTTTGGCAATTCGCCCGCCATCATCGTCTGGGGCGGGCATAACGAACCGCCGTGGAATTCGCCGTGGATGGAAAAACGCTTCCCGGACTGGAATAAAGATCTGAATCGCGAGCTCACGCAAAAGGTGGCGGATACGCTTGCCGAAGATACCTCCCGCATCGTGCACCGCTTCTCCGCCGTTGAGGAGCATTACTGGGCGGGCTGGTACTTCGGCACCGTGCGCGACCTGCTTGCCCCAGCCAAAACGGGGATCATTACCGAGTTCGGCGCGCAGGCGCTTCCCCGCCTGTCAACACTAAAAACCATCATCCCGGCGGCGTCGCTCTGGCCAAAAACGACCGCCGCCGACGATCCCGGCTGGACCGTCTGGAAATACCATAATTTTCAGCCCTTCCAGACCTTTAAGTTTGCCGGTATTTCGCGCGGGAAGAACATTCAGGCGATGATTCGCAATACCCAGGCGTACCAGTCTCAACTGGTGGCCACGGCGGCAGAAAGCTACCGTCGACAGCGCTACCAGCCGGTGACGGCCCTGTTCCACTTTATGTTTGTGGAAACCTGGCCCTCCATCAACTGGGGCGTAGTGGACTATCTGCGTAAACCTAAAGCCGGGTTTTACGCGCTCCAGCGCGCGTACCAGCCTGTTTTGCCGTCCATTGAACCGGTCACCGCGCAGTGGCAATCCGGCGCGGCGGCGACCGTGCGCCTCTGGGCCATCAACGACACCTGGAAACCGTGCAGCGAATGCCGCCTGACCTGGCGTATCACGCAGCGCGACAAGGTGCTGGCTAAAGGCACGACGACGATGACGATCGCAGCAGACTCGGGAACGATGGTCAAAACGCTGACGGCTACGCCCGTGGGCCAGGACGACGTGTCGATTCGGTTTACGATTGAAAACAGCGCGGGAAAAATTGTCGGTGAAAATCAGCGCACGGAGTCCGTCATAAAGTGAGTGAGGGGAAAAGGAAAATTGCCGCTTCCCCTGCTTTCTTGTACCCTTTCAGCGTTTACCCCAATCCCCTAAAAATCGAGACATCCGGACGCCTATGACTGCACACATTTCCAAAGATCCTTTACATGGCGTAACGCTGGAGATGATGGTCAACGCCCTGGTGGCGAAGTATGGCTGGAGCGAATTGGGCGACCGCATCAAAATTAACTGTTTCAGAAAAGATCCCAGCGTTAAATCGAGCCTGAAATTCCTGCGCCGCACCCCGTGGGCGCGCGCGGAAGTTGAAGCCCTGTATCTGGACTCCCTCAACGATGAGGAAAGCGCAGAACAGGCGGCGCCCGCCTTTAATCCCTGGGCTAACAGTCGGATTATCAAGAGCTAATACGCAAATGACGCGACACGTAAAACGGATCGGTGCGCTGGCTGCCTGCGCGCTTTTACTTGTAAGCTGCTCCTCAAAACCACCTAAATCACTGGTTACCCCTCTTCCCACCGCCAGCAAACCGACGCAGCAGGCAAACGAGCCGATGCGCGGGGTCTGGCTGGCGACCGTCTCTCGTCTCGACTGGCCACCGGTGGCCTCGGTGAATGGCCGCAGCGCCGACCAGCGCATCACCATGCAAAAGCAGGCGCTGATCGGCAAGCTCGACAACCTTAAGCGCCTCGGGATTAACACCGTATTTTTCCAGGTGAAGCCGGACAGCACCGCGCTCTGGTCATCAAAAATTCTACCGTGGTCAGATATGCTGACGGGCAACATCGGCGAATATCCGGGTTACGACCCGCTGCAGTTTATGCTGGATGAAGCGCACAAGCGCGGCATGAAGGTTCATGCCTGGTTCAACCCTTACCGCGTGTCGACCAATACTAAGCCCTCAACCATCGCCGCCCTGAACCGGACTTCATATCTGACCCCGTCCAGCGTCTATGTTCAGCACCCGGAATGGGTACGCATCTCCGGCGATCGTTTTGTTCTCGACCCGGGCATTCCCGAAGTGCGTGACTGGATAACCAAAGTGGTGACCGAAGTGGTGGCGAACTACCCGGTAGACGGCGTGCAGTTTGATGATTACTTTTACGCTGAATCGCCGGGATCCGCGCTCAACGACGCGCAAACCTGGCGGCAGTACGGCCAGGGATATGCCTCAAAAGCCGACTGGCGCAGACACAATACGCAGCAGCTGATCGTGCAGGTGTCCCGCGCGATCAAGCAGACCAGGCCCAACGTGGAGTTTGGCGTCAGCCCGGCGGGCGTGTGGCGAAACCGCTCCTTTGACCCGGCGGGTTCGGACACGCGCGGCGCCGCGGCCTACGATGAATCCTACGCCGATACGCGTCAGTGGGTGCAGCAGGGCCTGCTGGACTACATCGCCCCGCAGATATACTGGCCCTTCGCGCGGGATGCCGCGCGCTATGACGTGCTGACCAAATGGTGGGCCGACGTCGTCAAGCCGACCCATACCCGCCTGTATATCGGCATTGCGTTCTACAAGGTGGGCGAACCGTCGAAGAATGAGCCGGACTGGACGGTTCAGGGCGGCGTGCCGGAGCTAAAAAAACAGCTCGACCTTAACGATTCGCTGCCCAACGTGAACGGCACCATCCTGTTCCGGGAAGATTACCTGAACCAGCCACAGACCCAGCAGGCGGTGAACTACCTCAAAGGACGCTGGGGTAGCTAAGTGACTATCAGGCAGAAACACCCCGTTTCTGCCTGATTTCTTAAGGCTTCGGCCCGAACATTGCCTCAAGCTGCTGCGCGTCCGGCATGCCGACCACCTGCTGCAGTTCGTTTTCCGCATTCAGATAGTAAATGGCCGGCGTGGCGTTTGCGCCCAGGCTGTCCATCAGCGCCTGATGTTTTTGCAGGATCGCTACCGTTTCGCGGGAAGCGTCCCCTTCAGGTTTTGGCAATTTTTTCCCACCGGAAAGCTCGTATTCGCGCCAGGCCGAGACCGGATCTTTCGCATTCAGGATCGCAGAGGCGTTGCGCCCGCTGTTGGGGTTAAGAAACGCCACCAGCAGCGTGTTGAGCTGAACCTTGCCCGCCTTCACCCACGGCTGCGCTTCGGCCCAGAACTGCTTGCAGTACGGGCAGAACGGATCGGCGAAGACGAAGACCTTACGCGGGGCGTTATCCGCCCCTTCCTTCAGGGGATGCGCCGCGTTGAGGCTCTTCCACATCTCGCGCCCCATCGGAGCGTAGATCTCTTTCTGGAAATAGCCTTCGCTGAGGTTTTTTCCTTTGTCATCGTACAGATAGCCCGAAATAACGTGCTTTCCGTCCGGGGTTAAAAACAGCGTCACGCCCATGTCCTGATATTGCCCCAGCCAGGCCGGTGCGCCGCCGGGAGCATCCAGTTTCTTAATGATTTTGATCTGCTGCTGCTCGCTGAACTGCTTCACCACATCCGGTATGGCATCAGCGGCCTGGGCCAGCCCTGAGGTCGCCAGCGCCGAAAGTAACAGTAATTTTTTCATTTCCCTCTCCGGTTTTTCGGGGGCATTCCGCCCCCTTCAGGTTAGCGGTTTTTCAGTGCGTCACTGACCATTTCGTCGAACTGTTCAAAAGGAACCCAGCCGGGCAGTAGCCCTTCGCCGATAAGCGTGGCGGGCGTGCCCTGAATTCCCATTTTTTCCGCGACGATCAGGCTGCGTTTGATCGACACCATGCTCTCATCATCCGGCGCGGTGACGCTCACCCCCGCCCGCTTTTGCGCCTCCTGAATGCTGGCGTCATCGTGGTATCCCTTTTTGGCCATCAGGGTATGGTTAAATTTCATAAACTGCTCGGGATGCGCGCGCCAGACGGTTAACGCGTCGCGCGCGGCGGTCAGCGAACTTTCCGAGCGGAAAGGTAAAAACTTAAAGACCACCGCCACATCAGGGTGTTTTTCGACGATCTTCTCCAGGTAAGGATCGAATTTCTTACAGTACGGGCAGTTATAGTCGGTAAACACCACCAGGGTAAGCTTTGGATTTTTCGCGCCGATGCGCGGGGAGTTCGGATCGTTAAACAGGAAATCAGCGATCATCTTCTGCGCGCGCTGCTCCTCGTCCGGCGTCAGCGGCTGGGCTGCCATGACCTGAGCCGAGGTCAGCAGGAGCATAAGCGTGATAAAGAATTTTTTCATAATGCATTAGCCTTTTGCGTTGTTCAGGGTGATGACCAGGGTGCGCTTGTCCAGCAGCGGCGAGAGGATGTCCCCCTCAGGCGTGCCGGGGCCATAGACCTCATTAAAGGGAATGGCGTAGCGGTTTCGCTTCGCGAGAAACTCCGCGATAAGCGCGGAGGGCTGGCTCCAGTCTCCGCGCAGGGCCACCACGTCCGGCTGACTCAGCGCGGCAATAACGTCCGGCTGACGCAGTACCCGGTGCTCGTTTACTTTGCAGGTCACGCACCAGTCCGCCGAGATATCCACAAACACCCGTTTCCCCTGCGCCAGCGCCTGCTCAATGGCCTCCTCGCTGAGCGGCTGCCACGGGATGGTCTGTGCGACGCTTTGCGTGGTGGCGTCAGGCGGTGAGTTGAGCAACCCGCGCAGCTGATACCCGCCGAACACCGACAGCGCGATGACCACGGCCCAGAATAACGGCGAGGAGGCTTGCCCCTTCTTCGCAAACAGCGCCAGCGCGATAACGATCAACACCAGCATCACGATCTGGCTGACCGCCTCGCCCAGATGCAGGCTCAGCAGCGTGACCAGCCAGAGGCTGGAGGCCAGCATCATCAGGCCCAGGATCGTTTTGAGCGTGTTCATCCAGCGGCCGGGTTTTGGCAGCAGCATGGCCGTTTTCGGCACCAGGGCCACAAACAGCCACGGCAGGCTCATGCCCACGCCCAGCATCAGGAAGATAAGCCACAGGGCGTGCAGCGGCGCGCCAAGGGCAAAGGCAACCGCCGTACCGAGAAATGGTGCGGAGCACGGCGTGGCAAGCAGCGTGGCGAACATCCCTTCGCAGAAACTGCCGCCAAGCCCTGTGCCCCCTGCCGTTGCCAGCCGCCCGGCGGCGGCAGAAGGGAGCAGCATCTCAAACGCCCCAAACAGGTTCAGCGCAAACAGGAAGGTGACGGCGACCATCAGGCCGATAAACCACGGGTTCTGGAACTGAATGCCCCACCCCAGCGACGCCCCGGTCAGCTTAAGCGCGGTCACCATCGCGGCCAGCAGCGCAAAGGAGGCGAGGATCCCGGCGCTGGTGGCCAGGAAGCGTAGCCTGATGGCGCGCCTGTCAGATCCCGCCTGCAGGATGCTGTTAAGCTTCATGCCCATTACCGGCAGCACGCAGGGCATCAGGTTCAGGATCAATCCGCCAAGCAGGGCAAAGAGGATCATTTTTCCCGTCCCGTCCGGTACGGAGGTCTCTTCTGGCGTTGTCCCAACGGTCATGGTGGTTTGCTGCGCGTTGCCGCCATTGGTCAGCACAAACGACAGCCTCTTGCCTTCCAGCGAGGCGGGTTTATCGCCCCATTCGTCGGTCACGGGTACCGTCACCCGAAGCGTGTTGCCGTTGTGCTTAATGGCCGGCTCGCCGGGGAGAATGTCACCCTCCAGCGGGTCAAAGTAGATCCCCGGATTGTCCCACTTCCCGTCCGTCGTGCCGGTAATCACCAGCTTGTCACCAGAGAGCCGGGCGGAGAGATCCGTGGATACGCCAGACGTACCGGGAACGGCGCGCATCGCTTGCTCGAAGGCGGCCTGGAAGCTCTCATCCACCGGCTGGGTAAAATCGAGATGCAGCGGGTAGTCCGTCAGCAGGCAGACGTTGCTGCAGGTGGAGAGCGTGAGCGTTCCATTGAGCGCGTCGCTCTTAACCCCGTCGAGAACGATCGGAATCGTGACCTTATCGTGATACCCCTGCGTGGTCATGCCGGAGATATCGAAGCGCGACGGTACCGGCCAGGACCAGCTGTCCGTTACGCCTTCCGGCCAGCTGATTTTTGGCGCGACGCCACCCTCGCCCGGCGATCGCCAGTAGGTTTTCCAGCCGGGCTTTAGCTCAATGGTGAGCAGGCCTTTAACGTGCGTTTGTTCCCTTTCCGCCTGAAAGCGGATGCGGGCGTGATCGTTTTGTGGGGAGACCAGCCAGCCGGTGTCTGCCGCATGGGCAATGCCGATGCAGGACAGCCACAGGAGGACGAATCCCCTGAAGAGATTAACCATGTATTACTCCGTGAACAGTGAAAAATTATCGTGTGGTGACGATGATTTTCATTCACGGAAAACGCAGTTTTTAAGGTGTATTCGGGGAGGCGGTGCCTGAACCGGCTGTTCCGCGGGAGCGAATGCCCGCCCTTGCGTCAGCAGCTGTAACAGCGCGAAGAAGATAATGATAGCCGGCAGCGCGCCGTCGAAGAACAGAGGCTGGGCACAAAGAAGCGACTGGGCGCCCAGCTGGCAGGGCGATGGCCCGGACTGCTCGGTGCTGCTTTGGGTTGGGGCATCTGCACTCAGTGAAATCTGCGGATCCAGTCCCTGTAAAAAATGGTTGAGCATCACCGCACGCTGCACGAGGCAAATCGCCATCGCGAGACAGGTAATGATCAAAAGCCATTTTCCGAGGAGCTGACGGTTGCGCATAATATTCCAGAGTAACGAGACGCCCCGATCATAAACGATAGTGATGAATCTACAAGTGCCGGAAGTGTAAGGTTTTGTCTGTCGCCGCTATTCCCCCGTCAGCGCGTCGTAGATATCCCGCAGCCGCGTGCGCAGAAACAGCACCGCCTTGTGCTTGCGGGATAACAGCGCCTGCTCGCTGGCCCCCGTCTCCTCTGCCAGCATTTTAATGCTGTAGCCGTTGAGTTCGGTCTTTTCAAACACTTCGCGCTGCGGTGGCGGGAGTTCTGACAGCGCCTGCCCCAGCTCTTCCCACAGCAGCGTTTTGAGATACTCCTCCTCCGGCGTTTGCGGTACGCCGAACAGGGTTTCGGCCAGCTCGTCCTCGGGAAAACCCTCTTCGTCTTCGCCCGAAAAATAGCTGGAGAGTGACACCTCACGCTTTTTACGCGCCCGGTCTGTCATCTCGTTACGCGCCGCGCGGAACAGCCAGGCCGCGACGTTTTCGACCGGCTGCTCCACTTTCATCAGCTGATACGTCACTTCCTACAAAATGTCGTCGGCATCATCGCGAACGGACGTCCGTCCGCGAATGAAGGCTTTCAGCCGGGCGCGGCAGGCGTTGAGCGCCGACATCAGCATGGATCCGCCCGCCTCCCCGGCTTTCATTTCGCTCACTCTGCTTCCGGGGTTTTGGGCGCGGCGTCATCGCGCTTATCGTCACGATGGCCGTGCCAGCCGCAGTGACCGCGACCGTGACGACCAAAGCCTTCGCGACGCTGCTGAATAAACGCCTCGCGCTGCTCGGGCGTCATGTTCATCCAGCGCTCGTGCATCCGCCGGTGCGCGCCAAACATCCCCGGGCGGAAACCTAATCCGCCAAACAGAATGCGGCTCAGCACCAGAATCCCCAGCGCCTGCCAGAATCCGATGGCCTTCACGCCGAGGATCGCCGGGAGCAAGGCGTTCCACAGGGACATCACCAGCAGACCGAGCACGATGAAAATCACCGCGCCGATGACTAAGCCCTTGCCCATACGGTGACGACCAAATCCGCGCCCGTGACCTCTGCCGTGCAGTTCAAAATCTCTCATGGTGTTTACCTCGTTTGCAGTAACTGATTATGGCTTGTGATGAGGTAGACGGATGAGGGAGGGAAATATTGCTGGGATGAATGTAAAATTTTTGGGCTAACGATTTTGGACTCTTAGCGGTAACGACTGGTGAGCGTGACCCGCCCCCTGTATTAGATACAACTTTCACCTTCAGTTAGTGATAAATATGGACGGATCTAGTTGTAATCCTGCCACCAATCATTGATGTCTTTCCTAGGGTGAGTAATATCGCTATGCAAGCGCTCATTTTGACTCACATTTCTTGTTAAAACTTTCAATAAATCCGTCTAAGTCTGCTTGCCCGGCTGGAATAGCCTAAGTTCCAAGCTGCGATCCAAGGCCCATTGTTCCAAAATGCGGCAGATGAATTCTGGCCTCTGTTCGGTTCATAGTTAACTCCTGTTAAGCCGAATTTCTGAGCTGTAATCTCATACTTGTGTTTAGTCCGACATAGACATTGTCATCCCTAAACCACTCCAAAGGAGGTGGTTTAGGGATGACAATGCCGCCGCAGAGCGTGCGTGCATCTGACGCGTAAAATAATTCCCGTCACTAAAACTGGCGCACAGTATACCCCTCCTCACCTGTCCTCTTTATAGTTGTTTTAATGCAAGTGCATCAGAGGTCCTAGGTATGACATGGGTTAAGACAGAAAATTGCCTAATAGTTTTGATGAAAATTCATGCATCAGATACGAAATTGGGCTGCAATCGAGGATTGCACTCGCTCCCAAGATCTCTCATATACACTGGAATCTCAGGGCAAAAAGCTTGTGAGAATGTAAATGTGATCAACATACAAACTATCTTAATTAATAGTTGAAATTAATCTAATAATATTGTAA